>CAZHOO010000065.1:0-18291 GCA_964533905.1 uncultured Occallatibacter sp. | reverse complement strand
CAATCGAAGGAGAACTTGCGCGGCCGCCGCAAAATGCATCGCGACGTACATGCCGCGCGGGAAACGAGAGACATATGTTGTGGAGAGGATTTCAAAAACCGAAGCGCCTTGCGGTTGATGCCGAGACGCTTACTGAAACATACGGCAAGTTCAGCGCCCAACCCTTTGAGCGGGGATTTGGCACAACCATCGGCAACGCCCTGCGGCGCACTCTGCTTAGCTCCATTGAGGGCGCGGCGGTCACCGCCGTTCGCATTGAAGGCGTGCTCCATGAGTTTCAGTCCATCACCGGCGTGGTGGAAGACGCAACCGACATCATTCTCAACCTCAAGCAGATTCCCTTCAAGCTGCAGGGCGAGGGACCCAAGGCGCTGTACCTGCGCGCCGATCAGCCCGGCCCGGTGACCAGCGGCATGATTGAAGCCGACAGCGACGTCGAGATTCTGGACAAGAACGTCTACATCGCCACTCTGTCGGAAAGCGGCAAGTTGGATATGGAGATGCGTCTCAAGCGTGGGCGTGGCTATGTCTCGGCCGATAAGAATTTCGATTCCGATCTTGGGCTTGGTTTCATTCCCGTGGATTCAGTCCACTCGCCGGTGCGCCGCGTCAACTACGCAGTCGACGCTGCTCGCCTCGGCCAGATCACAGACTTCGACAAGCTGACGATTGAGGTGTGGACCAACGGCGCTGTGCTGCCTGCCGATGCCATCGGTCTCGCCGCGAAATTGCTCAAGGACCACATGAACATCTTCATCAACTTCGAGGAAGAGATTGAAGCGGAGGCGCGCGGCGACGAAGGCCGTATCCTGCTCCGCAACGACAATCTCAATCGCTCCGTCGAAGAGCTTGAGCTCTCGGTTCGCAGCTACAACTGCCTGAAAAACGCCAACATTCAGACCATCGGCGAGCTGGTGCAGAAGACCGAGGCCGAAATGCTAAAGACCAAGAACTTCGGCCGCAAGAGCCTGAACGAGATCAAGGAGATCCTGGCGCAGATGGGATTGTCGCTGGGGATGAAGATCGACGAGCAGGGGAATGCGGTGCCGGGCCCGACCAGTATCCCGCCCCAGGCGGCGCTGGCAGCAGGCTTTGGCCGCTTCGACGATGAAGAGGAGCCTTTGGATTCGGTGGATCTGCAATTGCCCACCGAGACGGAGAATTTCTAACGACCGTGATTCGTGGTTCGTGATCCGCATCGTTTGCAATTCGACGCCTGATCACGATCCACGAAGCACGATTGATTCGCTGTATTTGAAGAGAGAGAGTTTCATATGCGCCATCGCAATGCAGGATTCAAACTCGGACGCAATACCAGCCATCGACGCGCGCTTTTGCGCAATCTGGTCACATCCGTCCTCGAAGAAGATCGCGTGCAGACCACAGTGGCGAAAGCCAAGGCAGTGCGTCCGCACGTCGAAAAGATGATTACTCTGGGCAAGAAGGGCGATCTGCACTCGCGCCGGCAGGCGCTTGCCTTTCTCCGCACCGACCACGCCGTCAAGAGGCTTTTTGATGTAGTGGCTCCCCGCTACGGCGACCGCAACGGCGGCTACTTGAGAATCATTCGCACCGGTTTCCAGCAGGGAGACGGCGCCGCTAAGGCGTTCATCGAGTTGCTTGGCGCCGAAAAACAGCTTGAAGTCAAGCGCCAGAAGCGCGCTGACCTGAAAGCCAAGAAGCGCGCCGAGCTTGAGAAGCAGCTCGAAGAGCAGAAGAAAGACACAGAAGAACCCGAGGGGGGCGAGCAAGCTGCATAGTCCCGGCACAATTGCGCGGATAAGAACAAAGGGGCCTGTCTCAACCGAGACAGGCCCTCTCTTTTGTTCTACAGTTCTGATCGGTTAAGAACGGAAGATTGCCGACTTGCTTCTCTCCTCGAGCGCTTCTCTGGCGACGGTCTTTCGCAAGACCTCGATGTCGTCCATATCCATTTCCAGCGAAAAGCACTGCTTGGTTGCAGCGAGTGCGATCACGACCTTGCATTGATGGCGGAGTTCCGTCACGATTCCCTCAACTCCCTCGAATACACCGCTTTTTACCCGCACGACCTCCCCGACTGAAACCGTGGGATGCGGTCGCAGAATGCAGCCGGTGGCCAAGCCTGTGCGGATTCGCTCGATCTCTTCGGCGCTAACTGTTTCGCCAATGCCGCTTCCAAGCAAACGCAGAACACCTGGTGCGCTTACCACTGAAATTCGCGCTTCACGCGCGAAACGGACAAAGATGTATCCGGTGAATAGCGGGCGCTCGAGATCCACGACACGGTCGGTCCACTTGGACTTCATGGAGTAAAGTGGGAGATAGTGCTCCAGGGAACGGGCCGCCAAATGCTGCGCAACGCGCTTTTCGTGGTTCGCGACCACGTGCAGGACACGCCAGGGGCTATCGAACATCGCACGCTCCGATGAATACTTCGTAAATCAATACAAGCTTCAATGGTCCCACTAGCAATACCTGCTGCCGCGCTTGTCACTTCTTCTCAGTCGTTTTCGGAATTGTACTGATGCATTTTAGAGCAATCGCATTCAGCAGCACCGTCGTCGATGTTTATCTGGGCAACAGGGCAAGTATATCTCAAAATCCCGCGCAAATTGTTCTCAGCGAAACGCAAGTCTTCTGTGAAATCGGAAGCGGCCCTGCGGTGCAGGCTCCGCAGTTCGATGAGGCATCAGTGGGCACAGAAGAGAATCTAGTAAGTTCCCAATTTATAAGACGATTCAGTTAACAGATCGAACGGCAACTTTCAGTGTGGTTAACCTGAGCGTTCGATAGCCCGAACAATCAATTTGTCCCGATCGTAGCGTGTCGGCGCTCGTCGTGCACAGTAATGCGCTTGAGCAGATGGACGCTTGGGCTGTAGTCCGGAACGAGTTCCTTGATCGCGATCACGAGCCGACCCATGTCCCGGGTCTCGCAGATTTCGTGCAGCATTTCGAGCCAGTCCCGCATGTTTTTCTCCGGAAGACCCCCCCCGACAAATATTCGAATCTTGTCATGCTTCGATGCCACCGTATCTTCGAGCATCGTCGTAAGCTCTTCCGAGATTTTTTCACCGGGCCGCATGCCGATAAATTCAATCTTGATATCTTCGTCTGGACGGAGCCCCGACAGGAGAATAAGGTGCCTGGCAAGATCGACAATCTTCACGGGTTGCCCCATGTCGAGAACGCAGATTTGGCCACCATCGCCGATCGCGAGGGACTGCAGCACGAGCTGGCAAGCTTCGGGAATGGTCATGAAGAAGCGGCGCATGTCGGCATGCGTGACCGTGACAGGGCCTCCGGCTGCGATCTGCTTTTTGAAGATAGGAATCACGCTGCCGTTCGAACCCAGCACGTTGCCGAAACGGACGGCCACGTATTTTGTGCGGCCATTCTGTAATGCCATTAGGATCAGTTCGGCGATGCGCTTCGTTGCGCCCATCACGTTTGTCGGTCGAACAGCTTTATCCGACGAAATTAGCAGAAAGTCGTCGACACCATGCTCTGCAGCCGCGGCCGCCACGTTGAAGCTGCCAAAGACGTTGTTTTCGACAGCCTCAAAAGCATGAGTTTCCATCAACGGAACATGCTTGTACGCCGCGGCATGATAAACGACCGCCGGCTTGTACCGCCGGAAAACTTCGTCCAAGCGTCCGCGATTCTGAATACTTCCAATCTCGGGGTAAAACGAAACGTGAGGAAACGACTGATGCATTTCGCGATCGATTTCGAATAACGCGGATTCCGCAATCTCGAATCCGACGATTCCCGCCGGATGGAACCGTGCAACCTGGCGGCACAGTTCGAATCCGATCGATCCCGCCGCGCCCGTAACAAGGACAATCTTCCCTTCCAACGTGCTCCTGAGTAAGCCTTCTTCCAGGTGCACTGGTGTGCGTCCCAATAAATCCTCAACTGCCACCTCGCGGATCTGGCCCGCGAGGCCACGCTCTTCAATCACTTCTCCCAATCCGGGTACGGTTTTAAACTCGACGCCGCTCGCCTGGCACGACTCTAGGATATTTATCATCTCAGCGCCGGTAGCGGACGGAATGGCGATCAGCACAACCTCTACTCTGTGCCGCGCAACGACCGCGCCAATCGTTTCGCCTGTTCCGAGCACTGGCACGCCGGCGATGCGCATTCCCACTTTGTTGGAATCATCGTCGACGAAGCCACAGACCTTAAAAGCCAGTCGGGAGTTATTGCGGATTTCTCTCAGGACCGTGTTCCCCGCATCACCCGCGCCATAGATCAGCGTCCTTTTTAGCGGAGCTCTGCTCGTTCTGTACTGAGAACTGAACCGTGAGGTCGCGCGGGCCACAAGCCGAAGGCCGCACGTCCCCAAAAGGCAGACCATGAAATCGAGAACGTAGAGGGATCGCGGAAAGCCCGGAGGCGCCAACCATCGAATGAGAAAAAAACCAATGACGGACGCTGTAACGTTTGCTATCGAAATCCGGATCAAATCGATCGCGGATAGGTAGCGCCAAAAGCCTCGATCCAGCTTCGCTGCGTAAAACACGACAAACTTAGTGGGCAGCCAGATCGCAAGTGCGAATGGAAGATAGCGGAGATAAAAAGGCGGCACACTAAAATCGAACCGAAGCAAAAATGCCGCGAAGGCGGAGAGTGCAAAGACCCCTGCCTGCGTCGCCCAGATGAGAATTCGGCGGACAGCGATGTTTCGAATGAGGAATCCCGTTTCCTTTTTCATGCTCAGTCACTCACTTTCGAAAACACGCAACTCGGAAAGAGGATCCATGAAAGCAATTGATGATGAAACTGGATTGACTTACCCATCGAGTCAATCCTAAGAACCGAGCCTTGGAGAGTCTTGATCCCTTCCCGCTTCAAATCTAAGTGTGAGGTAAACGAGCGGTATAACAGCAACTGCAGCGAATATGGTTGCTGCCTGAGGGAAGCGCGATGCGGCCCATGCCAACGGAAACAACCATCCGATGTTGATGGCAGCGACAGACAACGTCACTTTCGCATGACTGCCTAGGGTCTGGGCGGCATGTTGATACGCGTGGGTGCGATGAGCGTCGTACCAGCGCGTACGCGCGAACATGCGACGCAAAAGAGTTACGGTGGCGTCCACCCAGAATGCTGCCAGGAGGATAAGCCAGGGCCAAACCAGTTTAGGGTTTGTTTTTAACGGGAAGAGCGCGAGCGTGCCAAGTGTGAAGCCGAGGAATCCGCTCCCGACGTCACCCATAAAGATTTTGGCAGGCGGCCAGTTCCAAACCAGGAAGCCGAAACTCGCGGCGCACAGCATCAACGAAAACTGCGCGCCACTCACCGAAACATTGCGGAAAAAAAGGCAAGCGCCAAGCCCGCTCACGCAAACTGCCTCCATGGCAGCCAATCCATCGATACCGTCCATGAAGTTGAAAAGATTTGTAAGCCAGACTAACGCTGCAAATGCAGCGAACCTGCGAACCCAATCCCAAAGATCCCCATTGTCACCAAACCTCGAAGTGGGCACTGCGTCGAGACACCAAACGGCCCACCCGGCGGCGAGGGAATGTACAACGATGCGTGGCCATGCAGCCAGCTTGAAGCGATCGTCAAACAGACCAACAATTGCAACGACGAGACCCCCTCCGATCAATGCCCATGCTAGCCGGTCAGGAACGAGATGTTTCTCGAGGGTCCAAATAACTGCCGACAAGAAAGATACTACGATTCCGAGTCCGCCGCCGCGCGGAACCGGAACTGTGTGGGAGCTGCGAGCGTTGGGAAGATCCATCAAGCCGTTGCGCCCGAGAAGAGGGCGAACCCCGGCAGTGATCAGGGCCGAAACCAGAAAGAGCACGACGAAAACGAGCATCAGTTGCGCTTCGCCCGCGCTGAATGCCGCGATTCCTGATACCAGCGGACAGTCGCCGCGAGACCTTCGTCGATTGTCCTGGGAGGTGACCACTCAAGCAGCTGCTGGGCGTGGGTTGAATCGATGACGAGCGAATCGAATAGCCTATTGAACGTGTCTTGTCGCGATACGAATTTGGCCGCCAAACGGATCAGTGACTCTGGGAAGCGAACCAATCTATCTGGCCGATTCAGTAACCGGGCCAATCGGGTCATCAACTCGCGTGTCGATACGTCCTCAGAGTCTTTCACAAGGAAACTTTGACCGGCAGCCTTTTGATCAGCAACGCATCGAACGAGGAAATCTGCAAGATTGTCGACACCGATCATGCTGCGACAGTTTGCTCTTTTGGGCCAGGGTAGAGGCACTGCACGATCGACAAGCTCGATGAGGCGCAGAAAATTTCCACGAACTCCCGGGCCATAAACAAGCGGCGGCCTGACAACGACCACTTCAAGCCCGGTTTCTCTGGAAACGGTGCGAAGCGTTTCCTCGGCTTCCCACTTCGAGATCGCATAAGGATCTTGAGGATTGGAAGGCGTTTGCTCGCAAAATGGATTCGCGGAGGTTGACTCACCGTGGATTTTTACCGTGCTTGCGAAAACGAGGCGCCGAACACCCGCGGCGGCGGCAGCCAAAGCAATCGAACGGGTCCCGTTAACATTCACTCTTCTGAATTCCTGCAACGGGTCAGCGGCGGACTCCGTCATGATGTGGACGCGAGCCGCAAGGTGCACAATGACGGACGTGCCGGGGAGCGAATTTCGCAGGTCCGGAATCGCACTCAGATCTCCCAGAACGGAAACCTCGCACAATCCCGGAATCTCCCGGTGCAGCTCCGGCCAGGTTCCGAGGTCCCGAACCCCGGCTATTGGTTGAAACCCTGATGCGATGAGTTTCCGGCAGACAAATCTTCCGACGAATCCGTTCGCACCTGTCACCAATACTCGTTCAACCATGCTGGCTCAATCGGGAAGCGCATCGATCATCGCGCCAATCAACCGGAGTCAAGAAGTGACTTCGTCTCAGCACGCGTTCCGTGTTTCCAAACCCAAGGCGAGCATCACCCGCTTCACCCCAGCGGGTTTGTCATAACTATCGAGGAAGGCCTTGCGTCCGTTGTGCCCCTTTTCCTGGATCTCTTCAGGATGCTCAAGGAGATGAGTGAGCAACGACAGCACACCGCTCTCATCGCCGCATTCAAACTGCCATCCGCAATCGAACCGTTCTATGAGAAGCGCGGGCGTGGCCGCCGCCGGACCGATAAAAAGGGCGGGCCTTCCTGCCGCCATCAGTCCGTAGATCTTGCTCGGCACGACAGCGCCAATGGTCGAATATTTCTGTGTAACCAGACCTACGTGACACTCTGCGAGGTTCGCACCCAATTCCTGCAAAGCAGAGTACCCGGCGAAATGGACATTTTCTATTCCGCGCTCGCGGCAGAAACCGACTAGCTCTCTGCGCGCGAGGCCACCCCCAGCAAAAGTAAACAGAAGATCGCGAGAATTCGCCATGTGATCCATCACAGCTCGAATGGTTGCAACGTCATGCGCCAACCCGAAGTTTCCGGAGTAGAGAACGCGGAGCGGCCGCGGCTCGGGAAACGGCAAAGGAATGATCGCATGCCCATCGGCCCAATTCTCCGCGACGATAATTCGTTCGCCAGCAATCCCGTGTTGCAGCAGCCGCGTCCTCATGCAGGGTCCGAGAGCGATAATCGCGTTCGCTCGGCGTCGAGGAAAATCCAACATTCGCGATGTCCACGCCGCAACGGGAATGTCCAAGGCAATGGCAACGTCTGGATAAACATCCATCTCCCAAGCCACGTGACGGCAGCCGCGTATCCGCTGTATTAACCAACCGATCCACGCCAGCCCAGGCGGAGCAGTGAGCGTTAAAACAACATCTGGTTTTGGAATCCACAAAGCTCGCCACAGCGCTCCCAAGTAGAACGTCGCATAGGAGAGAAGCTTCTTCGCCTTGCTTTGTGAGAATGTCGCCGTTCTAACCCTGACTACACGTATTGTCCCGCAACCACTGGAGCACGGGGGGGACACTTCAGAAATCTGACGCCGGGGCGGCGCTGGCGGCGAACTTTCAGCTGGGTCATAGTCGCTCGCGCCGCAGATTACGCGCACATCGTGTCCCGCTGCCGCAGCACCATTCGCGAAATCAGCCAGAAACTGCCCAACCGATGACTGATCCGGACCGAAAAACTGACTGACAACGATGATTCTTGCGTGAGAAGTTAATTCATTTGGGATTTGTTTGGTCTCGGATCTGCTTTGAGTTTCACGCACGAAAGGTCAACTTCCCACACCGCTGTTCTCAAGCAAGAACACAGCCTGGTTTCGGCCCGTGTCCGAGAATCCAGTCGTACACTTCAACCATTGCTTTCCCGATTCGCCGCCATTGATAGCGTTCCTCAACCAGAGATCGCCCGCTAAGGCCCATCGCTTCGCGCTCTTCCTCGGTCATGGAAAACAGTTGCCGCATTGCTGCGGCTATGCTCCTCGCCTCCGGATTCATGAGGATGGCGGCGCCGGCTTTCGCTCCCTCGGGGAGATTGCACTCACGGGTCATGAGAACTGGGAGCTTCCAAGACCAAGCTTCAAGAATACTCATTGGCTGGCCTTCACTTTCGCTGGGGAGAATGAATGCGGACGCCGCAGCAAGACAGCGATCCTTGCCGGCATCGAATTGTGGACCGAGAAAATCGACGCCGGAACGAACCTGAAGACGGCCCGCAAGCCGTTCCAGTTCCGAGCGATGGTAATTCTGGTCCCATCCGGCAATGGTCAGACGCCAGCCGTTCGTGGCCGGATCGTTGCGCACCTCACTCCAGGCCTCTATCAAGCTACGCAGTCCTTTCGAAGGGTGAATTCTTCCAAGATAAAGAAGTGATCGGCCGTGCGGTTGCTGCTTGCGAACGACATCACTCCGCAATGTTGCGCCGTTCGGAATCACACATATTGGATTCTTCAATCCGTACTCGCGGAACGACTCCGCTTCTGCAGAATTCAACGCGTGGAGACAAGTAGCGCGGCGCAAATGCTCATTTTCGTAGAGCAGCGCGGCAATGCGTTTTTTCCATCGAGAATTTCGCAGCGCCCAGCGCTTGAGCAATCCGTGCGGACTAACGACGTAGGGCTTGGTCTTCCCCGCCCAACGCGAGACCACGATTGACGGGTACATCCAGATACTGTGGATATGCAGAATGTCCGCGTTGCTTCTCTCCACGGCCGTTGCCAGTCCCGATGCGTAGCCAAAGGCGCGCGGGCCGTGAACTGGAAAGGTGCGGGTGGTTATCTCGCCCCAAAGCGGCGCATCAGACTTTGTGAAGGCATCCTCAGCGCTGAATACCAACGGCAAGTATCGCCTCTCCTCGGCAACCGCGAGCGTAAGATTGCGCATGGCATCGAAAATTCCGCCATTCATCCTCGAGATCGAATTGGTGAGGACGGAAAGTCGATATTGCGAACTGGACATGGGTCACAAACGGGAAGAGCCTTCTAAAGGAGACGCGCAAACGAAGCCGCAGTTAGGCACCGGACTGTAGATCAGCTCTCGCCATGCATCGTGCAACGGCCTCGAGATAGCCCTGAACTTCGAGATCCATCCTGCAATGTTGCTCGACGATCTCTTTCGAGCGCGCGCCCATCCGCTCCCTGAGAGAGGCGTCGCAGAGTTTCGTCATCGCCTGCGCCAGCTGGGGGACGTCGCCAGGTTCGATGACAAAGCCGTTCACGCCATCCTGAACGATCAGTCCAGCAGATCCACATGCGCTCGTTGTCACCAGTGGCTTGCCGGCCAGTCCGGCCTCAACGAGTACCTTCGGAAAGCAATCCTTATGCGTAGGTAACAGCGCGACGTCGACCGCGCAGTAAATCTCGGCGAGCTTCGGCGGCGGAACCGGTCCAAGAAAACGCACGCGATGCTCGACGCCGCTCGACCGCGCAAGTTGCAGGAAATGCTCAATCGTCGCGCCCGCTTTGCTTGCGGGCTCCTCTGGTCCGACAAAGACACACAGGAACGAACGATCACTGGGAAGCAATGCAGCCGCTTTTACAATGTCGGCGACTCCTTTGAAGGAGTGCAGATTTCCCGCGAATAGAAAGAGTAGGTTTGAATCAAAGCCGAGATCCGACCTCGCGTCGGCGGCTTTTTTGGCATCTCGGAGTAGTTCCTTGAATAGCGAAGCCCCGCCTTCGTATGGCGCGGAGATCAGCCGCTCGGGAGCGCAGCCATAGACTTCGGTGAGAACTTTGAACGAAGCTGGACTTTGATAAATGTGGTAACAGCACATGCGAAGCAGCAATCGCTTCGACCATCGAACCCACCAGCGCCGCTTTCTCTCCCACCTAACCGGTAGAGTCTGATTGGTAGAGATCACGGCTCGGCCGAAAATACGGGCACAAAACGCGCACCAGATCGCACCCAAACCGAGCAGGCCCTTCAGAACTACGATGTCGGATTCGCGGGCACAGGCCAAGCCAACGCGCCATTCGGGATTTGAAACAAACCCCTCAGGTGTGCTGCCTCGGACGTTAACCCCTAGATGCTTTGGCCGAGCCGTCGCAGGGCGATATGGAATTCTCGAATGCTCTTGATCGCTATGCGCATAAAGCGGGAAAGCCTTTAAGGAAAATGGAGCCGCCCTTGCGACTTCAAAGAGGGCATCCTCGGTGTTGCGCTGCAAATCGTAGGTGAGAAATCCAACCTTCAGACGAGATATAGGCTGGCCGTTTTTCGAATGCGTTTCCGAATTCCGACCGGCGCCCAACTCAATCATTCATTCGCCCACGAAAACGATTCTTCCTCATCCTTGCGAGTGCCTCAGTCATCTGGATGGGTTCCGAGCCCACACAAAGATTTGAGGCGACAGACTCGGAATCGCTCTGAGCACAAAAAAACCGGCACGCCGGCACGCCTCAAAAGGTGAGAGGGGCCTTGGATAGCAGGCGACAGCTCCGCAGCGGACGGTCTCGAGCGAGGCGCCTTTCGTGCATCTCTCAAGCGATTGAATCGAGTGGTAGAAGACGTGCTCCCATGGTGCGAGGTCCAAAGGCTTATTCAATGCACTTCGAATCCGGATCTTCCAGGGAATTGCCCCCCCGTTGGGAACCGAGATGAATAGGTGGCCGCCCGGTTGTAGCGCGTCGGCGAGCTGCTGCAAAAAAGGAACAGGGTTCCGAATGTGCTCAAAGACGTCCCAAAGCGTAATGAAATCGAATTTCAGTTGGGGCTGGTTGAGAGTTTCGAGGTAAGCCGGAAGGGAACTCGCGTGCCGCACGTCGGGGAAGAGCGTCATTGCATGCCCCGCTTGCGCCCTTGAAGCGTCGAAGCCGTAAACCCGAAGGCCATTTGCGGAAGCAAACGAGAGAAACCCTCCTGTACCACACCCTACGTCCAGCAAGGTCGGATGAATTGATGCTGCCAAACGCGACGCGTGGGTTAGCCATTGCTTGAACGCTGGTAGCTTATGCGCACCCTGACACCAGATTCGGGCTTCATCGAGCGCGGCAGTCTCTATATCGACATAGTCAGGAGAAATATCGGCATAATGCTCGGCTGTTTGAATAAGGTTGCAGCTAGAACACCGCACGATGTGATAGGTGCGCAGGTCGTGTTCTTGCAAGGTAACATTCTCGACCTGAGGCGAGCCGCAAAGTCTGCATATTGGCGCGTGACTCACTTATGGGCGACCCCGAACCGGATTCAACTTTCGAGCCGCTTTTGATTGCGCCATTCAGCAACATCAGCTAGCCACTGGCGCATTCTGCTGTAAATATCGTTTCCCGACGCTAGTACGCGCGCATATCCAGCCGCGGCGATCTTTTTCCGGGCGGATTCGTTGTTTACATAGAACCGCGCCTTATCGATGAATTCCTCTGAATTATCGAAAAACTCGGCCTCCTTCCCCTCACAATAAAACTCCTGCATGGCGGAGGTTCGCTCAGAAAGAAGAAACACTCCACAGGCCGGAATCTCCCACGATCGCGTGGTGTATCGATCGCGATTCCATTTGCTGAAAAAACAAGCGCCAATTTTGCTCGCACAAAGCGCGCGCCGGTAGTCCGCGCCCCTGGCGTGAAAGATGGGCCGCACCGATTCATACGCATCGCGAGGCAGAGCGGATTTCCATTCTTCTGATCCGCCAAAGATTCGGCACTTGAGCCCAGCACGAATGGCTCCCAAGAGGCACTCAACCCGGAGATCGGGTTCCATGTGCCCCGCGAAAACAACGTCCGATCCAAAGTCGTTTTGCTCCTTCGCAGTCAGAGAGCACGGGAAATGCAGCCACGGGATGTAGTACATCATGAGAACACGCACGCGTTTAAGCCCGAATGCGGCGGCCTCAGTAACGTTGCATTCTCTATTTACGTGATACCCATCGTACTTCCGCAGAGCACCCAAGAGAAGCCGATATTCTCTTAGGCCCGGGCGTCCAAACGGATCGTCGTTATGCAGGCCTGAGGCAAAGGTAATGCGGGCAACGCCGGCCACCGTTTCAACGGTGTAGTGATGCCCCTGATAGAAATGAACGACGTCAGGGTGCGTGGTTCGCGCCCTCTCAAGCACCATCCGGTTGACTTTGCGGATGTGTGGGCCCGCCAAGTAGCGCTGCTCCAAGCGGCCGGCCAAGTTCGACGGGATATGGGTGTGGGTATCAAAGAGTTCGACCTGAATCCCAAGATCGCACAACGCCCGAAGCCAGGCTAGCTCATGAATCTCCCCGAAGGCCGAGCGAACGAGCAAGACGGATTCGACTTTATTTCTGCCGGACGCCGCCATAGGTATTCCAAGGAATGATTCCGTTCAAGATGTACGAATACCGCGCGCCCCGCTTATCACGGGAGTGGAACCGAATAAGTGCTTCAGCACATTGATAGCGTGGTCGCAGATGCGAAACCCGGCCACTGAAAGAGCGGCGCGATAAAAGTGAAACGACAAGTATCTGCCCAAGCCGAGCTCGGACAAAGCCGCCGCGTAGCGTTGGAAAGAAGATCGAGTGCTCATTCGCGCCTGAATGGCAAGAATCGGGTAGGAGTAGCGCGCGATATCGGAGCGAATCAACCGGCCCACCAATGAGCCGTGTGCCGATTCAATGCTCGAGGTAATCGCGAAAAGACCACGGACAAAAGTCAGGGAATGTTCCGGGGTTAGCTGCCGCGGAACGAATCGGTCGCGCTCGCTCGCGCTTGACCCGAAGTAATGATCTCCGCCGGTTCGGCGAATCGCGGTCATCTGCGATAGATAGTACCCCGGCATGGTCATGAGAATATTGCCGACCAAGTGGAGTTGATAAAGCAAAGTCCCATCGAAATCGCTGGTCCTTATTGCGCGCGCCGCATCCGTGCGGACTGCAAGGCCGGAAATAAAGATCGACCTTCGGAAAAATGCCGCCACTGTTGCCGGTCCTGGCTTGAATGCGCGATCACTGGGGAAATAGCGATGGACGCCCACCACTTGTCCAGTGTCTTTTGAAACTGTTTTCCACGCGCGCAAGATTACGCCCACGTCCGGATCGGCATCTGTCGCTTTCGTAAGTTGTTGCAATGCGCCGGCGCACCACAGATCGTCGTCGCCCATGAATACGCAGTAGCGCCCTTCTGCATGATCGATAAGACAGCGGAGATTCCCGTCATAGCCGAGATTTGCGGGGGTTGTCAGGAAACGGACATTCAGCAGTTCATGAGCTTGCGCGAAGTGCCGAACCACTCCCGCAATCTCATTTCTTTTCGGCGACGAATCCTCGCAGATCACAATCTCCCAATCGCCCGGCGGCTCTGAAGCAATGCTCTTGAGCAAAACCGACAGTTCTTCAGGCCGATTGAACGCAAGGATGCAAATGGAAAAGCGTTTGGTCATTTCCTGATCGTTTATGCGGAGTGCCAATGAAAATAGCTTCGCTTCACGGGACTTCCGGGTCCGAAAACCACTTGCCCGGTTCGCTAAGCAGGCATGGTATGTGCGGCGGCTTGCGGCGTTAGATTCGACGACCTGCTCAGAGTCTGCTCAATGGCGACGAAGACAAGAATCGGGAGGCCTCTGGTGGCCAGGAGATACACACCAATGGTTGCGGTCATGGGTATCGTCCACAGGCACAGCAGGGTGATGACATAAAAGCTGAGCAGCAAAGTTCCCATGTCGACCGCGGAATGCGCCATCGAAATGCAAACCTTCGCAATTCTTCCGATAATAAAGAAACCGCCGAGTACACCAAGGGTGCCGAAGTTGAAGTAAGATTCCGCGAGGGTTCCCGGCACAACGCCATTGATGGATGGATCCTGATAAATGTACTGTCCAACCAGCGACGTCATCGCTTCCGGCTCCGGTACCTTAAGGGGGATGTGCAACAAAGTCGCTGGAGCATTGACCGTCATAGCCACTCCTTGAAGCAGGGTCGAGCCAAGAGCGTGGCCATACCGGTTCACCATGTCAAAGGCTAGACTGATCGTCGGATACCTTCCCATTTGCCAGTCGAAGACAGCGGCCAATTGATTGGCGACGAATTGGCTCGGTGTCGTTCCGCCCTGAATGAGAAGATCGAGGCCACCGTTTAACATCGTGGCCGTACGCGCGATGGTTTCGAAAACAACGATCCCCACGATTCCGGTAGTGATGACCAAAGCGTAGGGGCGGAAAAGGCGCGGGGCAATCTTGTTCACGACAAAAAAAAGAGGCAAAACTGCGAGCAGATTCTCGGCCCGGCTACCGGTCCAGAAGAGATTGAGAAACATGCAAGTGGATCCGCCCATAAGCGCGGCGAGAGAGATCCTTGGGTGGTTCTTGCTGAAACGCGAAACCATGAACGCAGTTAATAAGAAGATGATGCCCCAGGAAAGCCAAGTGGACATGAAGACATAGCGCGCGGTTCCTTCGGAGAGTTGCCTTGCCCGGTCAATGGTCGCTACGTCTTCGACCAATTCACCTGAGCTCAAAAAGAGCTGATATGTGCCCGCAACGCCTATGAGCGTAAAGACTGCTCCGACGAGAACAAGCAGCGTAGAACGCACGCGGATTAAATGCGGTCCGTTGGGTAGAGCCTGAGGACGCGAAGGCGCAAGCCCCCACCAAAGAGCTAATTGCGCCAGGAGTACGAGCACAAGCGACAGATACACATGATGGATTTGTGTATGGCGATCGAGGGCCGCAATTTCATAGAAGCCGAGGGAGATATAGTCGGTTCCGGTGAGGTGAACGAACGCTGACAGCGGGTAGGTCAGCAGAAACGTGCCGCACACCAGTGTATATCCATTGATGAAGCTGCCCGTCTTCACCGCCGCATGAAGCAATATTGCGGCGGAACCCACCAGCAGGAGCGCAGCGAGAACCCCGGCGCCCGGCGCATCGACACGCTCGCGCCGCACCAGCAAAGTCACTGTGACGATCACAATGACCGAGAGAAGTAGCCGGAGCCATGGAATCGCCCGTGTCTCTTGTTCAGTCTTCAGCACGCGCTCTCTGCTACCTTTTCGTTTCTGTTTTCCGCCAAAACTATTTCTCTGAACAGTTCAGCGATTGCGAGCGCCATGGCGCGAACAATGCTGGGCCGAAAACCCCACAGCGAGGGCAGGTGGACACCTTGCTGCGTTGTGAGATATAGCCCCAAACAGATCAAGTAAATCGTCTCTGCAACCAGGACGGCGCAACAAAAACCAAACGCTCCCCAACGCGGCACGAGGGCGATGCTGAGAAGAATCAGTGTCGTGAGGTTGATTGCGGCACCGACCGTGCCAGGAACGATGAAGCGAAGGCCGCGCAGATTGTTCTCCAACGTTCTCGTCATGGCTCTGAGCGACATTGCCAGCGCCAGGGGATACGCAGCGGGAATCGCGCTGAGGTATGCCTTGCCAAAGCCAAACTGGATCACTGGGCCCACAAGAGCGCATGCGAAGAGAAAACTTGCTCCGGCAACCACTTGTGCCATCTGAAACCGGCGCAGCATAAGGGCCAGCGAGGCGTCAGCATTTTCTGTGCTTGAAACTTCGACAAAACCAATCTGCGTGAACGCCTCAGTCGTGATCGTGATCGGCATCGTAACCGCGAAGGCGATGGCGAAGTAACCGATTTGCTCGAGCGTCGTTGTGCGAATGAGGATGGCTCGATCGGCATTGAGCAGAACAACTGCGGCGAGGCTTGGCGCCGCGAAGCGGATTCCCAATCCCAAACATCGACGGTAGGCGCCATGGGGAAGGCGCCGATTCAGCCACGATGGCCTGATGTGAATAAGATGCAAGAGGCACTGGAGCAATTGGCTGCCGAGCGCCGAAAGCACGGCGGTGAGAGGCGTGAGAGTCCCGATAAGCCATAAGATGAGAAGCGCGACCACGTAGCTCGCCTGGCCGGCGAGCGTTACGGCGTTGACCCACGTGAAGCACTTCAAGCCATAGGCCATGGCGTTGAAGTACGGTACGAGGATCATGAAGGCGCCGCAAGCGCAGGAGACTTGCACTGGGATCGCTAACGGCCGATTGTCACCTGTCAGCGTGAGCGGCGCGCAAAGTATGAAGAGCGGAACCGCCAGCAAAACCTGAGCAACCGCGAGGCGGAAGCCGATCGTCAAGACCTCCTCCGGATGCTTCGGGTCTTTGGAGATGAGTGCTGTGATTGCCTGCGGCGTTCCGAGACTGAAGCACGCAGCCATCAGCGTGGGAAAGTAGAGGAGGATCGCCAGTTCACCGCGTCCGCGGGGCATCAACAATCGCGAGACCATCAGGCCCGAAACGGCTCCAAGCCCAACGCGAAGCGCATTAGCTCCCGAAGTGGAGACATACGACCAAATGAGATGTTTGCGATGTCGGGACGTTTTCCCGCTCCAAGATCAAATGCGGCGTTAAGCTGGTTCTTACTCGTTGACGGGCACTGACTTGAATTCCGCGAGTAACTGCAAGAGGTGAGGATTGCCGGCCAGGATGTTACGCCCCAAAATGTAAAGCCATGCGCCAAATAACCCGAAAGCTGTAAACACGAGAACAATAAGGGTGCGTCGCGGCGCGGATTTTGTATCAGGCGGAATGGCTTCTTCGACCACCTGAATCACCGCGGCGTTTCGGGACTCATCCCACCTTGCGGCGTCATATTGTTTCAGCAAAAGATCGAAGAGGGCCTGGCGGTATTCGAGCTCATGTTCGGCGCGCAGATAATCTGCACCCGCGCCGGCAACGTCAGCCAGATCCAGCCCGCCGGATTCTGGCGCGCCGCTGCGCTCTTCGAGCTTCGCCGTTTGGTTCTGGAGCGAGGAGAGCTGGCTTTCCAGCAACTGAACCTCGGGATTCTGCTCGGTCGAATAAGATCGCAGCGCTTGCAGTTGCACTTCCTTGTCCGCGACCTCGGCGTGCAGATCGGCCAGCGAAGTGATCAGCGCTTTGGTCTGCGCGTCCAGTTGAATCAGTCCCTTCTGCTTCTGGATCTGCTGGAAAGCAAGCTCAGCATTTACCAGATCTGCTTTAGCATCCTTCAATCGCTGCTCGTAGAAGAGGCGTCTCAGCGATGCTTCGGTCACTGCGAGGTTCTTCGTCAGATTGCGAAGTTGCTCGGGGTAGGCATTGGCGATGGCGGCAGCGCGCTTCTTGTCTGTATCTGTAACGGAGATTGCGATTAGCGTGCTTTTCTCCGAGGTGACGATGGTACGGTCAGCAAGCGCCTTTCGAGCGGCCGTCATGTTCTTGGCCTGATAAACGCCGGAGAGACCAAATTCTGCAATGATCCCATCCGCAACGGGTCGCGAGGCCAAGAGGCCCAGGTAAAGTTCGTTCGGATTCCTCAGGCTCAGCCCGCCGGCGGTTGCGCCGGCCAACGGGTTGGTAACGGTTGAATTCAGGGTCAACTGGCTCATGAGCAACGCCGCTGACGGCTGCGTCTGTTGCGGCGTCATGATCTTGGTCGTCGCCGTGTAGCTCACCGGCAGCAACAGGCTGATGACAATTCCGATGACAAACGCGATTCCCGTAGCCAGCAAGACCAGCCGCTTGCCGCGTGCCAAGTGTGTGAGAGCGCCAAAGAAGGACCATGCGGACACGGGCCGCCGCTCCTCGGAGAAGGTTTCTTCGCGCGGGGTCACTTCTTCGTCGACCATCGTTGAATTCTGTTTCACCATAGTTCGTGGAGTCGCTAGTAAGCCGTACCGAGAACAGCGCCGGTGAGGGCGGTTTGCGACAGGATCTGTGTGAAGTACGGTAGCTGTTGGATGAACGTGCTCGGCCCTTTCAGCTTCGGTGGGACGATGATCGCGTCACCTGGCAGCAAGGTTGTCTTGTCAAAATCCGAACGCCAGAAATCGCCACGGGTTTGTCGACTGATCACGGTTCCATCAGCCCGGATCAGGAAGACCCGCTTGGTATCTGCCTGGCGCGTGGGCCCTCCGGCGTCGTTCAAGTACGCGAAGAGTTTCTTCCTTCGCTCATAGCGGAAGGCATTCTCGTTGTA
>CAZHOO010000064.1:0-19423 GCA_964533905.1 uncultured Occallatibacter sp. | reverse complement strand
GTTCGAATCCCCCTCTCTCCGCCATAGAGTCAATAGAATCAACAACTTACAGAGAAGCGCTGGAGGATTCCTACGTTTCCGGCCAACTCGGCAATTTTTGCTCCGAAACGTCACCGGAGAGCAATTCTCCACTCCTGATAGCTTCGAGAAAACCTGCAAATTCTCCGCAATGGAATTCCTGAGTACCTTTTCGTGTTCTTCGATCGTTGAGGTTCATTCACGAGCAGAGGGAATCGCAAAATACGTCGATCAAACTGTGTGTCGTTGTTCGCGGATAACCCGTCGAGGATTCCGCGTCTAGGACTTCTCCGCGGCATTTCGTGGTGGCAGCCCACCAATACCACGATCGCTGGCGATATCGGCGTTTATCAGTACCTATCCCGAGGTAGAACGCGGCGAGCGATTGTGAATCCACGCCGTCAGGGTTCTGCGCGATTAGAGCAAGACTCCGGGGAAGTCCCACCCCGCCAGTGTGAATCGTTGAGGAGGTGGGAACCCGGTTTTCAGAAATCGTGACGGCCGGAGCTTAGTGTTTACCTTAGTTGTGTCCCGGCGTGATTTTGAAGACTACGCCGCAATTGCAGGTGGGGTCTCCTCCGGCGGTTGTTGTGCCGTAGATGTCTCCGTGCTGGTCCATATACAAGCTGGCCTCGGGGTTGGCTCCGTCAGCGCCTTTGAAGGTGTGCAGAACGGTGTAGTGGCCCTGGGGATCGAGCCGAAAGACGACGCCGCAGCCGCCGACTGCGCTGCAGGCGGGATCGGTGGTGTCGCCGCCAAAGTACGTTGCACCGTAGAGATTGCCAAGGCCGTCGAGGATAACGCTGCCGAGGGAAGTGAACCCATCTGCGCCTCCGGGGAAATTGTAAAGAACGGATTCTTCACCGCCGCCGCCGATTTTGAAGATGGTTCCGTCACCGAGATTGGTGCTGCTGACCGCACTGCCGCCATTGCCGGTGATGCCGTAGATGTTGCCCCAGTAGTCTGCGGCGAGCCAGCCGTCGGGGAATGGGCCGCCGTCTTTTCCCTGGAAGGTGTGAATGACGGAGAAGCCGCCGGCGAGATCGATCTTAAAGACGGTTCCGCAACCGAGCGCGCCGGAGAGAGCCAAAACTGTGCCGTTGCAGAAGGGGCTTGATATGTCACCGCCATTGGAGGCAACACCGAACAGGTTCCCTTGCCAGTCACGCAAGAGGCTGCCGAAGGGGCCGTATCCGTCTGAGCCTCCGGTGAAGGCGTGGAGCGCGGTCTCGTTGCCTTTGGGGTCCACTTTGTAGACAACGCCGCAGCTTCCGGGAGGCCCGTCTCCAGTGCAGGCTGGGTTTGAGATGCCCCCTCCGACCGTAGTTCCATAGAGATTGCCTGCTTCATCTCGAGTGAGGCCGGAGGAGACGCCGAAGCCATCCGATCCTCCCTTGAAGGAGTAGAGGATGGACTCGTTGAGGTCGCGGTCGAGCTTGAATACAACCCCGCATCCCGAAATAAATGAGCATGGCGAATCGGTTGTGAGGATCCCGCCGCCGCGAGCCGTGCCGTAGAGATTGCCGGCGCTGTCGAGAAGCAACTCGCTCGATGGAAAGGCTCCGTCAGGGCCGCCTTTGAACCGATACAGGACGGCTTCGCCGCCGTCGCGGTCGATTTTATAGACGACTCCGCAGCCGTCGGGGCCGAATGGGTTGTTCTGGCAGGGCGTGTTGGCGGTGTTGCCGCCCCCAAGCGTGGTGCCGTAGAGATTGCCGTTCGAGTCGCTGATGACGCTTCCGTAGGGGGTTGACCCGTCGGCGCCTCTAAACGTATGGAGCACTGTGTATTGGGCAGTCTCCTGCGCTGCGATGCGTGATGGCATTGCCAGTAGCATAAAGAGACTGGCTGCGGCTATGAATGTGAAAGCTTTGTGTGACATATTCGATCTCCTTTTGAAATTCGGGTTAGAGGGTTGTGGTGTTTCGTATGCGTGTAAGCAGTGAATTGAGACAGATCAAAGGCGAGCCATCGTCACACTGCAGCCGGTGCAGTTCGCCGGAGTTAATCCACTCTTCGAGACTGGGGCGGTCGAGGTTGGAGACAACCTGAAGGTTTCCGAGCACGATCATTTCGGACTCGGCGTTGCAAAGAGGGCAATGCGCACGGGTAGCATTGCGACCACGGAGCAACAGGAGGGAGTCGGTTTCGATGGTGATCTTTGTCTGCATTGTCACTGCGTCCTCGTTTCAGTGCGTTCACCGGGCTGAAACAAGTGCAGATTGCGCGCGGTTGCGGGGGGAAGTCCTTCCGTACGGCCTGAAAACTTCTGACAATTTCTCCAAGTTCCGTAAGTGAACAAAAATGAGCGATTTGCAGGGATGCAACGAGGCCCGATTGATTAGGGCCAGCCTCGGTTTCGTGCTACATTGGCTTGCACAGCGCACAGAAAGGGCTGGTGGAGTTTCTTGGCTGAGACCCCAAGGCTCAAGGAGCTGTACGAGTTTGGCCCTTTTCGGGTGGATGCCGAGAAGGAGACTCTGTTGCGCGCGGGCGAGCCGGTAGCGCTGACTCCAAAGACGTTCCAGATTCTGCTTGTGCTGGTGCGGCACGGTCAGGAAGTCGTGACCAAGGACGACCTGCTGAAGACAGTGTGGCCCGGCACGTTTGTGGAAGAAGCCAACCTGAGCCGCACCATATTTATGCTGCGCAAGGCGCTCGGTGAGATCCCGCAGGATCACAGGTACATACTCACTGTTCCTGGCACAGGCTACCGGCTGGCGGAAAATGTTCGGCTGGTGCCAAACCAGGAATTCAGCTTGGTCGCCGCAAAGCACCAGAAGGTAGAGGTGCAGGTCACTGAGAAGCGGCCGCCGAGGTGGGCAATTGCGTTGGCGGCGGTGCTGGGGGTTGCCGCCGCAGTGGGTGCATGGCGATTTTTTTGGCATCGCCCTGTGTTGAGCGCAAAGGACACGGTCGTGCTGGCGGAGTTTGCGAATTCAACAGGCGATAGGGTTTTTGATGACACGCTCAGGCAGGGCTTGGCGGTGCAATTGGAACAGTCGCCATACCTGAGCTTGGTTCCGGAAGAACGAATCCGCCATACGCTCACGCTGATGGGACAGCCCGAGGATGCGCGCTTAACGCCGAAAACCGCGCAGCAGGTTTGCGAGCGGCTCGGCAGCGCCGCGGTGATCGAGGGCTCGATTGCCCGGATCGGTACCCGCTATGTGCTTGGCCTCCACGCCGCGGATTGCTCTACCGGCGAAGCACTGGATGACGAGCAGGTGCAGGTCGCAAGAGAAGAGGACGTCCTCGGCGCCCTCACTCAAATCGCCGGCAAATTCCGTTCCCGCGCCGGTGAATCGCTGGCCACCATTCAGCGGCATGCGACTCCGCTCGCTGAGGCTAGCACTCCCTCGCTCGAAGCCCTGAAAGCATACAGCGCCGCCTGGCAGGTCAAATCTTCGAATCCTCAGCAGGCAATCCTGCTGCTGCAGCGCGCCATCCAGATCGATCCCGATTTCGCGATGGCCTATTCGCTTCAGGGGCGGCTTTACGCCGACATCTGGGAGCCTGTGCTTTCGCAGCAGAGCACGAGCAGGGCATATCAACTGCGCAATCGCGCCAGTGACCGCGAACGCTTTTTCATTGAAGTGAATTACCAGGATGGCGTCGCGGGAGACCTGGAAAAAGCGCAGGAGATCTGCCGATTATGGGTTTTAACGTATCCGCGCGACATGGTGCCTCACGCGGAACTGACATGGACTGACCAGGAACTCGGCAAGTATGACGATTCGATTCAGGAAGCCTCGCAAGCGATCGCTCTCGATCCCGATTTCACGCCCGGATATAACAACCTCGCATGGGCCTATGTGTTGTCGGACCGGCTCGACCAAGCGGAGCAAACGCTGCAACGAGCCGCGGACCGCAAACTCGAAATGCCCGAGATGCTGGTCATGCGCTACTACATCGCCTTCCTGAAGGGAGACAAGGCGGCCATGGAAGAGGCCGCTGCGCGAGCCCAGGGGCAGTCCGAAGCGGAAGACTGGCTTACATACGAACAGGCTACGGTGTTGGCTTTATCAGGTCATTTGAAACTGGCACAGAGGATGTCGAGCCGTGCTGCGCAACTGGCCTTGCAGGCCAACCAGCCGGAGAGGGCCGCGATGTACAGGGCCGGAATAGCCGTGCGCGAAGCATTCTATGGAGAAGCGCCGGAGGCTAAGCAAAACGCGCGGGCGGCCCTTGCTCTCTCTCATGGCCGGGACGTGGAATGGGGCGCTGCCCTCGCTTATGCTCTCTCGGGAGATTTCCCGGATTCTCGGAATCTCGCAATCCATCTGGAAAAGCGATTCCCCCAGGATACGTTCGTTCGAATAATTTACCTGCCAGAGCTGCGAGCGCTCGAAGCCATGCATGACAAGGACCCGGCAAAGGCGTTGGACCTGCTGCAATCCGCCGCACCGTTCGAATTGGGCGTTCCGGGGAGTGCGTGGGCCTTCTTTGGAAGTCTTTATCCGGTGTATCTGCGCGGCGAGGTCTATCTCGCCGGCCATCAGGCTTCAGATTCTGTTGCGGAATTTCAGAAGGTACTCGCTCATCCGGGCATCGTATTCACCGATCCCGTCGCTGCGCTCACTCATCTAGAGCTTGGCCGGGCATACAGGCTGTCCGGAAATAACGCGAAGGCGATGGCAGCATATGAAGATTTCCTCATACTTTGGAAGGATGCAGATGCAAATGTTCCGGTGCTGATGGAGGCCAGGAGTGAATACACAGCGATCCGAGATCAATCCCGATAAGTCGGCTTGCAGTCAGAAATCGAACCACCGCCGATGCTCGCGTCGTATTTGTCAAACGGAGCCCCGACTGTGGGCCTGCTCAGAGTTGTGCAAGTCGGGGACACCAAGCTCAATCTGACCGCCGAATTCTGTAAAGCAAACGGCAGGAAAAACACTACCGACAGTTCGAATGTCTCATTGCCCGCCATAGAGTCTTTATAATCTGTAGCTTATCGTTTGATTTTCAGCTAGACTCGCATTTCCGGCCGAATTCTTGGATCTTTGTGCGTAAGTGATACCGGAGAGAATTCTCTGTCTGCTTCAACATCCCGAAAATTCCCCGCGATTCTCTGAATTCGAATCGGGCGGATCCTTTTCGATCAATGACCCGCACAGAAAGAGTTTCGAAGCTGTTCTCTGCGGCGAGATTTAGCCTCTGATAACCGAACAAACGCTCTCCTTTTATCGCCGCCGAAACCGTCCCCTTGCATGCCAATGCCCCTCAACGGCCTTGCCCAACCGGCAAAGTCTTCGACAGCAATAAAGAACGTCCCAGGGCTCACTCCCAGGGATTTGATCAGAAATTTCTTCGGCCGATTGTTCACGGTCAGACAGCGCTTCGAAGACTCGCTCAAGAAGCCGGTTCTCGCCTTCCTCGATCTCGTCCATCCACGACTCACCATACCGCGGTCCAAGCAGATAAATATTGTCACGCCATATGATGAAATGACTTTCGCAGTCGGTGTCGCGCCATACTGATGGGTAAACACTCGTTCCCTTGCGTGATTCATATAGACGCCAAGCAGGGCCTGCGCGCTGATCAAGATTCACAGGCACATCTGCGCCGCAACCACAAGGGCAACGCAGGATCAACCAGCGCGGCCCCTGCCGATCGACGATGACCGCGTCTCCGGGGCGTTCCAAGTGCGCGCTCGCATCTGCGCGCGACTTCACTCTCGCTTTGATCGCAAGGATTTTTATCATTTTGCTTGCTTTGAGGGAGTGGTCTTTTTAACCCACTCACGCAATATCTTCTGGCCAAAGAAGAACGCAATCGCGCGCGATGTGTTTGGCGCTCCTTTCCCAAAATTCGCGTGTGCATTGCAACCTTTGCGAATAAGACACAGAGCGAGCGTCAATGCGTATTGACCAGGCGCATTTTCCGCATCCCGACTCAGTGTCCGGATTTGGTTGACTGCGTCGTAGTACCACTCCGCCGGGTCTCCTCGGCGGCAACGTGTCGTGCCATTCCCTTGAAGCGCTGATCGCGCATAAAGCGGTTCAATCAATTTGACAAGGCCGCGCGGAGTAAGCCTTCTCTTCTGGAGATCTTCAATGAAGCCCTCGACCAAAAGTCCTGCCTCTAGAGACGCTGGGTCGTAAGTGAGAGGAAAATTCGCCTCCGATTTCTCAAAATCTATGAGGATGGCATCTCCATGGCGCACAAGCACGTTCTTCGCATGCATATCTCCATGCGCCGGCGCAATCAGTGGGGAGGTATCTCCGTGTTTTTCAAAGATCATCTTCAGCGAAAGAATGTCGATATCTCCACCAAGACTACGAACGATTCCTTCTCGCGGTGGAGGTACTTCGATAAGGACATCCGATCCCTCGGCGTTCCATCTCGTTTCGAAATATGCGCTCAGCGGTCGACTCGCGTCAGGAAACTTCTGTTTGCGCCATCCTCCGAGCGTTTTGTCGAATAAATTAGAGATAGCATGCCCGCAGCGTGCTCCTCGCGCGCACTCGATCAGCGACTCTGTGCCTTCTACGAAATCGCCTACAAGAATCCCCTGTGTCGATCCGAGATTGCAGCGGTCCAGGCGCAATCTCGGCCGAAGATGAAATGGCACATAGTCAGATATCTGCCACATGTATTTGTCGTATTCTTCGACGATTTTCTTGCGAGGGCCGATTTTTACAAAATATAGATGTGGGTGAGCAGCCCCCGTCACATCTCGCGGTACCAATCCTGCTTGTAATGACGCGTACACCTTAAAGACGGGCGCACCGGAGATTCCGCCTTCTAGCAATGTCAGCTGAAGGTCGGAGCAATTCCAGAAAGCTCGTTGGAGCAGGAGAACGCGCTCTTCGTGCCCGTCAACTCCCAATCCGCGCAGAAGGGCTCTATTCTCAATCTTCAAACCAGAATTGCGTGGCGGACCAGCGGGGCGATCACAGACCATAGTTGCAATATCAGGCCAAGATGATGCCGATTCGAAGATATAGACGCAGGGCATCAAAAAGCCATCCTCTCTGTCACGACGATCTATGGGTGTCGACTCCCATTGTTCTCGTGTAAGATTTGCCACGGGAATCGAGTCTTTCAGTAACGTATTCACGACCAGGTCACGGGCTCCCGCGAGACGGATGTAGACACGCACGTCATGGTTGAGCAGCCTAGCGGCAACCACACTCAGTTCCCGAGGTAGCTTATTGAGCTTTTTCGGGTCCTGGCTCCAAATCACCGCGTCCAATTGGACAGCATATTCCGCGCGGCAAAGGTCTTCCGGAGTGCATGGCTCGCACTCAAAGTTCCTTTTTTTAAACCAGTCTAACTCCTTCGCTTGTGGCAAGCCGCCGACGAACGCGATTTTCGCGCGCGGCGTACCGTCCGGCGAGAATTCGCGTATGGCCATTTCAGTCGTCCCTCGTGAACAGGAGTTGCGCATCTCCTCTTGCGAGGACGCCTCGCGGAGAGCAAATATAGCAATTTGGATTTCTCGTGAAGGATACAACTCGTAGCGATGGAGTCCGCGCGTTGTAGAGGATGTGTCGGCCGTCGCTCGGAACACCGACCGTCATGGCGAGAAACATCGTCATCGCGATCGAAGTCACGGTTCCATTGATCGAAATGACTGCCGGTGCAGGTTCATTTGCGCCTTGGATATAGATGTCCCGCTGGCGTTCTTCGGCGTTCATCATATCTCGCCGGACTTCCTCGGAATCCAACAACTCACAGCAAGTAAAGCATGGCAGCCCCGGTGCAATCGCTTGCACACGGCCATGGATACCTGTGATTTGAGCGTTGCTTGCTGAGATGACGGAACCCATGTCGATGCACGGAATGAGGTATTGATAGGCGATCTGTTGAATGACGGCACGACTGCCGTGCGAATCGGTGCAGGAGAAGATGAAGTCTGCTCCACACAGTTCCCGAGCGAATCGCGTCCTGGTCACATCGCCCACGATCCGGTACAACACCGCATCGGATGCGATCCGGGCTATCAGGTCCGCCGCTACGTCCGTCTTGAGATGGCCAACATCCTTCGCGCAGGCGCCAACCACGCGGTTCAGATTCGTCAAATCGATTCGATCTGGATCGACGAGAATGAATTTGCGCACACCCAAATAGGCGAGCTGTTCGGCAGCGATCGAGCCGGTGCCACCCAACCCGACTATAGCCACAGTCAACGATTCAAGATGCTCCTGTCCGGCCGCGCCCAATGCGCGGACCTGACGGTCGAACTTCAGAGAAGAAGGTCCTCGAGCTTGGTAAGGGTCGAATAAAACCTGCAGCTGAAGGCCTACGGAAATAATACGCAGCGGGTTCTTTGTGCCCAAGCATCTTGCTTGCCACCCTCCAGCGCTAACGACTAGGGAGGCGTGCTTCGTATTTGGCGCGCGTGCTGATAGGAATTTTGCAAGACGAATCTCGCCTTGGTCATCTGTCCGAGAGAACTCCGGTGGCGAAGATCCGGGATGTGAGTGGACGAATACAACGGAAAGATTCTCGCGTGCTGCCACTTTCCCGATGCGGGCAACATATTCCGGTTTCAGTTCCGCACTCATTGGGCTGCGGTCTGAATAGCTATCGTCGTCCGGATACTCTATGCGAGTAACGATCAAACGCTCAAGGTCGCGAGACAAAACCACGTGGGATGCAAGTAGGATGGCGCATCGCTCGGTCTCCCTGCCTACGAGTTCGCCGATAATTCGGCTAACGTCACCATCTTGAATCCTAAGCTCGATCATCGTGGTGGATCCAATCGCCGAATGATTGACCTATAAAAATTCTCAAGCCGGCTGCGGTTCGGATCCCACGTCTGTAGGTGCCAAGAAAACCAAGTCAGACGCCGCCCGGGAGTTTGATCGTAAGGCAACTGAGTTCCCTCGTTCGCGCTCTGCGGAATCGCGCCATTGGAGAGGCGTAGAGGTGGTGAGACCCAGAAGCAGTCCGGCTTCGCCGCGGGATAACCGGGAGGCGCCACGAAGAAGACGTCAACTTTTCGCGAGTTCCAGCCCGCTGGCAGGTCGACCCCTTTGATGGTGATGAGATAAGAGCCATCCGCACGGCGCTGAATTTCGGCACCCTGATTCTTAAACTCCTGCAGATAGGTTTGAAGTTCCAAAAACTGTTCGCTGATCATCGGACACCGAACGTCGCTGGTGGGACAGCGAAGAAATGCTTCACACGTTCGTGAATACTGACAGCTTCACCGTCGCCGATACCCCTGTCAGGCTTATCTCCCTCCTCTTCAAGAAAAAGCTGATAGTTTGGAGTAACGTTGGCTATCGCTTTGATTTCGGCCCCAGTGAGTGCGGTCTTGGCAGTTTCGTAGCGTTTGGCATCCACAAAGAAGGGATGGAGTGACTTTTCTGTTTCAGGCATTAGGGTGCTCCTTTTCCGGTTTTCATTGGTTGCGTTTCAGCTCTTCGAATTGCCTTCGATTGGCCCAAACGATCGGCTGAGCCTCCTGTGGTTCATTGATGCGCAGATGTCGGACAAAATAGGGAACCAAGGCGCGGCGGATCGTTTTGGATAGCCTTCCATCCACCATGCCAAAGTCATCAATGACGGTTTCTCTTTGGCTAATTGTCAAATTTGGATTAGGCTCGATCTCAACTACAAAATAAGTTTGCCACTCCACATCGTCGTGCGCATTTACGCTCCCGGTGCGTTGCCCATGAATAGTTTGGAAACGCGTCAAGACGAAGTCGCGAAATTGAGAAGACCTATGACACCACGCGCGCGCGTGCCAACGTGTACCATCGAAGGCTAGCGAATGTGGAGCAATCCATTCACGCGTCGGATCTGGACTGCGCATCGGCTGGTACGTGATCTCGATCTCAGTTCCATCACGTATCGCCCACAAAAGCGGCAATAGCGATTCCATGCGGACGCGCCGGACCGGCAGAGATACAACGTCGCAGGGCGGCCGAACTCCCACAAAACTGATCGATGGCGAGATCGTTCCCGTAGCCAACCCCGAAAGTTCGTTGAGATAGGTTTGGGTGTCGGGTGCGATGAACAAGGGTGCGAACTGTTTTGTAACACGATAGACTTTTTCGCTGCGGTCATATTCCATGTTGTCTTTGGCTAGCGCCATATACCGTGCGAAATCCAGGGATGCATGTTGGATCGAGACGTTGAAGTAGTCCGCAAGTTCACCGCGATTGATCTTTCCATCCCAAAGCAGGCGAAACTCAATGAATTCCAGTCGTCTATCTTGACCCCAAGGTCGAGGGCGAGGGTATTCGACGTCCACAGAATTTCTACCAACAACCATATCGTGAACTCAGAAACATCGTGTATTATGATCAATCATATAACACGACGCGTTGGAAGTCAATCCTGCTAACAATAAGCAACATTGGCAGATACATGAGTAAACCATTGAATGAAATGGGAGCGGATAAGGCAAAGCCGATCAGTTTGGCGCCGAATGACTGCGCCGTTCTCACTGCCAAGAACCCCGGGATTCTTAATGCCAAGCAGGACGATAACCGTTCGCGCGGAGATGCGAGCAGTCTTGGAATCAGTTCGCTTCTTATGCACGGCCGATTATCCAAGCCTGCTCCTTCCAGGCCATTGGGATTCTGCCGAGCAACGAATCAAGGCTGAGATCCGGAGCGATTTGTTCATTCAAAATGGCCTCGATAGCTGCCGGGCCCAGACGCGCAAAGGGAAGGATTCTTCTGACGTACGCCACGTGAAGGTGATTCAGGCTGGCCAGGTGTTCAATCCCATTGGCCTCACCGGAAATAAGCTGTTCCCGCCAGGCGCGCGCTCGTGCAACGGCTTTGAGGATGGCATGGGTGTTGACCTGCGATGGGGCCTGATCGTTGCCGACGATCAAGCGGAGTGCCTTGCCGTGGTTTGCAACGCGAAACGGGCAAAACAATGAGATGTATTCACGGCACTCGTCCGATTGGGGACTGGTCTTTCCAGCCAGTTGCCGGATGAGGGCCTCTTTGCGCATCTTTACCTCGACCGAATCCGAATTAATGACGACGCGATCAAGAATCGCTTTCAAGAAACGCTCTCGGTGCTGAGCTGAGATCCCGTCCCAGCTCTTGGCCTTTTCCGAAGCCTGCCTGAGCAATTCAGAGTATTTGCTCTTCCGGTCGCGTTGGTATCCCAGAGCTTTGAGCACCCCACGGGGCGACTTCAAGAATTCGAGGATGCGCTCGGTGACTGCAGCTTCGAGATCGTGGGCGGGGATCCGCGCAGGCTCCTCGGTTTGAACGGCCTTCCGAATGACAGCCTGAGATGTGTAGTACCGGTAGCGGCGGCCGGCTTTGTTGGAGTGGGTCGGTGTATAGCGGTTACCCGCTGCATCGAAGAGAATGCCGGTGAACAGGCTCACCTTTGTAACGCGCGCCTTGCGCCGCTTGCCCTGGTGGTTCCCGATGAGAAGCTTCTGGACCTGGTCCCATTGTTCCCGGTTGATGATTGCGTCATGCTGCCCAATAAAGACGCCGCCCTTGTGTGCGATCTCACCGGCATAGATGCGATTTTTTAGGATCTTGTACAGGGCGCCGCGGGAGAAGCTTGTTCCGCCGGTCTTTGCTCCATTACCGCTTGTCCTTGATTTGCTGAATATTCTGTTTCGATCAAGATAGTCTTTAAGCGCCATCACGCAGCCGAGGCGGAGATAATTCGAATAGATGGTGCGAACGGTCTCAGCTTCCTTCGGGTTCACGTAGATCCTGCGGTCGCGCAGATCGTAGCCGAGCGGGACGAATCCGCCCATCCACATTCCCTTCTTTTTCGAAGCGGCGATTTTGTCCCGGATCCTCTCTCCTGTTACTTCCCGCTCGAACTGTGCGAAGGAGAGAAGGACATTGAGGGTGAGACGGCCCATGGACGATGTCGTGTTGAATTGCTGGGTGACGGAAACGAAGCTGACCTGCATGGCATCGAACTGCTCGATGATCTTGGCGAAGTCGGCAAGTGATCGGGTAAGTCGGTCTACTTTATAGACCACAACCGTGTTGATCTTGCCGTCGTGGATATCGGTCATCAAGCGCTTCAGCGCGGGCCGGTCCATGTTCCCACCCGAAAAGCCGCCGTCATCGTAGTGAGTGCTGATGGCGTGCCAGCCCTCGTGGCGCTGACTCTGTATAAAAGCGAGCCCTGCTTCGCGTTGCGCGTCGAGCGAATTGAACGCCTGCTCGAGACCTTCTTCAGAGGACTTGCGTGTGTAGATTGCGCATTGGACGCGAGCGGTCATCTTGCACGCTCTTTCGCTCTAGGACGAAGTCCGAAGAAGGCTGGCCCTGACCATCGGGTGCCGGTGATGGTGCGCGCGATTTCGGAAAGGCTGTCATAGGTGTGGTCGTTATATTCATAGCCATCAGGCAGGACGGCGACTTCGTGCAGCTTTCCCTGCCACTCTCGCACGAAGTGAGTTCCAGACTTGGCGCGAATAAGGGAATTGTTCTGGCGGGCGGACGGGCCGCTACGGGTCAAATCACAAAGGCGCTTTTCAACCGACGCCTTTATCCCGCCACAACTAACTTCCTGCAGTCGGTAGGCGAGAATCGGAATCAGGACTTCGCGCCGCAGAGAGGGATTTGGCGGTTTGCCGAAGAGCCGCTGCCAGAGTGCCTGAAGGGCCTTCCGGTCCATCTTTGGCAGGGCCGCAAGCTGCTGATTCAACGGGATCTTTTGGGCGGTTCTTGGGCGCAAACGATGGCTGCTTTCTCCAGCAGTCCATTTCCGCTCTTCCCGGGCAAAGAGTCAAGCGAAGCTGCCAGATTCGGGAGAATCTGCGGCCAATTCAAGCCATGGACACGCTCGCCGTGTGAAGCAAACCGAGAAAATCTAGTTGTTCGAACGCGGCGTTCGAAACGGGGAGGGCGACTTGAGGCATAGCCAGGTCACAAATCAATGGTCGACTGAAGAAGCGCGGCGAATGGCTCGTCAGTTTGAATGGTCCGCGCACAGCAGAATGAAGGTCGACCCGTATAGGAGTTCGGGCGCCCGAATTCGGCGTACCAAAATAGTAATTACGGTTTGTGCGCCGCAGAGAATGACTAAAAGTTGATTACTCACTTCGTGGCACTTCGCGCGCAATCCTTTGAAACGATTGACGAGTCGCGCAGAGGTCGACGGCGACTTCTCAAAGGAAAAATCCGGCGCCAGAATGCTGATTCCGGCGCCCTGAATGCCCATTGGAAAGTCGACGGAAAATTCTGCCCCGTCGCCGCATTGATCTTGGTATAGATAGAGCTGCTCACCACTAGGAGATACGAAAAATGCAATCATTCACAGCAGAGCTGGAAGTGACTTACCTTCCCGTAACATCTCTACATCCGAACCCGCAGAACCCACGGGTCCACACCTACAAGCAGGTGCACCAAATTGCACACAGCATAAAGGCTTTCGGATTCAATGTTCCGATCCTTGTTGATGATCGGCTGAACGTCGTTGCCGGGCATGGCAGGCTACTCGCCGCTCAGCAACTGGGCTGGAAGACTGTTCCATGCATCAAGCTGAACCATCTGTCAGAGGCGCAATACAAAGCATTTTTGATTGCGGACAACCGGCTGACCGAAAACTCTTCCTGGAATGATCAGCTCCTGGGAGAGCAACTTAAGGCTCTGTCGGAATTAGAGCTTGATTTCGACCTTGAGGTCACCGGCTTTGAGACGCCTGAGATCGATGTACTGATTGACGGACTTGAAGCCGTCAGCGAACCGGACCCGGACAACCAGCTCCCGGCGAATGAAACCTCGGCCGTATCCGCAACTGGGGATCTCTGGCAGCTCGGAAAGCACCGCGTCCTCTGCGCTAATTCACTGGTTCTGGAAAACTATGACCGGCTTATGAATGGAGCCAAGGCCGACCTGGTCATCACCGATCCACCGTATAACGTCGTCATCGACGGCCACGCCAGTGGTCTCGGTAGAACCCGCCACCGGGAGTTTGCCATGGCCTCCGGGGAGATGACCGATGGAGAGTTTACCGAATTCCTCGGCAAAGTCATGGCGCTATCGATGCTAAGCAGCCAACAAGGTTCACTCGCCTACTACTTCATGGACTTCCGACACATCCGGCAGATCGTCGCGGCTGGCCTATTCGTCTACGGGGATCCGAAAAATCTCTGCGTTTGGGTTAAGAACAACGCCGGCATGGGGAGCTTCTACCGCAGTCAACATGAACTGATCTTCCTCTTCAAGAACGGCGAGGCGCCGCATCGCAACAACATCCAGCTCGGGAAGTTTGGCCGTTACCGCACAAATGTTTGGAACTACCCTGCAGCTAATACGTTTTCTCGATCCGGCCCAGACGGAGACCTGCTGGCGCTGCATCCGACGCCGAAACCAGTTTCCCTGATCGCCGATGCGATCGAGGATTCTACCCGCCGAGGCGAATTGATTCTCGACCCGTTCCTTGGCTCAGGCACCGCTGTCATTGCGGCTGAGCGTGCGGGTCGCGTCTGCTACGGCCTGGAACTGGACCCACTCTATGTCGACACCATCATTCGCCGCTGGCAGCGCCGAACCAAACGCGATGCAATTCACGTTGAGTCGGGAGAAAGCTTCTCGGTGAGAGAAGCTCGCACGGCGGCTTAGGCCCCATCATTTCAGAGAGGAAAGCGAGATAAAAAATGAACAACTATAGCGATACAGATAACTATCAAGTCGGCTACGGAAAGCCTCCGATAAGCGCGCGATTCCCAAAAGGTGTTTCGGGGAACCCTTCAGGGCGGCCGAAAATGCCGTCAGATTTCGGCGCGAAGGTGATGCGCGAACTCAAATCAAACCTGACGATCACCGAGAACGGGAAACGAAAAGTCATTACGAAGGAAGACGGGCTCGTGAAGCAGGCGGTAAACAAGGCCTTAACCGGTAATCTTCCAGCCCTGCGTCTCGCGATCGAATTACTTCGACAAGAATGCGAGAAGGTTGCAGAAGAGCAACGTCTATCTCCGACGAACCTCGTAGGCGTGGACGTGAGGGATCTAACCACCGACGAGCTCATCGCGGTCATGCTGGCTGGCTCTGAGAAATCCATGAGAGCCAGGCTTGAGAAATCCATCCGAGCGGAACTTAGCAAATCCATTAGGGCGGAGCTTGAGAAATCCATCAGGGCCGAGTTTGAAGGAACAATCGGAGCTGACCCCAGTGGCAGAAGGCGGTGCAGTCGTCCCAAGTCCACGGGAGAATCGGTTAAGAACCAAAGAGCGGGCCGCCCTAAGACCGATTGAATGGGACATTTGCGTTGATGAGATGCGTGCGAGAGCAGTTATTCGATGGGTAACTTCTGGATAGCCTGTGATTCTCCTGGAATCCCGGAATTCGTCACGCTGCCACTCATTTTGAGCCTTGGCGATTTAGCGCGATCCCGGATTTTGATCTGGTCGATTGGATGCCACCTCTCCGACAAGCCGGTTTTACGGCCAGGTGGATCGGGTTCGTGATCACTGGCCGAATTCTTTCCAGCAAGCCAAGGTCTGATTACTGAGATATAACTGACCGGTGGGCGACTATCAAGGCGCTACTGCAGTCGCGACGGCATGCCATCTTTCAGAGGATACGGTTTGCTCCCTGGTGCAATCGCACACCCAGCCACGCCAGTTCGGTGTCTTCGGCGAGCCGCGCGTGAATGTCCTGGAGCTAGATCTCGCCCTGGATGCGTCAACTACACAGCATTGATTCGTCGATACCCTTGCAAGGTAATCCAGGCACAATATCGCGCTTTCTCACCACAATCCGAGGGTGAGCAGGCTTGCGAAGAGAGAAGAGAGCGCTAGCGCCCGCTGGCCAACTTTCGTGAATGGAATCTGGAGGGCTTCAGTATTCCGCTGGCGATGGAGATCGTACCCGTAGCCCAGAACAGCCACCAGCAGCGCCAATGCGATCCATCGACGCCTAAGGACAATGGCGGCAACCGCGGCGCAGGCCAACACAATCAACGAGATTTGAGCCGCGTGACGGAACTCCTCCTTTGCGGGCGCGGCCGAACGCGACGCGATACGCGCGTCGAGACGAGCGTGAACTACGAGGATCCCGGCAGTAGCTTGCAATGCCAATAGAAGCCACAGCCACCAGCACCAGGGCGCAACGGTTCCCGAGGCTGAAAGCGAAGTGGCCAGTGAGCTGGATGTCAGAGCCACCGCGCTGGCGATCTGAAACAGAGTGGAGCGCTGACGGTTCTGTATGTTGATGCCGAGCGCCAGCGCCGAAAAGAGCGCAACGCCCAGGCCCATGGCCAGGACCGCCTTGAGGGGCCAAGAAAAAACAAGTACAAGCCCGCTCACGATAAGGATCGCTATCCAGCCGGTGAGCCACCACGCAGCCGCCTTGGTCTCAGGATGCCGCGTTTTCCAAATGAATCGCTGTCTTGCCAATATGACCATCGGATCTTTGGCGGCCAACGCAGCGAATGCAGCCGCGAGAGTGGCGCCTTCACTCCAGCGCCACTCTCGCGCTAGAATCGCGGCGCAGACGATAGGCGTGAACAGCATCGCTGTAGCTCCGTGCTCGCGCGGCAGGAACCACGCGCTCTTATGTGATTGCCCCCTATTGCTTATGATCGCCTGCTCTGCTGCCATGAATCTCCAATGCGCTTTATGTTACCCGTAACCTTCGCACAAAGTGCGCCGCGAACGCTGTGATTTAAGTCCTATTCGGGACAGCAGGCGCCGGCTATCGTTGAGCGGAGAAGGATTCCATGTTGACCTTATCCTCGCAACCGGCCGAGTTTGCAGCAAACCACAACCTCCCCGCAAAGCAGAAGAAACACCTGGCGCGCAGATCATCGCCTGATCGCTCACAAGAGATTCGCCGTTCTGTGCAGTTCGCTTTTCTTCTGCTGAACGCGTATATCGGGGTCCGATTTGCACTCTGGGTCCAGTATTTTGAGAGCCAGGGCAGTTCGCCCTATATCGAGCGGCCTGCGGGAGTGGGCGGCTGGTTGCCGATCGTCGGCCTGATGAACCTCAGGTATTTTCTCGTGACGCACCATATTCCCGCGATCCATCCGTCCGCGATGGTTCTGATTTGCGTCTTCGTTCTGTGCAGTCTGCTGGTAAAGAAGTCATTCTGCTCCTGGCTCTGCCCGATCGGCACGGTTTCAGAATATCTGTGGAAGCTCGGCCGCAAGCTATTTCGCCGTAGTTTTTCTGTGCCCCTGTGGCTCGATCTCGGGCTGCGCAGCATCAAGTATCTTCTGCTGGCCTTCTTTCTCTTCATTATTCTCACCATGACGGCGCAGGAACTCGGCGATTTTCTGGCGTCGCCGTTTGCGATCGTGGCAGACGTGAAAATGCTTGACTTCTTCCGTGACATAGGCCCCCTCGGAATCGCAGTGCTCGCGGCGCTTATCGCATTTTCAGTTCTTATCCAGAATTCCTGGTGCCGCTATCTATGCCCATACGGAGCGCTGATGGGCATCGTTTCCTTTGTCAGTCCGGTCAAAATTCGCCGCGACGCTCAAGCCTGTATTGACTGTGGTAAATGCAACAAGGCCTGCCCATCGCATCTGCCGGTGGAAAGCCTAGTGCAAATCCGGTCGGTCGAGTGCACCGGGTGCATGGAGTGCATTGCAGTGTGCCCCGCGGAGAGCGCATTGCAACTCTCGCTCGCGCCGCACAGATCGCGCACTTCCGATGGCCCGGGGGCCGAGGTCCTTGCAGCTCGATGGCGGCATCGCGCACTCAAGCCGCAGGTAGTCGCCGCGGTGCTAGCGCTAGTGTTTTTTGGATTGATCGGCGCGGCGCGTCTTACCGGCCACTGGCAGACCAACATCCCGCGAGAAATCTACATGCAACTTGTGCCCAACACGGACAATTACGGTCACTAAGCAGCTAGGACGACACCGTGAGCAGCGCGCTCAGGCCCACCTTGTCTCTCAACACAATCTGGCGAGCGTCCACATCCAGCAGGCCTTCGGCTTGCAGCCTCATCAGGTTGCGCGAGATCAATTCGCGCACCGTACCGAGTTGGCTGGCCAACTCCTGGTGGCTCACCGGCAAATTGAATTCAATTCCGCGCGGTGTTTGCTTGCCTTCGCTATCCGCAAGCCGCAGCAGCAGAGAGATGAGGCGTTGGCGAATGGTGGTGAATGACAGCTCCTCGATGATACCGACCAGCCTTCGCAACCGCGCACCTACTACCGCCAGCATTTTGAGCGCAACCTCGGGATGTTCCATGCAAAATGCTCGAAAATCCTGGCGTGAGATAAACGCAACCTCCACATCCTCGACCGCCATTGCCGAAGCCGGGTAGCGTCCCCCGTCAAACACGGGCAGCTCGGCGACCGACTCGCCTGCATGGTTCATGGCCAGCACCTGTTCGCGTCCGTTGACCGATGTTTTGAAGATGCGAACCTTGCCGCGCGCGATGATGTGTAGCCCGTGGCACGGCTCGTCCTCCGAGAAGAGAAGCTCGCCGCTCTTAAAGTCCCTTTGAACCGTGCGCGCCGCCAGCGACTGGAACTCCGCGCGGGACAGACTTGAAAGCAGCGCGGTCTTTTCGAGGATTGCTACCAAATCCAGGCGTTCACTCACCATGGTGAAAAGTCTAACGTATTGCCAAGGCTATGCGCCGAAGATCGATTTCGCTCGCAGTGACTAAAGTCGCTGCGCCGCAGACGCGAGTTCCTTAAGGTGAGTTCAGGAGAAAATCATGGTTGACCTTACAAAGACCGTTCGCGAAATCGCCCTCGAACAGCCCTCTTCGATTCGCATCTTTGAGGATCTGGGCATCGACTACTGCTGTGGCGGGCGCAAACCCCTTGCAGAAGCATGCGCCGCCGGCCAACTCGAGGTTGACAAGGTGCTCGCTGCGCTCAACTCCGCCGAAAATGCGGAAGCGGCATCATCTACCGAATGGACGCAAGCCTCGCTAGGCCGACTGATTGAGCATATTGTCGCCACGCATCACTCGTACGTGAAAAAGGAGTTACCGCGTTTGGCGGCGCTGGCACAGAAAGTCGTAAGTCGCCACGGCGATACGCAGCCTCATTTGCCCGCCATCCAGAAGTCGATCACGCAACTCAGCGACGAGCTGACCTCCCATTTGGCGAAGGAAGAGAACGTGCTGTTTCCGTACATTGCCAGCCTTGAGGGCGCGTTGGCCTCGGGAGATTCTGGACCTGACGCTTGTTTCGGAAACTTAGCCAGTCCCATTGCGATGATGACCAGCGAACATGAGGCCGCGGGCGAGCTGCTTGTCGAAATTCGCCGCTTGAGCGACGACTTCACAACGCCCGCCGGCGCCTGTCCCACCTACCACGCTTTTTATGGCGGCCTCCAGGAATTTGAGCATGATCTACACCAGCACATTCACCTGGAAAACAACATCCTGTTTCCCCGCGCCATCGATCTAGAATCGTCCGCAACTAGCGCAACAGTTTAGTGAGAGAACCGCCCCATCACAACCTCGTCATCCAGGGGAGGTTCGGATCAAAGGATCCGCGCTCCGATGTCATTCGTCTCGCCCTGGAG
>CAZHOO010000063.1:0-19964 GCA_964533905.1 uncultured Occallatibacter sp. | reverse complement strand
TTCCAAAGGTAGCCGGTTAGAAGGCAGCGCTCTAACCAACTGAGCTACGTCCCCATGATTGCATGGACTGCAATTTGGGATCATGTCACATAGAATGAGCGCCCTTGGCTTGCATCCGCGCCACGCGCCCGCTTCTACCGCACGCAATCCAGTTTAGCAGATGGGTCCGGTTGCCGCTGAATCCGCCGAACCGTCGCGGGAACGTGCTTAGTCTATTTCCCTCCCCTGCCGCGCACCAACTTTGCCAGCACGATATCGTTGCTGCTCATGGGCAATGTCACTTCGATCGTGCCGTCGGCTCCGCTCCGCATCAATCGGTCTGTCTCCGGAAGGTCGCGCGTCAAATCGTTGAGGTGGGACACCTGCGCCAGGGCCAGGTCTTTAGGCGATCCCATCTCCATATAGGCGGTATACGCATCGTTGGCGTGGAACCCGGTGCGATAAACTTCGAGCCGGTAAACAGCGTAGGGCGCCAGGTTTTTCACCTGTAACTTCACTGGCGCCGCCGGATGCGCCGGAATCACCTTGGTGTAAAACGGCCGGTCGCTTACCTTCTGCTCCGGCTGTTCAAAGTCCCAGATCAAGGCCGCAAAATTTCCATCCTCGGTTGAAAGCATGGCCTCAGGATCGCTCGTGGCAACGCTCTCTCCCTGAAGCGCGTGAAGATACTTGAAGGCGAAGAATGCCGGCTTGCGAATGCCCTCTCGATTCAGAAGCCCGAATCCTCCTTGAAAGGATGCTGTTGGTGGCCCGGGTTCTTCGAACAAGTCGCTGTAGGTCCAGTAGCTCATTCCCTGCACCAGCCCTTCGCTCGCCTTCAGCTTGGTCAAAATGTACGGCGCGCTGATGTAAGAATCGTGCACAGGGTCGCGCGGCGTGTAGCTCGTGCTCCACTCCGTGAAGTAGACAGGCAGCCCGGGAAATGCCGAAGCTGAGATCTGCTCCCGAACATGCCGCACATCGCCGATGATCGCATCCGGCGACGGATCGAGCTTCGTATCGCTTTTGCCTTCTGCATCAAGAAATCCGCCCAACACGCCGTACGTGTGCGTAGTTACGAAATCGATCGGAGCGCCGCTTTCCTTAACGTGCGCCAAAAACTCCGGAATCCACGCCGCGCCGGCCGTCGACGGGCCACCAATCCGTAAAGCCGGATCGACGGCTTTCACCGTCTTCGCAGTCAGGTCGTACAGGGCAAAGTACGCCTTTTGGTCCGCGCCCTCCCAGAAGCCGGAAAGGTTCGGCTCATTCCAAACTTCGAAGTACCAGGTGCGCACCTCATCGCGGCCGTAGCGTTCTTCGAGATGGCGAATGAAAGCATCGACCAGATCCTGCCAACCCTCCGGCTTGGGATGGGACGTGTTGCCATGCCAATAAAAAATACTGTTCTGTGATGTGGCCAGCGCCTCGGGCGTAAAGCCGAGCTCAACAAATGGCTTGATATGCGTTGCCAGCAGGTCGTCGTAGAGCCGGTCGATCTTCGTCCAATCGTAGACGGTCTTGCCGTTTTCAACTTTCATCGTTCCCAGCACGTCGTGAAAGATCGCGTGAAAGCGTATGTAACGGAAGCCGAGCTCGTCCACTGCAATCTTGAGCTGAGCCTGGCTGTCATCGCGAATCAACGTTCCCGGGTAATCGGACCCAACCGACAGGTCGAAGAAGCGATCCACGGGGCCTTGGGTGTTGCGAATGTCCGCGAGAATCACGCGCGGAGCCGGCTCCTGCGCAAGCACGAAGCCCGAACCCATGAATGCCTTCGCAAATAGCCCCACGAACACGATCAGAATAGGTCGCACAATCGAACGGAACATGATGAGCACTTTTCCTCAGATAGCCAGTTGCAACGACACGCAGAAGAACCACGCGACAACTACTGCAGCGCGATGTGGACCTCTGCGCCTTTGTATTCCACGCTCTTCGCCGTGCCGGGCGTGATCGGAAACCCGGCGGGATGGGCTCTCGAAACCAGCACCACCTGAAACGTGCGATTCGCCAACATGCCGGGATACTCGCCTCTTCGTCCGCCGATAGTAAGTGTGTGGGAACGGTCATCCCACTGCATCGGAATTTCTGAAAATGCTCCCTTTTCGTAATCGAAGGTTATGCCTTGATCCTCATAGAGCGTGAAGCGGCCGTTGGCTCCCGCATAGACGTAGAGCGCGATGGGGTCGGCGGGTTTCTCGCCAATGTACTGCATGTCTGGCTGGTAGGGAATGATTGACCCCGCACGCACGAAGACCGGTATCTGGTCATAAGGCGCAGCGGCCGTGATAGCGCCCGATCCAGCCAGCCGTCCGCTCCAGTAGTCGTACCATTCGGCGCCGCTGGGAAGGTAGACCGAACGGCTGCGCTGACGGTATTGCGTAATGGGCGCAATCAGCAGTGCCGGGCCGAACATGTATTCGTCGTTCAACTCGCGCGCCGTGCGATCTTCAGGAAAGTCCATTACCAGCGCGCGAAGCATGGTGTAGTCACGCTGCGTAGTCCATCCGGCCATCGAATAAATGTAAGGAAATAACGCGTAACGCAGGCGATCGAACTTCAATTCGGCATCAAACGCCGGCGAACCTTCGCCGAGCGTCCACATCTCGCGTGGACGCAACTCGCCGTGCACGCGCAATAGCGGCGTAAACGTCGAAAACTCGAACCAGCGTGCATTCAGCTCGCGCCATTCCTCCTGGTTGGCCACAGTCATCGGTTCCTGCTCAAACTTCCGTTGCATCGTATAGCCGCCGGTGTCCATGGTCCAGTAAGGCAGCCCCGAGATGCTTGCGCCCAAACCAGCCGCAATCTGCTTGCCCATCGCGGTCCAGGTTGATGTGATGTCGCCCGACCAATTCACAGTGGAGTAGCGCTGGATGCCCGCGAAGCCCGAACGCGTGAGGATAAAGACGCGCTGATCGGGCGCCGCTTCGCGCTGCCCGTTGTAGACTCCCTCGCTGTTTTCTAGCGCGTAGCCATTCAGCATCCGCGAACCGGTGCCCAGGTATGTCGGATTTATATGCGTGCGTTGGCCGTCGAGCGTAGGCGGCGAGGGCATCAGGTCCGGCTCGGTGGCATCCATCCACCAAGCGTCGATCCCCTTCGAGAAAAGGTGGCTATTGATCTCGGACCAGAACAGCTTTCGCGCTCCGGGATTAAAAGCGTCATAAAACGTGTAGGGCTGTCCGATCCAGTCGAGAATGTGTTCCCGCAGGTTTGGCAGATAAAGATAGCCATCAGCCAGCATCTCTTTCGCATTTTCCGTATTGGGGTTGAACTTGCCCCACACTGAGATCATCACGTGCGCATGCTCGGCGTGAATCGCCTTGATCCAGCCACCCGGATCAGGAAAGCGCGATGGATCGAACTCATGCGAGCCCCATGCGTCCGGCCGCCAGTACTGCCAATCCTGCACAATGTTGTCGAACGGGATCTTGCGCTGGCGAAACTGCTGCACCACATCGAGCGATTGCTGAGCAGTCTCATAGCGTTGCCGCGATTGCCATAGTCCGAAAACCCAATTCGGCAGCATGGTCGCTTTGCCCGTCAGCATGCGGTAGCCGGCGATAACCTTGTCGATGGAAGGTCCGTAGACGAAGTCGTAATCGACGCCATCTGCGACCTCCGACCAAAGCGAGGTGTCGTTGTCAGGCGAGGGCGTCTTCCATTCGAATTCGAGCGTGCTCTGCTGCTCTGGATCGTTTTCAATGCGAATCGGATAGCGATGGCCCGCCTCGAGATGCACGCGAATCTGGTCGTTCGAAGTAAGCCAGTTCTGCCTCCAGTGATCCATCACCAATTTGCCGTCGAGCCACACCTTAATGCCGCCATTCGAGTACGCGCGGAACTGGTAGTCGCCGCTTGTTGGAGCCAGAATCGATCCAGTCCATGCCTGTTTCTTTAATCGGGGACAAGGAACGCCTCCGCACCCATCCGGCTGCGCAGGCAGGTGCAGCGAAAGATCTGCCGTCTGGGTTGGCTGCACATCGCCATTGATAGCGGTCAAAGTCAGCCCGCCCAGTTTGCCTTCCGAGTCGTAAAGATCGGCAGCCGGAATCGGGTTGAAAGGTCGCAGATCCCCGAAGCGCGTGAACGATGTGTTGTCCCAGAAAATGCCATATCCCTTTGAGGAGACCAAAAAAGGTACGACAACATTGGTATTGTGCTGCCAAAGATCCAGGTCGTAGCCCTTGATGTCGACGGTACCCAACTGCATTTGTCCCAGCCCATAGAGCGACTCGCCATCCGCCGCGGCCCACTTTTGCTGAATATGGAAGGTCGTCTCGCCCTGGACCATGGCTGGCTCAAGTTTTCGGCCGTCCGGCGCCTCGGCAAGCAGCGCATGTCCCGCGTGATCGGCAAATGAAACAGCGCCGCTCTGGCGATCGACGCTGACGCGCAATTCGTCGGTCACCAGCGTATAGCTGGCCTTTGACTCGATGATCTGAAAAGGCACGTGCTGCAACTGCAAAGGCACGCGGGCAATCGAAATGCGGCTGAAGAATTCCGGCGACGCGGAAAACGCCACGCGCACAACGTTCGCGCCCAGAATCTCAATGTGCAGTTCGCCATTGGGCAGGCGCAGGTTCATGCCATCCGGCTCACGTTGAAAGGTGATTCCGGATTGATTCGCCGCCTGTCCTGAAACGCTCAAGCAAAGAATCGACAGAGCCAGGTAGATTTTTCGCATGTTGAGAGGATAATGCCCCAGGGGCACCCCAAGGGCACCCCCTGGACGCCCGACCGTTGCATGGTGGAAAGCGAAAAGCCACCGCTCCCTTTCAATCGGGATCGTCGTGGCGTTTCACCGGCTCCGCGCCGTCCGGATCATATCTGTCTTTGCCCGCTTCAGGCGTTCACAACAGCCCGCGCGGCGCGCCCCGACGACACGTAGCCCATGTCCACTGAAATCCCGCGAACGCACTGCAATAAATGATTGGCGATGGCCGGCAGTTTCTGCGCGGTGACGCGGAACGAGGGTCCGGAAACGCTCACCGCCGCGACTGGCAGCCGCTGCGCGTCCAGAATCGGAACAGCGATGCAGCGCAGTCCCTCCTCAAGCTCCTCGTCGTCGACCGCGTAGCCGCGGCGGCGGGTCTTGTCCAGCTCCGCGCGCAGGGCCTCGGGCGTTGAGATGGTGCGGTGCGTAGGCCGCTCATAGCGGATGCGCCGGACAATTTCCGCGGCGCGCTCCGGCGGCAGAAACGCCAGGATCGCCTTGCCCACCGAAGTGCAATGCACGGGATTGCTGGCGCCAATGCGCGTAATCATTCGAACAGCTCGCGTAGGCTCGATCTTGTCGATATAAATGACGCGTGCCGCCTCAAGCAGCGCCAGGTGCGCCGTCTCTTCGGTCTCCGTAACCAGCCGCCGCAGATGTGGCTGCGCGCGGTCGCGCAAATCGTATTGCTCAATCGCACGGTTGCCAAAGTCGAACAACCGCAGCCCCAACCGGAATTTCCCGTTCACGGTGCGTTCCACCATGCGATGCCGCTCCAGGACCATAAGGAAGCGGTGCGCCGTACTTTTGTGCAACTGGAGCGACGCTGCCACCTGCGCCAGACCGAGCGGCGTCTCGCTCTCGCCAAGCAGGTCGAGCACCGCAAATGCGCGGTCGAGAGCCTGAACTTTATAGGTGCCTTGGGGAATAGCGTCTCGCATATTGATCCTCTGTTCCAAGTTTTGAGTTCATCTCTAGATTCTCATATGATGGGACGCCGGTCAACAGGTGAAACGTCCGACTTTGGCCGCCTTTTTCGGTGTTCTTAGTTCCTGTTGGCCACACGGGAGATCGTGCAGCCCCCGTCGTCTCGCTTCAGCGTTGACCGAATAGTACCTGACCGAGAAAAATGGGGACAACCGCACGAACATCTCAGGCAAATCAGGATATGGAATGGATAACTGCAAGCTCGGTACTCTCATTTTCATCTCTATTGCCTCAGCCGGTTTAAGTGGCCAACAGGCTGCCCAGCCGATTTGGGCCGTTCACCAATCGCCAGACGAGTCCGGCGTTTATTACGCCGGCCCTGAAGTGTCCGCGCCCCGGCTCGTCAGCGTGATGCCTGTGGCCTATCCCAACTCCGAATCCTTGAAAGACATTCAGGGAATGACGGTGCTTGCGATGGTCATCTCAGCCGATGGAGTTCCCACCCATATTCAGCTTCTACATTCCCATGGCGACGCGTACGACCAGGCAGCGACTGAAGCCGTGCAACAGTCGGTATTCGAGCCGGGAAAACTTGCGGGCAAGCCGGTACCCGTCTGGATTGACGTTCGTGTGGCATTCCGCGCAAACCGAGCGCAGGCACTGCCTGAGCTCTTAATCACCGAGAGAGACCTGCCGCCGCCGGGCGAGTCCTTCTTTGAAGATAAGCACCATCGCCCCGCAGATTACACGCCGCCGGTTCTCATTCACACTGTCGACGCCGACTTCGCCGATCCATTTATCCGCGATCCGATTGTGCAGGTGGCAACAGTGACGGTTACAGTAGGAACCGACGGCTTACCGAAGGTCGTGCAGATGCGGCGAGGGCTAGGATTTGGTCTCGACAAAAAAGCCATTGCGGCCGTCTGGCACGATCGTTTCCTGCCGGCTACCAGGAAGGGCAAGCCGATCCAGGACTATGTTGACGTGAACGTCGAGTTTGCAAACCTCTGATTCGCGCCGCAAGTTGAAAGCTACACATCTGGTTCTTGGACTTCCCCGCCCTCGCCGGGCGCTAGAAACAGATTCGCCTCAAGGCCGTGCTGGCGAGTGTAGAGATCGTAGTAGCGTCCGCGCAGCGCGAATAGCGCGCTGTGATTGCCGCGCTCCACGATGCGCCCTCCCTCGACCACAAGAATCTGATCCGCTCTGCGAATGGTGGACAGCCGGTGCGCAATCACGAAAGTCGTGCGTCCCCGCATCAACTCGGAGAGCCCGCTCTGGATCATCGCCTCAGATTCGGAATCGAGCGAGCTCGTCGCTTCGTCCAGAATGAGGATGCGCGGCTCGGCCAGTAACGCCCGCGCAATGGACAGCCTTTGCCTCTGCCCGCCGCTCAGCTTCACGCCCCGCTCGCCGACCACCGTGTCGTAGCCCTCGGGAAAGCGTTCGGTGAACTCGTCCACGCAAGCCGTGCGGCATGCGAATCGAAACTGCTCCTCGGTCGCGTCCGGCCGGGAGAACATGATGTTTTCGCGGATCGTTCCGTCGAAAAGAAACGACTCCTGAAGCACCACTCCAAGTTGCGAGCGGTAGCTATTCAGGTCCACAGTTGCAAGGTCGATGTCATCAATGAGCACTCTTCCCTGCACTGGCGTGTGGAAGGCGCAGATCAAACTGATAATCGTCGATTTGCCAGAGCCCGACGAACCCACCAGAGCGGTCACCGATCCGGGATCGGCACGAAAGCTTATATCGTGCAGCACCGGTTTCTCCGGCGTATAGGCAAAGTCCACATTCTCAAATCGCACGAAACCTTGGATCTCGCCCAGCTTCACTACGCGTCCTTCGTCCGCGAACTCGTCCTTTTCCGAAAGGATCTCCATCGTGCGATCGATGCCTGCCACGGCTTCGGTGAGTTGTGTGCCTATATTCACAACCTGGATCACGGGCATAGTCATGAACGCCAGGAACATCGTGTACTGGAAGTAGGTTGCATCGTCCATCTGATTGTGCAGCGCCAGGCGTCCACCCAACAGCATTACCAGCGCGCCCACGATTCCCAGGACCGTGGTGGCCACCATCGACATCACGCTGGTCATGGTCAGCGTCTTCATCACGTTGTCCAGCAGGCGCAACACGCCAACCTTGAATACGGCTGCTTCGCGCTCCTCAGCGTGATAGCCCTTCACCACGCGCACGCCGCCCAGCGACTCCGTCAGCCGTCCAGTCACCTCACCCGTGATCTTGCCGCGTTCGCGAAAGATCGGACGAATGGTCTTGAAGGCGTATTGGAGAACAAAGACGAAAACTCCTACCACCACGAACACAATCAAAGTCATCTCCGCGCTGCGGTGCAGCAGGAAGATGAACGCCATCAGAGCCGTCAGCAGGCCGCCTACAAACTCGACAAGGCCGGTTCCGATCAGGTTGCGCACGCCTTCCACGTCGCTCATGATCCGCGAAACCAGTACCCCGCTGCGGTTGGCATCATAGAAGCTAACGGAAAGGCGGCCTACGTGCCGCTGCACCTCCTGGCGCAGGTCGGCGATCATGCGTTGCGCAGCCTTGGATAACAATTGCGTATTTGAAAACGATGTAATCGCCTGAATGAGCGTGGCAACAAGAACAATGACGACGAAAGGGATCAGCTTGTCGCTCTCGTGCTTCTTGAATACAAGGTCGATAAACGGCCTGACCACGTATGGAAGCGTGAGGCCGGCAACGCGATTGATGGCCACCAGCACCAAGCCCAGAAGCAGCAGCCATTTCCGCGGCCGCACCAGTCTCCAGATTTCCGGCATCGCCTTGCGGTAATCGATCTTTTTCTTGGATGGGTCGGCTCCCGCGCGCGCGCCTCCGCCGCGCGGTGAGCGCTCGGCACGCATGCCCATTCCCATCCCGCCGCGCATGGTTCCCATGAGTTATACCTGTCTTGACCTGCGTGCTTGGATGAACGAGCGGACACAAAGATTCACGTAAATCAGCAGCAGCCCTGCCATGGTCAGCTTGGCCGCGAGCGCAATGTAATCCGGATTCTCACCGAGCGACCGCGCGTGTCCGTAGCCCTGCAGGGCCGCGGCGATCGCACCAATCAACCCCAGCAGCCCTACCGTCACATTGATGTGCATGAAAATCTTGCGCCGCTTTTCGCTGTCGCTGATGGCCAAAAGCCCACCCACGCAGAGCGCGAGCCCCCACCAGGTGGGAATCAATGCCGTGTAGTGGATGCTCCCTGTGCCCCAAAAGCTTACGAGTCCTAGAATAATCAGCAAAACTCCGAAGACAATCGTTACCCTCGCCATGCCGGTTCTCCATCCTTCCGCATCGCCAAGGATAACAGTTACGAGTTGTCTGTTCACAGTTCCCCTGTGGTGCCCAGCGGGGCTGTAAACTACGAACTGCGAACTGCTCTTATCGTTGAATCCGCGCCGATCCGCCCTCGGCCAATGCGCGCACCTGGTCGAGCGTCGCCATCGTGGTATCGCCGATGAACGTCGTCAGCAATGCGCCGTGCGCCCAGCCCAGCTTAAGCGCGTCCTCCGGCTTCTCGCCGGTCAGCAAGCCATAGATCAATCCCGCTGCAAATCCGTCGCCGCCGCCCACGCGATCCACCACGTCGAGCTCCGCCGTCGGCGCAACGTAGGTCTTGCCGTCAATCCACGCCACCGCGCTCCAGCTATGCCGGTTCGTCGAGTGCACTTCCCGCAATGTCGTGGCCACGATCTTCACGTGTGGATGCTTCTTGACCACGTTGTCGATCATCCCGAAGAACACACTGGGATCAAGCTTCGACTTCGCGTGGACATCGGGTCCCGGAATGCCTAGTCCCTTTTGCAAATCCTCTTCGTTACCGATCAGCACATCCACGTTCTTCACGATCGTGGCGATCGTCTCCACGGCTTTCTCAGCGCCGCCCGAAATCTTCCAGAGCTTCTCCCGAAAATTCAAATCGAACGAAGTGACTGCTCCCGCTTCCTTAGCCGCCTTCATCATCTCTGCCACAAGAGGCGCCGTTGTCGGTGACAGCGCTGCGAAAATACCGCCCGAGTGCGCCCAGCGTACCCCTTCCGCGCAGATCTTCGTCCAGTCGAAGTCGCCCGGCTTCAACATCGCGCCTGCTTCATTGGCGCGGTTGTAGAAAACCACCGGAGGCCGCACGCCCGCGCCGCGGTCGCTGTATACGGTGGCCATATTCGGGCCCGTCGCGCCGTTGTGTTCAAAATGCTTGTAGATCGGTTTCACGCCCATCGCGAGCACGCGTTCGGCAATCAGGTCGCCGATGGGATAATTCACCATCGCCGAAGCCACTGCCGTCTTCATCTTGAAGCAATCCGACAAATTCGCGGCCACGTTGAACTCGCCGCCGCTCACATGGATCTTGCACTCTGTCGCCTTGCGAAAGGGAATGATCCCGGGATCGAGCCGGTGCACCAGCGCCCCCAGCGAAAGAAAATCCAAAGCACCATCCTTGCGAATGTTCAACCCATATTCCATTTTCGTTCTCTCCTTGCCATCATCCAAAATCGGTTTAGATTACTGCTCAAAGTCGTCGTCCGAACCCGCCCGGACTGCAACGCGTCCGCTCCCACGAAAAGCCGCGAAGCTAGCAGCTAGGAACTGGAAGCTGTCTTCTCCAAATCCGCCACCACTTGCTCCGGCGTCCATTCATTGCCGGGATAAAACTGCGCTACCTTGCCATGCGGTCCAATCAACGTTGTCGAAAGCGTGTGTGTAATCGTTTCGTCCGGCCCGGGTGTGATGCCTACATCGAAGTACTTGGCCATCTCCAGCAACTCCGGCTTCGTCGGCACGGCAAAGTCCCATTGCGCGAAAGCCTCCTTGGCGTCGTTCCCAATGTACTCGGCACCGTAGGCGCGCAGCCGCGCCGGCGTGTCGTGCTCTGGATCGAAGCTGATGCAGATCAAATGCGTCTTCGCGTAAAGCGCCGGGCTCGCAGCCAATTGCTGATGGATCACCGCAAAGTTGTGCGTGATGAGGGGGCAGAAATTCGGTAGCGGGCAGCGCGTGTAAATAAATGTCACCAGAAGTGTCTTGCCTCGAAACTGGCTCAGGTGAATCGCGCGTCCATCCTGGTTGCTGAGCTTGAAATCCGGAACCACGTCACCCGGCGCGGGCACATGATAGAACACTGTCGGTTTGTAATCCGGCTTGCCCTGCGCGATCACAACAATATGATCCAGAACCACCGTCTCTTCCGAGCTCTTCGAGACGAGCACGTCCGCCGTAATCGTGTCCCCGGGATGCAAATCGCTTGCAATGGTCGGGTCTTTCAGTTGGTAGGGCATGGTCATCGCGTCCATGAAGCCCGGAATCGCTTCATGATCGACCACGATAATCCCGTGCGCAACGTCGGTTGAAACAATCTTGCCGCGCAGGTGATACACCGTGGCCTGCGGGCTCGTCGGGCTCTCTGGCCCCTGTGTTGAGCTCGAATGACACCCGGCGAGCGCGGCAGTTGCTAAAAGACAGCTTGCAAGAAAAATGCGCATCACATGCCATAGTGTACAACCGGTGGACTGACCACCTGAAACGAGCATTTTCGGTTTTTGACCCTGCTCTCTTTTGCATTCCTTTCCGCTCCAGGAATCGGCCGAACGTTGACCCCATCAGAGGTATTCTTAGGCGTAAGGCAGCGAACCGTGAATCGCGAACTCCCAACCGAGATCGAAGCATGGCTGCGCGGCGGTGGCCTCGTGATCACCGCAAGCGAGCGTGCCACTCGATCTCTCACGCAAGACTTTCACCGGACGCGTCGCGCCGAGGGTCTCACCGCATGGCAGGCTCCCCGCATTCTGGACTGGCAAACATTCGTTCGCAGCGCGTGGGATGAGCGCAACCTCGATGGGCGTATCGTCCTCAATTCTCTCCAGGAACAATCGCTCTGGGCTCGAGCGATAACGACAGCGTCGCCCGACACGGCCCGACTCGCCGGAGCGCGCGACCGCCTCGCGGCTCTGGCACTCGACGCGCACAGCATTATCTGTGCTTACGCGCCGCAGTTGCTGAGCAAAAGGACGCGGAGCGCATGGGACCAGGATGCAGCGGCCTTCAGCGAGTGGCTCAATCATTTCGATGAGTTCTGTCGCGCCGGCGACCTCATCAGCCCTGCACGCCTGCCGCTCGAGTTGATTGAGTCGCTGAAACGAGACGCCGCCGAGCGCGCTCCGCTGCTCCTCGTTGGTTTCGATCGCATCTTGCCCACGCAACAGGAATTCTTCGCAGCCTGGGGCGCTTCAAAGCAGGTTTCCTTCGGACAAACTGCGGAGCGAATCGAATTCCATCACGCCGCTGATCCCGTCTCCGAGCTCGCCGCTTGTGCAATCTGGTCGAAACATCTCCTCGCCGCCAATCCGCACGCACGCATTCTCGTCATCACTCAGGATGTCCCGAAACGCCGCGGCGAAATCGAGCGCGCATTTCTTCGTTTCGTTTGCGCGGGCCAAACCGCATCTGCGCCTTCGCGCGTCTTTGAGTTCTCGCTCGGGGTTTCTCTCGGCCAAATCGCGGTCGCGCGCGCTGCTGGTCTCGTGCTCCACTGGCTCGACGAATCGATTGAAGAGCACGAGCTCGACTGGCTTCTCTCAAGCGGTCAAATCGCCGCGTCGATACCCGAATCCCTGGCTCTCACGGCTTTCATGCGTGCCCTGCGCCGCAAGGGCTTCGAGCGCACACGCTGGACGCTTGCTGAATTTCTCCGCCAGAAGCCCGCGGCGGAATTGCCCTCCGCCTGGGTAGCCAGGGTCACGCAGGCCCAGCGTCGTCTGCAGGAATTCGCTCGCCGCCCGCAGTCTCCACTGGCATGGTCCGAGCTTTCGCCGCCGCTTCTCGAACTCGCCGGTTGGCCCGGCGGACGATCGCTCACCAGCGCGGAATTCCAGGCTCAGCGCAGCTGGCAGCAAGCTGTTGACGACTGCGCTTCGCTCGGTTTCGATGGCCGGTCCATTCACTGGAAAGAATTCCTTGCTCTGCTTGATCGCGCCGTCAGCGAAACGCTCTTCGCGCCTGAATCCGAGGATGCGCCAATTCTGATTGCTGGCCCCACAGAGTCCGCTGGCCTCTCCGCCGATGCCGTCTGGTTTCTCGGCGCCACCGAGCAGGCCTGGCCACCCAGCGGCGCCACGCATCCTTTCATTCCCATTTCCGTCCAGCGCGCGGCCGGCATGCCGCACGCCTCGGCGCGTCTCGATTGGGATCTGGCCGGAGCCGTTACACGCCGAATTCTCAGCAGCACTCCTGATGTTCACTTCAGCTTCGCGCGCCAAAGCGAAGGCGTAGAAGCTCGCCCCTCGCGCCTCGTCGAGCAACTTGCCTGCGCGGCGCTCCCTTTGCCAACTGAACTCGCCGTGCCGGTCGCGTCGCCGCCCCTCGCTGCAACCTTCCGCGATTCGACCCAGGTTCCCTTCCCTCCCGGCATTGCTCGCGGTGGCGCATCCGCGCTCAGTGCACAATCGCAGTGCGCTTTCAAATCATTCGGCACTGCGCGCCTCGGCGCGGATTGCTCGGATCCGGCGGAAGCCGGCCTCAACGCGAAGGAGCGTGGTCAGCTTCTCCACGAAGTTCTGCATTCCGTCTGGGCCGGGCCGCCGCGCGGCATTCGATCTCATGCGGATCTCATCGCTCTCCCGGATCTCCGCGCCTTCGTCGCAGATCACGTTCGCGTCGCCGTCCAGGTTGCCATGCCCCCTCGCGCGCGCGAATCCATGCCCCAGCGCTATCTCGCTCTCGAAGAGGCTCGCCTCCTCAGCGTCGTCACCGAGTGGCTCGAATATGAGCGAACCCGCGTTCCATTCACAGTGCTTGAGACGGAACAAAAATCCGGGGTCTCTATCGCCGGCCTGCCGCTGAGCGTGCGGCTCGATCGCATCGACCGCCTCATCGACGATTCTCTCCTTGTCATCGATTACAAATCAGGCAATACCACACCAAGCTCTTGGGATCTCCCTCGCCCTGAGGATGTGCAGCTGCCCCTTTATTCCACCTTTGCTCTCCCTGGCGACGCGGATCAAATCGGCGGCCTCGTCTTCGCCAAAGTCCGCGCCGGCGAAACAGAGTTCGCCGGAAAAGTGCGCGATGCCAAGGCGACCCTGTGCGCCAATCTCCGAGGAAACACAAATTTGGTAAAGAAGCCGCTTGACTCGGAGCAGCTTACCGAGTGGAAACTCTACATTGAAAATCTCGCCCTGGCCTTTCTCGCCGGGCGCTCCATCGTCAATCCACGGGCCTACCCTGACACCTGCGAGTATTGCCGCCTTCAGGCGCTCTGCCGAATCTCTGAAAACCCGCCGCTATCCGAGAACAACAGCGAAGAGGCAGGCGATGCCTGATTCGTCTCGCAGACTTCTGTCTCCCGATCAGGCGCAGCGTGAGAGATCGCTTGATCCGCGGCGCTCCATCCTGGTGCGCGCGCCGGCCGGTTCGGGAAAAACCACGCTCCTCGCGCAACGTTTTCTCACTTTGCTCGCAGAAGTCGACGAGCCCGGCCAGGTCGTCGCCATTACCTTCACCAACGCCGCCGCGGCTGAAATGCGTAACCGCATCCTCGATGAACTCCGCAACGAAGAGCCCGGACCCATCGCGGTCAGCGTCCTCGAGCGTTCGCAAGCGCTCGGCTGGGATCTCCTCAATCTGCCTGCGCAATTGCGCATCTCCACAATCGATTCATTCTGCCGCGACCTCGCCATGCAGCAGCCAGTCCTCACCGGGCTCGGAGGAAATCTTGATATCAGCGAGCAGCCCAGTGAGCTCTATCGTCGCGCAGCTCGACGCACACTTGAGCAAATCGGACAATCCAACGTGGCGCTTAGCGCGGCCATCGAGACACTGCTCGATTGGCGTGACAACCACTGGCGCGAGATTGAAGACCTTACTGTAAAGATGCTCGCGGATCGCGACCGCTGGATGCACGATTTCTTGCTGGATAGCGAGCAGGACTTTGACCGCCTGCGCTTGCGCCTTGAGTCTTCCTTTCTGCGCGCCGGCGGCGAGTCGGGCCCAATCCGATATACCGATGAGGAATGGAAGATTATTCGCGCCTGTTTTACTCTTTTGCGCCGCGCCGCCGCTGAGCTTCGCGTCGTCTTCACTGAGGCTGGAGCGGCCGATTTTACTGAAGTCGCGCAAATCGCTCTCAGCGTCCTCAAGGCTGAGGACGAGTTTCCGATCGATGCCGCCCAGGCCGTCGCAGACGGAATCCGTCACCTGCTGGTCGACGAATTCCAGGACACCAGCCGCCGCCAGCATGAATTGCTTCGCAGGCTCATCGCCGCATGGTCCGATCGCGAGGGCCGCACCTGCTTCGTCGTCGGCGATCCCATGCAATCCATTTACGGCTTCCGCGAAGCCGACGCGGAGTTGTTTCCACGCGTCGAAAAACTTGGCCTCGAAATCCACGGCGATCTTCCGCTCCTTTTCGACTCCGTCCATCTCACTGCAAACTTCCGCAGCGAATGTTCGCTCGTCGAGAGCATCAACGAAGCTTTCGCGCAGGTCTTCGCCGCTTCAAGTGGCAGCGGCATCGAATTTGCTGCATCCGAACCCGCCCGCGCCTCTACCGAGCGATCCGGCCCTCAACTCGTCACCGCCCCTGCGCCGCGCTTGCAGCTCCACTGCGCATTCATTCCGGATTCGCCTCGAAACGCCGGTCCCGATCACAAGAAAGAAGTCGCCAATCAGCGCGAAGCCGCCGAGCAACAGCAAATCGATGAGATCATTGAGATCGTCCGCACCCATTTGGCAAGAATCAGGTCTGCAGCCGCCGTCTCGCAGAAGTACCGGGTCGCTGTACTCGCCCGCGCGCGCAAATCGCTGGTACCCATTGCCGCCGCGCTTCGCAAAGAGCAGATTCCTTTTCGTGCCGTCGATCTCGAATCGCTCAAGGACCGCCCGGAGATCATCGACGCGCTCATCCTCGCTCGCGCCCTCCTCAATCCGCACGATCGAGTCGCATGGCTGGGTGTCCTTCGTGCTCCATGGTGTGGTCTTTCGCTCGCCGATCTGCACACGCTCACCAGCGCCGACTCGCCTCAGCTTCTCGCCCGTCCTGTAGCCGAACTGGCTCGCGAGCGCGCGCATCTGATCGGCTCTGAAGGCCGGCATGCTGTCGATCGCGTTCTGCAGGCGGTCATGTCCGCCGAGCGCCTCCACGCGTCGCAACCCGCGATCGCGCCTGGTACGTGGCTTGAGCAAATCTGGCTCCAACTCGGCGGAGCGCAGTGCGTCGACTCCGAAGCCCGTGCAAATCTGGACCTGCTCTGGAAATCTCTCGACTCGCTCCCTCAGGGCGAGCCTGATCTGCTCGGTTCCGCGCTTACCTCGGCCCTCGAAGATTTGAAAGCGCAGGCCGACCCCGCCGCAAGCAGCGATTGCGGCGTGCAGCTCATGACGATTCATGGCGCCAAAGGACTCGAATTCGAGGTCGTCATCGTTCCCGACCTTCAAGCGCCCGCGGGCCGCCGCGCCCCGGGCATGCTTTCCTGGCTTGAACGCGGCCTGCCGCCCGATTCGCTCGTCGAAGATCCCGACACCTCCGAATCCGTCACCGAATTCCTCATCGCGCCGTTTGCGCAAAAAGGCGCGGAAAGCGGCAAGGCGAAAAAGTGGGTCGATCGCCAGCACCGCGAACGCGAAGTGCAGGAAGCCTGCCGGCTCCTTTACGTCGCCGCTACGCGCGCTCGCGAGGAGCTGCATTTCTTTGCGCGTCCTTCCTACAAATCCGCCAATGGTGCGCCCACTGAACTTGTCGAGCCTCGCGAAAGTCTGCTTCGCACGGCATGGCCTGCGTGGCGAGCCGAAATTCAAAGCCGCTTCGATGAGTGGCGCACCACATCGTTCGCGCAGCCCGCCACAGTCGCCGCCATCGCCGCATCAGACTCCGCATCCGCCTCCGGTAACCTGTTCGAATTCGCGCCATTCGCTGACGCGCCCACTCTCGTTCGACGCCTTCCGCTCGAGTTCGCCGCCCAGCCGCCTCCGCTCGCACTGGCTGGCGACGTACCGTTCGTCGGCGTGAGCCGTCTCTACGAGCGCCATGAAGGGGGATTGCTCTCTCGCGCGCTCGGCAAAGCCGTTCATGCGCTTCTGCAGCAGTTCGCGCATCGCCTGGAAAGTGAATCGCCGCAGGCCGCGCTCGCACAGATCGCTCGGCAGCAGCCTCGCATCGCTGCAATGATCCGTGCCACGGGCGTTGAGCCCGCTGTTGCAAGTCGCATGGCCGCGCAAGCAGTCGATATAGTGCGCCAGGCCTCTCGCGACCCCATCGCACAGTGGATTCTTGCCCCGCATCCTGACTCGGCAAATGAAATTCGCTGGACGGGCATGATCGACGGAAGCCTTCGCACGGTGCAGGTGGACCGCGTCTTCCGCGCCGCTCCCCGGCCGAACATCGTTGCATCACCCGATGACGATACGTGGTGGATCATCGACTATAAGACAGCCCACCAGGACAAGCCCGACCCTGCCACGTTGCTTCCCGAGTTGCGCCGCCAATTTGCGCCACAGATTGAAGCCTATGCAGCAGTGCTCCGCAACCTGCGCGGTGCCGGCATCCACCTCTGCGCGGGCCTTTATTATCCGCGCATGGCTCTCTTCGATTGGTGGCAACTGAACGACGCGGGTTCCACTCGCATCTAAATCTCCGAGATCCCGCGGAGTGGGTTTATCTTGAGGGTTCTTCACAGGCGTCTTGCACACAGCGAAGAAATTTTTCGGTATTCTGTAATTGAACGCTTGTCAGTTTGTCGAACTTGCAAAAGAGGAGTTTCCCCATGGCTAAGTCCGTCAAGAATTCAGGCGCCGCGCCGAAAGCTGCAGCGAGTCCGCGCAAACCCGTAGAAAACAAACCCGCAAAGAAAAAGGCCGTCGCCTCTACCAATGGAAACGGCGCCGCGGTTTCCCACGATCAGGTCGCACAGCTGGCGCACCGGTTCTGGAACGAGCGCGGCCGTGCCCATGGCCATCATGAAGAGGACTGGTTCCGCGCAGAGCAAGAACTGCGCCACCGCGCCTCGTAAGCAACAATTCGAGCTTGAAATAGTTGCGCGACGCCTGATCCCAGACGTCGCGCCCTCTCTACCCGCAACTGAAAAGTAAATCCGCGCTATTGTAAATTCGTCATCAGGCTTTCCAACGCGGATTTTGGCGGCCGCGTCAGCGACTCGGGCAATGTGCCGAGCGGCTCGTCAACCATGTTTAGCTGATCAAGAAACGTCGGCTTCTGCGTATCGATATAGAAGACGCCAGTGAGAACCTCATTCTTCTCATGAGCTTCCATCAAAGTGCGTACGGCATTTGCCTTGTCGGTCGGGTCGTAGTCTTCGAGCAGCTTGCGCAGTCGCAGCTGCGAGCCGTCGTGCATCTCGACGTCGTACACTTCGCCCGAATCGTAATCCACTTCGATGTCGTCGAAACTAGCCACAAATCCAATCTCGTTGATCGGCTCGTCGTTTTCCTGAAGGAATTTATAACTTTTCGTCGAGCCCTCATGATCGTTGAACGTCACGCAAGGACTGATCACGTCGAGCATCACGGTTCCCTTGTGCGCGATCGCAGCCTTCAGCATCGCGAGCAATTGCTTCTTGTCGCCCGAGAAGGATCGCCCCACAAATGTCGCGCCCAACTGAATCGCCATGGCGCAGGTATCGATCGGCGGCAGATCGTTGATGACTCCCGTTTTGAGCTTCGAACCGATGTCGGCCGTGGCTGAAAACTGCCCCTTGGTCAAACCGTACACGCCGTTGTCCTCAATGATGTAAATCATCGGCAGATTGCGCCGCATCAGGTGGACAAACTGACCCATCCCGATCGACGCCGTATCGCCGTCGCCGGAGACGCCCAGCGCCATCATGGTTTGATTCGCCAGCATTGCGCCCGTGGTCACGCTCGGCATGCGCCCGTGCACGCTGTTGAAGCTGAATGAGCGGCTCATGAAGTAGGCTGGGCTCTTTGACGAGCAGCCGATGCCACTCATCTTCATCACCCGCTCCGGCTCTACGCCCATCTCGAACATCGCGTCAATAATGCGTTCGCTGATCGCATTGTGCCCGCATCCGGCGCACAGCGTCGATTTGCCACCGCGGTACTCGATCACCGGCAGTCCAATATGATTCAGTTTCGGGCCCCCCGGCCCGCTGGCCGCCCCACCCGCTGTTGTGGTCGCCATTTTAGAGGCCCTCCTTGGTTGCAAACTCTTCCGTAATCGTGCGCGCGTCTGCCGGCAAACCGTTGTACTCAAGTATGCTGCGCAGCTTCACTACCTGCTCGCCCGGCAAATCCAGCTTCAGCAGGCTCGCAAGCTGCGCATCGCGATTCTGCTCCACCACGTACACGCGCTCATGGCTGGCAACAAAATCGTGAATCTCGTGCGCAAACGGATAAGCGCGGATGCGCATGTAGTCCACGCTCACTCCGTGTTCCTTCTCGATCTGGTCCAGGCTTTCGCGCAGCGCAAAATCCGTTGACCCAAACGCCAGGAAACCAACCTTCGATGTTCCGTTCTTAATCACGACAGGAGCCGGCACCAGCTTGCGCGCATTTTCGAACTTGCGCGCCAGCCGATCCATTACTTCCTGGTACTCGTCCGGCCGCTCCGTGTATCCCGCCGCGTCGTTGTGTCCAGACCCGCGCGTAAAGTACGCCGCCTTCGGATGTGGGGTTCCCGGAAGTGTGCGCCAGCCGATCGCGTCTCCATCTACGTCGCGGTAGCGCGCAAAGCTCCCCATCCTTTTCAGATCTTCGGCCTTCAGCACCTTGCCGCGGTCCAACGGCTTGTCGGGATACGCAAACGGTTCCGACATCCAGTTGTTCATGCCCAGGTCAAGATCCGAAAGCACAAACACCGGCGTCTGCAGCCGCTCCGCCAAATCGAACGCCGCGTAGCCAAACTCGAAGCATTCCTTCACCGAGCCCGGCAAGAGAACCACATGCTTGGTATCGCCGTGCGAAAGGAATGCCGTTGAAAGCAGATCCGACTGCTGCGTGCGCGTAGGCATGCCCGTCGAAGGCCCGCTGCGCTGCACGTCGAAAATCACTCCCGGAATCTCGGCATAGTAGCCCAGCCCCGCGAACTCGCCCATCAGCGAGATGCCCGGCCCCGACGTCGACGTCATGGCTCGCGCTCCGGCCCAGCCTGCGCCCAGCACCATGCCGATCGCCGCCAGTTCGTCCTCGGCCTGCACCACGGCAAACGTCGCCTTGCCTTCCGGCGTCACGCGAAACTTCTTCAGCAAATCCGTGGTCGCCTCAACCAGTGACGTCGACGGCGTAATGGGATACCACGCCACCACCGTGACCCCCGCAAACACCGCGCCCATGCCGCACG
>CAZHOO010000062.1:0-20257 GCA_964533905.1 uncultured Occallatibacter sp. | reverse complement strand
CGTAGCGATGGTGACCGTCGGCGATGATGAGCTTCTTATCGCTCATGGCTGTCACAAGCAGACGGATGGCCGCGGGATTGTTCACGCGCCAGAGCTTGTGCTGAACGCCGTATTCGTCGGTCACTTCAGCGTCGGCGGCGTCATTGGCATCGTAGAGGACCTTCTCCACACTGCCGGCCGGGTCAGAGTAGAGCATGAAAATCTGGCCGAAGTGGGCACGCGTGGCTTTAAGCAGGTTGAGCCGGTCGCTCTTGGGCTTCGAGAGGGTTTGTTCGTGGCGGAAGACCACCTGGTCGGCATATTCATGGAGCTTGCCCAAGGCGATAAATCCGCGCCGTTCCTTTTCAACATCGGTTCCAGGTACCTTGAAACGCTGCGCGTATGCAAAGACGCATGGCTCGTTTTCCTGGACCAAAATGCCCTGCTTGCGCCAGGCGCGAAAGTCTTGTGCCGCGCGGGTATAGACGTTTTCACCCTTCTCTGCGTCAAATAGCTCAGGCAGTCCCAGGATGATGCGGACAAGGTTAAAAGGGCTGCGCTGGTAGTACGCCTGTTGCATGGCTGGAGTGATCTTGTCGTAAGGCTGAGTGACCACGTCTTCCAGGCGAACCGAAGAGGGATTGTAGCGCCAGGCACGAAAAGGATAGATACGAGCCATGAGGAAGGTCTTGCTCTCCGCGATTGAGTGGAATTTGAGTCCCGCTTATGCCGTATCGCAGCCTGAGGTATGCGGGTCGGCTCAGCCTCGATTGTATCGCAGCGCTTGACTGGGGCGGCTTGTGCGAGGTCATGGTTACCTGGCGTGGGAGTGACATTCTGCTGACAGCATCGGCGTGCCGATAATGGTAATATCGCCATCAACCCTCCGTGGGGCCTCATGAAGACGCTCCCCCAGCACGTGACTCCAAAAGGGGCGGTCCAGCCTGCCTATTGTTGGCGCTTTGCGTTCGCGCAGGTGGCCGCGTTGACGGCGATCCTGTGCCTCGCGCCGCTTCACGCGCAGGAAGATCAGCTGAATAAAGTGCACGTCGCGCCGCCGTCGGCCTCCACTCCGCCTACGAGCGAACCCAAGGGAGCGGAGGCAGCGCCTGAAACGGGCACGGCGTCGCTCCACATTCATCCGGGCTCCTTTATCCGCATGAACGTGGATATGGTGCTGGTACCGGTCACCGTCACCGACCCGTTGAACCGGCTGGTGACAGGTTTGGAAAAAGACGACTTCCAGGTTTACGAAAACAACGGCGAGGAAAAGATCGCAAGTTTTGCGAGTGAGGATGCCCCAGTTTCCATCGGCATTATCTTCGACCTCTCCGGCTCCATGTCTTCCAAGCTGGTGCGGGCACGCGAAGCGATCCTGCAATTCATCAAAACGGCGAATCCCCAGGATGAGTTTTTCGTGATTGGGTTCAACGATCGCCCGGAACTCATTGAAGACTTCACCAGCTCCGTCGACGACATTCAAGCCAGGCTGGCCACGGTTGAGGCGGGCCACCGCACGGCGCTGCTGGATGCGATCTACTTCGGCATCTCCAAGATGAAGGACGCACACCACGAGCGGAAGGCATTGCTAGTCGTCTCCGACGGAGGCGATAACCGTTCGCGCTACACCGAGGGAGAAGTGCGATCGTCGGTGCGGGAGGCCGATGTAGAGATCTACTCGATCGGCATCTTCGACCCGTACGCGCCCACCCCCGAAGAGCGCACCGGGCCGCAACTGCTTGACGACATCAGTTCCGCGACGGGCGGGCGGCTGTTCCGCGTCGACGACGTAGATGAAATGAGCGACATTGCTGAAAAGATCTCAACCGAGCTCCGCAACCAGTATGTGATCGGCTACAAACCCGCGGATCTGACTCGCGATGGCAAGTGGCGTAAAGTGAAGGTAAAGGTGAATCCGCCTCCAGGCCTTCCTCCGCTCACGGTTTATGCTCGCACCGGCTACTATGCGCCTCTGCAATAACGCGATTCTGGTCTCCTTTCTTGTCGCCGCCGCGCTTCAAATCCCCGCGCAGCAGCCCCCGCAACCGCAAGCACCAAAGCAGGCGAATCCACCGCTTTCGGTTGATACCGATCCGGTACGCTCGCCTGATGCAGTGACCCCGGCTCCCTCCTCTGGTCCCTTGAAAAAGGAGGGCGAAGGCTATCTGCTTCATACCGACGTGGAAGAAGTGGTGCTCAACGCCACCGTCCTTGACGGCTCCAATTTGGTGCAAAACCTCACCAAGGACGATTTCAACATTTACGAAGACGGCGTGAAGCAAGAGCTGATCAGCTTCCAGCACACCGATTTGCCCGTCTCCATGGGGCTGGTAGTCGACAATTCCGGATCGATGTACCGCAAGCGGCCGTCGGTGAACAAATCCGCGCTCGATTTGGTCGAGGCATCGAACCCGCAGGATGAAGCGTTTGTTGTGAACTTCTCCGATGAGGCCTTTATCGATTGCGATTTCACGTCGAACATCGGCAAGCTGCGCGATGGCTTATCGCACATAGATTCCCGCGGCGGAACGGCGCTCTACGATGCCGTGGTTGCATCGGCAGACAAGCTGGTCGCCGACGCCAAGCGGCCCAAGCAGGTTCTCGTACTGATCACGGATGGTGAGGACAACGCCTCAAGCCAGAATCTGGAACAGACCATCGAGCGCGTGCAACAGCTTTCCGGGCCGGTGATCTACTCCATTGGGCTGCTTTTTGGAGACGAGATGAGCCGAGCCGAAGTACGGAACGCGCGCCGTGCGCTTACCTTGCTCTCGAGCGAGACGGGCGGCATGGCTTTCTTCCCCAAGTCCATCGATCAGGTGGATCAGATCGCTGCCGAAGTGGCGCGCGACATCCGCAGCCAGTACACTCTCGGCTATCGCTCGACAAAGCCGTCGACCGCGGCGGGTTTCAGACGCGTCGAAGTGACAGCAGAGCAGAAGGGATCGGGCAAGCTGACGGTTCGAACCCGCACGGGCTATTACCCGTCCCTGCGCCCATCCAAGCAAGCTGCGGCGGCGGCAAGGTAGATCGCGAAAATGGCTGACGAGACCGAGCGTGATGCGCAGCTGAAGCAGCTCGCTCACCTGAAGGCGATGGGTGAGAAGGCCTACGACGATATGTACGAGGCTCACTCACCGAGCGATGCGACGGTCTGCTACAGCGACGCGAAGGAATGCTATTACGATGCCATCGGGCTGGCGCGACGGCTGGGGCTTACGGAAGAGGTTGAGGCGTTAGAGAAGCGGCTCGCGCACATCAAAGCTGTCTTCCGCAGCCAGTTTACATAGCGGAGATTCTTTCTGCGGCATTTCCCAAAGAACCTCACTCTCGCTTCAAGCGTGGCATAACCGGCGCCTGTCGCAGTCTGACGTCCAATAATGCATCTCAGCGTGCGCATATCGTCATCTACAGGATTTCGCTGGGTCGCATAAAAGCCAGGCGCGATAAGCTAATAGCTAAAAGCCAGGAGCAAACAGCTACGACATGCCTGCCTACAAGTACTCAACTCTTGCCGTACATGCCGGACAACACCCTGACCCGCTCACGGGTGCTGTGAATGTGCCGGTGTATCTTTCGTCGACTTTTGAACTCACCGGTATCGGCAGCGATCGCGGCTGGGATTACTCGCGCGCCGGCAACCCCACACGCGACCGCCTTGAGACTGCATTGGCCGCTCTGGAAGGCGGAACAAGCGGGCACGCATTCACCACCGGAATGGCCGCCATCTCCGCTTTGGTCGCGATGCTCCGCGCGGGCGATCACGTCGTTTGCTCGCGCGATGTGTATGCAGGCACGGTGCGGCTTTTCGACCAGATCGTGAGCGGCTACGGGATCGAGATTGAGTACGTCGACACCAGCGATTTGAACGCGGTCGAAGCGGCGATGAAGCCGAACACGAAGCTCGTGCACATTGAGACGCCGAGCAATCCCTTGATGGTGCTTACGGATATTGCCGGTGTGGCGAAGATCGCGCATGCGCATAACGCCGAAGTGAGCGTGGACAACACCTTCCTGTCGCCGGCGCTCCAGAGTCCTATCGCATTGGGTGCGGACATTATCATGCACTCGACCACCAAATATCTGAATGGCCACTCCGATGGGCTGGGCGGCGCGTTGATCGGAACGAAGCCAGAGCACAAGGAACGCTTTCTGCTTGTGCAGAAGGCGGCAGGCGGCGTGATGTCTCCTTTCGAGTGCTTCCTGGTCCTGCGCGGAATCAAGACGCTGCCGCTGCGCATCCAGCAGCACGAGGCGAATGGCCGCGCGGTTGCGGAGTTTTTGTCGACCCACAAGAAGGTAAGCAAGCTGGCCTATCCGGGATTGAAGAGTCATCCGCAGTACGATTTGGCCGTGAAGCAACAGAAGGGATTCGGCTCGATGATGAGCTTCGAACTCAAATCGCGGGAGGAAGCCGAGCGCTTCTTGAAGGCAATCAAGATCTTCCTGAATGCCGAATCGCTGGGCGGCGTAGAGTCTCTGGCCTCGCACTCGGCCACGACTACCCATGGCTCGGTCAGCGAGGAAGTTCGCAGGTCGATGGGTATCAACGAAGGGCGAATCCGGCTCTCGATCGGCATCGAGGACAAGGACGATCTGATCGCGGACCTCGATCAGGCTCTGGCCGCCGTCTGAGGTAGCGTTGTGTCCTTTGGTCAGCCGATTCTCGCCATCGATACCTGCGGCCCATCGGGTTCAGTGGCTCTGGGCCGGCTCGCAGGGCGAGATCTCGAGATTTTCGGACAAACTGAGCTGGCTGGGCGGAGCTACTCGGCGACGCTGATTGCCGCGGTATCCGAATTGCTGCACTCGGCGGGGATTGAACTCCGAGAATTGGGCGGAATTGTGGTCGTCAATGGGCCGGGGAGTTTTACCGGAGTCCGCGTTGGGCTGAGCGCCGTGAAAGGCCTGGCGGAGGGAACCGAGATTCCGGTGATCGCACTCTCGCGGCTTGAGGTGCTTTCGCGCAAATCCGGAGTTCCGTCGTCCGCAATCAACGCGCATCGGGGCGAGGTCTTTCTGCGGCTGGAGCAAATCGGCTCCAAACCGGTTGAGATTCTCGCTGGCCCTCGTGAGCTCGCGGCGATCGATCCGGCACCGGTACGGGTGGCCGTCTGCGACGATGAAGCAGCGGCAATCCTGGCTACCGCATGGCCGAGCACACAATTGGTCGCGACGACTGCGCCCATCGCGACGGATGCGCTGCGGCTGGGCGAAGCGCGCCTGGTTGCCGGGGCCGTTGCCGACTTGGCCCTGCTCGACGGCCACTACTTGCGCCGCTCGGATGCGGAGATCTTTGGCGGCGAAGCAGATGCCAAGCTGGCGGCACGGTCCTAGAGCACATGGCGAGTTCCACAAAAACCATTCGGGTTCGGCACATGACAGATGCTGACGTGCCGAGAGTGATGGATCTTGCCGCGAGATTGCCAGGATTGCCAAAGTGGTCCGGAGCGGCTTATTTCAGCGCTCTGAATCCAGAATCCACTGTCCGGCGCGTTGCACTGGTCGCCGCAGGGCCGGAGCCTGGGCAGGTTGAGGGCTTTATCGTTGCCAGCCTCCTGCTGCCTCAGGCTGAACTGGAATTGATCGTTACATGCCCCGAGGCTCAACGGCAGGGCGTGGGCAGCGCGCTGGTCGGCGCTCTGGTCGAAGAACTGAGAACGGCAGGCGCAGTTGAGATTATTCTTGAGGTCCGAGCAGCAAACCGCGGCGCCATAACCTTTTACCAGTCGGCGGGCTTCAATCAAAGCGGTCTTCGTCGGGCCTATTACGTTGATCCTATTGAAGATGCGGTCCTCATGCGGCTCTGTATATCCTGATCCGAAGCCGAACGGACCGCCCGGCTTGATTCGCCTCGATATTCACAGGCCCGCAGTACCATTAGCGGATTTCTGACTTGCCGATTCACCCAAAACGGCGATATATGTAAATGTTCTAAGAAAAACGGCGGCAGGTATCGACTAACCAAACCGCCGTACCGGGGGTGCTTGATGGACGAAGTACAAGGTTCCATGCTGGGCGAAGAGATCGATCGCCTGCACGCAGAACATCGCCGCTACGCTCAGCGTTTGGAAGAGTTGCTTCAAAAGCCATACCTTTCCGAAGACGAACAACTTGAAGAAGTGCGCTTGAAGAAGCTCAAGCTGCACGCCAAGGATCTGATTTTCGCCCTCGAGCGCCGCGTTCCTGCCGTGGCGTAAGTTTCGAGGGTTTAGGCTTTTGCGGCTCACTTGCCCGGCGGTTCCGCTTGGCGCCGTGATTGGTTTGTCTGCGTCCGAGTGATCCCCAGGTGCAATGGGTTCATCTCCTTAATCACCGTATAATCGTTGGGAACCATGGTTCGCGACGGTTACATATACGGGTTGAGCTTGCTGGCAGTGGCGGCCGCGCTCAGGTGGATTACAGGAGAGTGGATCTGGAGTGTAGCGCCAGTCCTGTTGGCCGCGTTTTTCCTTTGGTTCTTCCGTGATCCTCAACGCACCGTTCCAGCCGGCGATGGCTTGATTGTTTCGCCGGGTGATGGCCTCGTTACTGAAACCACTTCCATTTCGACTCCTGAAGGTTCGCGGCAGCGGATCAGCATCTTCCTGAGTGTTTTCGATGTCCATGTGAATCGCGCTCCCATCGGCGGCGTGCTGAGCCGCGTGCACTATCAGAAGGGTCAATTCCTCAATGCGATGAACCCCGCTTCCGCCGAGCGCAACGAACAAAACACCGTGACCGTGCGCGGCGAGGGGCCGGACGCGGGGTATGAAGTCACCTTCAAACAGATTGCCGGCCTCCTGGCGCGGCGCATTGTCTTTCGCTGCACCGAAGGGCAATCGGTCGAGCGTGGGCAGCGCGTCGGCCTCATCAAGTTCGGATCCAGGGTCGATGTTGTGATTCCATCGAGCGCGGTTTTGCGGGTCAAGGTCGGAGACAGGGTGAAAGGCGGCGCCAGCGTTCTGGCGGCGATTCCCCAGGGAGAGAGCGCGTGAATTCCTTTGATTTTCCGGGAAGAGGCAAACCGCATCCGCGTCTTCGGCGAGGCATGTATCTGCTGCCCTCTTTGTTCACCGCTGGGAGCCTTGGAGCCGGCTACTTCTCGGTCACCCAGACCATCGCGGCCCTCGATGGGAGCGGCCAGGCGCATGCGCATTTGGACTGGGCGGCGATTGCCATCCTGTTTGCCATTCCCTTCGACGCCCTCGACGGCCGCATCGCGCGCCTTACCAACACCGCGAGCGACTTCGGCAGGGAACTGGATTCGCTGGCCGACGTTATCACATTCGGTATGGCGCCAAGCATCCTGGCGTTCGTCTGGGGATTCCATTTCCTTCCCGATTCCATGAACCCGCAGCTGCGGCAGCATCTGATGCAGGCCGGCGCTTTCATCTGCTTTCTTTTTCTTCTCAGTGGAGCTTCACGGCTGGCGCGTTTCAATATCAGCCCGGATGCGCAGCCTCGCAACCCGGGACGTGCCGACAGAAAGTACTTTGTCGGCATGCCCATCCCCGCGGCGGCAGGCTTGCTGGCTGCTACTGTGCATTTCTTCAACGCCTATCCGGTCGAAGAGTGGTGGGTGGCCGTTCCCTGGCTCATCCTGGTCGGACTGACTGGATTCCTGATGGTCAGCACCTGGCGCTTCTGGTCGGCCAAGGAGATCAACTTTTCCCGCCGCCATCCCTTCCAGTTGTTAATGCTGCTGGCTTTGATCGCATACATTGCGCTACGGTACTCAAATGTGGTCATGTTCCCGGTAGCATTGGCATATATGTTCTCGGGGATTTGGGCGCGAGCGGCCTACGGCTGGTCAAGACGAAGACGCCGAAGACCGATCGATCCACCGGCTCCTTCGCCAGTGACAGCAGAGCCCGGCTCATCAAGGCCATAATTGAACTCCCAGATAAGAAAAGGATCGCAGTGTACAAAATTGCCATAGCCGGGGCGTCGACTTTGGTGGGCCGTGAGCTGAAGGATGTTCTTTCAGAATCGCCGCTTGACTCGGCCACATTTTCGCTGCTCGACGAAGGAGACGCTGCGGGCCAGCTGGATCAAGTGGGCGACGAGGCTACGTTCATCCGGGCCATCAGCGGCGATGCTTTCGACGGTGCGGATTTCACTTTTTTCTGTGGCACCGAGAGCCTTACGCGCCGCCACTGGCAGCAGGCATTGCGCGCTGGATCGACCGTCCTGGATCTCTCAGGAGCATTGGATCGGGAGCCCGGCGTGGTGATTCGCGCGCCATGGCTGGGCTCGGAAGCGGGGGCCGTCGATCTTTTTACGCCGGCCGTGGTTCCCGCTAACCCGGCTGTCATCGTGGTGGCGCTGCTGCTGCAACGGTTGCAGCAGGCGGCCACTGTGCGTTTTGCCGCAGCCACAGTTCTGGAGCCGGCCAGCGAATTCGGCCGCGCCGCTATGGATGAGTTGCATCAGCAGACGGTCAGCCTGCTCAGCTTTCAGTCGCTGCCGCAGGCCGTCTACGATGCTCAAGCAGCCTACAACTTGCTCGCAGGCATGGGAGAAAACTCCAAGGTGAGCCTGCCCGATGTGGAGGCGCGTATTCGACGCCATTACGAGGCGCTCACTGGAGGGCGCGGCCCCGCCTTGGCACTGCAAGTGGTTCATGCCCCCGTTTTCCATGGGGTTGCGTTCTCGATCGTCGTGGAATTGGAGCGGCCTGTGGACAGTGTTGCGCTCGAAGAGGCTTTGGCGGGCGAGCATGTGGAGTTGGTCCTGGAAGATACCGATTCGCCTTCCAATTTGGCCGCAACGGGACAGGATGACATCCTGGTTCGATTGCGTCCCGAGTCGCTGGGCCGCAATTCGAATCAGACATCGCGGCTGTGGCTGTGGGCCGCCGCCGACAATCTGCGCCTGAATGCCCAGAACGCCGTTCTTTGCGCGCTCGATCTCCGGCGCATTCGCCCGCAGGGCACGGTGCAATAGGTAAGATGAATTCCCTGATTCTTACATTTGGAATTATGTCTTACTTTTGGTAATATGTAAGCCATGAAAGCCCTGGAACATCCATCCGGAGAACGGGTTTACGCCACGGTGAGCACGAAGGGGCAGCTTGTGATTCCCGCCCCGATTCGGGAGGCGCTCGGGATCGAGCCCGGAACCCGGATAGCGATTCGACGTGAAGGCTCGCGAGTGATCCTCGATCCTGAGACCATGGCGGCAAAGTTGCGCTTGATTGACGATATGCACGGATCAACCGCCGGCCATGGATCCGGAACCGATCTCTTGCTCGAGGAACGGCGCCATGAGCGCGAACGGGAGTTGGCGGAAGAAGGCTAGTAAGGCCGCGAATGACCCATTATGTGTTCGACTCCTCGGCTTTGATTCGCTACATCGACGGTGAACCGGGCGGCGAGCGGGTAAAAGAAATACTGAAAGAGTGCGTGAAGCGGCGAGTCGAAGTGTGGATTTCCGCTGTGCAATGGGGCGAGATCGCGGGGAATATTCGCAAACGTATGGGCGCGTCGCACGAAGAGCGGATCCTAAGCAGCCTCTTGCCGAGCGAGGTCAGAATCGTCACAGCAGATGGCGAAAGGGCGGTGCATGCGGCTGAACTACGCGTTGATCGCAAGCTTGGCTATGCTGACTGCTTCGCTCTGGAGCTTGCTTTGGATTCGCCGGATCACACGCTGGTGACCGCGGACTTCGGGTTCAAATCTGTAGACAAGCTCGCCCGGATTGAATTCCTTCCCGCGAAATAGGCTTTCAATCGAGGAACTGCTGCCGTTCGTTGCTGTGCTTCCACAATTGCACAATGTAGCCGTCAGTCATTCCGGCAATGTAGTCGGCAACCGTGCGCGCCAAGCCTTCGGTGGGAATCTGTGCCTGATGGTCTGACGGCATCATTTCCGGGGCAGCCATGAGAGCGGCGAACAGCTCGGCGATGATTGCTTGCGCGCGTTCGTGCTCCTGCTCCTGTTCCGCAGTGTTGTAGAGACTTGTGTAGAGGAATTCCTTAACGGCGGCGCGTTCAGCTTCCATGCGCGCGCTGAGCGCCACGAGCCTTTGCGGGGCGCGCCGGATTTCGTCCAGCGTCGTCGCGCCAAGAGCATGGACCCGGAGACGGACTTCGTCGACCAGATCGGTAACCCAGGCATTCAAAAGTTGCCTCAGCGCCTCGTAAACGGCCAGTCGGGGCGGCGCGGCGGGAAACTTCGCGCGTGCTGCGTCGTGAAAACCTTTGAAAAGAGGCGCGGCGTCGAGAACCTGATCGAGAGCCAGGATGCCGGAGTCCAGTCCATCGTCGAGATCGGCAGTGAGGTAGGCAATCTCGTCCGCCGGGTCAATCAGCTGCGCTTCCAGAGGCGGAAAGCGGTCGAGAAGATACTCGGCCAGTTCAGGATGGACCTGGGCCGAGTAATCGCGCGAGTGTTTCACAATGCCTTCGCGCACGGCGAGGGTAAGATTGAGCCCGCGAAAAGCCGGATAGCGCTCCTCAAACCAGGTAACAATGCGCAACGCGTGAAGGTTGTGATCGAAGCTGAGTCCGTGTGCGCGAAGAGCATGATCGAGCGCCTTCTCGCCGGCGTGGCCGAAAGGAGGATGCCCGATGTCGTGCGCCAGCGCGAGGGCCTCTGCCAGCTCCACATTGAGGCCCAACGCGGTAGCCACCGTACGCGAGATTTGTGCGACTTCGAGCGTGTGCGTCAGACGGCTGCGGAAATGATCGGACAGCCCCTCGGCAGGCAAGCGCGTAAAGACCTGAGTTTTCCCGGCGAGGCGGCGAAAGGCGCGCGAGTGCAGGACGCGGGCGGCGTCACGCGCGAATGGAGTGCGGTAGGGATGCGGCGGCTGGGGGTGCGCTCTTAGCGTCAACGCGCTTTCCGCATTGCCGGCGACCGCGATTGCTTCAGGCAATGAGGTCGCGGATTCGGTTTTGTGCGCAATCATTTTGGCCAGCCCCCGCCGCGCAGCCGCAAAGTTCGCGGCTCATCTGGTTATACCGCAGGAGGATGACACAAGGATGTCCGAGATTATTCCGGTTTGGCCTGACCTACAGAGCTGTCCTCTTTGGCCAACCTGACGCGGGCGCCTTCCAGCTTTTTCTGCACCTTCTCCACATCGCCCGGCTCTATGTCGGCGGCAGAAGACTTTGCAAATTCATCCAGCGAAAGCTGCCACTGTGCCGCGGCGAGCCGGATGCGTCCGGTTTTCTCGTATAGGTCGCCCAAGTGCATGTGGACCGTCGGGTCGGTCTGGTCGCGATTGACTGCTTGCCGCAGGTTGTCCTCTGCCAGCTCGTATTCGCCCATTTTGAAGTAAACCCAACCCAGCGAATCGAGATACGCGCCGTTCCCGGGCTCCATATCGACAGCCTGGCGAATCATCTTGAGAGCTTCAGGCAGCTTCACGCCTTTGTCCGCCCACATATACCCGAGATAGTTGAGCGTCATCGCATTGTCAGGATCCAAATTCAACGCCTGACGGAAGAACTGTTCAGCCTGATCGAGGCGCTTCTGGCGCTCGGCCCATTCGCCGCGGAGAAAGGCCAGATAGGTCCGGTCTTCCGGCTTGGTCGCCAACGGCTCGGCCTTGTCCAGCGCGTCCTCTGCATCCTTCCAGCGGTGCAGGCGAACGTCCATCTGGGCCAAAGCGAACCAGACTCCACGCTGCTGGTCCGGGGTAGCGCCATCCAACAGGCTTTTTGCCATCGCCAGCCCTTCATCGGGAGGGTCCTGGTCCGCGAGTTCTCCGGCAAGCATCAGCTTCAGGTCGCGATCCTGGGGAGCAGCGGCAACGGCTTTGCGTGAGACAGCGATCGCCTTGTCAAATTGGTGGGCACCGCGGAACGCATCCACTTGCCCCTGGTACCCGCGCGCGGCGTAGCTCCCGCCCATATCGATCATCTTCTGGTAAGCCGCGACCGCCGGGTCTGTCTTGTTGTCCTCAAGATAAATAGCGCCCAGGTGCTCCAGGAAGATGGCTCGGTTGTTCTTCTCCTCGTCGGTATACGCGCCGTTGGCGTGGGAAGTGGCGTCGACCATCTCCTGGTAAGTCTGAATGGCGTCGTCAAAGCGGCCCAAAATATCGAGGAGCAGGCCCTCATTGAAACCTGCCTCCAGGGAAGCCGGATCGATTTTTCGTGCCTTGCGAATTGTGGCCAGCGCATCTTCATACTTGTGCTGACGCCGTTGAATCTCGCCAATGTGAACCAGCGCCTCAGTGTTTTCGGGGTCGGCCTCCGCCAGCGCCTGGTACTCCTTGAGCGCCTGGTCGAGTTGGTCGGCGCTGAGCATCGCCGACGCAAGCGCATCCATGGTCTGCAGGTCGCCAGGTTCCATGTCGTCCGCGCGCTGATAGGCGGCGATGGCATCCTTCGGTTGCTTCAACTGGTCGTACAGGGCCCCGAGGGTGAATTCCATCTTCGGCGTTCGTCCTTCAGCCGGTACCGCTTCAATTGCTTTTACAGCGTGCTGTATGTCTCCGCTTTCGGCGTAGAGCCGCGCCAGATTCAGCACCACTTCTTCTGACTCAGGTTCAATGTCCTGCGCGGTTTTGAATTCGGCCTCAGCCTTTCCCGGCTGATGCTTGACGGTGTAAAGCTGGCCCAGGACCATGTGATCTTCGACGCTCCTGGGTTGAAGGGCAACGATCTTCTCGAATTCGGCAATCGCCTGGTCGAGAACGGCGCTGGAACTCGCTGTCGGTGTCCCGCCGTTTGCGCCCTCGCCCAATTGCCTCAGATAAATGCGGCCCAAAAGCCTGTGCGCATCGATATCGTCAGGATGAGCCTTAATCTGCGCTCTCGCCGTGGTCTCGGCAAGTTGTACACGGTCAGCTCGGAAGTAAAGATCTGCCAAATCGTCGTTCAACTCGGAAGAATCGGGATCGGCATCCAGTGCAAGCTTATACTGTTCGATCGCCTGGTTCACCTCATCGCTGTGCCCCTCCGAGATGGCGTCGTCCTCATATACGCTGGCCAACGCCAGGTGGTAGTAGGCCTGGGCGCGATCAGGCTCAGCCGGCGTCGTCTTCTCGGGAGTTATTGCCGGCTTCGAACCAGAGTCTGCCTTCGCCGTTTCCACCGGCCCCGGTTTTGCCGGTGCCGATTGGCTGCTTGCCGGCGAGTTCTGGCCGGTAGCAGGCGCGAGGGCCAGCAAAAACAGAACGGTGGCAGAAAACAGGGGCGCGAAATCGAGGCTTGGCAGGAGTTTTTTCATCATGCAGGGGATTCCATGGGTCCTTAGCCGCAAATCGGAATAAAAATGAAAACGCGGCTCAGCAGACGATCTCAAGCGAACCTGCCTGCTTATACAGACGATTTTACCCGTCATTCGTCGCAAATGCTCGGCAGATTGCGGGATTTTCTGGTACTAAAGGGGCACACAGTTGGCAGACAACCACTGGGCCCCGTTCAGCGTTCGTCTCTCGAATCCTTCAATGCCGGAAATGTCTAATTCCGGTAAAGACCATCGCCAGGCCCAGCTTATCGGCAGCGGCAATGACTTCGTCGTCTCGGACCGAGCCGCCCGGTTGAATCACCGCGGTCGCCCCGGCTTGGGCAACAGCCTCAAGGCCGTCGGGAAAGGGAAAGAATGCATCGGAGGCGGCGACGCAACCTTTCAACGGCAAGACAGCCTTCATGGCGCCAAATTTAGCCGCGTCCACGCGGCTCATCTGTCCGGCGCCCACGCCAAGCGACTGTCCATCGCGCGCGTAAACAATGGCGTTCGATTTGACGTGTTTGCATACACGCCAGGCAAACAGCAAGCTGCGCAACTCTTCGGCTGAAGGCGGACGCCACGTAACAACTTTGAGCTCAGATTCCGTGATGCGGCCGGTGTCGGCGTCCTGCAGCAAAAGCCCTCCAGAGACGTTCTTCACCACCGGGCGCGGTTCGGCGGCGCGAACCTCGACGAGGCGCAAGCTCCTTCTTGTGGCGAAACGTTCGCGAGCTTCGGACGTGAAGGCGGGTGCTGCGATGGCCTCGACGAACAACTCGGCGATAGCATTGGCCGCGGCGCCGTCGACCTCACGGTTGATGCCGATTACGCCGCCGTAGGCGGAGACGGGATCGGCTGCCAGAGCCTTTTGGTACGCCTCAAGAATTGTTGTGCCGGTCGCCGCGCCACAAGGATTGGTGTGTTTGACGATGATGACGGCGGCCTCTTCAAACTCCTGCGCCAGCTCCCAGCACGCGTCCAGATCGACAAGGTTGTTAAAGCTGAGCTCCCTGCCTTGCAACTGCGTTGCGCCCGCGATGCCCCGGCCGGAGCCGTCGGCATAAAGCGCGGCGCGCTGATGCGGGTTTTCGCCGTAACGCAGCGCCTGCGCCAGCGGAAGATTGATGCGCAGCGTGGAAGGAAGGGAAGCGAGGTCAGGCGCGGCCGGGGCGGAGGGAGTTGGAGCCTCGGCAATCCGCTCAAGAGTGCTTGCAATCGCCGAATCATAAGCAGCGGTGAGCGCGAAGGCCTGCTTGGCCAGGCGCCAGCGCGTCGCGCGAGTCAGCGCACCGCCATTGGATTTCAGCTCCTCGATGAGCGCAGCATAGTCCGCCACGCGCGTCACGATCGCCACGTCCTCAAAGTTTTTCGCCGCGGAGCGCACCATCGATGGGCCGCCGATATCGATGTTTTCGATCAGATGGCCAAAAGCGACCCCTGGCTGCGCCGCTGTCTTCTCAAAAGCGTAGAGATTCACCACAACCATGTCGATGGGCTCGATGCCGTGCGCGGCGACGGCGGCCTCGTGCGCCTCATTGCCGCGAATGTAGAGCAGGCCCCCATGCACGCGCGGATGCAGCGTCTTCACCCGGCCATCGAGCATCTCTGGAAATCCGGTCAGATCGCTGATGTCTTTGACGGCGAGGCCGGCGGCTCGCAGAGCCGTTGCGGTTCCCCCGGTCGAAATCAGTTCAACTCCAAAGGCCGTGAGCGCCTGCGCAAATTCAACGAGACCGCTTTTGTCGGTAACACTCAGTAATGCGCGGCGAACAGGCTTCGCGTCCGTTCCAGTTGCCCCAGATCCACTTGCATCGATTTCCAAGCTCACCCATCCACTCCTTACGCGAGAATTCGCCGGGACCTGCGTCTTTCTTCTCAGGAACCGTCGTGTGCGGAACAAATTCCAGACTACATCGCGAGGGCGATCCGAATTTCGAAGCATGAAACCAGCCTGTGGATGTTGCGGCGTTCTCGAATTTTTCCCCAGGAAATCGCAACCCGCTGCAGAGCCGTGAATGCTTTAGAGTGATGGTATGGGAAGTTATTCCTCGCCGCCCCAGCCGGAGGTTCTTCCTCCCGCCAACGATGCAGCTTCCACGCGGCGAAGGCGCAGACCTTCGTGGGCCGATTCGCCGGCGACCTATCTACTGGTGGGGATCAATTGCGCCGTATTTCTGGCCATGGTGGCACGCGGCTGCAGCGTGTGGATGCCGACTCTCGACCAATTGATGTTTTGGGGCGCGGACAGACCGGATAACGTCCTTCTCTACGGCCAATGGTGGCGCATCGTCACCGCGATGTTCGTGCACGTGGGCATTCTTCACCTCGCCACGAATATGTGGTGCCTGTGGAATCTGGGGCTTTTGGCCGAACCCTTGATGGGGTCGTTCGGTTTGTTTGCGGCTTATATCCTCACCGGCGCCGCCGGCAATCTGTTATCCACGGCAAAGAATTGGATGTACCCAGCTCACGATGCCGGGGCCGTCGTGTTTCAGGCCGGCGCGGGAGCCTCGGGCGCGGTCTTTGGAATTGCTGGCGTTTTGATCGTGCTTCTGAGGTCAAAACGCTTGCCCGTGCCGCCTGAGGAAGTTCGAAAACTGCGAAAGTCCGTCATTTATTTCGCAGTATTCAATCTCGTGATTCTTTATCTGGTCAATTTCGCCAAGGGGATCACCGGTGTGGAAGTCGACAATTCAGCGCACATTGGCGGTCTCTTATGCGGCCTGCTCTTCGCGACTCCCATGGTGCCGCGCATTGGCTCGCCGCGCGGCGAGTTTCAGTTCAAGCTGCGCCTGACGGTTGCGCTGGTGGTTCTATTGCTGGTGCTTTTTGGGTTTTATGTGGCGAATATCGCGCCGCCGCAAGGCTGAAGCCCGCGCGACTATCGCGTAGCCGTCGCCGAGAACTTCTTCACCATGGCCAGCAGCAATTTGCGGTCGCTCTCATTCAGATTTGTTGAATAACGACGCAACTGCGTAAGAAAACGCAGCTCGTCGTCGGAGAGATTCTGCGTGTTCATCTGGCGGGATAGGGTGTCGCTGGCAAAGAATTGAGCGATTGGAAGGTCGAGCGCGTGAGCAATCTTGGCCAGCGTGTCGAGCGAGGGCACGGTGTGGCCATTCTCCACGCGCGAGAGATAACAGCGCAACAGTCCGGTTTTCTTCTCGATATCTCCCTGCGAAAGTCCTTTTTGCAGGCGGTAGGCGCGAATCGTTGTACCGATCTTGATGCTCATTCGAATTCCTCAGAGACGCTTGCCCATTTACTCAGGCGGTAGCGATTAGAAAACTATTAACTTGAGAGTTAACATGCGGCCGTGGGGATTGCAAGTGCAAAAGTCTCGCACTGTTTCGAAATCATTAACAGCGCCGGCACGGATGGCCTCGCTCGTCTGCCAGGCGTACTGGTAAACCTTCGCCGTGCGGGCCCCGTCAGACTGAATACAGTAAGAGAGGTCGGGTAGGGCGATGCGGCAGGCAATCTGGCGTGCGAGCACCGTGGGGTATGTTTTGGCCGCATGTCTGGCTGCGTGGACGCAGGCGCCGCCGATGCAAGTTCCGGCGGGCCAAGCTTCTCGAGCCCCCGTGCAGGCAACCACCGAACCCGCGGTCGGCGGAAGATTGCACGGACTCGTGAAAAGTGGAACGATTCCGCTGCCCGGAGTAACGGTCACCGCGCAAAACACGCTCACCGGCAAGCGCTACTCGACGACCACAGACATCACCGGCGCGTGGGAGTTGAATATTCCGCAAAGCGGACGGTATGTCATTCGCACGCAATTCGCAGCCTTTGCTCAGGGGTCACAGGAAGCCGCTCTCAACGCGACGAGCCACGATCAGACGGTGAACTTCGAGCTGATTCTTGCTTCGAGACAGGCCGAGATCGATCGGCAGCAAGCGCAGCAGGTCGCTCGCCAAGGCGGTGAGGAACAAATCATTCAGCAAATGGCGGGCAATTCGCCGCAGAACCTGAGCCTGTTGAATGCGCTGAACGCCGATACCGACACCGGCGCCGGCACGGTTGGCGCCAGTGGCGCCGCTTTGCCTTCAATCGCCGGGAATACGGATTTCAGCGAGGAGTCGGTTGCTGTCAGCGGGCAGGCGGGCCAGGTGAGCGCGCTTGCAGGTCTCGATCCGGATCGCATCCGCGATGCCGCCCTTTCGATCCAGATGCAGGGCGGATTGAACGGACAAGGCGCGGGCGGGGGCCAGCAAGCCCTTGCGCTCGGAGCCAGCGACGCGGGAGGATTCGGAGGCGCATTCGGCGGCGGGGGATTCGGAGGCGGTGGTGGTGGGTTCGGCGGGGGCGGCGGCGGCTTCGCGGGCAGAGGCGGTGGATTTGGAGGCGGCGGACGCGGAAACTTCCGCAATTTCAATCCCGGACAGCCGCATGGCGCCATCGCGTGGAACGGAACAAACTCGGCCATCAATGCGCTTCCATTTTCACTGCTGGGTCAGCCGCAGGTTCAGCCTCCGAACGGAACCAATCGCTTCACGCTCTCGTTCATGAGCGCACCATATCTTCCCCATCTGACCAAGCCCAGCGGCAAGGACACGGTGTTTCTAACCCTGAGCGGCACGCGCTCATCCACGCCCGACGATTTCTACGCCACGGTTCCGACCGATGAAGAGCGAAGCGGGAATTTCACAGGATTGCCCACGATCTACAATCCCGTCACCGGCCAGCCATTCATCTACAACGGCACGCCCAACGTAATTCCGCCCACCGGAGCAGCCGGCGAGTCGATATCTCCGCAGGCGACAGCGCTGTTGCATTACTTTCCCGAGCCGAATTTGCCGGCAGGCAGCACCGTGAACGGCTATAACTATCACTTGCTGACCACCGGCCAATCGAATTCCACGCAGGCCGGCGTTCGCTATAACCGCAGCCTCGGCGCCAATGCAACGCAGCCCGGCGGGCGCGGCGGATTCGGCGGTGCAGGACGTCGCAACGGTTCGGCGAGCCAGGGCCTCCGCCAGAGCATCAACCTGAATTACAACTGGTCCCACTCGGCATCCGATCTTGTGAACCTGTTTCCGGATTTCGGCGGCAAAAGCGCGTCAACTTCCAACTCCTTGCAGGCCGGTTACACGGTGGGCTATCACCGCTTCACCAGCATTTCAAACGTGAACTGGAACCGCAGCGACGCGAACACGACTAATTTCTTCACCAATACGATGAACAATCCGGCTGCGGTCGCGAATCCCGGCCTGCCCAACGACGTGCCGCTCAACTATGGCCTGCCCGACATTTCGCTGAGCAACGGATTTCAGAACCTCAGCGAAACACAGCCCAGCTTCTCGATCTCTCAGACCATCTCCTTCAGTGAAGTGCTGAGCTGGATTCACGGCAAGCACAATATGCGCTTCGGCGGCGACTATCGGCGCGTGCACCATGATTTTCTGGGCGGCTCGAATCCAACTGGAAGTTTTGCTTTTACGGGACTGTTTACAGAAGACGCGGCGCAGGATCCGGCGACCGGTTCCTCCTTTGCCGATTTTCTACTCGGATTGCCTCAATCGACGACTCTGAACTCCGCGCTCAGCAAGAGCTATTTGCGCGATAACGTCTATGACGCTTATGCCATGGACGACTGGCGGATGTTGCCCTCGTTCACGGTCAACTTCGGCGTTCGCTGGGAATTCTTTGCGCCCTACACGGAAAAGTACGGGCATCTTGCCGATGTGGCGACAAATCCCGATGGCGGCTTCACGACGGAGACGGAGCAAACGGCGGGAATGAACGGATTGCCGGCCTCGCTTGTGTATCCGTGGCACAAAGCGTTCCAGCCGCGTGTCGGCCTGGCATGGCGCGTTCCCAAACTCAAGGAGATGGTGGTGCGCGCCGGCTTTGGAACCAACTATACGGTCGGCGAGTACGCCACATTTGCCAATACCATGGCGCGCCAACCCCTCACGCAAGAGCCGAACCTGATTGACCAGCAGACAAATAAGGAGGCAGTCGGGAACGTGCCCTCGACGGCTTGCGTGATGTCGGCAACCAGCCCGTGCTTCACCCTTGCAAATGGATTTGAGAGCGCTGGTGAATTGGCCCAGTTGGCGCAATTGGGCGACTACGTGGGCAACTACGCGCTCGATCCGCATTACGGCTTGCCCTACGTGATGGCGTGGAATTCGGACATTCAGAAGACGCTGCCCTGGGGCATCGTGATGAACATTGGCTACAACGGAGCGCGATCGAATCATCTCGATGTGAAGCTGGCGCCGCGCGCGCTGCCTTCGAGCCCCGCTACCGATCCAACCAATCCTGCGACGGGCCAGCCGATCCCGTTCACCTACGATGAAGCGGCCGCATATTACAAAATGAATGCTGGAACGGTGCGCGTGAACAAGCGCCTGACGCACGGCATTTCGCTGGGCGCCAACTACCAGTACGGCCATTCGATCGACGACGCCAGTTCGGTAAACGGTGGCTCCAGCACCGTCGTGCAGGATTGGCAGGACCCCTCAGCCGAGGAAGGACACTCCACGCTCGACGTTCGCCACCAGGTGAGCGGGACCTATCTCTACGAGCTACCCTTCGGGCCCGATAAATTCTGGGTCACGACGGGAGTGGGCTCGCATATCCTGGAGGGCTTCTCGGTCTCCGGCAGCTTTGATTTTGCGACCGGATCGTGGCTTTCGCCAGGATTCGAACCAACCGCGCAGAGCGTTGAATGCGGAAACACAAGCGGGCTGCGGCCGAACCTGACTGGCCAATCGATAACGGCTGGCGGCGGCTCTCTGCGCAAGTGGTTCAATACCGCGGCCTACTCGGCTCCGGGCAATACGCCGGGATTCTGCAATTACTTTGGCAACGCTCCGCGCAATTCAATTGAAGGCCCGGGCACAGTGACGAATAACATGTCGCTTTCGAAGACTATGAACCTGGGCGAGACGCGCAGCATGGAGATTCGCGCCATGATCAGCAACGTCTTCAATACGGTGCAGTACTCGAGCGTGAACACGACCGAAGGATCGCCGACGTTCGGCCAAGTGAGTTCGGTCGGCCAAATGCGGCAATTCCAGTTCATGGCAAGGTTCAGGTTTTGAAAGGCAGCGGAGTTAGCGGAGTTAGCGGAGTTAGCGGAGTTAGCGGAGTTAGCGGAGTTA
>CAZHOO010000061.1:0-20477 GCA_964533905.1 uncultured Occallatibacter sp. | reverse complement strand
AGACGCCGAGGGCGGCGAGGATGTCAGGATTAGGCGCGACGCAGGCCTTGAGGACGGCGGGAGAGAAGCAATAAAGGGCGAGCGCGGTGTAGCCGCCCAGATTGCCATAGAGGCGCCGTGTGACCCACCAGATGCATCCGCCGAGGGCGCAGCCGGCGAAGAGAAAGGGCAGGCGCAGGAGCAGCAGAATGTGGGTCATTTGATGGCGGAGCTCCCAGGTGCTCAGCTCAGCGCCGGAGTTTTGCACCACGCGGTTCTCGGGATTGCGAAAAAGATCGAAGCCCCGGTCGACGAGAAGGTTGAGGCTGAGCGGGAGTCCGGCGAGGCGGTAGGCGAGAATGCCGTCGTGAATGTTACCGCAGGAAGTGTAGTATCCGGCGAGCGGGGAAGGCCTTTCCCAGGTTTCGCGGCCGCAGCGAGCATATTGGTAGTCTGCGTCGGTGAGCGTCTGGCGGCTTACGAGCCAGAAACCCTGGAGGAGAAAAGTTGCTAACAGTGCCGCCGCGATTCGTTGCGGAAGATTGAAGCGAAAGCGGCGGAGCATGCCAAAGCGATGGGCCATCACGTTCAAAGCAACCTTAACAGTCTAAACGGTGTGACTGGAGGAGCTGGATTGCGCAAAGCACGGAAAGCGCAGCGATGGCGCAATGGAGGCGCGTAGCGCGGAAACAAGAAAGCCGCCCCGAAGGGCGGCTCTCATGAAGAATGCAAATGGGCTAGTTGAAGATGGCTCCAACGGTATCGTCGAAGGTCAGAGTCACGTTGCAACTGTTCGGGCCGGCCGCGGTAACGGCTCCGACCGGTATGCAGTTGTAGGACCATCCGCCGAATGCTCCCTGACCAGCGGGAGAGGTGAGCGTAATGGTGGTGCCGACGGGATAGGTTCCCACGCAGACCGATTCGCCCAGTCCATCGCCAACGGAGCCCGGTCCACAATGGATCACGTTGGGTGTCCCGGTCGCGGAGGGAGCCAGAACCAGCCAGTTCGTAGTGTTCAAGCCCTCGTTGTAAATCGTCAGGGTCGACAGGAGCGAGGAAGCTTCGGAACCTGGGTAGCACGAGCCTGCTGTCGTGGGGGTGGGCAGAACCAGCGGGCAATTGAAGCTTGCGGTAGCCGTCTGGATCGATCCCGTCTGAGGATCGGTTGCTTCGGCGATGATGGTGGCGCCGCCGCTACCATACGCCGTGACAATTCCTGCGTTTGCTCCGCCGCTCGGAACGCCTGTTCCGTTGGTATTCACAGGGAATACGCTGGGAGCAGAAGTTAGCCACTGCACAGAGTTGGTGAGGTCCCGGACAGTAGGAGGAGTGGAATAAGTGCCGACCGCCAGGAACTGACCGGTATCGAGGAGATTGTCCACCGAGATCGTCGAAGGAACGATTGCGAGGCTAAGCAATGGCTCGGGCGCCGGAGTATTCGTCACGTTGAGCGTCGAGAAATTCGAGACCAGTGAACCGTCGGGGTTCTTCAACTCCGCGGTAATCGTGGTGGCACCGAGGCTGACTCCGGTGGCAATGCCGTTGCCCGAGGCAAGCCCTGTTGTGATAGTGGCGACCGAGGGAATGCTCGAAATCCATTTCATCTGCGGGGAGTTCGTCACATCCTCCTCGAGGCCGGTGGTGCCCGAAGTGGCCAGCGCGATGAACTGCCCTGTCTGGCCAGAGGCAGAGATGGACTGGGATCCGGGAACGAGGCTGACAGCTGTGTATTCCTCGGTGGTTCCGCCGAGGACAGAGAAAGTCGCCGTAGCCGTCAGTGTGCTGCCGCCGCTGACGTAGAGGGCAGTAACGGTCGTCGAGCCCTGGCCGACAGCGGTGGCCAATCCGGTGGTACCTCCGATGGTAGCGATCTGCTGGCTGGCTGTGCTCCAGGCTACCGCGTTGGTGATATTGACTGTCTGGCCGGTTGAAGTTGTCCCAATAGCGAGGAATTGCGCGGTTTGCGTGGGAACAGCCACTGATTGAGTGCTGGGAATGATGGCCATGGAAACTACAGCCGATCCCGGCGAAACGCCGCCGCCCCCGGTAACCGTGAGCGTAGCCGATGCGGAAACGACGCCTGTGAATCCATTAACGCTGGCTGTGATGGTTGTTGTGCCTGCGGTAAGACCGGTGGCGACACCCGTTGAGCTGATCGTGGCCACTGCCGGCACGCTCGATGTCCACGTCGCCGAGTCCGTGAGGTCCTGCGAGCTGGAGGGATGGTTTCCGTGCCCGAATACGCCCGTGGCCGTGAATTGCGCAGTTTGGCCGGTACCAATGGATTGCGTTGTCGGCGATACCGAAATGGAGACGGCCAACGGATTGGTGCAGCCCGCTATAGGCAACGCCATAGCGATGAGAAGAAGCACCCGCGGCGATAGAACTCGATCATGCATTGTTGACCTCCGGAGCCTGCAGACGCTTTGACGTCGATCGAAAATCGTCATGGCAGACTCTCGCTGGCCTGTATGCCTTCGACTATAGGGCATGTAAACAGCGCACCGCAGTCACACGAAGGTGTTACTTTGGGCTTGGCATCAAGACAGTCAATAAGCCTGTGGCCATTGACTTTGATCGCAGCCTGCGCAGCACTTTGGTCACGTGTATTTGCAGGATTGCCAATCTGCAACGAGGCGCGAAGCTGCCTTGGTGCGGAAGGGCGATGCGTTTTAATTTCACACATTCTCTGGAAGCAGGTTTTGCCGCGGGTTGGCGAGAACGGCTACACTTCATTTCGAGATGGGACTTGCGCGCGACAACACTCCGGACCGCCTTGTGAGCGCAGCGCGCGCGGATGAAGAACAGAGCTTTGAGCTGAAACTGCGACCCCGCTGGCTCAAGGAGTTCATCGGGCAGTCGAAAGCCAAGGAGCAGCTCGCGATTGCACTTGAGGCGGCAAAATCGCGCGGCGAGGCTCTGGATCACGTACTGCTCTTTGGCCCGCCGGGATTGGGCAAGACCACGCTTGCCACAATCATTGCCAATGAACTCGATGTGGGTTTTCAGCAGACTTCGGGGCCGGCGCTTGTGATCCAGGGCGACCTGACCGCTGTGCTGACCAATCTGCGCGAGCGGCAGGTACTTTTTCTCGATGAGATTCACCGCTTGCAGCCGGTGCTGGAAGAAAAGCTGTACACCGCGCTTGAGGATTACAAGCTCGACATCATCATCGGGCAGGGTCCGGCGGCGCGAACGCATGTGATGGAGATTCGCCCGTTCACCTTTATCGGTGCCACGACGCGGCCCGGCCTGCTGAGCTCGCCTCTACGCTCTCGTTTCGGCATTTTGCTGCGCCTGGAGTTCTACACCGAGGAAGAACTGCGCGTGATTGTGGAGCGTTCCGCAGAGGTGCTGCAGATTCCGATCGATGCCGATGGAGCGGCGGAGATTGCGCTGCGCTCGCGCGGGACGCCGCGCATTGCGAACAGGTTGCTGCGGCGCGTTCGCGATTATGCGCAGGTGCGCGGCACGGGATCGATCGACCTGCCGACGGCCAATGCGGCGCTGACCATGCTGGAAGTGGATGCGCACGGCTTCGACGAGATCGACCGGCGGCTGCTGCTGACGATCATGCAGAAGTACGATGGCGGGCCGGTGGGCCTGGGTACGCTGGCGGCAACTCTCGCCGAAGAAGAGGACGCGCTCGAGGAAGTGTATGAGCCGTTTCTGATTCAGATTGGATTTCTCGATCGCACGCCCCGCGGCCGAGTGGCCACGCGTCTCGCTTACGAGCATTTCGGCATTGCGGTGCCAGGTCGGCAAACGGGGCTGTTCTAAGAGGCAGCGGTGTTAGCGGTGTTAGCGGAGTCAGGAATCGTTCAGAGGCCTTGCATCGCCTGGCATTGCTTACTCATCCAAGAGTTCAGCCACGGAAATTCGCACAACATCGATAGGGAGAAGAATTATGGCAAATACAGAGTCGACGATGCTCGCGCTCGGCACTCCCGCGCCGGATTTTGCGCTTCTCGACGTCATCAGCGGCAAGACGATTCGCCGCGACGATTTTCGCGGCATGAAGGCGTTGCTGGTGATTTTCATTTGCCCCCACTGCCCCTATGTAAAACACATTGAGAAGTCGCTCGGCGATCTGGCCGCCGGCTACGAAGACAAGCCGCTGGGGATGGTCGCGATCAGCTCGAACGATGTGAAGACGCATCCGGCCGACAGTCCCGATGGCATGAGGCAACAGGCGCACGATAACGATTTCGACTTTCCGTACCTGTATGACGAGGATCAATACGTAGCCCACGCTTACAAGGCCGCCTGCACCCCAGATCCGTTTTTGTTCGATGCGGATTTCAAGCTGGTTTATCGCGGGCAGTACGATGACAGCCGTCCGGGAAATGGAATCCCGGTGACCGGGAAAGATTTGCGCGCGGCAATCGATGCGGTGCTGGCGGGCAAGCCGGTATCTAAAGACCAGAAACCCTCCATTGGCTGCAACATCAAGTGGAAGGCGTGAAGATGAAGCGGAGTTAGCGGGGCTAGAGCGGGAACCCGGATTTGTGCTATCCCAGGTCCCAGAAGCGGGACCTGGGGCACCCCAGTCAGTGGCAGGTCAGCTCCGCATTACAGCGCGGGCGAGTTGTCACCGAGCATGGCTTCGCGAACGATTTTGATGGGCGGGAAACCCTGGCGCAGAAAATCGTCGTGGAACTTCTGGAGTGAGAACGCCGCGCCTTCTTTTTTCTTCACGTCATCGCGCAGCTTCATGATCTCGAGCTTGCCGAGCGTGTAATAAAGATAGGTTGGGTCGCCTGCGCCTCGTTTGCTTTCGACCACAGCCGTTTCTTTGGATTGGTAGCCTTCCTTCTGGAAGAATTCTTCGGCCTGTTCCATCGTCATGTTGCCGGTGTGCATTTCAATACCGACGATGAACCGCGCATTGCGCAGAAGCGCATCCTGCAACTGGCCCAGGCGCAGCAGCTTTGCATCGCGTGCGTCTTTGGCGCCTGAGCCGGGTTCCGACCCCACGGACGAAGACCTGTCCGCGGGGACCCCGGGTTGACCATAACCCTCGTCGAGCATCATTTGCTCGCAGTAGTGCGCCCAGCCTTCCACGTCAGTGTTTGCGCCAAGGATTTTGCGAACTTTGCTTGGGGCTTGAGGCAGCCAGAGGAACTGCACGTAGTGCCCCGGATATGCCTCGTGCACCGCCGTTGAGATCACCGTGCCGATGTTGAAGGAATGCATGTAGCCCTCGACCTCCGCAGGCGTCATGGATGGATCGGGGAGCGTGACGTTGAAGTAGGATTCGGTGGCGCGGGTCTCGAAGGGGCCGGCGGTATCCATGCTTGCAAATGTAGTGGCGCGCATGAATGGCGGAGTCTCTTCGACGATCGGGCGGATATCGGATGGAATGGTGACGATGTGGTGCTCGCGGATGAAGCCGACAAGATCAGTGAACGTAGCGCGGAAGGCGTCGAGAAGCTGGCCGGGCGCGGGATGGTCTTCGCCCAGCTCTTCAAGAACGTCGCGGGGATCTTTTTCGGGATCGAGCTCGGTAGCGACTTGCCTGAAGTGGTCCTGATTCTTGCGCAGATCGGCCCAACCGATTTGGAGCAGCTTGCCAAGAGGGAGATCGACCATCTCGTCGTACTGGAGCTTTTTCTCGAATGTATCGGCGCCGATGCGGAAGTCGCCGTTGGAGCGCGCGAGGACGTCGGTTTTGAGCCAGTGCAGGTAATCATTCAAAGCGGATACAACGGCTGCATTGGTGCGAGCAAAATCGGCTTTCAGCGCCGGGTCATCGGCGTCGGCGAAGGCCTGCGGCACGTCGTGTTGGAAGAAGCTAATGATATCTGGAAGCTGCTCGATGGCGATTTCGGTGAAGACGTGCGGAGGGTTCTGAAGATTGGTGTGCGCCGCGGCGAGCAGGGCGGGCATTTGCTTTTCGCGGGCCACGAGAGAGCGGAAGCGGTCGTTGGGCGGCGCGAATTTGCGTTCCATCAAGACGAAGGCCGCATTGGCGCAGGTACTCGAATAAGCGTCCGCGTCCTTCTCCCACGGCCGGATAGTTTCAAGCGTGAGCAGTTGCGAGCGAATGTTGTTGAGCATGATTTCGCGGTCGCTGCGTGGAACGAAGCTGGCCTTTGAGTTATCCGGAGTGATCGCTTCGATCTGCTGGGCAAAGCTCTTGAGCGCGGCGATCTCCGCGTCAATGCTTGGTCGCGAAAAGTCCTCAAGCTGCGCGTCGTACCGGTGGAGACCGTCCATGGTCCCCGACGTCGGAGAGTAGTGGAAATAGACCTGATCGAAATAGTCATCGCTGGCTTGCGCGAACTGCTGTTTCCAGTCGGAGTTCGCGGCGCGGCTTTGAGCCATGGTCGACATGCAAATCAGAACGATAACAAACGGGGTGAGCTTTTTCATGGGGTGCCTCAACTACACCTCAATAACATTCTTTCGCCCCTACGGGGCTTGAGGATACTCTTTCCGCTTTCCCAGGGCTGCCCCTTCGACTTCGCTCAGGGTTGCCCTGGGCTATTCTCTTGCGCTCCCTCCGGGAGCTTGGTGAATTGCCGATGCGATTGACTGGTGCCTCTTTCCGAAATGTTTCTGAGGCTAAAGCCCGGAATCGTTTTCGACCCAATTCAGAGGCATGAAGGCCCCAGCTCCTTCCGTCGAATCTTCAGGCGTTCACAGGCGCCGGCGCCAGAGTTGCCAGTAATTCTCGAATCTCGAGCAGAACATCATCGGGGCGCGTAGCTCGCAAGGGGAACTTGAGCAGTCCTTGTGGCGTGAATTGGGCGCCGCGCTTGGCGTTGCGCGATACCAGCTGCATGAGGTGGGCGGGATCGACGGCCGCGTTTTCCATGAAGCGGATTTGGAGCTCGCCGCGCTTGCGATCGACCTGCGCGATACCGAGGCGTTCGCACTCGAGGCGGAGCATGGCGGCCTCAAGCAGATAGACGGTGGCGTCGGGGGGCGCGCCGTAGCGGTCTTCCATTTCAGCGCGAACTTCGTTGACCGCGGCCTCGGTGCTCGCGCCTGCAATCTTCTTGTAGAGGCGCAGTCGCTGATTCTCTTCGGGAACGTAGCTCTCGTCGATGCGCAGCGCGATGCCGAGATTGAGCTGCGTGGCCGGACGTTCTTCGCTGGCTTCGCCTTTCATCTCCTTGACAGCAGCCTCGAGCATGGATGTGTACAGCTCGAAGCCGACAGCCTCAATATGGCCGCTTTGCTCGCCACCGAGCATGTTGCCGGCGCCGCGCAACTCCAGGTCGAGCGCCGCGATTTTGAATCCAGCGCCGAGGTCGCTGAACTCCTTGAGCGCGGCGAGACGGCGGCGCGCGATTTCAGTCAGTTCGTTCTCTGGCGGAATCAGCAGGTATGCGTAGGCGCGGCGATTCGAGCGGCCGACACGACCGCGCAACTGATAGAGTTCGCTGAGTCCATGGCGTTCGGCGCGATTGATGAGGATGGTATTCGCCAGGGGGATGTCGAGTCCGTTTTCGATAATCGTGGTGGCGACGAGCACGTCGAATTCGTGCCGCATGAAGGCGAGCATGACTTTCTCGAGATCGTTTTCGCCCATCTGGCCGTGCGCAACGGCCACACGAGCAGAAGGCACCAGCTCCTGAATTCGCGCTGCGATTTCGTAGATGGACTCGACGCGGTTATGCACGAAGAAGACCTGGCCGCCGCGCTCGAGCTCGACTTCGATCGCGGAGCGGACGATCTTTTCGTCGAAGCGAGCAACGACTGTCTGAATGGCCATGCGATCTTTGGGCGGCGTTTCAATGATGCTCATGTCGCGCAAGCCGACGAGCGACATGTGCAACGTGCGGGGGATCGGTGTTGCACTCATGGCGAGAACATCAATCTGCTTGCGAAGTTGCTTGAGCCGCTCCTTGTGACGCACGCCGAAGCGCTGCTCTTCGTCGACGATGAGCAAGCCGAGATCCTGAAACTTGATGTCCTTTGAAAGCAGGCGGTGCGTGCCGATGAGGATGTCGACGCGGCCAGTGGAGACGCGCTCGATGATGTCCTTCTGCTCTTTCGCGGTGCGGAAGCGGGAGATCATCTCAATGTGAATGGGGAACTGGGCGAAGCGCTGCTTGAAGGTTTCGAAGTGCTGGAAGCTGAGCACGGTTGTGGGCGTGAGCACGGCGACCTGCTTGCCGTCCTGCACGGCTTTGAATGCGGCGCGCATGGCCACTTCGGTTTTGCCATAGCCGACGTCGCCGCACAAGAGGCGATCCATCGGCGTAGGCGATTCCATGTCTTCCTTGACGGCGCGAATGGCGGTGATCTGATCGTCGGTCTCGGTGTAGTCGAAGGCGTCTTCAAACTCGCGCTGGAACTCATTGTCGAGTGAGAAAGCATTGCCCTCGACGGTGCGGCGCTCGGCGTAGAGCTTGAGCAACTCGGCGGCCATGTCCTGCATGGCCTTGCGCACGCGCGCTTTGGTTTTGGTCCATTGTTGCGAACCAAGCCTGCTCAGCACCGGCGCCGGGCCGGTGTCGGTGGAACGATATTTCTGGATGAGGTCCAGGCGGGTGAGCGGAACGTAGAGCTTGGCGCCCTCGGCGAATTCGAGGATCATGAATTCGATGGAAAGACCGTCCTGCACTATCTCCTTGAGGCCCTGGTATTGAGCGATGCCATGCTCCACGTGAACCACGTAGTCGCCGACACCGAGATCGCGGAAGTCGGAGACGAAGGCCGCGGTCTTCGATTTCTTGGGAATCGGACGGGCTTGCACGTCGGCTTCGTCGGAGAGATCGTTGGCGCCGAAGACGATGAGATTTGAATCGGCGAACATGACGCCCGATGCAATGGGAGAGCGGACAATCACGGGCACGCGCAGATCGCCGGCCATGAAGCTGGCTTCTTCAAGCATCATGTCGCTGCCGGTTTTTGGGACACGGCTGCCAAGGCGGTAGGGGACCTGATAATCGCGCAGGACGGTGGCGAGGCGCTCGACGTCGCCCTGGTGCACCGCAGCAAGCACGATGCGCGTTTCCGTTTCCATCAGCTTCTTCAATTGCTCGGTGAGCGCGGGAATGGAGCCGTGGAAGCGAAGAGTGGGCCGCGTGGGGAGTTCGATCTCGCCGAGCGTCGCGTCGTCCTCGAGCACATCAATCGCGCCGAGCTGATCGAGGTCGAGGCCCATGTGGGCAGCGAGCGACGCCTGAAGAACTTCTGGGCGCAGATAGATATCTTCCGGGCGGACGAGGGAACCAATTCCGGAGCGCTCGTGACGGAGCTCGACCTTATTCCACCAGCGATCAACCTGGTTGCGAACCATGGCAGGTTCATCGACAAACAGCGCGCTTCGCGGCAAGAGGGTGAGCAGCGAGTGCTCGGCCCCTGCTACGGGCGTAAAGAATTCCCAGCCCGGAAAGACGCTGACGCCGCCGGCCGCAGCAGCCTCAACCGCCATTTCGTCGTCTTCAATTTCGATTCGCTGGCGGCTTAGACGGCCGTTAACCGCGGCCAGAAGGTTTTCCGTGAGCGGCGCCTCGGTCAACGGCAACAGCTGGGTTTCGTCGAGGCCCGCCTGGGAGCGCTGCGTTTCCGGATCGAATTTGCGAATGGTCTCAATTTCGTCGCCGAAGAGCTCGATACGGACGGGGCGGTCGGCGTCGGGCGAATAGATGTCGAGAATTCCGCCGCGGCGCGTGAACTGGCCCGGCATCTCGACGAGATCGGTCTGCGTGTAGCCGATGCTGGCGAGGTGCGCGGTGAGCACTTCGATGTCGACCTCTTCGCTGCGCTTGAGCGTGACGGCGAGGCCGGCGTAGTAGTTGAGGTCGAAGAGCTTCATGGCCGCGGATTCGACAGGCGCGATGAGAATGTCGACTGCGCCGGTGGAGAGCTTCCAGAGCGCCGCTGCGCGCTGCTCCTGCACGTCGGGGTGCGGCGAAAGATTTTCGAAAGGGAGCACGTCGTGGGCAGGAAAGCGGACGACGCGGGCGGGATCGACGGCGCCGGTCAGGTCGCATCCAGCCTTGAGGAGCGGTTCAAGCGCCTCGGCGGCCTTGTTGTCGGCGACGATCACGATGACCGGTTGCCTGGCAGCCCGCGCCATCAGCGGAAGATAGAGCGCCCGCGCCGTTGCGGTCAATCCGGACACACGCCGCCGTCCCGCACCCAGGCTAAGGTGCCTGCGAACGCGTTCAAATCCCGGGGCCTGCTCCAGCTCCGCAAAGATTTCGCGGACAAACGGGAGGATCATCTACCTCTAGTTTAACAGTGGGATCGTGTGCTCGATTTGCAGCCGCGCTTTCACGAGATTCTGTAGGGGAGCTTCGCCTTGAGCTCAGCCGCTGCCGAGTTTCTTTGCGAATGCATACCAGAAGTCCAGCGACTTCCAGTACGAATCGAGGGGCAAGCGCTCATCGCGACCATGGGCGCGCACATCGTCCCGTTCGAGGGCGATCGCGGAGTAGCCGTAGCTCGGGATGCCGGCTTGCGCGAAGTAAATGGAGTCGCTGGCGCCGGTCTCCATGACCGGAGTGACCGTGATTCCGGGCCAGATGGCTTGTGTGAAGCTGGTGAGCGGCGACCAAACCTCCGGGAGGGGCGCCGGAGGAACGATGGCGGTGCGGTCGGGTGCGGTGGCGCTCACGTCGCCTGAATTCGATACGTATTCGACCTTCAGTTGCGGGTCGGAAAAGATGGAGATGAGCTGCTTCCTGATTTCTTCGGGTGAGTGGCCGGGCAGGATTCGACAGTTCACGATGGCCCGCGCCATCTGGGGCAGAGCATTGTTTGCATCCCCGGCATCGAGTCGCGTGGCCACGCAAGTAGTTCGAAACCTGGCGTTGAACGCCGGCTCCGCACTGAGGCGAGCGACAGCGGCAGTGTCGGGCGGCGTGGCCAAAATCGCCCGCATGTCCGCCGCAGTTTCTCCGGTCTCATTCTTGGCGAGGTTCGTGAAGTAGGTTCGTGTTACTTCATTCAGTTCGAAGGGGAACGTGTACGCGGCCAGACGGCTGAGTCCCCCTGCAAGCGCGTAGATGGCGTTATCGGGCCGTGGCAGGGAACTGTGGCCGCCGCGATTGGTGACGGTTACCTGGAAATCGGCGTAAACCTTTTCGGTGGCCTCGACTTCGGCAACCACGGCTCGCCCGTGCTCGAGCTCAATGCCGCCGGCGTCGGGGTTGATCACGTAGGCTGCATCGACCAAGTCGCGATGCTCGCGGACAAGCCAGTCAGCCCCGTTGAACTTGCCGCCCTCTTCGTCGGCCGTGAGCGCCAGGATCAGGTCGCGTTGCGGCTTATATCCCTCGCGATGCAGGCGCAGAAAAGTCTCGACCAGCGCGGCGTCGGAGTCTTTCATGTCCTGCGTGCCACGGCCGTAGAAGTATCCATCCTTCTCGATAAACTGAAAGGGATCGGTGGACCAATCGGCGCGCAATGCCTGCACCACGTCCATGTGGCAGAGGAAAACAACGGGCTTTTCGGACGACGTTCCGGCAGCGCGGAAACGGACAACGAGATTCTGCTTCCGGTCATTCGGGCCGAGGAGATGAACGTCTTGAGGCGCGAATCCCGCGTCGAGGAAGAGGCGTTCCATGGCCGCAGTCGCTGTGGTGACATTGCCCTGCGGCGTGTCCGTAGTGTTGATTTCGACGAGTTGCTTGAAGATGGCCAGCGCCTGCGCGCGATCTTCAGTGGAGGTCTGTGGCAAATGGTCTTGTGCTTTTACAAATGAGCCGGAATAAACCGCTGTACACAGGACCGTGAGAATCGCAGCGAATCTATACACGGCATCCTCACGTCTTTCAGTAAGTGCCTCAATCGATGCGCGGGGTTCCGCGACGCAGCACCAGCCCTGTCAGGCCGAACGCCACGATCAGAATGAGTGCAAGGAAGAAGTAATAGGCCATGGGATGCGCCCAGCCGGGGGAGTACTTGAGATCCTGGAAAACCCAAAGCGATAGGATGGTTGCAATCACCGCAAATTGACCGGCGATCACAAGAAATGTGTGCCCGAGGTCGCGGCGCTTGTCGAGCGCCTCCACCTGATCGGGTGTGAGGTTGCGTTCTTCGGGGGGAAGCAGGGAATTTGCCATCGCGTTCTTTCGCCGGTCTCGCTCAAAGAAACCTCCGCGACCGGCGCTCCTGAATACAATTCAAACACACGGCGGCGGGGACGCGCCAGCTAGTCCGTGAGGAAAGCGAGCGACTGCAGCGAAGTGATCTCGAATGGCTTGCGGCAGCGGACATTGGCGCATTGCAGCTTGTCGTCGCGGCGGACCATGTAGGATTGCGCCTTGGCGAAGCGCGCACGGTCGCGCTCGTCACCGCTTCGCGGCAGTTGCGCGCGCTTGCGGCGGACGATCCAGGTGACTTTGTATTCCGCGGCCTGGCCGCATTTGGGGCAGGTGAGGTTGTGCGTTCGTTGTTCCGTCGTTTCGTTGAAGAATTCCCGCTCATCCATATTGCGTTTCCTTGGGCCGAATTTCCTTAGGCTGCTGTTCCTCGACGCTGCTCGCTCCGTGGCTGTCTCTCACGCGCCGTCGGGGCTGCCAGAACGCCGGTCGACAAAGCCCACATCGTCTGGTGAATCCAAAGCGGCACTTTTGCGTCGTCCGAATCTACTCCATACTCATCCTTGCCATGGCGAAACGCAAGCCAGCCCGGTTTTCTGCAACAAAGGCGGTGAAGGCCAACGCGCGCGAGCGCGTGGGCCAGCCCAAGCCTTCGCGTATCCTGCCTGATAAGCCGCGCACCGGGCGCAAGGCAAAACATAAACCGAGACTCGAAGAGATCATCAGACGGGAGGAATAGGCATGGCCAAAGCAGTGGGCTTCGGCGGCATTTTTCTGAAGGCGCGCGACCCGGATGCACTGGGGCGCTGGTACGCGGAGCATCTAGGCATTCCGACCCAGGACGGCGGTTCGCTGGCCTTCGACGGGCCTGATTCCATGGGCATGACGGTTTTTGCGCATTTTCCGGTCGATACGAAGTACTTCGGCGAGGGTGCGCAGCAGTCAATGGTCAACTTCAGGGTCGACGATCTGGATGAACTGATGAAGCAGTTGGCCGATGCAGGCGTACGCATCGATCCGAAACGCGACGACGCTCCCTATGGGAAATTCGCGTGGATTTGGGACCCAGAAGGTAATCGCGTGGAGTTGTGGCAGCCGCTTGCAGGCTAAGACAGGACGGCGCGCCAAGTGTTATCGATTCCTGCGCATTTGGCGCCATCGCGCAAGAGAGGTGTCTTCTTCGTCGATGTGCCTTGCGGAGACGCAGACTGCGCGCAATAACCCATCACGCCGCGGACGAACTCGAGATGCGAAATCCCCAGGCGTGTTTGCACGGACGATTGGATTCAGGCTGCAATTCCTCGGGGATGGTTATGATAAGTCCCTGCGCGGGATCCAAGTGGCTGGCGAGAGGCTTTGAGAATCCCAACATCTCGACTTTTCCGGCCTGGTGCGCTTGCAGAGACCGAAGGGCCAGTGTTCTTCCGGGCCATTCAGACGCGAAGCAATAGACGGTTCGCTGATCCTTGCTGCGGGTGAAACGCAATGTATCGCCCTCCATCCACAGCGTGCCCTCGCGCGGCCGGGTGGCATAGATGCCCTCACCGTTCACTTTGAGCCATTGACCCGCTTCTCTGAGCTGCTCCACAGCGGTGGGATGGAAGGAACCTTGCCCGCTGGGGCCGACACCTACCATGAAGTTGCCGCCTTTGGCGGTGGCGTCAATGAGATTGCGCACGATCCAGCCAGCGCCCTTGTACTTGGCCGCATCGCTCTCGTAGGAAAACGACGAACCCAGCGGATAGATGACGAACCACGGCGTCTTTGTGGCTTCTTTTGAGGCGGGCACAAAGCCTTCGGGCGTGTAGTAATCGCCGTAATTACCGATGCCGCGCGCCCGCAACATTACGTCCGGCTGCAGTTTCCTGATTTTGAGGATAGTTTCACGCAACTGCGGCCATACCGTTGGCCCCCAGAAGATGTCAAGGCACATCATGTCGATGGGACCGTAGCGAGTGAGCAGTTCCGTGAGCTGTGCGCGATGGCGCGCGACCATGCGGTCAACCTGCTGCGGCGTGGGATCGGGAACGATCAAGAGATTGCCGGCGAACCGTTTCTTCAGCGCGTCCCAATAATCCAGATCGCTTCCGCCCGATGGCCGCCAATCCCAAAGTTTCGGCGAGGACGGCACTTGCAACGGATGCCAGCCGTAGGGGCGAAAATCGGCGTCGTACCAATCGGAGTGAGAAAAGTAGAGATCGATCTTGATGCCGCGTCGATGCGCCGCGCTGGTGAGTTCCTGAACTACGTCGCGACGGAATGGCGTCTCCATGATGCTGTACGCCAGATCGCAATCCTCGATCACCGGCCCACTGGGCGCCGTCCAGTTGGCCCGCTGCCGCACGCGAGTGCGCGTGTCGAACATGGAGAAACCCTCATGGTGCTTCGAGGTGAAGGCGAACATCTTCATCCCTGCTTCCTGGCAGAGATTCATCCATGCATCGGCATCGAATTCCGCAGGGTTCCAGGATCGATAGGCCTGGTTATAGTTCTGCCGGTCGGCGAGGGGCGAGGTAAGAAAAGGCCACGATTCGCCAGGGCGCCCAAAGTTGGAATAGATTCCCCAGTGAATGCGCAGCCCGAATTTAATGTCGTTGAATGCTTCGACAGCGCGGTCCGACGCCCAGTGATAGCCGTGAACCGGGACTTCTTCAACATACGCCCTGGCGAGGCGGTAATCGTTGTCGGTGGCAGGCAAGCGATGCTCGATGGGCGGCTCGGAAGCCTGAGACGGGAGGTGTTTGGGCAGGGAGGTGGAGACAGCGGCTGCGCCGGCAACGGAGAGAAAAGTGCGTCGATCCATAGGCCCCCGGATGCGTGCTTCGCTCGCGAACGTCTTTCGAGAAGAATAAGACCTCAATCGAAAGAGAACCGCCCGACTAGTGTTGCACGCTGTATGGACCGGGAAGCGACGGTGCAGAAGGCTGCTGCTCGGCCGGGTTCGCAGCGATCGCAGTCCGGTTGGAGTAAATGCGGAACTCCACCACGAGGTTAAGCAACACTGGTACCGGCTTGCCATTCTTGATTGCCGGGTCGAATGTGGCTTTGCGGATGGCGTCGACGGCGTTTTCATCGAGGCCGAAACCGATGGGCCGAGCCACAGCGATCTCGGCCGGCTTGCCGTCTGCACCGATGACCACGTGATAAAGGCAGATGCCTGCTACGCCGTGGTCCTGCGCGTACTGGTTTGACGGCGGCTCAAAGGTCGAAACCAGGCGAGCTTTCTTATCGACCATGCTCTGACGAAGCACATCGGAATCGGCGGGCTGGTAGTCAGTTTTAGCTGCGGCTGCCGCGTAGTAGAGCTTCCAGAATTCAGGCATCGCATCCATCATGCGGGCGTCGAATCCCTGAGCGAAGACGTTGTCGATAGCGTCGCGCAAGAGCTTGTTGGAATGCGCCTGCGATGTGGTTGTGGTGACGCTTTTGGCGTCGGCGGGACGCTCGGCGGCAGGAGCGGCGGCGATTTCCGCCTGGGCATCGGCGGTGGCATTGGCTTCATCGGGCGGGGCGGGCGAAGTGGACGGCGGAATATCCGGCGGCGGTGCGGTGGCTGACGGCGCCGGAGCCGATGCTGCAGCGGGTGCGGGCTTGTTTGCTTTGCCCTTTTCTTTTTCCTTTTTCTCTTTCGATTTGACCACAAGCTCGCGGTCGATGGTGATTTTGACCACCTTCTTTTTCGGCGTGATGTTCACGCGGTCGACTGCAGAGGTGGGATCCTCGTAGGGTAGGGCGCCGAGAAAGTGCAGACCGAAGCGTTCGCCTTCGAGCTCGAGCTTGTGTTTGGCCAGATGAACCTTGTCGATCTGGATCGCGCTCAGCGTGTAGGAGCCCTGAGCAGAATGGCCGACGATGATGCCGTGCTCGTTGTAGCCCAAGTCATTGTCGAGATAGCCGCCGCGGATAAAAAGCTGTTTGCCGACGAGGAGGGACTTGATCTCGTCTTCGGTGATTTCAGTTGTCTCGGACGTGGACGCCGTAGTTTTTTGAGAGGCTGCGGGTGCGGGCGCCGGTGCGGGCGAATTTTCGGCGGGAGGTGGGGCCGCAGAAGCAGGCGCGAGAGGAGAAGCAGGCGCGGGAGGAGAAGCAGGCGCGGGAGGAGAAGCAGGCGCGGGCGTCGGCGCTGTTTGTTGGGGCTGGTCCGAAGATGATTGTTGCGGCGATGGAGCGGGCGTCGCGGGCTGAGAATCGGGTGTCGGCACAGAAGTTGACGGTGAAGTTTGAACGGACGGCGGCGCTTCTGCGGCGGGCGGAGTGTCCGACGCGGCCGCTGGAACAGTCTGCGAAGGTTGGCTGACAGCGGGTTGCTGGGCCCTGACCGCAATGGGGCCGTATGAAGCCAATGCGGCAGCCGTTACCGCGCTCAAAACGAGCACGAATTGACGCGCCGATGAAGCTGCAAACGAGAAGAGGCGGAAACGCAGAGCCATTTGGGGCATCGGGGAGCCTTTGATCGCAACTTTAGCAAGTTTCTGAGGGTGTTGTGCGGAAAACAATACCCCAGCGGAGTTACTTGCCGGTACCATCTGGCTTCCCGCGAGCGCCAGGCGATGGGTTGTGTTTCAGCCTCCATAGGACTCGACGAAAGAATCCGAGAACGCGGCTGGTGTCGCGGCGAGTGAGCGCCAGCCTGCGGAGCAAGAGATTGAGATCGTGCCGGTTTGCTTTGCGCATTGCGGCAGGCGAATAGTTTGCCGCGAGCATTGTTTGTTCGACGACGCTGGCGAGGAGATCCAGGTCGCGCGCGGATGCAGGAGGATCGTCGTGTGACGGATGTTCCCAGGTCCCCAAGTGCGAGGGATCACCACCCCTCGGACTAAGACCTGTCCGGGGGGACCCCGGACCTGGGGCACCCAGATCTCCGGCGAGCGGGCCGGTGCGCGAGGCGAGTTCGTAAAGACAAACGGCGACGGCCTGGCCGAGGTTCATCGACGGCTGCGATGGATCGGCGGGAATCACGACAAGGACGTGGCAATGCGCGAGGTCTTCCTGCGTAAGGCCACGCTTCTCCGAGCCGAAGATGAGAGCGATGCGGCCGGCACGGGCGAGCTCGTTCTGAATGAGTGGCGCCAGCTCAGGCAGCGGAATGACTGGCTGCTCAGGCTTGCGATGCTCGAGCGAACCTGTGCCGACGACCAGGGTGCAATTGGCGACTGCTTCCGCGAGGGCCTTCGCGCTTTTGGCGTTTTGGAGGAGATCTGAGGCGCCGACGGCGGACTTCGCCTCGCGCCAGTGCGCCTCATACGGAGCGACGACGGCGAGGCGCGCGAAGCCGAAGTTGGCCATAGCTCGAGCTGCCGCACCTATATTGAGGGGATTGCGCGGGGATACGAGGACGACTTCAATGCGATCGCGATGGTCTTTGGCGAGCAAGAGGCCATTTTAGGGCAGACTCGGGGCGGATGTTCGAAGTGGCGGCCGCACCACTGCGCGGCGACTGATTGGATCGAATGCGATCGCCGCGCGGAGTCTGGATTTAGAAGTGGAAGTTGGTTTCGACGAAGAGCAACTGGCCGTCGGCGTCTTTGGGATAGATGGCCGAGATTACGCTCTTGCCCCAGGCGTGACCGTAGTAGAACGTTGCGCTGAATTCTGAGCAGAAGCGGTAATCGGCGTTGATGTCCCACACGTTCGCCAGACTCCGATGCCCGTTGCTCGGCCGTCCCTGATATCCGAATGTGTTTGGTTGAAAAGCGCCTCCGCCCGAATACCAGAGGTCCGTAGCGCTGGCCAGACGCAGGGTGTGCACCTCGCTGCTCAAGCTCAACTGCTTCAAGGGCTGCGCGTTGGCGGTGAGGTACGCATCCTCGTTGTTCATCATGTTGTAGAACGGGAAGCGCGCGTATTGCCGCGGCGTGGTGAGGACCTGGAAGAACGTGCCATGACGCGTATCGGTTGCATTGCCGTCGCCGCTGCCATACGAGTAGCCCGCCGAAATGCCGGGCTTCACGCTCGGGACGGGGAATTGCCATCCGGCTTCGCCGACTGCCGAGCTCGAAAGCTGGCTGAGGCTGCCCCACGAGCCGGTCTGCAGCGCACCCCAGCCCAGCAAGTAGAACTTGCCTGCCGCTGCGGTGTTGATGACCTGCTCGAAGTTCGCGCCCCAGGTTGCGATTTCGATCTTGTTTTTGTCGGCAGTTTTGGCCGGGGTTGAGCGGTTGTCGGTCTTGAGCACGAGGGTGCGATGGTCGATATAGCCGTCGGCAAAGACACGGAACTGATTCGGATGGGTGGCGGAAATGCTCGAATGGGTATATGCGCCGTAGTAGTTATCCACGTCGAGCTCGTCCTCGCCTTTGACCTGAAAGACGCCCTGCGTGGGGCGCGCGCCGAAAAGAGTCACGTTATTCGGGCCGGAGTTGAGCACGAGCTGCACGCCGTCGTAGGTGCGCTGCACGGCGGTAAAAGCGAAGTTCGAGATCAGGCGGCTGGAGATGCGTGACTGAATGACCTTTTGGAGCAGAGGATCTTTCGCTTTCGCTTCAAGACCGTCGAAGTACTCAAAACGGCCAATGCGGGCCGCGAATTGGTCGGTTGGATGAATGTTTACGTAGGCGTACTTGAGAAAACCGTTGGCCACATCTGTGTGATTATTGTTCGCCGCGTAATAGCTTCCGCCCAGGCCCAGTTGACCTTGCGGAGCGGCGACGACCGCAGTGTTGGGCAGGCCGAGAATCGTCGGCTGCTCGCCGTCGACGTACCAGTCGAAATGATGCCCGGTTTGTCCGATGCCGATGCGCAAAAGCGAATCCCAGAATGTGTAATCGCTGTTGCCGGTGTTTCCCTTGAACCAGTTCCAATCCTCGGTGCGCTCCCGCCAGTTGATGTTGATCTGGAGCGGCCCCATCTTGTGCGTGGGCGGAGGAGTTGGAGCGAGGACTAGAACCGAAGCTGCGGGTTTGGCGGCGGGCTGGGTCTTGTTTGACTTGGTAGGCGCGGAGCTTTGCTGCGCAAAAAGCGGAATCGCCGTGAAGACCAGCGCGAGGCTCAACAACTGACGCCGGGAACGCAATGTGACAAGGGCAGGGGAAAGGCACAATTTCACTGGATACTCCCATCGATGCATCGGTCAGCCAAGTGTCTGCCGTCGAGGGTTTTCCGGCAACATCCTTTGGATCGACGATCGTCTCCATCGAACGACTGAGGCGGGGGTTGGTGCGGACTCGTTTGGAGCGGTTGGAGCGAGCGGGCTTTGAGGTGTGGGTTGCGTTTTCCTGATTCGGTGAGGACCGGGCAGACCCTGATGATCTAGGCTCTTTACGTGGTATTTGCCAACCCAGCTACGACGGCGTTGAACGATCTGAGCCAGTCGCCCATTGTGCGCTTTTCGCTCCTTGCACTGAGTTCGATCTTTTTTCTGGTTGATCCGTTTGCGGCGATTCCGTCATTCCTGGCGATCACGGACCGAGCGGACCCGCTGCGGCGCAAGCGCATCGCCCGCAAGGGCGCAATTACTTGTTTCATTGTTCTGACCACGTTCGCAATCGCTGGTCAGCTGATCTTCAGGATGTTCGGGATTACGCTGCCGGCATTTGAAATTGCCGGCGGGCTGATCCTGCTGCTGATCGGTCTAGACATGCTGGAAGCGCGGCGGTCGCCGACGCAGGAGACGCACGGGGATACGGTGGAGGGGGCTGCGAAAGAGGATGCCGGGATTGTGCCGCTGGGCATTCCGATGCTGGCGGGGCCAGGGGCAATCTCGTCGGTGATGGTGCTGGTGGGCCAGGTGCCGACGCTTTGGGGATGGCAGATGGGAGCGATCCTGGGATCGATTGTGCTGACGACGGTTGTGACCTATTTTGTGCTTGCGGCTGCGAGCCGGGTGCGGCAAGTGATGGGTGAGACGGGCATCCGCATTCTGGTCAGGATCATGGGTTTGCTGCTGGTGGCGTTGGCAATGCAGTATTTCGTGAATGGAATCACAGACTTAGGGCTAATTCCGCGGCACTAGCGAGCGTCACCTGGCGGCCGGGTTTCCCACAGAATCCACGGGTTTCCACAGAGGTTCGCGCTTGATTCTAACCCCTTGAAAATGCTAATCTTCTGGAGTTGCAAACCCCAGATCTGCGTTGGTCTCAGGAATTTGCATCTTAGGGTGGCGTGTGCTACTCTAACAAAGTTAGTGTGAGCAGTGGAGCCTCCCGGTGGCCTTTCGCGCGAAAGCGCGGTATGAAAAAGGGCCTGCCCGGTCTGAGATCAGGATCTTAAGAATCTTGGATTTGAGGGAAGTGGGAAGCTGGTTCGTAGGGTCTTACGAGTTGCGTAGTATTGAGCGCCGTTAAAACCCCTGTAGGTAATTCCTAGAGAGAACAAGCCATTGCATGACCCGGGAGTTTATCTCCCGCGAGCCTCATCGGCTCGGGCAATTTTTGCTGGTCGATATTTGATATTTTGCGCAGCGCGAACGGGTTATCCACAGTGGTTCAGGCGGATTCTTTCCTTGACCTGAGACACGGACTTTGATAACTTCAAAAGGTTCGCGCAAAAACG
>CAZHOO010000060.1:0-20596 GCA_964533905.1 uncultured Occallatibacter sp. | reverse complement strand
TTGTTGACGTCTGCGAACAGGGCACCCAGCCCGTAATAGCCATTGGGATCGTCGAGGCCCAGCTTTTTGCTCACGTCGGTAAAAGTACCGTCGCCATTGTTATGAAACAAATGGTCCTGCTCGCCAGTTAGCCCACGCGGCCCGCACATCGTGGGCACGCCCCGAAATTGGCAGACCAAAGAGCCAGGCTCCCCGCCGGATTGGGCTAGATTGGCGAGATCGAGCTGCAGGTAGCCAGCGACGAACAGGTCAAGCCGGCCATCGCCGTCGTAGTCGCCGAACGTTGCGCCTGTTGACCATTTTCCGCAGGCCGTCCCAGACTGCTCGGCAACATCCGTAAAGGTTCCATCGTGATTGTTGCGGTAAAGCCGGTTCTTTCCGTAATTGGTAACGTAAAGATCCGGCCAGCCGTCGTTGTCGTAATCCGCAACCGCGCAGCCGAATCCCCATCGGTCATTGGCCACACCTGCCTTTTGCGTGACGTCGGTGAAAGTTCCGTCGTGATTGTTGTGAAAGAGAGCAGCATGCGGAGGAGTGGCCTTTCCAGCGAGAGCGTCGTAGGTCGAGCCATTCACAAGATAGATATCGAGCCAGCCATCGTTGTCGTAATCCAGGAGACAAACGCCGGGGCCCTTGGCCTCAACGATCAATCGCTTTTCGGGAGTGCCGGCCGTATGATGCCACCGGGTGAGCCCAGCCGCTGCCGCGACATCCTGAAACACGATTGGCCCATTCTTGACGAATCCACCAGCGGTGATGGGCCGGTGCTGACTGTCGAAGATGGCTTCATGCGGACTTCCAGAGGCCATCCCGCCCTGGGATCGTTGTTCCTGGTTCTGGGGATTTTCCGCGGTCGATTGAGCGGTTGGCTTGCCCGCAGGTTGCAATTCTTGCGCGAATGGTCCGGATGCCGATATTAAGGCGATAGCGACAACAAGAAGAAGGCTCAGGCGGAGTCTGTCGAACACTCTAACCATAACGCGAAGGCGCATTGTCTCCGATTCCACTGGCTCGCGATTTCTACACATTCCTGGCATCTCGGCCAGGCCGATTATACCCCGCGATAAAGCTAAAGTTAGCGATTGCTCTGGGGCATTCTGCGTGCCTCGCAAGGGCAGAACCGGATTTGAAAATGGCGCCGTCGCCGGTTATCGATGCGTTGGAGAGCTTGCCCCGGCGAGTTTCTTGGTCGGCATCGGCAGAGCAACGTTGCATGGAATGAGGCAGTCCATAGGCCCCAAGAGCTGTCGTGCTTCCGGAAGCGCGGTGCTGTGTTCCACCTGATTGTCGAACACAAACTGCACATTTCGTTGGAGAACGCTCTCGAACAGTACCGTACTGTACCTTGCCAATAACCATAAAGTTAGCGCTTACTCCATGGGTGCTTGAAAAGGGTGTGTCCATGGGGGTCTTTTAGGGAGGGCCACCCCAATCAATCGATCTGCGGAGGCTCTGGGCGTTCTTCAGCGGCCTGGGCCAGTTACAAGCGGGATTACCAAAGAAGAATTCTAGGAGGCAAAATGACGAGGTTCCGTTTCGTAGTTTTGGCGGTGTTGATGATCGCCCTAGGGATGGCGTTGGTTTCGAAAATGCATGCGCAAGGCAAAAGCATAACCGCCTCGCTGTCGGGCACAGTCTCCGATCCGTCCGGGGCAAGAGTTGCGAAAGCGACATTGAAACTCACCAACCCAGATCTTGGAATCACCCGACTTGATACGACCGGTCAGGAGGGCGACTTTTCCTTCGCTTTGCTTCCGGAGGGCACCTACGTTCTCGAGGCGAGCGCGCCGGGGTTCGAGACTACTAAGCAAAATGGGATCACCCTTACGCCCGGCGATTCGGTGAACGTAGCTATCAGCTTGAAGATCGGCGCGACCGAGCAGGTCACCGTCAACACGAGCGGTCCTTTGCTTCAGACGCAGGACGCGGACATCAGCACGGAACTCGCGTCCAAACAGATTGAAGAGCTTCCACTCAATCTCAGAAACGTGCTTTCCTTCGTGACGCTGGATTCCGCGGTAAACGTGCAAGGGGACAGGCAGTTGCTGGCGGCTGGCGGAAGTGAAGATACGGCCGACCAGGATTATTCCTTCCTGAATTTCGGAGGCGGCTACTTCGGGACCAACCTTTTCCTTCTGGAGGGCGGCTATGATACGTCCCAGGACTGGGGAGGAATCCTGTATGTGCCCCCGCCGGAGGATACCGACCAAGTCAAGGTAACCAGCTATTCGTTTTCAGCTGAATATGGATTCAGCACCGGCAATGTGATCAGCATGACGACCAAAGCCGGTACCCACGACTACCATTTCGTTGCCGACGAATATATCCGCAACCAGGATTTAGATTCCAATCTTTACTTCAACAATCTGGCTGGCATTCCGAGGCCCGATGACCATCGCAATCAGTTCGGAGCCGCAGGCGGTGGGCCACTGTATATCCCGGGCATTTACAAGCAACGGGATAAGACCTTCTTCTTCTTCAACTATGAAGGGTTGCGGCTCAACGGGGGCCTCAGCTATAGCGCAGAGGTGCCAACCACAGCCCAGTTGGGAGGCGACTTCTCGTCAGAGCTCACGACCACTGTCTTGGGTACGGATTGCCTCGGCCGGACGGTCTATCAGGGCGCGATCTACAATCCTTACTCGATACATGCCTGCCCGACAGGAAGTAGCGGCTTTGGATCGAAAAGTGGATTTGTTCGTGATCCCTATCCGGGAAACAAGATACCCACAACCGGAGTGGGTGCAATCGACGCTTTGGCAAACAAATTTGCCACAGGCAACTACTGGCCGGCGCCAAAGAATCCAGGCGGCGGCTATAACTTCAACACCACGGTGAGTGCCCCGACGACATCGAACGAGTGGGGAATTCGCATTGATCAGAACATCAATGCGGACAACCGCATCTACGGGCAATTCTCAAACAAACACGAAGGGAAGGTCCAGACAGGGGCCTTTTACGGAAACGATGTTGCCGGACCCTATGTATTTGACCCGAACAACCGCATGTTTGGGGTGTTAGGGTATTCTCACGTCTTCGCGCCAACCCTCGTTTTGTCCAGCACCCTATTCTTCATTCGAAACCCTGGGGGCAACGTCGTCCAGGGCTTTCCGTTCAAGCCTTCCTCGCTTGGCCTGCCTGCGACTCTCGATTCCTGGACGCCGCAGTTCCCACAGCTCCAGTTTGGGAATACCTTTAGCGGGTCAGGATTCTATGCTCCGTTAGGTGCGACACAAAACTCCGGCGAAGCCACCTTCCCGAAGACCAATGAAAGCCTGACCGTAGACGTAAACAAATCTCTGAAAACACAATCCATCTCGGTCGGATATATGGGCGTTCGGCAAAATGACGACGGCGGGCGGCTCACCCCGACGGTGTTCAATTTCAGCAACCAAATGAGCGCTGGGCCTGACCCCTCAAATCTGAGCGGCGAAAGTCCCGGAGACGCGCTCGCTTCCTTTTTGGCGGGTGCCGGCAACCCCGGATCCGGATCGGCCGGCTCCACAGGGTTTACCGCCTATCCAGCGCCTACGTATTACATGCACGGGATGTACGTTCAGGACGACTGGAAAGCCAGCCGGAAGCTGACATTGAACCTCGGCGTCCGCTACGACCTCCAAATGCCTGTGACAGCCCGGCACAACGAACAGGCGTATTTCGATCTTCACGCGCTCAATCCGATCAGTGTGACAACGGGGATTCCGTCTTATGGGGAGATTGTCTACAACAGCCCGGGGAACCGCGGTCTCTGGAACGTCGATTTACATGACATTGGGCCCCGCGCCGGCTTCTCGTATGCTGTGACGCCGCAACTGGTTTTCCGTGGCGGCTATGGCATCTATTACGCAAGAAACTTCTATGGCGGCAATGGGCCGGACCCGGGGTATTCGACATCGGGAGTGTGGACTTCATCGGCCGACGGCATCCACGTTTTAACGCCGCTTGTACAGGCATTTCAGACGGGACTGGTGCCGGTTACCGGGAACGCATTGGGAGGCTTGACTAGTGTCGGCCAGAGTCCAAGTGTAGTCGATCGGAACCGCCCCGACCCTAGGACACAGCAGTTCAGCTTTGGATTCCAATACGCCTTCACCAGCAACGACGTGCTGGATGTCAACTACGTAGGCAGCCGCGGAAAGAACATTACTCTTGGCGGGATGAACTACGGCGAGCTGAATCCAAGCTATCTTTCCATGGGCTCTACGCTGAATAACACCTTACCCACCAACCCCTACGCCACCGCTTTGAGCACCCTAGGCTTGACGGCTCCAAGCTGCCCGTACACGGTAGCGCAATCCCTGCTGCCTTATCCGGAGTACTGCGGCTCCGTGTCGGCTCAGGGCGAGCCGGTCGGAATCAACGAATACGATGCATTGCAGGCTAGCTTCAAGCACCGTTTCGGCGCGGGCCTGATCTTTACGGCGTCCTACACCTACTCGAAATTCCTCTCCGATACAGGCGGTCCAGAAGAGTGGGGTGCAATCAACGGCGACCAGGGAGGCTCGAGTATTCGAAACTTCTACGACCTAAAAGCGGATTGGTCGGTGGACGGCGACGATATTCCGCAGTCACTTGTCTTGAACTACGTCTATGACCTGCCATTCGGTCGAGGCAAGCAATTTGGCAGAGACATGAATGTTATAGAGGATACGATTGCCGGCGGTTGGGAAGTTTCAGGAATTACAACGGTACAGAGCGGGTTCCCGATGTCGATCGGCGCCGGTGGAAACTCCGCCTCAGTTTTTGGCGGTGGGCAACATGCCGATTTGACCGGCCAACCATTCAAGAGCGGTCACTGCGGCGGCACCAGCGGAGTTCCCGTCATCTCTGTCGGATCAAAGTACTGCTTCTTCAACCCGGCGGCCTTTGCAGCGCCGTCGGACTTCACATTTGGCAATGCTCCACGCTACTTCTCCAACTTGAGATCGCCGGGGTATGTGGACGAGGATTTGACGTTTGGCAAGTGGGTCACTTTGAGGGAGAGATTGCGTCTACAGATCGCCGTCCAAATGTTCAACACGTTCAACCATCCCAATTTCGGCATACCCAGCGCCGGAGTCGGAAGCCCAACAATGGGCTTGTCCTCAAGTACCCAGGGAGCGAGACAGATGCAGGGGGTGCTGAAGATTACTTACTAAAGCCCATTTATGCAGAGGACTGAGCTTTCTCTCTGCACGACGATCGCGTTCGCAAGTTCAACCGTGAGCGCGATCGTCGTTGGAGGGGCGCCAATTCGAACCATTGAATCCCTCCGAGCTGAGGCCCACAACGCTCAGTCCGGGGGGATTCGTGCTTTTTGCCGGATCAACGCAAAAAACGGAAAAGTTTTTTAAGTATTTCGAAACGCCTTGACCGGAAGCGCCGATTCGCCCGAAGGCTTGTTTCGGGACGTCGCATGGTCTTGGCCAGATTCCGACAGTTTCAATCCCGTACGAGATTGACTTTCACTTCTCCCTCGCAATTCCTTAGGAGTCATGATGTCTACGTGCGATAACAAATGCCAGATCAGAACTCATTCACCCGCAGCGCGCCTGCGGACGCTTTGCTTCGCGTTGGTAATAGCGGTTGGTTTCATTCTCGGGTCAGGCGGAAGAAGCGAAGGGCAAAACTCCGCCGGGTCGTCTCAAACACCATCTGAAAATACTGCCGGGACGAACAATCCGGAAGAGCAGGAGGATGTGGATTACAAAGAGACCAACCTTATACCCATGACGCCGGCGGCTCCGATCGCGATCACATCGTTTCACAAGATCGCCGGAGGAGCCATTTTTACGATGCATCCGGGAGTCATGACAATTCACTTTTGCGATAACAACATTGTCCACGTCTCGTACGCTCCAGGCAACGATCCTCCCACCGAGAAAAGTCTTGCGGTCATCGGATGCCAGGAACAGTCCGACCCTCCTCTAAAGCTTGCGGAGAACTCGAAAGATATCAGCCTTTCCGGAGAAAAGCTGTCGGTGCAGGTTGATCGAAACTCCGGAGCACTGACATTTCTCACGCCGGCAGGGAACCGGATTCTGGCGGAGCCGCAAAGCGGCGGGAAAGCGATGCAGAAGGCAACGGTAAATCAGGAAGACACTTACCATCTGCAGCAGGAATTCCTTTCCCCGCCAGATGAAGCACTGTATGGTCTCGCAGAAGGGCAGGACGGAGTATGGAACTGGCGAGGAATGCCCATCGACCTTATAAGTCAGAATATTACTGGAGCGTTTCCGATCATGGTTTCCAGCCGGGGTTACGGAGTACTGTGGGACAACGAATCGCTCACGGAGTTTAATCCAGTAAGTGAAGATGATGAGATTGCCGTGGATCCTTCGAGTCGAGCGGGAGTGTTCAAAGCTCGAGAAACGGGAGACTATGTATTCTTCGCCAGAGGCGGGGATGGAGCCGGTGAAATTGGCATCTCCGTTGGCGACCGAGTAATCCACGACGATAAGAACATGTGGGTGCCGTATACGTCTGTGGCCAAAGCACACTTAACCGCAGGCGAGAGCTACCCAGTAAAGCTGCTCGGAGGAGGTAAGACGGCGAAGCTCTATGGCCGACCGATGGGAAACACGTCAGTGTTCCGGTCGGAAGTTGGCAACGACATCAGCTACTACTTTATTTATGGTCCGAAGATCGATGATGTGGTGCGGGGTTATCGTCTGCTTACTGGCGCCGCGCCGCTTTTTCCCAAATGGGCGTATGGATTCTGGCAATGCCGCGAGCATTATGCGAGTCAAGCGGAAACACTCGATGCCGCCGAGGGGTTCCGCAGCCGCCATATACCGGTGGATTTGATCGTTCAGGATTGGCAGTACTGGGGGAAATGGGGGTGGGGAGCTTATCAGTTTGACCCGACTGCGTACCCAGATCCCGCGGAGATGATCAAGAAACTCCATGAGCTGAACTTTCACTACATGATCTCAGTCTGGGCAGATCCCAAAGGAGATACGTTGGAGGACTTGGCCAAGCATCATGGCGAAATCGAAGACACCGGCTACGTGAACGAGCTTTCCACTGAGGGGCGCAGTATCCGCTGGCAGTATCTCAAGAAGTACATGTTCGATCTGGGTGTCGATGCTTGGTGGCAAGATGGTGAAGAGGTTAATGGCCAGGTCAGGAACCATAAGGTGTATGTTGACGACCTCGGCCTTGTGTCTGGAAACCCCTACACCTACTACTATCCGCAGGCTGCCAATCAATCAATCTACGAGGGTCAACGAACTGCTGATCCCACGAAGCGGGTGGTGCAGCTGGGTAAGACCGCGACAGTTGGATTTCAGCGGTACGCTGCGGTTACGTGGTCAGGGGATGTCCACGGGAGTTGGCAAGCATTCAGCCAGCAGATACCAGCCGGCCTAAATCTTTCCGTTGGCGGTATGCCCTACTGGACCACCGACACAGGCGGGTCTTTTCGCCCTCAAGATCAATACACTTCGGAAGACTATAACCATCTGCTGGTTCGCTGGTTTCAGTACTCCACCTTCTGCCCCATCCTTCGCATTCATGGATTTAAGACAGAGACGGAGATGTGGAAGTGGCCACTGTCGTATAAGTACCTTCTGATGTACGACAACTTCCGCTACCGTATGTTGCCCTATATTTATTCCGAAGCGTGGCGAGTGACGCACGATAACGACACGATGATGCGACCGTTAGTTATGGATTTCCAGCACGATGGAAAGGTCGACAATATTGGCGATCAATATATGTTTGGCTCTGCATTTATGGTCGCTCCTGTCACTACCGCAGCCGATGGCCGATCAGTCTACTTGCCAAAGGGGACTCAGTGGACCAGCTTTTGGACGGGTCAAGCAGTTACTGGCGGCCAGGACGTAAATGTCCGATCTCCATTGGAACAGATTCCTCTGTTTGTGCGGGCCGGAGCGATTGTCCCTCTGGGGCCCACGATGGAATATGCGACTCAAAAGCCAGAAGATCCGATTGAAGTAAGAGTTTACCCAGGCGCAAACGGTTCGTTTACCCTTTATGAGGACGAAAACGACAATTACAACTACGAGAAAAGCGTGTATGCCACGATCCCAATTGCTTGGAACGATACTTCCCGAACATTGACCCTTGGATCGCGCAGCGGAGATTTTCCAGGCATGGTCAAAGATCGGACGTTCGCTATTGTCATTGTCGGACCGGGCCATGGAACCGGGTTGACGATGACGCTTCAGCCGGATCAAATTGTGCATTACAGCGGCAATTCAGAAAGCGTTCATGTAGGAACACGAAGAAACTGAGAGCGCGTCAATGAAATGACGGCGGCAGAGCCATAGAAAAGCATATCTGCCGGGGCATAACTCGACACAAGGATAGCTGAGAGAGGACTTGAATCGATGGACCGCAGAACGTTCCTGGCGAGTGGTATCTCTACGATTGCGCTTTCCCGGATGGCGAAGACAGAAAGTTCGCAGTTCTTCCAAGGCACTGTTCCGAATGGACCATTCCTGCCTTATTGGGAATCATTGAAATCGTATCAATGCCCAGACTGGTTTCGCGACGCCAAATTTGGAATCTGGGCGCATTGGGACCCGCAATGTGTTCCCGAACAAGGCGACTGGTACGCGCGCAACATGTATATCGAGGGGTCGGCTCAATATGAGTACCACGTAAAGACCTATGGACATCCCTCAAAGTTCGGATACAAGGACATTTGCCATCTCTGGAAAGCGGAAAGGTGGGACCCAGAGGTGTTGATCAAGTTGTACAAGCGCGCCGGAGCCGAGTACTTGGTGGCATTGGCCACTCACCACGATAATTACCATTGCTGGAATTCAAAGCATCAGCCGTGGAACGCCGTCAAGGTAGGGCCGAAGAAAGACGTTGTGGGAACCTGGGCCAAAGTCGCGCGATCTCATGGATTGCGATTCGGAGTCAGCTACCATGGCACCCCGCATCGGGTATGGGACGAGTTTCTTCCAGTCCGCTACAAAAGCGATACTACGGGGCCGCTTGCTGGGGTTCCCTACGATGGCGTGATGACTATTGCCGACGGCAAGGGCAAATGGTGGGAGGGGAAAGATCCCCGGGAGCTGAATGGCAAGCCCCACGCAATGAACACACCCTGCCCGGAGTTTGTCCAGTGGTTTCTCCTGTGCGTCCAGGACGTGATTGACAGCTATTCACCTGACATCCTGAATTTTGACGATGGAGCACAGTTCAATTTCGACCGGGGCATTGGAGTTTGGCTCGGCGTCCCGGATCTGGCGCCGCAGATCATGGCCTATTACTACAACAAGAATATGCGTGCGCACGGAGGCCATCTGGAAGGAGTCCTTGACCTGAAAGAGGTCCCTGAACCCGTCTGGGGAACACTCACACGCGATTTTGAAATGACGTTGGCAGATAAGCTGCAGGAAAAGCCCTGGCAAACGGAGGCTTGCATTGGGAATTGGCACTACGATCGAAAAGTATTCGAGAATCATTCTTACAAGAAGGCATCTTTGATGATTCCGCTTTTCGTGGACATCGTAAGCAAGAATGGCAATCTTCTTCTCAGCATTCCCTTACCCGGCAATGGGGAACCCGACAGTGACGAGGTCGCATTCCTGGAGGAACTTGCTGATTGGCAAGAGGTGAATTCCGAGGCGATCAAGGGAACGCGTCCTTGGACCATCTACGGGGAAGGTCCGGCCACAGAAGCCGCCAAGGAGTTGCCCATGTATCAGTTGAATAGGCTTAAGTTTCAGTCGACAGACATACGATTCACAACAAAGGACGACATTCTCTATGCAATCGCCCTGGGCTGGGCGCCCGATGGAAAGATGGTTATTAAGTCGCTTGCTGAAAACTCCGCAAACTACCCTCGCCAGATCCGTAAAGTGGGGCTGCTTGGAGCGAATTCCGAATTGAAATGGACGCGAACAACGCAGGGGCTCGAGATTCAGTTACCCGATAAGCCGCCGTGCCAATACGCTTATTCGTTCAGGATCTTGAGCTGATTCTTCGAGGCTGGCCGGGCGCCTACCAATAGCGAACAGCTACTACAGTGGGAGCCGTAGGAATATCGTTGACGACCTTTGTCTGGAGGACAAATTCCACGTTCTTACTAGTCCAGGCCTTTGGCGCAGATCTGATCAATTCTCTAACCTCTTGCGGATTGGTTATAAACTCTGCAGCCGCACGAGTCCCGCTTTGAGTGATACCGGCAATGGCCAAAAGAGGTTCGCCGGTTTTCGCGTGAGGAAGTCGCGCGACAATAGCATAATCGATCGCGACTTTGTCATCGGGGGAATACAGCGTCGCCCAGCTACGATTTGCATCGGATCGATCTCGGATCGTTAAACCAGGACCGAGGACAAATCCGAGATCGCCGGTCATTTGCATTGTCCATCCGTTATTGAATGCGCCAATCAATATCGATGGAGATTGGAGAAGATCTCCAAAAACAACGTCCTCTCCCGAGCGAAGATCGAAGCTCTTTTTGTAGCGTGCCAAGAAGGTAGCCACAGCGACGTTTGCTGAGATGTCACCGAGAGTCACATAAGTGTCTTTAATGGCTGCGAGATCGCCCGGGCCGAACACTTGATCGGGAGTAAGCGGAATCAGAAATTCATGCCCCTGAGCGTCCAATTCATCGAGCTTATGGGTGGCTTTGTACTTTTCTAGGAGTTCCTCGGTCGGCAGGTATACCGGGTTTGATCCGGTGTATATCAACACCGGTTTCGCTGTCGTTAATAGGGGTTCCCAAAATTGGTCGATCGGACTCTTGGGCAGGATCAGAAACAAAAACGATGCCAAAACCAGAGCACAAAAGATCGAGACAACCCAGAATGGCCAATTCCGCCGAGGCTTGATGCCTAAACTGGTTGCTGCAGCAAAGGGGGCAACGACCTGCAGGGACTCAGGCTCTGGCGCCCAGTGAAGGACGGTTTCGGCGCTCCCGCTCTCTGATGCGGGAGTCAGTGGCCGGGATGAGGCTGAAAATGAAGCGTGATACGAACCGGGACTGATTTCGATTCGGACGGCGCAGTTGACACCCGGTCCGACATAGAACTGAGCAAGTCTTTTTCTGAGTTCCGCAGCCCGAGCCCGGACGATCGGGTCGGAATTCGTATCGTAGTCGGGACGCCTGCCGAAAACGTCTGCCCCGATCACTCTTTCTTTCAAGAGCTGCCCGTGGCCGGACAGGGTCTGGTCAACGATGTATCGCAATAGTTGCTGAGACTGCTTACTTGAGCGAAAGGGAACACTGATCAGGATTTCTGTAAGCACCTCTTGAATTTGTGAGGCGGGGATTTCGTGAGGAGAAGGTCCTTGCTGCCGGGTGTCTTTGAATCCAACTGCGTGTTCCATTTGGCCCCCGGCGGAAGTTTCCCATCTGCGCCGTACTGTACTCCAGCGAATTAGCGGTGACAAGGCCCCTAATTCGTTCGAGATCGCTCTCGAACAGTACCGTGCTGTACCTTGTTAATATCAATAAAGTTATCGCTTACTCTGAGTGAATGTCAACTATGCGCTCTGGCTATGCGACGTGGAGCTGTTCGCAAGGGGACAGCCCTGTCTGAGAGTGACCGAAAGTTTCTGATTTGTGATTGGACTCAATGAAGTCAGCGATTTACAAGAGAGCATGGGGCTTTCGGGAAATGGTACCGCGGTTCGTTCTGGTACTGTGCCTGGCGATTTTATTCACGAATTTCAATGGGACCGAAATGGCCCTGGCGCAAGATCAGGATCAAGCCCTTCAAGCTCTCTTGGCCGATGCCGCAGCAGCACAATCAAGGGGAGATTTTAGTGCAGCCGCGGAGTCGTATCGCAAAGCTGTCGAACTCAAACCCGCAGTCCCGGAGTTCTGGGCCAATCTTGGGCTCATGTATTACGAAACAGGAAAATCTGCCGACGCCATCGAGAGTTTTAAACATGCGATACGCCTGAACGCAAGTCTTTATATGCCCCAATTGTTTCTGGGCATCGAATACCTAAAAACCTTGAAACCAGATGCGGCCGTGCCATTCCTGGAGACTGCCACCAAGCTGAATTCCAAAGATCCGCTGGCTGAACTCTCTCTAGGAAAGGCTTACGCGAGCCTGAACCGTGATGACCGCGCTGCCGACGCTTTCTCGAGGGCGATACGGTTAGCCCCGAACAACGGGGAGGCTTGGCTCGGCCTCGGGACGGTCTATTTGCAGCAGGTTGACACCGATGCGCGCCTCATGACCACAACCTACAGTGGTTCGCCGTATGCCGCTCTTCGGGCCGCGGAGACATATGCCGAGCAGGGCAAGTTTGTTGAAGCGGAAAAGGCCTTCAAAAGTGCAACGGCCGCACCGTCACCTGCACCCTGCGCTCACGCCGAATTCGGCATTACGCTGCTTCGCGAAAAGAAGATCGCTGAAGCGCGCGAACAATTCGAATCAGATACCCAATCCGGGAGCCATTGTGGACTAGCGCCCCTTGGCATTGCTGTCGCGGAGGCTGCCGAAGGGCATCCGGATGATGCACTCAAAGGGTTTGCCGCGATTGGCGCGAATGATTCCGGATTCCTTCAGTCGAGCCTGTATCTCTTCCGCGACGCGCTATCAATCGACCAAGCGAAATCGTTGGCCGATCTGGCGCGGGAGCGGCAGAGTACCGGAGATCTCGCAATCGATCTCGGCTCTGCTGTTGAACAGGCGTTCCTTTCCGCCACATCGCCCACAACAGGAATTGATGAGGCAGAATCATATCGAACGTCGCGGGAACCGTCGCCGACCGAGGCTGAAATGCTTTATGCGGCAGGGAAGTATGGCGCCTGCGATCATCTCTTGAAGCCGGCGCTGGAAACACTCAACAGCGCCCAACAGCAACTGCTTGCATCCTGCTCGTTTTATGCGGGCGATTTCCTAACGACCTCCAGGATCGCTGAGCGCCAAAAAGCAAATCCCGCGACGTTAGTGCGCGGGTTGTACTGGGAGACTAAAGCAGATCAAAAACTGGCAATTGCAACGCTCACCCGAGCGGGCGAGATCGATCCCAACTCTCCTCAGATGCATGTGCTCGCGGGAGACGTGTTTCGCCAAAAGCGGCGCTGGAGCGAGGCGGAGGCTGAGTATCGAAAAGCGCTTGCCATCGATTCGACGAAACGCGGAGCACGCCTCAGCCTGGCCATTGTCTTGTTTACCGAACTGAAGACGGATGAAGCCTTTGAAATCACTAGTTCTCTCTTAGCGGAGGCGCCGGAGGATCCTGAAGCGAACCTGCTGGCGGGCGAAATCCTGGTGCAGGGACATAAGTTTCAAGAGGCCGAATCGTATCTGACCAAGTGCAAGGACCTCGATCCAGATCTAGTCCCCAGCCTTCATGTTTTACTCGGGCAGGTCTATGCCGCGACTAACCGCATTCCAGAGGCTATTTCGGAGTACAAATCGGGATTGGCAAGCGACGAGGATGGAAGCATCCATTATCAACTGGCCCGCCTCTATGAAAAGTCCGGCGACAAGGACGCTGCTGAAGAGCAGATTCGGATATCGCAGCAGCTACGCAAGCGCTGGGATGACCAAGCACAAACAGTGATTGAACAACTGCCGACCGATACGAGTCGGCAATAATCCGTTGCGTGAGACCCATGAAGACCAGACGAGCTGAGCAATCTGTATTTGCATCGAAGCGCGATTGCATCGTTCGCGAGGTAGTTTCAAGCCTAGATTCATCAAGTTCCTACAGATCAGTTTGACAACGATTCGAGGAGCGACAACTGATGTCTTCAAAACTGCGAACGCTTTTCGTTGCTATCGGAGTGGCAGCAATCACTTGCACACTCAGCAGGCCATTCCATGTCCATGCCCAGGCGATCGAGCAAAGCGCAAATGGAGTGACATTGCATTCTTCGAGTGGCGCGCTTCACCTCGCTGTCTGCTCTGAGCGGGTCATTCGAGTTGAAGCGAGTCGGACCGACAAGTTTCCAGAATCAAACGTGCCCACAGTAATTCGTCCGTGCGGAGGCGCCTCATTCACGATTTCTCATAGTGCTTCAACCGTGACTATCAAGACCAGCGTACTCAAGGTGGAGATTGACCGGGCAACGAACTCGGTGGAGTTTCTGACGGCTGCCGGGCAGACTGTGTTGAGCGAGCAGGGAAGTCACGGACGCACGATCACGCCCATCGATGTCGACGGAATGCGCACCAATGAGATTGGCCAGGATTTTCTTCTCTCCCCGAACGAAGCGCTGTACGGATTGGGACAACATCAAGAGGGATTTCTCGATCTAAGGGATATCCCGGTTCGGCTGCTCCAGGCCAATACAAATATCGCGATCCCGTTTCTCATTTCGACAAACGGGTATGGCCTGTTGTGGAACAATGCGGCACTGACGAACTTCGACCCTGCAACAGTGCCTATTCGACTGGACGGGGATGGAGAAGGGACATTCCAGACGGGTGCGGAAGGGGAATATGGATTCCTGCTGAGCGGCAATGGGAGAGATAAGCTTCAACTCAGCGTCAATGATGAAAAGGTCATTGATCTGAAGAATATGTGGCTTCCCTGGTCAGCGGGCGGCAAGGTACATCTAGCGGCGAATACAACCTATAGAGTGACCGCTGTAACGGGAGGTAACACGCAACTGTTCGCGCGTCCTCCGTCAGAAATGATGGAGTTTCGCTCTCAAGCGGGCGAGATGGTCGATTATTACTTCATCTATGGGCCAGCGCCAAACGAAGTGATCGCTCAGTATCGTGAGTTGACGGGCCCTGCTCCGCTGTTGCCGCGATGGGCCTATGGATTTTGGCAGTGTCGGGAGCGCTATTCCAGCCAGCAACAGATTCTTGATACAGCGGCGGAGTTCCGCAAGCGGCAGATTCCCGTCGACGTGCTCGTTCAGGATTGGCAGTATTGGGGCAAGTATGGCTGGAATGCCATGAGATTCGATGAAAGCGCATATCCGAATCCTGCGGAGTTGATGTCTGCGCTACATAGCCAAGACTTCCACATGGTGATCTCGGTTTGGGCGAAGTTCGGCGCAGAGACTGCGGTAAATCACGATATGGAGAGCGCCAACCTGCTTCTGAAGAGCGATGCAAGCACGGGAGAACCAGGCGAAACGAAGGAACAGGAGAATTGGGCAGATTTGTTCAATCCCAAGGCGCAAAAACTTTTTTGGTCGGAGATCGATCGGAATTTGTTTCGCTCGGGCCTGGATGGATGGTGGCTGGATGCTTCAGAACCGGAGGGCGATCCTCTCAAGAACGACAACACATACCTGGGACCAGGAAAGACAGTGCGTAATGCGTATCCACTGTTTGAGACTTCGGCAGTCTATGACGGCCAAAGAGCTACGACCGAAAGCAAGCGGGTGGTAATCTTGTCGCGTTCGGCTTACGCCGGGCAGCAACGTAACGGGTCCATATCGTGGTCCGGCGACATCTCGGCGAATTGGGAGACCCTGCGGCGCCAGATCCCGGCCGGACTCAGCTTCGCAATGTCCGGCTTTCCCTATTGGACGACAGACATCGGCGGTTTCTTCCGTTCAGCCGACCAATATACCTCGGCGGACTATCACGAACTGCTGATTCGATGGTTCCAGTTCGGCGCCTTCTGCCCCATTTTCCGAATTCATGGATATCAATCTAAGACGGAGATGTGGAACTACGGTCCTGAGGTGCAGAGGATCCTGACTCAATACGATGAGCTTCGCTATCGTCTCATGCCGTACATCTACTCCAATGCCTGGGGCGTCACGAGCCGCGGAGAGGCTGTTATGCAGGCCTTGCCATTTGGTTATCCGGATGAGCTTGCACTGAGAGATGTCGATGATGAATTTCTGTTCGGCAATTCGCTCTTGATTAATCCCGTGACGCAGCCGCGTGCGACGAGTCGCAGCGTGGTCTTGCCTGCCGGCAACGATTGGGTAGATTTCTGGTCCGGAAAAACCTATCAAGGCGGACAGACGATTGTGGCTGATGCCCCATTGGACCAGATTCCAATCCTGGTGAAGGAGGGCAGCATTGTTCCTATGGGGCCCGTTGTGCAGTCCACCGCAGATGCGGAAGACCCACTGGAAATTCGCATTTATGGCGGGAAAGATGCCGACTTCTTGCTTTACGAAGACAGCGGGGATGGCTATGCGTACGAGCATGGAGCCAGGGCAACGATTCGCTTGCATTGGGATGATCGTCGCAGGGCGCTCTCAATCGGAGATCGTACCGGTACATTCCCGGGCATGCCAATCAAGCACACGTTCCACATTGTCTTGGTGAGAGGGGAACATGGTATCGGAATCGGATCTGAGTCGGGTCTGGATCGCACCGCGGTTTATGAAGGGCATCCGATGACGATCGTTCTCGGCAGGGCGGGATAGCCGCCTCTCGGTGATCAAGAGAATGGCTCGCCGAAAGCTCCTGAGAGACGTCGGTGCGGCAGATGCAACGGTTCTAATGGCGGTTCGCTCAAGGAAGGCGATAGCTTTCGCAGATTTGGTGGGGCTGGGCCTTTCTGCTGGGGTTTACGATTGCCGGCGACTTGGACACATTCATCCAAAAAGGGTGCGCAAATGTGCTGAAGTTATCGATACAGTTATCGCATACTTCAAGGTAATTATGGTATAAGGGATTGTGCCCACAACGATGAAAGATATCGCGCGTGACCTTGGCGTTTCGGTGGTCACAGTTTCAAAGGTGCTCCGGAACCACGAGGACATCAGCGAAGCAACTCGGAAGCGAGTTCTGGATCGTGTAAAGGAGCTTGACTACACTCCAAATCTAGCTGCCCGTGGCCTAGTCACCGGAAAGACCTATCTGGTTGGCTTGGTGGTGCCCGACCTGTTGCACCCTTTCTTTGCCCAGGTGGCGAAATCACTTTCAAGGGCGCTTCTGAAAAAGGGATACTGCCTCACCATTTCGACCTCGGAAGAGGATGCCGAGCTGGAAAAGCATGAGATCAACCGGCTGCTGGGCCGGCGGCTGGATGCTCTGGTAATCGCATCCTCATCCACTGATCCATCGGTTTTCGAACGGATGCAAAAGCAAGGACTGCCGTTGGTTTTGATCGACCGTAATCTGACGGGCCTTGATGCCAACTACGTTGGCACCGACGACGAAGCGATCGGGTTGTTGGCTACGGAACATCTCATCGATGTTGGGTGCAAGAAAATTGCTCACTTACGCGGGCCTGACAATAGCCCGGGCGCAGGGCGACTGAAGGGCTATCAAGATGCCCTGGTCAGGCACGATATGAAACCCCTTCCGGGTTTTGTGACGATGCCGCGGCTTGTGGATGTGCAAAGCAGAGAAAGCGGCGCGGAACTGATGCGGCAACTGCTGGCCTTGAATCCTCGTCCCGACGGAGTATTTTGCTATAACGACCCCATGGCAATTGGAGCTATTCACGCCATTCTCGATGCGGGTTTAAGAGTGCCCGCGGACATCGCAGTCATTGGATCCGGGAACCTGCATTACGATACTGAACTCCGCATCCCTTTATCGAGCATCGATCAACAGACCGACATGATCGGCGAACGGGCAGGTCGGTTGACCTTGTCGTTGCTGGAATCAAAAACTCATCCGCGAAACAAGACAATCATCATTCAGCCTCAACTTGTGGTTCGAGCTTCGACCGACAAGAAAGCGGCGATTGATCAAGAAGCCGTGCCACTGCATGCAGCGGCGGGCAAAACCATACACGCGTGATTCCCGGGCTCCTCAGGAGATTGCGCCGCATGCTCAAATCTGGAATCTTAAACCCGAAAATCAATTCCTTGCTTAGCCAGGTCCGTCATACCAACACGCTGGTGATTGCGGACCGGGGATTTCCATATTGGAAGGAAATTGAGACGATCGATATTTCATTGGTGGATGACATACCTCGGGTTCTCGATGTATTGGCCGCCATTCGCGGCAACTTCAACGTGGCCAGAGTATTCATGGCTGAGGAGTTTAACCAGGCAAACACACCTGAGACAATCGTGAAGTTCAAGTCGTCGTTAGCCGGAGTAGCTCTCGAATTCGAGCCCCACATCAACCTGAAGAAGCGAGTGCCACGGGCCGTAGGGATCATTCGGACCGGTGACACGATTCAGTATGCAAATCTCGTGTTGGAATCTGGCTAGCCTTTACTACGGATTTTTTATCGCAGATGTTGCCGACGTCTCAGCGGCGAAGTTCCGCTGTGCTCAGTCATGCTGCCTCCGCGCACGCCGCTCCCATCAGCGGCGCACGGCTCGCCAGGATTGGTCTCACCGAGCATAGAGTCCGATGACTAGTCCGCTCGCTGCGCTCCGTCGCAGTAGAAGTTCTAAGGGGTCAACTTGCCTGGGTCGAGAGCGCTGCCTCGGACCACGCGTATATCGTGGTCCGTGAACACTGCGTGCATTTCCGGCAACTCATATTTTGGCATATGGCAGCTAACGCAATTGCTTGTTGCCACCGTGCAGACTTTCGTGGCAGTGTGTGCTCCTCCCGGGGCCGGGCGGACACCGTGGCACGCCAGGCATTTGGAGTCATAGGCGCTCGGTTCGTGAACAAGTGGCTGATGCGGATCGTGACAGGCCATGCAGGTAATCCGAGCGTCGCCAGATGTTCCCCAGCAGCGGCTTTGCTCAAGGCGATACGGTTGAAAGCGTACTTTCACAAGGCCGACCTTGATATGCGATTCCACTACATCCGCCCACGTGCTATGACAAGCTCCGCAAAAGTCGACTGAATCAAAAGGAGAAAGATCGGCAGGATCCATAATCGCCGAACTTTGCTCCGGATCGTGCGAGGTCATGGACGCAACGTGCGCGGCTCCGGGTCCATGGCACGCTTCACAGGTAACTCCGGGAATGGCTTTCTCCGAGTCGAGCACCTTTGACGTGACGGCCGCAGTTGTATGACACCTGAAGCAGCGCTCTGCTTCATCGATACCCATCTTCCGGCCCAATGCGCTTTCCACGTCCTCCGGCACTTCACGGGACTGTCCAGGAGTAATGTCCAGCGAATCAATCCTCGTGAAGAAACTCAATCGGCTCTCAAAATAGGCGCCGCCTTTCTCCAGGATATAGGTCTGTCCGTTCTTGAATCCCATGGCCCAAATCGCCGGCGCGGAAACCGTACGTACGCCGTCAGTCACGGTGAAGGTGGTCCCTTCGGGCGAGGTTATGACCGAGGTGCTGAAGCCGCCCTCCTTGAATTGAAGCGGCGCTTGATTGGTCAATAACGCAGACTGCACGGCACGCACGCTGGCGTGATACATCGGAGTCGTGCTTTGGAGTGGAGCTATCCTCCGGTGGCAGCTTGCGCAAGTCGCATCTCCGGAATACTGATTGCGCGGCGGATCTCCCTTCGTGGGCCACCAGCCTGGCTCTTCCAGCCTGTCTGCGGTTGTCAGGCTGATGCTATTGGCTGGCGGCGCCTGCGCACGAGCCAGGCAAAACGCCGTTCCAGCCAATGCCAATAAAGTCTGCGGTAACCGCCTGCCCAAGCTGCCTCCTTCAACTCCAATTCGCCGGATTCTACCATTGCAATCTCGACAGGAACGATCGAGTAGCTCGCAGTCACATCGATCTTTTGGCAGCCAGCGATCCCGGCGATCTAAACGCTTATTGTCGGTCCATCCTGCCCCAAGCGGCTCTCGCCGGATTATGGCTCTGTTTTCGGTTAAATGCGTTTACAATAACGATACCTTTATCGTATACTCCTCGTTGCAAAGGGTTGGATCACTCGCTTCGACTTTGCACAAACACGTGTTCCTCTTTGCAAACGACTCAAAATGCTTGTGTTTGCGTAAACTCGGGCATTTTGGCGAGAGGAGAAAGAAATGCAACATCGAGGCGGCCCAGGGATCTCGGCGGGGGATTCTGTTGACCCAGCTGTGGTGCCTCGGAGAACTCTTTTTAGTGGGGCCTCCATGCCGGCGATCGGCCTTGGCACCTTTGGATCCGACCATGTCTCAGCAGTCGAGATCGCCGAGGTGGTGAAGGGCGCTGCCGCGGTCGGTTACCGGCACTTCGATTGCGCTTCGGTTTACGGCAACGAGGCCGAGATCGGGGCCGCGTTTGAGGAGATCCTGCGAGGCGGAATCAAGCGCGAGGAACTTTGGATCACGTCGAAGCTCTGGAACGACAAGCATAGTGAAGAGGATGTAATCGCTTCCTGCCGGCAGTCGCTTTCCGATCTGCGCCTTGACTACCTTGATCTTTACCTGGTGCATTGGCCGTTCCCGAATTTTCATCCGCCAGGTTGCGACGTTACCTCTCGCTCTCCTGACGCCATGCCTTACATCCACGAGAACTACATGAAGACCTGGCGCAAGATGGAAGAACTGGTGGACATGGGACTGGTGCGGCACATTGGCACCTCGAACATGACCATCCCAAAACTGAAGCTTGTTCTGCGCGACGCCCGCATCAAACCCGCGGTGAATGAAATGGAGCTGCACCCGCATTTTCAGCAGCCGAAGTTGTTCAAATTCGTGGTTGAAAACGGCATCAAGCCCGTCGGTTACTGCCCCATTGGCTCACCGGGACGGCCGGCGCGCGACCGCACCCCCGAGGATACCGCGCCCACCGAGGATCCAGTGATCGTGCGCATCGCTGAGAGCCACGGGATTCGCCCTGCAGTGGTATGCATTAAGTGGGCGGTGCAGCGCGGGCAAACGCCGATTCCATTTTCCGTTCACCATTATCGCGCCAATCTCGAAGGTGTTG
>CAZHOO010000059.1:10651-21458 GCA_964533905.1 uncultured Occallatibacter sp. | reverse complement strand
AAGGCGACACCGTGGTCGGCTCGCGCACCAAGGTCAAGATCGTCAAGAACAAGGTCGCCGCTCCCTTCCGCGAGGCCGAGTTCGACATCCTCTACGGCGAAGGAATCAGCCGTGAGGGCGACGTGCTCGACTTGGCGGTCACGCATAACATCGTGGAAAAGTCCGGCGCGTGGTACAGCTTCGGCGGCGAGCGCATCGGCCAGGGTCGCGAGAATACACGCTCCTTCCTGAAGGAGAATAAGGATATCTACGCGAAGATCGACGCCGAGCTGCGCAAACGCCTCGGCATCGCTCCCGCCAAGGCCGATGTGCCCGAAGCTCCAGCCGGCGGCGCCGCGGAAGCCAAGGAAGTCGTTCGCGGAAAGAAAGGCTGATTCGCATTCGGCCCGAATTGGGAAAGTATTGCGCTGGTAAAATCCCTTTGGAGCCCCAATGTCAGTCAGAGCTCTCTATCCCGGCACATTCGACCCGCCGACGAACGGCCACGTCGACCTGATCGAGCGCGGATCGAAGCTCTTCGACCACCTCACAGTCGCCATCCTCATCAATCCAGTCAAAAACCCGCTCTTCACCGTGGAAGAGCGCGTGGAGATGCTTGAAGAGGCGACGGGGCCGCTGGGCAACGTCTCGGTTGCCACTTTCGAAGGCTTGATGGTGGAGTTCGCGCGCAAGGTGGGCGCATCGGCCGTGCTCCGCGGCATCCGCGCCATCTCCGACTATGAGCATGAGTTCCAGATGGCGCTGATGAATCGACGCCTGGCGTCGGACGTGGAGACGGTTTTTCTTCAGCCGGCGGGCCGCTACTCGTTCGTGAGCTCGCGCATGGTCAAGGAAGTCTTCAGCTTTGGCGGCGATATCAGCGGCCTGGTGCCGCCAAACGTGTTGAAGAAGCTGCGCACGCGGATCAAAAACGGAAACTGAGTGCGCGGCATCCACAGACTGAACTTTGCTCGCACCAGGAAATCTGCGAAGATAGAGTTGATATGACTGTCACAGCGTCTGAAAAAGTATTTACCGACCGCATTGGCCGCATCGAAGTTTCCGCGACCATGGCCGTGGCCGCCGAAGCGGCTAAACTGCGCGCACAGGGCGCGAACCTGGTGGATTTTGGCGCCGGAGAGCCACACTTTGCCACTCCGCGGCACATCAAGGACGCCGCGATTGCCGCGATTGAGGCCAACTTCACGCGCTACACCGTGGTGCCGGGAATCCCTGACCTGCGCAAGGCGATTGTGGAGCGGCACGCCTGCGATTTCGGTTCGAACTACTCGATCGACGAGGCCGTGTTCACCGCCGGCGGCAAGCTGGCGCTGTTTAACACCATTCAAGTTCTCATTGACCACGGCGATGAGGTGATTTTGCCTGTTCCCTACTGGGTGAGCTTCAAAGACATCATTCAGTACGCGGGCGGTAAGGTTGTGTTTCTCGAAACCAGCGAGGCGGAGAGCTTCCGTATCACGGCGGACGCAATTGAGCGCGCGATCACGCCGCGGACCAAAGCGATCATTCTCAACTCGCCGTCGAACCCGGCGGGCTCAGTGGTGTCTGCGGAGGATCTGGAGCGCATCGTCCACCTTGCGCACGATCGCGGTATCTTTTTGCTTTTGGATGAGTGTTACGTCTATCTCAATTACGCCGGCAAGCCTGTTTCAGGCGGCTCGTTCACCTGGGCCAAGGATCACATCGTCATTCTCGGCTCGCTTTCGAAGACCTACTCAATGACCGGCTGGCGCGCGGGATTCGCGCTGGCCGAAAAGAAAGTTGCCGCCAACCTCAGCAAGCTGCAGTCCCAATCCACCTCGAACGCGACCAGCTTTGTGCAGAAGGCGGCCATCGCCGCGCTGACCGGCTCGCAGCAGTGCGTGGCAGAGTTTCGCGCCGAATTTATCGAGCTCCGCGACTATATGCTGGCCGCGCTCGCCAGGATTCCCGGCGTCACCTGCACCAAGCCCGAGGGCGCGTTTTACGTGTACCCGAATATCGGCGCCTATCTGGGCAAGGGCGGCATCCGCACGGCGACAGAGCTGGCCACGCGCATGCTCCATGAAGCGCACGTAGTCACCGTGCCGGGCGAAGCCTTCGGAACCTTCGAGCACGTCCGCCTATCGTACCCCGTAACCCGGGAGAACATCGACGAAGGCACGCGGCGGATGGGCGAATTCCTGACCGAGCTGAAGTAAAGACAGTTGCCAGGGGTCAGGGGTCAGGGGTCAGGGATCAGGTTGCGGGCGCGGGAGCCCTAGCAGCGAAGAACCCATGAGGAAATGGCCAACCTACGGATGGGCCCATGCAGGCATCGCCTTAGCATCCGCGTCGATACTTTCGCCGGTAGCTGGGTATCTGACTGAAAGGTTCGTTCTCGCTTACAATATCCGAGCTTATCCGCAGTACGGCGAAACAGGGTGGAATTCGCTGGGGGCTTTTGGGTTCGGGCTGGTGGCAGCCATCTACACCTTTCCAATCGCGTTCATCCTGATTTTCGTGATCCAGAGACTGTTTGCTTCAGGCAGCAATATGCCGAGCGAGGATCGTCCGACAGATTGATCACCGGCTCGGCAAGTTTTGGATGAGATATCGCCTGCCAAGTTGGACGTTAGCGATTCACAAGAGTTCCGCTCACGGCAGCGCTCTGCCCCGCGGTGGCCGCAGCAGCCCACTCGCTGATCGGATGCTTCTTTTGGCATTCCCCGCACATGGTGTTTGGAAACTGCGCTCCGCAAAGCGGACAAACCGCATTGGATTGAAACGTGTCGAAGTTCTGTGTGCACTGGGCGCACTTCCAAAGCGGACCCGCCGGAGGATGCGCTCCGCAGCTTGGACAGGCGAATTCCTGGCGGCGCGGCAGTTTTTCCAGCAAGATCATATTCCGCGCGCTCTTGAATCCGCCCCAGCAGTTCATCAGGATATATGCGGCGATGAGCAGGGACCAGCTGGAGTGCATCCACAACGCCAGACCGACCAATCCCGCTGCGCCCGCAAATCCAATGATCGTGGCTGCGTAAAGGCTGCGACCGCGGCCCATGAAAAACCAAAGCAGGGAGCGGAGGATCTGGCCGCCATCGAGCGGATAGATGGGCAGAATGTTGAAGACGAACAGAATGATGTCGATCCACAGAATCGAGCGGATCAAGCTGTAGGCATCGGGGAAAGAAGCCGCCCATCCCAGCTCGCCCGCGGCGAGAAATGCGGCTCCGAGGACGGGAAAGAGCGCCACGTTGACCAGCGGACCCGCTGCAAGGCTCCAAAGCGTGGCGCCGGGACGTTGCGGCGGATTGACGAAGGCGACGCCGCCGAGCGGCCAGAGCATGATGCGGTCGACTGTTCCGCCCACCTGTCGGCAAGCCAGGGCATGGCCGAACTCATGGAGAAGCACGATTGCGAAGAGGGCGAGGTATTCAATGCCGCTCCAGGCGAGCGAGCTGTAGCGGCCCTGGCGGCTTCCGATCTCGATGACGGCAATAACAAACCAGGACCAATGCAGGTAGATGTCGATACCCGCCACGCGGCCGAGATGGATGGAACCCTGACGTAGGAAGGGCATTCCAGATAGATTACGCCTGCTGGGGAAATTTATTCGCTTCGCTCTGTGCAAACGTTATCTCCGTCGAGTAGGATGGTTGTTCGAATGATAGACCAAATCGATTTTCGACCCGTGATTCTGGCCGGGGGCAGTGGTACGCGGTTCTGGCCGCGTTCGCGGCGTGCTCATGCTAAACAGGTTCTCGCGCTGGATGGAGAGCGCTCCATGATCCAGCAGACCGTGGAACGGCTGAAGCCGCTGGCGGGGCTGGACAAAACGTGGATCATAACCAACGAGTATTTGTCTCACGAAATCGCCGACCAGTTGCCCGGACTTCCCAAGGAACACATCGTGCAGGAGCCGGTGGCGCGCAACACCGCACCGGCGTGCGGGCTGGCCGCGTTTCTCATCGAGCGCGAAAATCCAGACGCCGTGCTCGGCGTCTTCCCATCGGACCATGTGATCGCAGACGAGCCGCGCTTTTTGAAGGCGCTGCAAAAGGGCATCGCGGCAGCGGCGGGGGGCGAAAACATTGTGGTGCTGGGCATTGAACCGTTTCGTGCCGAAACCGGCTACGGCTACATCGAAACGGGCGACCTGACCAAGGACGACCAGGCGCTGCATGTGCGGCGCTTCATCGAAAAGCCCAACCAGAATCGTGCCGAAGAGTTTGTCGCCGCGGGGAACTACTACTGGAATTCGGGAATGTTTCTCTGGTCGGCGCGGACGCTGGCCAACGCCGTACGCGAGCATGTGCCGGAGACGGCTCCGCTGCTTGAGGCCATTGCCGCGGCCTGGGGCACTCCGCAATTCGATGAGGTCTTCCGCACCACGTATCCCAAGTGCGAGAACATTTCGGTTGACTACGCCGTGCTTGAGCCGCGATCGGCCAAAGGCGAGCATCTTTCCCACCTGTATTGCATCCCCGCGGAGTTTAACTGGAATGACCTCGGCTCATGGGCTTCGCTCTACGAATACCAGGTGGAGACACGGCTGCGCGGAGACGCCGAAGGCAATGTGGCCGACACCACGGGGCACATTTCCATCGAGGCCAGCGACAATTACATCTTCAGCCCCAAAAAGTTCGTCGCACTGGTCGGCGTGGAGAACCTGGTGATTGTGGATACTGAAGACGCATTGCTGATCGCGCACCGCGACCACTCGCAGGATGTAGGCAAGATCGTGAGAGAGCTGAGCATCACCGGGCGCAACGAGTTGATCTGATTCCGACGCGCGTTCTCGATCGCTCATCAACCACCTTACCGACCGCTGTACAATTCTTGGGTAACTCAGCGCGTACTCTTCGCCTGAGCGGGGTGGAAAATGCCCGAAACAATTGATTGGCCGTTGCGCGGAAAACGGCAGAGCCCGCGCCTGGTGGTTTATCTTCTTGTCGCATTCGTCATCCTGATCTTCATCGGCGGCCGGACCGCAATTTCCTACTGGGTTGACTTGCTCTGGTTCGGCTCGCTTGGGCTTGAAAGCGTCTTCTGGAAGAGTTTTGGCCTTGAATGGGGAACCTTTGCGGTCTTCGCGGCGCTGACCTTCGGTATTTTGCTCGCTGCGTTTTTCGCGCTGCGGCATAGTCATGCCGCCGATCTGCCTGACACGCATACGATCTACTTTGGCGGCCGTCCGTTCGAGCTGCCAATCAAAAAATTCCTGCGCGTCGTCGCCGTTATCGGCGCGCTGGTGATTTCGCTCGTCACCGGATTCGCCATGGAGGCGCAGTGGCCAACGCTGGCCCTTTACCGCTACGCACCGCCCGCCGCGACTGTCACCGATCCTATCTTTGGCCGGCCGCTCAACTTTTATCTCTTCACGCTGCCGGCGTGGGAAATGATCGCAGGATGGCTGTTGACGCTGGCGGTGATCGTGTGCGTTCTTGCAGTATTCTTCCTCATCGCGGCAGGCGGAGGGCGCGCACTTGGAGGCCGCTTCGGCAGCGCCGCTTCCCTGCCGTTGCGCGGAGTCTCGATCGCCGCGGGTTTTCTGCTTTTTGCGTTGGCCATTCGCGAGTATGTCGGCCGCTTCGATCTGCTCTTTGAAGAGCATACAATCTTCGACGGCGTGACCTACACCGATGCGCACATCACGCTCGTCGGGATGCTGTTTATCAGCGTCGCGTTGGCGTTGGGTGCGGTGATTGCGATCGCGGGCGGAGTCATGCAGCCGCGGCCTCGCTGGCTCCTTTTGGGGATTGCTCCCGCAATCGCCTGTTACATCGTCGCGGGGCTCGCGGGGTGGTACGTCAGCACGTTCATCGTCAAGCCCAACCAGCTCGATCGCGAGAAGCCTTACATCTCTTACAACATCGCCATGACGAGACAGGCGTATGGCCTCGATCGTTTTGCGCAACGCGAGTTCCCTGCTGAAACCACGGTCGCCGCTGTCGATCCCGGGCACAATCAGCCCACGCTCGACAACATCCGTCTGTGGGATGTAAGCGCACTGCAGGACACGCTGCGCCAAGTGCAGGAGATTCGCACCTACTACGATTTTCCGGATATCGACATTGACCGCTACCAGATTAACGGCTCCCTGCGCCAGGTGATGCTTGCAGTGCGGGAACTGAACGTGGACAAGCTGCCCGAGAGCAGCCGCAACTGGATCAACGACAAGCTCATTTACACCCACGGTTACGGCATCACGATGAACCCGGTGAACGGTTTCTCGTCGGAGGGCCTGCCGATTCTTTATCTGAGCAATATGCCGGTGCAAAGCACTGTGCCGGGGATCCAGGTGACACGCCCGGAGATTTACTTTGGCGAACTTACCGACACCGATGTTTACGTAAAGACGCACCAGCAGGAGTTCAATTATCCGCAGGGTCAAAGCAACAATCTTTCTTCGTACGACGGCACCGGCGGAATTGAGATGGGCGGATTCCTGCGCCGCGCGCTGCTGGCTTTCGATCGCGGCGACCTGACCAAGGTTCCTTTCAGCGACGACATCACACCGCAAAGCCGGTTGCTGATGCGGCGAAACGTGCTGCTGCGCGTCTCCACGCTGGCCCCGTTCCTGACTTTCGATCACGATCCGTATATTGTGGTGGGCGCCGACGGCCGTCTTTCCTGGATCGTTGACGGGTTCACTTCTTCCGCGACCTATCCATACTCCGCGCCAGTTAACCTGGAAAACCAATCGGTCAACTATATTCGCAACAGTGTCAAGGCTGTGGTCGACGCGTACGACGGGACCGTAACTTTCTACGTTTTCGATAACGAAGATCCCATTCTGGCCGCGTGGCGAGGCATCTTCCCGGGATTATTCAAGGATGCATCCGCCATGCCCGCGTGGCAGCGCGCGCACGTTCGATATCCGGAAACGCTCCTGACCAAACAGGCCGAGATGTACGGGCTCTATCATATGACCGACCCCGAAGTGTTCTACAACCGCGAAGACCAGTGGAGCGTGGCCTCGCAAATCAGTTCCAGCCAGGGCGATCAATCGAGTCAGGAGATGCAACCGAACTTTGTGCTGATGACGCTGCCCGGAGAATCGGGCGGCCTCGAGTTCGTTGAGATTCTGCCTTTCACTCCCATCAATCGCAACAATCTGATCGGATGGATTGCCGCGCGCAGCGACGGCGCCAATTACGGCAAAGCGGTGGTCTTTGATTTCCCCAAGACGCGCCTCGTCGACGGGCCGCAGCAGATTGAAGCGCGCATCGATCAAAACGCTCAGCTCTCAGGCCAGCTCACGCTGTGGAATCAGCAGGGATCGCACGTGATCCGCGGCAATCTTCTGGTGATTCCGTGCGGGCAGGCGCTGCTTTACGCCGAGCCAATCTATCTTCAAGCCGCGCAGAGCCCAATGCCGGAGCTGCGGCTGGTGGTGCTGGCGCTGCAGGATCGCCTCGCCTACGGTCCCACTTTCGAAGCGGCACTTGGATCTCTCTTCGGAGCCGAAGCGCCTACGCTGTCAGGTGGCGAAGCGCAACAGCCTACGACCGGCAATGGGACTGGCGCAACTTTGCCTGCGGGCGCCGCGCAGCCCACTGCGAGCCAAAGTGCGCTCATTAGCCAGGCGAGCCAGGACTTCGCCGACTATCAGCGCCTGACCTCGGAGGGCAAGCTGGCCGAAGCCGGGCAGAAGCTGGACGACCTGAAGCGCGTGCTGAATGAGCTGAATGCGCAAAAAAAGTAGCGCGGCTTGACCCGATTTCGCTCAATTAAACTTACTGACTTCGATGGCAACGGAGGGTTTTTGTTCACATGGATCGGCGCAGATTTCTGAAAACCGCAGCGGCAACAGTTCCGCTGGTTCGTGCGGGAGATTCTTTTGTTTTAGCTCAACCTCCAGCGGGTAAACGCGTGGAGGCGTCCTCCGCATCGCATCTGGCAACTGCGGACTTGCCCTGGCAAAAGACGCTGCGCCGGATTGGCCAGACCAATTTTACCGAGCACGATCCAGCGGTCTTCGACATCGAAGGTTGGGCTGACTACTGGGCCGGCCTCAAGGTGGGCGCGGTATTCATCAGCATTACCGGGATTCTGGCGTTTTATCCCAGCCAGGTTCCCTTTCATCGCCACGGAAAATACCTGAACGGGCGCGACTTTACCGGCGAACTGCTCGAAGCCGCGAAGAAGCGGGGACTGCGCGCTGTGGCGCGGTACAGTCCCGATCTGAATTGGGGCGATGCGCTGGCGGCGCATCCTGAGTGGTTCATGCGCAACGAGAAGGGCGATCCGCTCGAGTCGGAAGAAGCGCCGGGACTCTATTCGACGTGCATGTTTTCGACGTACATGACCGATTACTTTCCCGCCGTCATGCGCGAGGTCAACTCCCGTTATGACATGGACGCGCATTACACAAACGGCTGGCCGTCGTTCACGCTGCCAGTCTGTTATTGCAACTTATGCCGGAATCTGCCACCGGCAAAAACTCCGGCGTATTGGGACAAGTTCAACGAGCGATTCACTTATCTGTGGAAACTCTACGATTCGATCGCCAAAGAGAAGAAAGCGTCAAGCTTTTACATCAACAATATGGGCGGCGGTGTGCATTCAGCGCCGAACCTTGCGCAATTCGGCGAGCTCTGCCAGTGGTTCCAGGGCGACAACCAGGGCCGCAATCGGGGCGATTCGCCAGTGTGGGGCGCGGCGCAGCAGGGACGCGTGTGCAACGCCGTGCTCGACGGAAAAATGGCAACCAACCTGACGGGCGCTTATACAACCGGGCCGATTCGCTGGCGCGAAGTGACCAAGTCGGCTGCCGAAGCCGTCATCTGGACCAGCCAGACCTTGGCCAGCGGCATGATTCCCTACTATCACGTGGTGGGCGGCGAGGGCGGCCTGGGCGAAGATCTGAGGTGGAAGAAAATCGGCCGCGACTACTTCCTGTGGACCGCGAGGCACGACGCGCATTGGGTCAACAAGAGCGCAATTGCCAATATCGGCGTAGTGATGGGCCAGCGTACGCAGCTCTTTTACGCACCGCCGCGCGACGTATCGATGCAGCTTTATACGGATGCGATTTATTCCGCGCTGCTCGAAGGACGATTTCTCTTCGACTTTGTCCACGAAGACCGGATGCAACTGGACCGAATCAAAAAGTACACTGCGCTTATTCTGCCGAACACGGCGCTGCTCAGCGACGAGCAGTGCCAGCAGCTCCGCGACTATGTGAGCCAGGGTGGATCGCTCGTTGCCACGTTCGAGACGAGCATGTACAACGAGCGAAACGAGCGGCGCGCAGATTTTGGATTGGCCGATGTATTCGGCATCCACGCAGCGGGACCGGTGATCGGGCGGCCGGGAAACGCGAATTCCTACATGGCGCGCATCGAGCGTTCGCATCCGATTCTTGACGGATTTGCCGACACACACTGGATCGCGGGCGCGGAGTTTCGTTTACCGCTCAAGCCGGTTGAGAATCCAGTGCTCACTGTCGTACCCGGCTACACCGCCTATCCGCCGGAGCTTTCGTATCCACCGGTTCCACACACGGATGAACCGGCTGTGGTGCTGCGCGAGCAAGGAGCGAGCCGCCTGGCCTGGTTCCCCGGCGACATTGAGCCGACGATGTGGCTTTCAGGCCAGAGCGATTTGAGCCAGCTGCTTGTGAATACCATTCGCTGGGTGACGCGCGGAGAAACGCACGTGAGTGTCGACGGCAAAGGGCTGGTCGAGATCTTCGCGTGGGAGACAGAGCCTGGCTTCGCCGTGCACGTTCTGAACTACACCAACCCCAACGCGCATCACGGATGGTTCCAGGAGTTCTATCCGATCGGAGCCCAAAAGGTTCGGTTCAGGCTGCCAAAAGGCCGGCGCGTGACGCGAGTCGAACTGCTCCGAGCCGAACGCGACGTTCCGTTCCACGCGGATGGAGATTTGGTTGAGTTCACAATCCCCTCGGTGAATGACTACGAAGTAGCGGCGCTCTACAGCGCCTAAGGGATGGAGAGATTGCAATGCCTCGTTTTGCCGCCAACCTGACGATGATGTACACGGAGCACAACTTTCTCGATCGCTTTGCGGCCGCAGCGCGCGATGGATTCAAGGCTGTCGAATATCTCTTCCCTTACGAATATCCGGCAGCGACATTGGCTGCCGAACTCAAGGGGCATGGCTTGCGCCAGGTGCTCTTCAACTCTCCTCCCGGCGATTGGAAGGCGGGCGAGCGGGGCATTGCAGCGCTGCCTGGCCGAGAGCAGGAGTTCCGCGACGGTTTTCTTTTGGCCTTGGAGTATGGCCTCGCCCTGGAGAGCCCGAGGATTCACGCGATGGCGGGCCTTGCGCCGAAGGGAGCCGATCGCGCGCATCTGCTCAGCGTGTACACGGCGAATCTTGCATGGGCCGCGGAGCGTGCGCAAGCCGCTGGCATTGACTTGCTGATTGAGCCGATTGCACAGCGCAACGTTCCCGGATTCTTTCTGAATCGCCAGGAAGAGGCACACGCGATCGCGGCGGAGATCGGGGCACCGAATCTCAAGATTCTGATGGATCTTTTTCATTGCCAGGTGGAAGAAGGCGATCTGGCGATGCGGATTCGGAAATATCTTGCCGATCCGAAGACGGCGCGCGTGGGCCACTTTCAAATTGCCGGAGTGCCGGAGCGCCACGAGCCGGACACCGGCGAAGTACGTTTTTCTTATCTATATGATCTGATCGATCAGCTGAAGTATGAAGGCTGGATCGGCTGCGAATATATTCCCGCAGGCAACACATCAGCGGGGCTTGGGTGGTTCAAAGATCTCAACTCTTAGCTTTCAGCTTCTAGCTTCTAGCTCTTTCGTGCAAAGTTTGAACCCGTGCAATCCCGCCCAAGCGAAGCTTGGACGGG
>CAZHOO010000059.1:0-10551 GCA_964533905.1 uncultured Occallatibacter sp. | reverse complement strand
GTGCAATCCCGCCCAAGCGAAGCTTGGACGGGGCACCCCAATTCCTCAGGACAAAAGAAGCCTTTCTACTTTACAACGCCAAACGTGAGCGTCGTCGTCGAGTGCATCGTCTGGCCCGGGTTCAAAGTCGTCGTCGGAAAGTCCGGATGGTTCGGCGAGTCGGGATAATGCTGCGTCTCCAGGCACAAGCCGGAGTGCTTGGTGTACTTCACGCCGTGGCGGCCTGTGAACGAACCATCGAGGAAGTTGCCGGAATAGAACTGCACACCCGGTTCCGTCGTTTCAACGGTGAGCTTGCGGCCGCTCACGGGATCGGTGACGATGGCCGCCAAATGCAGCACGCCCATTTTGCCGTTGAGCACCCAATTATGGTCGTAACCGCCCGCGATCTTCAGTTGCTGGTTATCATCACCGATGCGTGCGCCAATTACCTCCGACTTTGTAAAGTCGAGCGGCGTGCCGGCCACCGGAGCCAATTCGCCGGTTGGGATGAGTGTGCGGTCTACAGGCGTGAACCGATCAGCGGCGAGCTCCAGCTTCAGGTCAAGAATATTGCCTTGGTCGTCGCCGTGCAGGTTGTAGTACGCATGATTGGTGAGGTTCAGCACCGTGGGCTTGTCGGTGGTCGCAGAGTAATCGATGCGCAAAGTGTCGCCCTTGAGCGTGTAGCGCACGTGCGAAGTGAGCGTTCCCGGGAACCCCATGTCGCCGTCAGGACTGACGAGGGTGAATTCGACGCCGTCGGGGATCTCTTTTGACTGCCACACGTATTGATTGAATCCCTTGGGTCCGCCATGCAAAGCATTGGGCCCGTCATTGACGGGAATCTGATAGGTCTTGCCGTCGAGCGTGAACTTTCCGCCGGCAATCCGGTTTCCGTAGCGCCCGACGATGCCGCCGAGGTACGTCTTGTTATCGGCCAGGTAGCCTGCGAGCGAATCGTATCCAAGAACAACGTCCTGAACTTTTCCATTGCGATCCGGCGCCTTCACGCTCACAAGGTGCGCTCCATACGCCGTGACTCTTGCTTCGATCTGCCCGCTGGTCAGCGTGTAGATCGGGACGGAAGTTCCGTCCGGCATCGTTCCAAAAACCGCCATCTTTGTCTCTCCCTTTGCAATGGCTGGAATGGCCACTGCTACCGCCATGATGATTGCCAAAACTTGAACGATTCGTTTCACAAGTACCCTCTTTGCTTCGAATTCCAGCGCCAAAGCCAACTTCCATGAGCCCGGCGCAAATTGCTTGCCTCGCCGAGTTCAGGTCGCGATCGCGCACAAAAACGCTGCGTGCCAAATATATCTGAACAGGCGAGCTAACCCAAAACGAGCGCGGCGGGTGAGGTTGGGCGAGATGAAAGCCGCACGCCGCGACGGTTTGCCTGTTTGGTCTTTTGAAAAGGGGGGTGCCCCTCCCCCCTCCAGGGTTTTCGCCCAACATTGTCGTGCAATAGGTGTTAGCGACAACAAACCGTGCAAGATTCGTGTTTTCAAGCAACTAGAAACAGCATTTTGAATAGAAAGGGATTCGCCTGTGCCGCCGGTTCGCGGCCCGGTTAGGCCCCAAAAAACGGCGGGGGTGAAACCGCGGCGCTGGATTCTTCTTTGGTGATTCTCGATTTGAGTATGCGCCAAAAGGGCATAATGATCGGCAAACTTCGGAGGCTGCGTTGTCGTGGTACATTCTCAACACCCCCCAAAAATGCAGGTTTCATCAACCGCAATGGAGGTTATTCGAGAAATGAAGAACGTTCGCAGGTCCTTCTCTTTGAGTGCACTTTGCCTGGCACTTCTATGCATGCTGCTGGGCGCCGCGAGTATCCAGACGGCGAATGCCCAGGCCTCGGCCCCGCCGATTGGCAGCTGGGTGAATGTGAACAAGACCAACGGCCTGGTGGTCGAGCAGAACGGAACCTGCGGCTTCCTAGTCAACGGCAAGGCGAAGTGGTCCGGCACCTGCCGGTGGGAGACGCCTTCAGCTAAAGGCGGAATTCTGGATCTGCAATACCCCATGCCTCTGCAGCCGGGGCACATTCGGTGGAGCGTGATCTGGGTGAACCAGACAACCATCACACTGGATGGCGAGGCGTTCTACAAGCAAGCGAACTAGGGTGGAACCCCGGTCCCTCCGCCACGGCGGACGAGGGACCGAGGACACCCTCATGGTTGGGATAACCGAAGGATGGTGGGCGCTGCAGGATTCGAACCTGCGACTTCCACCGTGTGAAGGTGACACTCTACCGCTGAGTTAAGCGCCCAGAAAAGGCATCGGAGGGGGTTTGTCCAGCGTGCCGGCCCGGCTTTGAATCCCGTAGCCAAACGGCCGGAGCCGGAGGGCCATTCTGGCGTCTATTTCCATTCGTTGGACGCTTCCGGTTCCGCGCAAGAATGGAGCTCGTCAAAAAGCCCTTCCCGTAGGGTAGAGTAACACCAGCAGGGCTTTACGGCCAAACCATAGCGGCTGCCGGTGCGGTTCGGCCGCGGCGAGCCGAAGGTGCCGCGAGCCCAGCCGCCCATGCTCGGAACCATGTTCAGGAGAACGCGTTCAATTCGCCCCGAGATGGAGCTCCCGGCCGAGGGTGGAGCGGGTGGGGACGCGGCACTGCGGGCTGTTTCCGGTCCCTTTTGGGGCTTCAAGGGCTTCCGGCTGCCCTCCGGTTTAGCCCGTGCCGATACCCTGGCCCAAAGCGCGCAACCGGGGGCGGGCGATGAGGGGTCAGAGGACCGAAATTCAGGCGAAGAAACCGCTTACGAGGCGCAACCTTCCGGCTCGGATGGGGTTCCAGAAGATATGGCAACGATGGTCCTTAACGGTCCGGCGTTGGGTGCGGGCGCGGCTCTTCAGCCGGGCGAGCCGCATGCCGGCTTTAGGGAGCAATTGGACCCCAAAAGCGACGCAGCCATTATGCTGCGGGTGGCCGAGGGCGATGAGGCCGGTTTTAATTACTTGGCCGCAAAATACCACCGGCCGATGATTCACTTCCTTTATCGGATGGTTGGAAACCAGGCAGTTGCCGAAGAGTTAGCGCAGGAAGTGTTTCTTCGCGTCTATCGTGCCAGGACGAGCTATAGGGCCGAAGCGAGATTTACGACCTGGCTTTACCGAATCGCGACGAATCTGGCCGTAAACCACGCGCGCGACACCCGGCACGAGCGTACGGCGCAAACGGTGTATCTGGATCAGCCGGACGAGGAGACAGGCACGACTCCCGATGTGGCTGACGATGAGCCGACGGCGGAGCAGCAGTTGCTGCGGGATGAACGCATGGCCGCCATCCGGCTTCACGTGATGGCGCTGCCCGAGAGGCAGCGGATGGCTGTGTTGATGCACAAGTACCAGGGGATGGATTACCGGCAGATCGGGGAAGTGCTGAAGTTGAGCGAGTCGGCGACGAAGTCGCTGCTGTTTCGCGCATACCAGACGCTGCGGGACAAGCTGAAGGATTTTGTTTGAAGGCATGAGTGAAGAAAGCCGGAGCTTCAAAAGGGTGAATCTACCGGCGGAAACATGGGGTGGAAACGATGAAACAGATGAAAACAAATTGCGCGGGGATGGACGCTGAGCTGGCGGAGATGCTGCTCGAGGCGCGCCCGGCTTCTGCCAAGGTTCAAGCGCATGTTGCGGAGTGTGAGCGTTGCCAGAGCGAGCTGAACGAGCTGAAGGCGACGATGCAGGCGCTGGATGACTGGAAGGCTCCCGCACCGAGCCCCTATTTCCTTACACGGCTGGGCGCCAGGATGCGTGAAGAGCGCGAAGCGGCGCCAGCAGGCTGGCTGGCTGGTACCATCGCGCGGCTGCGCGCCACTCTAGCGTATGGGCCGCGATTGCACGCGCGTCCGCTTGCGGCCGTAGCGCTTACGGTGATGTTGCTGGTGGGCGGCGGAACGTATCTGGGCGTGACGGATTGGATGCAGCCCGCACAACCGGCTGCGCAGAATGCTGCCGTGGTGCATGACCTGCAAACTCTGGATAGCAATGCGCAGGTGCTGGATCAGATGGAAGCGCTCACCACGAGCCAGAACGGAGATTGAGGCATTTCATTTTGGTCTTGCCGGGAGCCACGCGCCGGAGGGCGCCGGCTCGGAGAACGACTCGTGAACTGGACATCCAACGCGGAAAGAATGCGTCCGGCGGCGATGGCCGCGGCGGTCCTGTTCTTTTGTCTGGCGATCGTGGCGGCGCCCGGCCAGCGCGTTGAAGGGGGCCGCGCGATGCGGCCGTTCCGCTTTGCGCAAGTGCAGGCGCGGCAAAATCGACAACAGAATCTTCGGCGCCATCAGACCCAGCAGCGCCGGAGTCAAAATCCGCAGAGGCCGTACCAGGCGCAACAGCGGCCCTACCAGAATCAGCAAAGGCCGTATCAGCCGGCTCCACAATACGGCGGAGCGCAACGGCAAGCGCCCGCATATCCCGCATACGGCGGTCGGCCAAATGCTCCCGAGCCAGCTTACGCCCGGCCGGCATATCCCAATGCGAATCGTCCGGGAAGCATGTATCCGGGCGCAGCGCCTCCTGGACATTTAGGCGACTGGCTCAATCAACATCAGGGCATGGCGCCACAGGACCAGGAACGTTTGCTGCGCAATGATCCCAGCTTCAACCGCTTGCCGCCAGCCACCCAGCAGCGGCTGGTGCAGCAGTTGCACCAGCTGAATCAGCTGCCGGAACAACAGCGCGAACGCCGCCTGGCGCGCAGCGAGATGCTGGAACACATGTCGCCGCAGGACCAGATGCAGGTTCGGCAGGCGGGACGCAGTTTTATGGCGCTGCCGCCGGATCGGCAGGCCGTGGTCAAGCGCGCGTTTCAGGATTTGCGCTCCGTGCCGCTCGATCAGCGCGCCACTGTGCTGAACTCGGCGCGCTATCAGAACCAATTCAGTCCGGACGAGCGCGGCATCCTCGGCAACCTGCTGCGGGCTGAGCCATACGAGCCGCCGCAGTAATTATCTCCAGGCATTAGATCGCGGTATTAGATCGCCACGAGGCCACCGTCCACAAACAACTCCACGCCATTGATGAAGCTCGAATCGCTGGAGGCGAGGAACAGCGCGGTGGTCGCAATCTCCTCGGGCCGCCCGATTTCTCCACGCGGAATCAACGCGGTGAACTGCTTTTTCGCTTCCTCGCCCAGCGGGACCATGATCGCGGTATCGATCGGCCCGGGGCTGATTACGTTGACGCGGATGCGGCGGTCCTTCAACTCGTTCAGCCATGTGCGCGCAAACGAACGCACCGCGGCCTTGCTGGCGGAATACACTCCAAATGCGGGAAAGCCTTTTACGCTCGCGATCGACCCATTCAGAATGATTGACCCGTTATCGTTGAACAGCTTCAGCGCCTTCTGCACAGTAAAGAGCGTTCCGCGAACGTTGAGGTCGAATGTGTCGTCGAAATGCTGCTCCGAAACCTGATCGATGGTTGCGAATTCGCCGCGGCCAGCGCTGGAAAAAAGGATGTCGATGGAGCCCTTTTCACGCTTCACGGTTTCAAACAGGCGATCGAGATCCTCGAGTCTCGACGCATCGCCCTGCACGCCCGTCACGTTGCGGCCGATCGCCTTCACGGCCTCATCCAGAACCTGCTGACGCCGGCCGGTAATAAAGACATACGCCCCCTCTTCGACAAACAACTTTGCGGTGGCGAGGGCCATGCCGCTTGTTGCCGCCGTAATGACCGCAACCTTGCCATCAAGCTTTCCCATCGTTTCTCCTCTCGCGGCAACGGCAATAGGCCATATTCCGCAGTTTTGTAGATGCTGGGGCCCAACGACAGATTCATTAGTTCTGAATTTATGAACTATGCGGCCTGGTGACGACCTTGGCCGCCGCCGAGCATCTACCATGGGAGAAAGCCCGGCACGCATGAAACCCCTCATCCATCCCGCCATTGAAGACGTTCCGCTGGAAGCGATTCTGCATGCGCTGGCCGATCCGGTGCGCGTGGCACTCTTCGCCGAGGTCGTGGCTCAGGATAATCCGCGAAACTGCACCACGCTGGTCAGCCTGCTCCATAAGCCGATTCCGAAGTCCACACTCTCGCAGCACATGCGCATTTTGCGCGAGGCGGGGCTGATCCGCGGCGAGCGCCACGGGGTCGAAATGCGCAACACCTCTCGCTGCGCTGAGATCGATGCTCGCTACCCGGGCCTGATCCTGTCGATCGTCTCCGCGCACACGGCACAGATTGAGGCCGCGAAGAAAAAGGTCCGGCGGCGGGTACAGCGGGCGAAGCGTTCCTGAGCGAATCGATTCGATGGCAGGCTGATGGGGTGGAAGAGAATGATCGACTGCGAAGTTAGCAGCTTCCGGCTCCGCTACGCAGCGTGGCTCCGAAAAAACGGGAGAGATTTCTGCAACCCTTCTTTCAGCCCCACGCGCGGCTCCCAGCCGAGCAGCGTGCGCGCCTTGGTGATATCGGGGCGGCGTCGAGTGGGATCGTCGACCGGCAATTCAACGTAGGACAATTTGCTTCGAGAGCCGGTGACTCCGAGAACGGCGTTGGCACATTCGAGGATGGTGTACTCTTCGGGATTGCCCAGATTCACGGGAAGATGCTCTTCGCTGCGCGACAAGCGAATGATCCCTTCGATGAGATCGTCGACATAACAAAAGCTTCGCGTCTGGCTGCCATCGCCGTAGATCGTGAGCGGCTCTCCGCGCAGCGCCTGCATCATGAAGTTTGAAATCACGCGGCCGTCGCCGGGATGCAAACGCGGGCCATAAGTGTTGAAGATGCGCACCATGCGCGTATTGACGCCGCGCGAGCGGTAGTAAGCCATCACCATGGCTTCGCCAAATCGCTTCGCTTCGTCGTAGACCGAGCGCGGGCCGACAGGATTGACGTTGCCCCAGTAGCTTTCTTTCTGCGGATGCTCGAGCGGGTCGCCATAGCACTCTGAAGTGGAAGCATGAAGAAAGCCTGCGCCGTACTTTGCCGCAATCTGCAGCGTGTTTTCAACTCCAAGGGAGCCGACGCGAAGCGTTTCAATGCCCAAGCGAAGATACTCTGGCGGGCTGGCCGGCGACGCCAGATTGAAAACGTAATCGACGTGTCCCGGATCGAAACCGGTACAGATATCGCGTTTCTCAAATCGGAAGCGCGAATCATTGGCGAGATGCGCGAGGTTTTCCGGGTCGCCCGTGCTCAAGTTGTCGACGCCGACGACCGTGTAGCCTTCGCCAAGCAAACGATCGGTGAGATGAGAGCCGAGAAACCCCGCGGCGCCGGTTACGAGTGCAGATTTGGTCAAGAAGCAATTCCTCAGTGTTTCGAATAAAGTGCGGGCGCGAGATGCTTCACGGAATCCATGCGATGGGTGACGTTACGAATCTGGCGCTCTGAAACGAATTCCGTTCACACCGGCGATTTGCGCGGCTTGCCTTCCTGCGCCTGGTAGCTTGCCTGCCGGCCGACGCTGACATAGGTAAAGCCGTTGCGTTGCATCTCATGGGGCTTATACAGATTGCGGCCGTCGATCACGATGGGGAATCGCAGAGCCCGATTCAATCGCGCCAGATCGATGGCGGCAAATTCCTTCCAGTCAGTCAGGATTAGCGCCGCGTCGGCATCTTGCGCGGCCTGGTATACATCGCCGGCGTACTTCATGTTTGCGGCGGGCGGCAGTATGTCCTTTGCGCGCTCAATAGCGGCCGGATCGTAGGCTGTGACGATGGCGCCTGCCTGCAGAAGTTGCTTGATGATCGCGATCGCGGGTGAATCGCGAATGTCGTCGGTGTCGCCCTTGAAAGACAGGCCCAGCGCAGCCAGGCGCTTGCCGCGAAGCGTCCAGAGTGCCGACCGCACCTTATTGAAGAAGACTTCGCGTTGCGTGTCGTTGATTTTGCGAACTTCTTCAAGCAATTGCAGGTTCACGCCGCGCTCCTGGGCCACCCAGTGGAATGCCGCCACATCCTTGGGGAAACAGGAACCACCATAGCCCAGTCCCGCGCGCAAGAACTTTGGACCGATGCGGCTATCCAGACCGATACCCGCGGCGATGTCCTCGATGTCGGCGTCGACCGCTTCAGCCAGGTTCGCGACCGCGTTGATGAACGATATCTTCATGGCGAGAAATGCATTCGATGCATGCTTGATAATCTCTGCGCTCTGAGTCGAAGTCACCAGCAACCGCGCCGGACGATCTGTGCCGCAAGCTCCAGCCACGGCTCCCGGCTGCGCGTAGTACGAGCCGCCGGTGATTGGCTCATAGATCCGCCGCAACATTGCCGCCGCACGCTCGTTACTTGCTCCAACGACGATGCGGTCGGGATGAAGAAAATCGACGACCGCCGTGCCTTCGCGCAGGAACTCGGGGTTGGATACGACATCGAAATGTTCCTGAGCCACCCCGTGCCGGTGCAGCACCCGGCGAATCCAGTCGTTGGTGTACACCGGGACGGTGCTCTTCTCCACGATCACCTTGTAACTCTTGATAGCGCGGGCAATCTCTGCCACGACAGCCTCAACATAGGACAGGTCTGCTGCTCCGCCGTCGCCCTGCGGAGTGCCCACGGCAATGAATACCGCCTCACACTGCTCGACGGCCTCCGCCAGGCGCGAAGTAAAGACGACTTTGTTGCCGCGGTGCTTTTGCAGGAGCTCAGGCAAGTGCTCCTCAAAGATGGGCACGCCTCCCTCGCACAGCTGTTTTACGCGAGCCTCGTCGTTATCGACGCAAACGACCCTGTGGCCCATGTCAGCAAAACAGGCTGCCGCCACCAGGCCCACATATCCTGACCCGATCACGCAGATTGATACTTGCTCCGGCATTCCTTGCCCGCTTTCCTTTGCCCCATTTTCAGAAGAGCCGCTACAGACGGTGTGAATCTCCTTGTATGCCCATTCGTGGAACCCACGATTCCGCTCTGGCTCCCCAGAATGATCAACCCATCGACATTTTATCTTGCTCCTTGCGTGCTGGTTGTGACGCTTTGGTTGCAGTCGCATATTCGTCGTCACCCGCGTGCCCGGGGAGACATTGCGGACCGGCGCCCGAAGCCTCTCGGGCCGCAATCCAATCCCTCCGCTCGGCTACAATGGGTGCAGGCCAAAGGTCATATTCTTTGCGCATTGCGCGCAGATTAAGCAAGGAGCTCTAACTTCTATGGCGATTCCCGCCACTCAATTACGCCCGGGCATGATCATCAAGCATAACGATCAGCTTCACACGGTCTTCAAGGTCGAGCATCGCACGCCGGGCAATCTTCGTGCGTTCATCCAGGCCAAGCTTCGTAACCTGAAATCGGGCGCCATGTTTGAGCACCGTTTCCGTTCCGCCGACGCCATCGAGAAGGTGGTTGTGGACGAGATTGCCATGGATTTTCTCTACGCCGACGGCGACGATTACTACTTCATGAATCCGGTCGACTACGAGCAGACGGTGCTGAAAAGCGCCACGCTGGGCGATGCGGTCGAGTACCTGACGCCCAATCTGCAAATCAAGGTGAGTTACTTTGACGGACAGCCGGTAGGAATCGAGCTGCCGCAGACTGTAGATTTGCAAGTGGTCGAAACCGAGCCGGGACTCAAGTCAGCAACGGCTTCGAGCGTTACCAAACCAGCCAAGACCGAAACCGGTCTCGTGGTCCAGGTGCCACCGTTCATTAATGAGGGCGAAAAGATTCGCGTTGACACGAGCGAGGGCGCTTATCTGAGCCGCGCGTAGACGTCTTGAGCAGAATCAAGACAGAGGAGGTTCCATGCCGGTCCCCGCAGTCATCGTCGCCGCCGCTGAAAACTATCGCTTCAACTCCGATTTTCTAACCAGAACGGTCGCGGACCTGTCGCCCGAGGAGTGGCTCAAGCATCCCGGTGACAGCACGAACCACATTTCCTGGATTGTGGGCCATCTTGCATATTGCCGGGGGCGGATGCTGCACTTCGTCGGCACTGAATGGTCTCTGCCTGTGCTGGAACATTTTGGGCGCGGCAAGAAACGATTGGAAGACTCCGCTTGCCCAGCGCCGGAATTGCTGCTGAATGCATGGAGCGAGTCGGGCAAGGCGCTTGCAGCCGGGCTTGAAAATGTGCCGGAAGATTTGCTTGCTCAAGCCGCGACGCAGGGTCCGCCGAGCGTGAATGGCAAGATCAGCGGAATCGTCGACTTTATGGCGATCCACGAGACCTATCACATTGGCCAGGCGTCGTATGTACGCTCGTGGCTCGGGCACAAGGGCTTGATGGGCTAGCGACGCCGGGGCAGCGAGCGTCGAAGATTTTCGATGCAAGTTAGGTCTTGGCCTGCGTTCTACGAATAGTGGATGCGTGGAAGCACGCCGATCGAGGATGCTCGCATGAAGTCGCTTCTCTCTCTCCTATTCCCGCTGTTGATCGTTCAGGGTGGTTTCGCCGCTCCGCCTTCATCGCCGGCAGCCGACCAGGCAGAGGCCGTCAACGGCAGCAACGCCTTCGCCGTCGACCTCTACGCGCAACTTTCCAAGCAGCCGGGCAATCTTTTCTTCTCGCCGGAGAGCATCTCCACTGCATTTGGAATGGCATACGCCGGCGCGCGCGGCCAGACAGCGACCCAGATGCAGCAGGTTTTCCATTTCA
>CAZHOO010000058.1:0-21540 GCA_964533905.1 uncultured Occallatibacter sp. | reverse complement strand
TGCCTACGTCGTTCTGAAACACATTCGCATACACCCATACCGTGGAGAGGTCGGCAATCGTGTAAAGTTTTGTCTCCGGCTGCACGTACTCATTCGGCAGTGCGTCGCGGTCAATAATGTAGCCCGAAGCCGGCGCTTCGACGGCGATGTTTCGCTGCACCTTGCCTGTCTGTTCCAGATCCGCGATGGCCTGCGCCGGAACACCGAACTGCTGCAGGCGCTCTTCGGCGGCCTTCAGCATCCAGCCGTCATCCTGCGCCCCGGTACCGTGCATATCCTGTGAGAATGCGCTTTTGTTTTCGCGGGCCAGCAAGTACTCCTGCTCGCTGCTGACAATGTCCGGGCTGTACATGGTGAATAGCCGCTGGCCCTTGCGCACGTATTGGTAGGTCGCATTCGCCTGGACGTCCTGAATCCAGCCGGGAAAGCGGGACTGCACATACGAAAGCCGTTCTTCATCGATGTCCACATTGCCCGGTACGCTCAGATCGTCGCTCACATCCTTCATCTCAGCAGTCGCCGAAGTAACGCCGATCTCCTGCATTCGTTGCGGCGATAATTGCAACGGCGCAAGGCCGGGATCGGCATTGGGCGCAGTTCCGGCAGGAGACGTTGGCTGCGTAGTCACGGCGGGTCCGCGTGCCACGACTGGATCTTGCGAGGCCGCCTGCGTAGCGGCGCGATACCGAGGCAAAAGCACATACACGAGAGCGGCTGCAAGTAATGCGCAAGAGCCAACTGCTGCCGCCAATGCAAATTGATAACTGCTTGTCTTCATGGCTTCACCTCCGTTGCCGGCGAATTGGATGGGGTTATGGGGGTGCCCGTGGCCATTTCGAGATCCGCCAGCCGCGCGTCGAAATCGCCAACCGCCTGAAGCCACGCAAGGTCGATATTGACGACCGTCATCTGGCTATCGAGCAAGTCGAGCAGGTCCGTCTTGTCGTTCTCATACGCGATCACGCTCGACTGGAGCGTCGCTTCGGCCTGGGGCCGGAGTTGGTCGTGATAGAGGTGCGCAAGTTTCTGCGTGGACTCCGCCTCTACAAGGGCTTCCTGCACCTGCCCCGTCGCCGCGTTGCGAAGCGCGGCCAGCTCGGCATCCTGCTCGGTCGTCTGCACCGTGGCCTCCGCAATCTCCGCGTCGTGCTTACGGCGATTCAGCCAGGGCAGGTTCATCGAGCCCTCCAGCATGTACGCGTTGCGCATGCTTTGCCCGGAGGGCTGAATCATGTAACCCGCTGACACCGTGAAGTCCGGCACGTAAGCCTTCTTTGCCAGATCTTGCTCTTTATGGCTGCGCTCGGCAGCTAGCTGGGCCGCGAGCAGATCGGGCCGTGAGCGCATCGCCAGATCGTCAAGACTTTCGGCCTGGGGCAGCGTGCCAAGCGCGGCATGCTCACCGGCCACGAGCAGCGGCGATTCGGGATTTCGGCCCAACAGCGTGTTAAGGCGGGCCCGCGCCAAATCGGCATCATGATCGAACTGGATCATGTGCTCGGCTAACTGCGTGAGCGCTACCTGCGCCTTCAGCATGTCTTGTTGCGGCACTTTCCCGTTGGTGTACTTGATCCGCGCCTCTTCAATCGCCTGGCGCGCAATCGCTTCATGCTGATCGTGGATCTGCATCTCGTCGTTGGCGAGCAACAGATCATCGAAAGCCTTGTGCACGCGGACCCTAACGTCGAGGCGTACTTGTTCAAGGTCTGCCTTTGCCTCATCCGCGCTCGACTCGGCGACACTCGTCTGCAGTGCCAGCTTTCCCTTGCCCGGAAACGTCTGGCTGATACTGAACATGTTTTGCGCGTCGTTGTAATTCCACGGCTTCTGCAGTGGAACTCCCCATCCGCGATACATCGCCATGGGATCGTCCAGCTTCCCGGTGCTTGAAACGTGCGCTTGGGCGACGGCAACGCGTCTGACTGCTACTTCGATCTCCGGATTCGCAGCAAGTGCGATTCGCTCCGCATCATCGAGCGTCAGTACCGGCGCGGAATCCCCAGCCTCATGGTGTTCCTGGAGTAGAACCGCTATGCTCGCGAGGCCGTCGTTCCCTGCGGCCATTTGCGCGCGGCAGATGCCGCCGGACGCAGCGGCTGTCAGAACAAGAAGTGCAACAAGTAAAGATTTCATGACTCCCTCCAATGGAGATTCAGTGCTCGAGCTTTGCTGTGCGCTGGCAATGCGCATCAAGGCGCAGAGGCACACCAAGGCCCAGGTTCAGCCTGCGATAGAAGGAGTCTTAGATTCGGAGTGCGAAGGCGCCGCCCGGTGGGAATTTCGACGGCGGCGTTTCAAGAGCATTCCCGTGACCGCCGCCAGGAGCGGCGGCCAATTCCATACCGGCCTGATGTGGAACCAACGCCAGTTTCTGTGCATGCTCCGTGGTGTATTGAGGGACCGGAGTAACGGCGGGGTTCTGTCCCTGGAACTGGCAGCATGGACTGCTCGCGCACATTTCAAGCGAGCTACATCCCTGCGCCATCGCGCCACAGCAGTCGGGCTGACTCGAATTCCTCAGACCGAGCAGGCACGCGGACACCGGCGTTGCGGCCCAGAAGACCACAACTGACAACATCAGCAACGCGCCTTTTCTACCCCAATTCATAGTGCAGAGATCCCGGGTCCTGACTGGAATCATCCAGTGCCGGGGCTTCCGGTAGCGGTGATTTAGATCACGCTCATTAAGCCTGCGTATTGCAATGGTTTTCTCGAACGTATCAGGTTCCTTGAGGTCCGTCCCTGCTGAAAACGTGCAAGTCTCCAATTTGCAATTAGCATGCCATGGTAGCGGCTGTGAGGCAAACCTCACTCAACGAGTGGGCTGAAACGAGTCTCGATAAGCGCCCGAGGGCTTACTGATTTCAGGTCGGTGACTTTCCACGTGGACGTGAATTCGGCTTCCCGTGCGCACCGGCGATTATGCAACTATTCAGTTGGCATCAGTTTGCTTTCTATGCTCGGCCAATTATCGCCGCCTGCTCTTTCCAGGCCATCGGGATTCGGCCGAGCAACGAATCAAGGCTGAGGTCTGAAGCGATTTGTCCATTCAGAATTGCCTCAAAAGCAGCCGGGCCTAGACGTGCGAAGGGAAGGATTCTTCTGACATACGCCACGTGAAAGTGATTCAGGCTGGCGAGGTGTCCAATCCCATGGGCCTTCCCCGAGATAAGCTGTTCGCGCCAGACGCGCGCTCGCATGACGGCTTTGAGGATAGCATGGGTGTTGATCTGAGACGGGGCCTGATCATTACCCACGATCAGACGCAATACCTTGCCATGATTTGCAACGCGAAACGGGCAAGATAAGGAAATGCATTCACGGCACTCGTTCGATTGGGGGCTGGTCTTCTCAGCCAGTTGCTGGATGAGGGGCTCTTTGCGCATCTTCACCTCGACCGATGCCGGATGAATGACGACGCGGTCAAGAATGGCCTTGAGGAAAAGCTCCCGTTGCTGAGCTGAGACCCCGATCCAGCTCGTCGAAGGAGAGGTTAGTCCCGCGACGCCAAGCGGAGCTTTCCTACATATTTAATGGCTCAGCAACCATCACGCGGCTCTTCGCGAATCCAAGATTCCTCGCAGTGCACGAGCGGAACCGGCGCATCTGGCCCACGTTCATCGCCAGATGGAATTCTGGCGAGGCTCAACCGCGGATTAACATTGACCTATGAAACTTGGAGTGAGTGCATTCGCATGGGCAGGAAAGATCGAGCCGTGGCTTCTCGATCTGTTGCCTGCAATTCGGGATTTGGGCATGGACGGCTTCGAGATTCCGATGTTCGATCCATCGATGCTTGCCGCGGCCGAGATCCGATCTGCCTTCGAGCAGAGTGGCCTGGAATGCACGGTTTGCGCCATTCTTCCTGCCGGGGTCAACCCCATCAGTCCCGATGCCGGCGTTCGCGATAGAGCACTGCGCCACTTGAAGCAGTGCGTAGAAATGACCGCTTGTTTGGGTGCAAAACTGCTGGGAGGTCCTCTCTACGCGCCGATTGGCTATTTCACCGGCCACCGGCCGACGGCCGACGAGTGGCAATGGGCGAATGAAGTGTTTCAATCACTCGGAGAAACGCTCGATGCGTGTGACGTCACACTTTCAATTGAACCCGTGAATCGCTCGGAGACGTTTTTCCTGCGGACGGCAAAGGAAGCGTTCGCGCTGTGCCAGGCCGTGGGGCATCCGCGCGTAGGCGTCACCATTGACACCTTCCACGCGAATATCGAGGAAAAGAATCCCGCTGCGGCGGTTCTCTCTTTAAGTGATCGCCTCAGGCACATGCACATCAGCGAGAACGATCGCAGCCTTCTGGGGCAGGGGCATGTCGACTTTCCCGCTATCGTCGAAGCGTTGCACGCGATCGGTTATCAGGGCTATCTCATGATCGAAGGATTCGGTTTTCTGCCCGAAGTCAAGGATGGTCCGGGCACGCTGTGGGCTGAGTGGAATGTCTCTCCGATGGAGATCGCAAGCCAAGGCGCAGCCTACCTGCGAAGCCTGCTTCGCGATTGACGAAAGATGCACCAACGAATGTTATCGGCGGACCTCCAGCGAACTACCGGCCATTCGGAGGCGTTCCGGCCGATTCACTGGTGCAGGCCATACTCCGTCTCGTCGGAGTGAAGAAGCACAGCGCGGGCCGGATTTGCAATCCAGTTATAGAGCAGTCCCAGGAAAAGCAAGGCGGCAAAGACGGTTGCCAGAACGAATCCAGCCTGCAGGCCTCCAAACAGGTCGCTGACAACGCCCATCGAAAGCGGTCCGAGGGCCGCCCCGAGACAGGTGAAGAAGAGCAGAACTCCGGAGATGGCGCCGTGCTCAGAATTCGGAAAACAGCTGATCCCCTTCGAGTTGAGAGTGGGATAGATGACCGACATGAACACGCCAGAAAGAGCAAGTAGATAAACTGCCGCGTCGGCTCCGCCGAAGATGGCGCCGATAAAGCAGGTGAGAATCGCGCCGCTGAAGAGAGCGAGAATGGTCGTCCAGTTCCATCGCGCTATGACCCATGCGCCCACGAAGCGCCCGGAGGCGCGCAGGATGAAGAAGATCGATATAACGTAGGCCGCCATAAACGCAGAGGAGGGCCTGTGCTCTTTGAGGTAGGAGGGCAGCCAGACGTAAATGGCGCACTCAACGGCAACGTAGAGAAAACAGCCTATGGAAAAAGCCAGTGCATAGCGGTTTCTAAGCATGCGGAGTGTGCGGCGCAGATTAATCGGCTCTTCGGAGCGCCGGGCTGTATTCGGATAGCGCACCAGAGACGCCGTAATAATCAGCAGGACACAAAGAGAGCCGGCAATTACATAGAGCCATTTCCAGGAGACACCTTCCAGCAGCAGCCGGGCGACAATGAGCGGGCCGACGATGGAGCCCACGCCGAAGAAGCCTTCCACGGTGTTCATCGTCGAGGTGTGTTGCTGCGTCGAATCGGAAATATCGCCGATCAGGGCCAGCGCTCCGGTCTTGAAGATGCCAATCGCGGCTCCGGAAACGGTAAGAAGGATGACGAAAACAGCAAAGGAATTGGTAACCGCGAAGAGATACGAGTTAAGGGCAAACAACGCCAGGCCAAGAATGATAGTCCACTTTCTCCCGAAGCGATCGGCCAGAAATCCCAGAAAGATGGCAACTACAGCGATGCCCGACATGCTGGCATAGTGAAATGCGCCTGCGGCGGTGTCGCTCAGATGGAGGGTCCGGATCACCTCGGGAATAATGACTCCGACCGAGTCCGTGGTCATCGCGAACATCATGAACATGAGGTAGGTCAGAGCGCGGATCACAAAGTGATTTGCGCTGGGCGCGTGAGCGGTCACCGAGAAACGCCTCCTTCGTGGATCATCTGGCTGGAATGGCCATGGCCGCCGCGTTATTCGGGCCATTGGAGTATTCGAGTGTCGCGCACGGTTCGCTGAGGTCGACCGCGAGCGAAGCCCAATTCTCATGGTGACGCCAACGGATTGCGAGGCGATCGTGTGACGTCGATTCCACGTTGCAGTCGCCGTTGAATGCGGGATGATTGTTGCGAAGCTGAATGAGCGCGATGATCCGCTTGACGAACGTAGTGTTGAGTGATGCGGCAATTTCTCCCCGCGTGAAGTGGTGACGGTTGATATCGCGGCCCACGCCGCTCCTGGCCAGAAGTTCCATGTCGTTGTGCGCGCCGAGCAAGCCGACGTAATAGACCTGGGGAATGCCGGGCACGAAGAACTGGATGGCGCGCGCGATGAGGTAGAGGGTTTCATCGCCGCCAAGCGCGTCGAGGTAGGTGCAGTTGACCTGGTAGAGGTCAAGGTTGTTGGCCGCAGCTCCAGTGGCCTGTTTGCTCTGGTGATGGCTGCGGCGATGGATTTCTTCGACCAGGTTATGGATGGCCTCGGGCGCAAGCAGGCCCGGATTGCCTTGCTGGTCGGCGCCGACATCGATGACTCCAATACCGTCGTGCGTGTCGAGGACGGTGATGGCATTGCGCGGCCGGACCTTCATCCATTCACAAAGTGGTTGGGCATCGGCCGCGTAAAGGGCATGCAGAATCAGTGGCGGCAGCGCGAAATCGTAGACCCAATCAACCTGACGGGCGATCTCGACCTGTTGCTTGAAATAGCTGTGCACCTCGACGAGAACTTCCACGCCGAGGGCGCGGGCCTGTTTCGTGAGCTCGGCGATGAAGCCGAAAGTTTCCGGGATCATGAAGCAACTGGTGCCCGGTTTCTTGATGGCGTAGCCGACAGCGTCAAGGCGAATGGCGCGAATGCCGGCTGTATGAAATCGCTCCAGAATTGCGCTCAGGTAGGCACGGCCCTGCGGATGGGTCACGTCGATATCGATTTGCTGCGGCGTGAAGGTGGTCCAGAGCAGCTTCTTTTCGCCATTGCGCATGGTTGAGTAGGTAAACGGAAGCCCGGGCCGCGGGCGATAGATGCGCAGCAGTTCGGCTTCCGTGGCGCCCTGCGGGAAGACGCGATCATAGGTGAGGAACATTCCAGCGTAAGGGGAATTGGCGCCTTTTTCAGAGAAGTCCTGAAACTGCGGCGACTGGCTGGAAACGTGGTTGACGATCAGGTCGGCCATGAGCTCCAGGCGGCCGCCCAACGCGCGCAGGTCGTCCCACGTACCCAGCCGGGGATCGACCCGCGTGTGGTCGATGGGATCAAATCCGGCATCAACACCGTCGATCGGATCGAAGAAGGGAAGTAAGTGAACCCCTCCGAAGACGTCTGCCAAAGGACCATTGAGCAGTAAGGCAAGATCCTGAATTCTGCCTGCGGAGAGGCGATCGACATAGGCAATCAATTGAACCTGGTTTTTCATGGAAGATCTCGCGCGGGTCACCGCGGTGCGGACGAGTTCGATTTATTGTGTGACGCAGAGCGGGAGCGAATCAGCGCAAAGTGCTCCTCGATATTCCAGTCGGGAGTTCCTCCCCGTCGGCCGGCGACGAGCGCACCGAGCGCGTTTGCAAAGGTGGCATTTTCTTCGATCGGCCAACCGGCGTTCAGTCCGTGCAGAAAGGCCGCGGCGAAGGCATCGCCTGAGCCAACCGTATCGACTACCTCGACCGTAAATCCTTCGAAGGAGTGCAACTTGCCGTGATTGAAGATGGCGCACCCGCGGCTACCCAGAGTCACGCAAATGGTTGGAATGTTGTATGTCGAAGACCAATGGCCGCAAAAGTCTTCGAGGCTGAAATCGCTCTTTCCCCTCGTTAGTTCATGGAGTATTTCGGCTTCGTGACGGTTGAGCTTCAGAACATGGGCCGCAGAGGAAAGCCTTTCGACCAGTGCCAGATTCCAATGTCCCCTGCGCAGATTCACGTCGTAGAAACACCGTGTTTCAGGAAGGTTTTTGACCAAACGCTGGAGCGCCGTTTCCACGCGCGGGTTCGCCTGTGCGAGGGTTCCGAAATAAAGCCAGTCGGGGGCGAAGTGAACCGCGCGCTCAAGCAGCGACGCATCGACCTCGACAAAATCGAATGCCGCCGGCCGATCAATTGTGAAGACTACGTTCCGATCTCCATCTGTGGAAACGAATGCGGTGCCTGTAGGCCGCTCGTTGACTTGCTGCACAAATTCTGTGGTCAGGCCGAGATCCTGCATGGCCTTGAGCGTCCGGATGCCGCGTTCATCTTTGCCGACGGCGGTCACTACCGCGGCCGTGTTTCCAAGCCTTTGCAACACGGCCGCAAAATTGAGAGGCGCGCCTCCGAGGTACTCCACCTCGCCCAACACGTCCCAGAGAACTTCACCCATGCTGAGAATCTTCACTGTCAACTCCCCTTTAAATCCTCCGTCGATCATGGTTCGCAATGCGGATTAGTCTCTCGCGCGCGGATTATTCTCTATTGGCGCTGCTCTCCAGCGAAGGATTTGATACGCTGCCGGGGTCTGATAAAGCCGTCGACTGACGGACAACAAGTTTGAAATCGAGGAGATAGTCACGGGCCGGCATGGCAGGATTCTTAATGCGTGCAAACATGGCGGCAAGGGCGGTAGCGCCCAGTTCAAGGCAGGGCTGGTGTATGGTGGTGAGCGGCGTTTGCAGCAGGCTGGCGTAGCGCACGTCGTCAAAGCCCGTTACCTTCACCTGGGATGGAACGTCCGCGCCGAGAGTATAGAGCGAGGTCATCAGGCGTGCTGCAGTGAAATCGTTGGCGCAGACAAAACCATCCGGCCGATGCCGCGTCAGGATGGAGCGGATCAGAGCAACATCGTTTGGATCTCCGGATTCGGTCCACCCACTGACATGACGATCTGCGGACGCATGGATGGCTTCGAAAACGCCCGCGGTGCGCATAGCGACAGTGGGCGCCGAATGCGGTCGGCTGAAGAAGACAATGCGCCTTGCGCCGCGTTCGATCAAATGCTGGGCAATCACGAATCCAGCGCGGCGATGATCGATCGTCACGAGATCGTAGTTGCTGCGCTGTGGATATGCGTAAAGATCACGGTCCAAAAGGACAATCGGAATCTGAGCTTCGTCAATAGCGGCCGTGATGCGGCGGTTGATCTCTTCGTTCTGCGCAGCCAGTTCCAGGGGTGCAAAGAAGATGCCCGAGACCTTACGCTGCAGGTAGTACTCGCACAGTTGCTGCGCCTGGTCTTCAACCGGCGCTCCAGGAGAGAGCGTCGCCCCCCACAGCAGATCGTGGGAGGGTCCGGTGCGCTCAATAGAGATGCCGCGGCAGATGGGCTCGAAGATCTCAGTCACTCCAAGGTCCGGGATGAGGAGGCCGAGAACGAAATTCTCTGTGCTCTTCTCCTCCAGAACGAAGGTTCCCGAGCCGGCCCTGCGCTCGACCAGGCCCTCGTTCTCCAGTTGGGCCAGGGCACGTCCGACCGTGGGACGGCTGGCGCCGAACTGCTCGACGAGCTCGTTTTCGCTCGGCAGCTTGTCGCCTGGCGCGAATTCGCGATTCGCCAGTGCGCTCCGCAGGCGGGTGTAAATCTGCTTGTACTTGGGGGTTCCGCCGAGGGACTCAACTTCGAGATTTTCTGCCATCATGACTCACTCCCGTCGAGCGTGACCAGTATGGTCGTGTTTCGCCAAGTATATCTATCAGCTCGCCGTCTCCTCGCTTCGCAACTTAGCCGATATTCACAGTGCGTGATTAACTTCCGCTTTCCACATGGTGATTCTAACCTGTTTCTTATCAACGTTTGCCAAAATGTATTTACAGGTTAGCAGAAATTGCAAATACATGTCAATAATTTTGTTATTGACAAGTGCGAATGAAATATCTAGCATTTCGTTCGAAAATGGTAAGCAGCAATCCCCAGTTCTATATTTGCCGGAATCCGAATCGCAGAGGAATTGTCGGCTCCGCGGCCATCGAGTTTGCGCTCGGTAGGGGATTGTCAGTCGTTGGGTTTCAGCCGGTCAGCAGGCCGCATCAGGACCCTCACACACGCAACGCCGCTTTCTCCTGGTTCAAGGGTCAGTTGGCATGGGAATTCGGAAACAGAAATTGCAAGCAGGAGGCTTTATGAGGATGAAGCAAAGAAACCTGGCGATGAAATCCTGGGCTAATGGGTTAGTTCGCCTACCGGTGATGCACACAGCAGCGTTCCTGCTGCTGATGCTTTTCAGTTGCGTCGCCTTCACGGTGAACGCTCGCGCGCAAACCAGTTCCGGGTCTATCGTGGGTCTGGTGACCGACCCCTCGGGCGCCATTGTTCCGGATGCCACGGTTGTTTTGAAGAACACCGCGACCAATGCGAGCCAGACCGCGGTAACGGGCGCTTCCGGTAATTACAGCTTCGTCGACCTCAATCCGAGCGTGTATGACATTACGGTCACAAAGAAGGACTTTGAGTCGCTCACGCAAAGCGGAATCAACCTTCAAGTTGGCGCCGTTGTGCGGTTGGATGTGACCTTGAAAGTGGGTACACAAAGTCAGACGGTGGTCGTGTCCGCTGCTCAATCCGAGATGCAGACCGAGAGCGCGTCACTTGGCGGCGTCGTGCAGGGCCAGCAAGTTGAGGAGGCACCGCTGAATGGACGCAATGTAAACAATCTGCTCGACTTCATTCCCGGCGTGGTTCCGGGAGGCGGAACCCAGGGCAGCACCATGTCCAATCAGGGCGACGGGCAGACGCAGGCGATTGCATACAACAACTACCAGATTGGCGGTGGCTTTAGCGGTGAGAGCATCTTCTTTATTGATGGCATGGAGCAGAATATTGCCGAGAATAATGTGGATCCGCTCGTTCCCACCCAGGATGCCGTTCAGGAGTTTCGCGTTTCCACCAGCAACGTAAGCCCGGAATTCGGCGGATACGGCGGTGGCGTCGTTGAGATCGTCACCAAGAGCGGCACAAATGCGTTTCACGGGAACGCATATGAGTACCTGCGCAACACGGATCTGGACGCGAACAATTGGTTCAGCAACCACGACAATCTGGGAAAGACACCGCTGCACCAGAATCAATATGGGGCCAACCTCGGCGGACCGATTGTCAGAAACAAGGCTTTCTTCTTCTTTTCCTGGGAGCACGAGTCCCTGCTTTTATCTTCGCCCGAGAGCGAAACCATGCCAACCACAAAGGAACTGGCGGGCGATTTCTCCGCCGATCCGCAGGTCATTTATTGTCCTGCCGTCGGGTCGTATGGTTGCACGCCCGGAACCCCGCTGCCCGGCAATAAGTTAACTTATATAGACACTACCGCCCAGAACATTGCAAAACTGGAGACTCCCAACGAATCGCGGATAACGCAAACGCCTTTCACGACAAACTTCTCGGCCTCTGCGCCTTCCGAGGGTTACCAGACTCAATTCAATGTACGGGGAGATGTGACGCCCGATGAGAAAGACTCGCTCTTTGTGCGCTACACATACTGGAATCCCCATAATGGGCCCAGCGATCCGACGGGCACGAATACGGGCTTGGGTCCGACCGGAAACAATACGCAGGAAGCTGAAGTCGGCGACAGCCACACCTTCAATGCGACTACTTTTGCCGACATTCATCTTTCGTACCTTGAGAACTACAACTTCCAGCAGATCCTGAGCAATGGCTTCAATATGTCGTCGCTGGGCACTGCTTATGGCACCATTCAGGGCGAAAGCGAGAATCGTCAAGGCATTTTGCCCGCTCTCGGCATTCAAGGCTATAGCATCGGTGCGGCTCAGAGCACCCTGTATTGGAATAACAACGTGTGGGGCATCAGCGGAGGTATGACGAAGGTTCACGGCCACCACACCATCAAGGCCGGCGGCGAATGGCGCCAGATGCTGTGGGAAGCCTATGGATATTGGACCTATGGCCTGAATGCTACGCCGTTCTATACCGCCTCGTCGGCCACCGATACGACGACTGGCAACGCCCTGGCATCCTTCCTGATGGGCATCCCATCGGGCACAACTGGATCATACGGCGGCACAGAGCATGCCTATCTGCATGACTATGCGCTGTATGTTTCCGACACCTACCAGGTAACCAAGAAACTTACAGCATCCGCGGGAGTGCGCTGGACCCAGCCCGGAGCATTTTCCGAAGAGCATGACCTTGATTCAGTGCTGCTACCCAACGCCGCGGTCACCATCGGCGGGATTTCGTCCTACACCAATCCGGCAACCAGTCAGACCGTCCCGCTTACCGGTTCGACGGCTCTGCTTGGCAGTTCGCAGTACTCAGGCACCAGAGATGAAATGCTTCATTGGCAGCTGTTTGCTCCTCGAGCTGGGTTGGATTATCAAATCACACCGAAAACTGTGTTTCGTCTCGGATACGGAATCTCGTACCTGCCGCCAGATTTGGCGCAGGAAGGACCCCAGTTGAACCCGATCAATCGCGCAAACACAAACTACACCAACACCGTGGGGCAACCTCTCATTGCCACAGTGGATAATCCCTTGCCGAACGGCTTTGTTTTGCCTGGCGGCCATACCCAGGCGGCGCTGAACGCTCTGTTGGGCGGGGGTGTATGGGCAGGCCTTCCTGAAGTTCCCTACGGCTATACGCAGCAGTGGAACGCCGCTGTGCAGCAAGCGCTCGGAGCAAAAAGCAGCCTGACCATCGCTTATGCCGGCGCGAAAGGTACCCATCTCGTTATTGCCAGCGCCTACACAGGTCCCGGCTACAACCTGAACCAGCTTCCGGACCAATATGATTCTCTGCAAGCGAATCTTCTAAAACAGGTCCCGAATCCGTTCTTCGGCATACTGCCCGCAACCTCGGTCGTCGGCGGCCCAACCGTTGAGGAGGGCTACCTTCTCGAACCTCATCCGCAGTATCCCGATGGAATGCTGCAGTACAATCCACGCTACGGCAATTCGACCTATGGTGCTTTGCAGATGCAATACGATCTGCGCATGACCCATGGCGATATCCTGCAGGTGGCCTATACCCTCGGCCAGATTATGAGCGATACCGACAACACCAGCTCATTCCTCGATGGCCAGGGAGCTCAGGGAATTCCGCAGGACAACTACAATCTGAAGGCTGAGAAATCGCTGAGCATGGAGGACATCAAGAGTAATCTTGTGATCGATTATGGCTTTGACCTGCCTTTCGGTCATGGGCAACCATATCTCCGCACGATGAGCGGCGCAGCGAATGCGGTCCTCGGTGGTTGGCGAGTGAACGGAATTACAATCTTCCGTAGCGGCCCGCCCATTGCGCTAACGGCTCCGGCAAACATCTTAAGCCAGTTTGGCGCAGGCACAGCGCCCTTTGGTCCAGGACAGTCGGGAGTCATTCGGCCCGCGTACACCGCCGGCTGCAACAAAGCAGGACAGGGCTCGGTGCATAGTGCCGCGCGGGCGGCAGAATGGTTCAACACCGCGTGCTTCCAGCAGCCGGGCGAATTCAGCTTCGGTAACGAACCCCGCGTCGATCCAAGTCTCCGCGGAAACGGACTTGCCAACTTCGATACGGTGTTCAGCAAGAGTTTTGGTCTGCCGCGCGAAGCTACCTTCAAGTTTTCAGGAGAGATCTTTAACCTGTTCAACCACCCGCAGTTCGGTTTGCCCAGCAGTCTGGTAGGCGTGCCGGGGTTCGGAGAGGTAACCACGCAGGCGAATATTCCTCGCACGGCGCAATTCGAGGGCAGGATCACGTTCTGAGATTTCTCAGCGCAACTTCCTGATTTGCCCGTAAACCCAATGGCGACGGAAAGCTCTCGAATCAGACTTTCCTGATGTAAAAACACGAGGTTCAACAAGGGCTGATGCTCTCCCAGACATGCATCAGCCCACTTTTTTACCCACCCAGCGCGATCGGTTTTCTCTTGTTGGACACCGATCGCAGCCACCGGGAGTTCAGCCAGGACAATGGGAAGTTCTCTATGATGCGACGCGTTGCAATCTTTGCCGGGATGGCTGCGAGCGCGCTCTGCATAAACGGCACTCGCAGGTCGATGTGGGCCGAAGAGCCTGGCCACTCCAAATCTGACGGCACGGTCGTCATCGACCATCTTTCCGTTCCCTTATCCAACTTATTGAGCCCGGAAGCCCGGACTTACATGATTCATCTTCTTGTCGACAAGCCTTTTGACGGGGGTCCGAGCGCCGATCACGACATTAGAGGCTATCGCGCCAGGCAGGACGAAATCATGCGATGGTTTTTGGACCCGATCGAAACGCGCTATCCAGTCAAGATTGAGGAGAGAACGATAGGCGGAGTTTTCACGCAAATCGTAACCCCCACGGATGGAATTGCCGATAAGAATAGCGATCGAGTGCTGCTTAACGTTCACGGCGGAGGATTTGTTTCGGGCGCCAGAACCGCGTCCCTGATTGAGTCGATTCCCATAGCATCGATCGAAAGAATCAAGGTCATCAGCATCGATTACCGGATGGGGCCCGAGTCGAAGTTCCCTGCTGCCAGCGAAGATGTTGCGGCAGTTTACTGGCAGGTATTGAAAGATTACAGCCCGCAGCATATCGGCCTTTATGGCTGCTCGGCGGGAGGCATGCTGACAGGAATGTCCGTTGCGTGGTTTGAGAAGCACAATCTTCCCAACCCCGCTGCGATCGGGATTTTATGCGCATCGCTGGGCCGCATGTTTGCCGGTGACTCAGCTCATGTGGTGGGACCGCTCATGGGGATGCAGGCGCCGCCAGCTCCCCATCCGGGCGTCGCGCCGCCGTCGATCGAATTCCCCGCTTACCTGGGTGGCGCTGACCCCAATGATCCGCTTGTTTATCCCATCAATTCGCCCGATCTGCTTGCGAAGTTTCCGCCTACACTGTTCATCACCAGCACGCGCGGCTTCGAGTATTCTTCGGCAGTCAACTCCTGCAACGCGCTGAACCATGCCGGCGCAGTGGCCGAGTTGCATGTCTGGGACGGATTGCCGCATGCGTTCTGGTACGACTCCGATCTACCGGAGTCTCGAGAGGCCTATGAAGTCATTGCCAGGTTCTTTGACCGATATCTTCATCAGTAAATGCAGTTCGGCACTGCCACACGATTGAAACTCAAGCCAGGAGCGCCGCGATACTGCGCAGTACACAATCCGGCGTTTCTGGCGTTCAATGGCTCACCCATGAGGGTTACACGATGATGACCGCTTCGCTCCGCTCGAACCTGCGCACCGTCCTTGCACTTGCTTTCATAGTCGCCGCTGCATCCAAGTATGCAACGGCTCAGGATGCTCCTGCCCCCGCAAAAGTGACAGCGGACGCCGATGGCACAGTGCATGTTCCACCGCTAACGGTTCCCGTGTCTAGCTTTCTGAGCCCGGAGGCCAAGGCTTACGTCTCCCAACACCTCATTCAGATGCAGGATCCGGAACTCGTCAAACAGGATCACGGTGTTCCGTTCTTTATGAAGCCGTTCATTGAGCGGGACAACGCGCTTTTCGCTGTCGATAAAAGAGATCTTCAGATCGCCGGTGTGCACGTGGTTGAATACACGCCGAAAGGCGGAATCTCCGCGCGAAACCAACACAGGGTTCTCGTGAATCTGCATGGCGGGGGTTTTTCAGGCTGCTGGCCGGGATGCGCTGAACTGGAATCAATCCCGATTGCGGCGCTCATGCGCATCAAGGTGATTACGGTCGATTACCGCGAGGGGCCGGACAACAAATTCCCGGCAGCGAGCGAAGACGTTGCCAGCGTTTACTCTCGCCTGCTGAAGACATATAAGCCGCGCAGTATCGGAATCTACGGCTGCTCGGCCGGCGGCATGCTGACTGCGATGTCGATGGCCTGGTTCGAGGCGCACGGCCTCCCCTCTCCAGGCGCCATCGGAGTTTATTGCGCATCGGCCGGCGGCTTTGGTGGAGACGCAGCCAATATGGCATTTCCGCTTGGCGAAGCGCGCATGCCGCCTGCCGGTCCTCCGGGCGCCTCGGCACTTGGCTATTTCAGTACGGCCGGGAAGCATGACCCGCTCGTGTCGCCGCTTGATTCGCCTGAAGTACTGGCAAAATTTCCTCCCACTTTGTTGATCACGGGAACGCGCGACTTCGCCTACAGCGGAGCTATCTATACCCATGAGCAGCTGGTGAAACTTGGCGTTGACGCCGAGTTACATGTTTGGGAGGGGCTCTTCCATGGCTTTTTCTACAATGCCGACGTGCCGGAATCGCGCGACGCATTCAACGTCATGATCAAGTTCTTCGATCGCCACCTGGCGAGCGATTGAGACCATGCACGCGTCCTCGCCGGCTTGCGGCGGAGTCAGCTTGGAGACGTGAACGAATGATTCCAGCTGGCCGCGTTGAAGTAAGTCCTAACTCAAACCGTCCTGTATGCCCAGGAAGTTTGTAATTAACTGCTCGTAAGAGGTGATGAATGTCGAATTGGGTTCGGTGTCTCGTGCTGATCATGGTCGCCTCTCTCGGCGGAAGTTTCATAGCTGCGCAATCCGGCGGGAACCGTGCCGATCACTGGGTTGCCACCTGGGCCACCGCGCTGGAGCTAAGCCGGACGGTTCAGGAGATCCCTCAATTGCCACCCGGCGTCACCATGCCCGATTTCTCCAAGCTCAAGGGACCAGCCATGCCGCTTCGCATCCCGAAGACGGTTCAGGATCAGACAGTCCGGATGATTGTGCATACGAGCATCGGAGGCAACAGACTAAGGATCGAGTTCTCGAATGCGTTCGGGCTTGGAATTGTCTCTATCGCCGATGCCCATATTGCAATACGAACCTCCGAATCTTCAATCGATCCTGCAAGCGATCACAAGGTTACATTCAGCGGGAACCCGGGTGTCGAGATCAGTCCGGGCGCCGTAATTGTGAGCGACGAGATCGATATGGACGTGAAGCCGATGTCCGACCTTGCCGTTTCGCTGTATGTGGCAAAGAGCGATGGAGAGCCCGCAAATCACATGGTTGGCCTGCACACATCGTATATTGCCGGCGGAGACACGACGACTTCTGTATCAATGCCCAAAGGAGACACGACCACCGGCTACCTGTGGCTTCGCAGCATTGACGTGGAGGCGCCGTCTTCGAGTTTTGCCATCGCGTGCCTCGGAGATTCGATTACCGATGGCTTCGGCACCACCGGCGATGCCGATCGCGCGTGGCCCACATTGCTTGCTGCAAGGCTGAATGATTTGCAGGCGGGGCCCCGCATCTCCGTCCTCAATGAAGGAATTTCAGGCAACGAGGTGCTTCGCGACGGAGCCGGAGTGAGCGCACTGGCGCGATTCGATCGCGATATTCTCGGCGAGCCGGGAGTGCGCTGGATGGTGCTGCTAGAGGGAATCAACGACATCAATCTTCACGGGCAGATCACCGGTCCGGGCGCTTTGGTGGCAGAGGATCTTATCGCCGGCTACAGGCAGTTGATCGCCCGCGCACATCTCAACGGCATCAAGGTCATCGGCGCAACGCTCACGCCTGAAGAGGGAGTCTGGCTGGCTGGCCCCGTGGGCGAAGCCACGCGCCAAACAGTGAATACTTGGATAAGAAGCAGCGGCGAATTCGATTCGGTTGTTGACTTCGATGCCGTTGTGCGTGATCCGAACCATCCCTCGCGCTTGCGCACCGGCTTGGATCCGGGCGATCACATACATCCCAATGACATCGGCAATCAGTCCATGGCGGACGCATTCTTGCTGAACACATTCGAACGATAAAAAGTCTCCACGAGACGCCGTTTTTCCAGTTTGGCTCTTATTGGGGATATGTTGAGCAAACCTGTAACGAACAGAAAACAGCATCGTTATCCGGATGTCTTGTTTACTGCGCCGTGAATAAGGTGTGGCGGAAGAGGCCGGCAGGTTGCCGATGCAAATTCGCTGCAACCCGCCGAGGGCTATGCGTCGCTACTCGAAAGGCGCGAAAACACGAGTTTGTCCTCAGTTCGCTCGATGATTGCGCTGGCAGCGCAGTTTCCCAGCACGTTTACGGCGGTTCTTCCCATATCCATGATCGTGTCTACGCCCAAAATCATAAGAATGGCTTCTGTTGGAAGATGAACGCTGCTCGCCGTCGCCAGCAGGATCACAAAGACCCCCCGCGACACGCCCGCCATTCCCTTGCTGGCTAACGCGAGAGCGCCGAGCATCGCGACCTGCTGCCCAAGTGTTAAATGGATTCCCGCGGCCTGCGCAGCAAAGACCGCGGCCAAAGAGATGTACACACTTGAGCCGCACATACTGAAGCCGTAGCCCAGAGGGATCACAAACGAAGCGATCCACCGCGGCACGCCGAACTCTTCCATTCGTTCCATTGCCAGGGGCAGAGCCGCTTCAGAAGTGGTTGTGCCGAAGCCAATGGCCACCGGCTCCATCCACCGCCAGCATTGCTTGCAACAAATGCTCGATTGCACTCGCAATCGGATCCCCTTCTCTCCGACATCGATTACACCGAAGAGACGCTCGCCGCGGTTCGCATCTCGGAGGGATTCAGGCTTCGTTTTCCTCTGCCCGATTCTGGTTCAGAACCCCTTTTATTTCAGTGGTTGTCGCGCCAGCCGGCGCAATGAAGCGCAGCGCTCTGCGGAGGCGTGCCCTCAATACTATGTGCAAAAGCGATACGCCCTTCCGTACCAACTCAGGTCCAGTGGTATAGAAATCTGAATAGCCACTTGCGCAATCTGGAGCAAACTCGAGCGGAGTTTCAGGAGACACTCGCCAAACCCATCCGCGAGCTGGGGCTCAAGCTCGAAGGCTCTCCGCTGGAGCGATTCGTTCAGCAGCTTTATCGCGAACTGGAAGCCAAGGGCCTCCACAAGTTCCGTCCGCTGTGCTATCTCACCGACGAATGGGGATGCCCGTCAGGCGAGCCCGTCATCGGTATGCCGTTCTACCTGGCGAACTCTGATTTGGCTCAACTCGAGCGCGAGATGAACGACCTCGAAGACACTCGCGAGATCATGATGTACATGCGCCATGAAGCGGGACACGCGTTCAATTACGCGTATCAGCTTTACAAGTCGGCAGAGTGGCGCGACCTGTTCGGCCCGTTCCGGCGTGCGTATCGGGATAACTACCGCCCCATACCGTTTTCACGGAAGTTCGTTCGCCACATGGCAGGGTGGTACGCGCAGAAGCATCCCGACGAAGATTTTGCAGAAACCTTTGCCGTTTGGTTGACGCCGCGATCGCAATGGCGGAAGCGTTATAAGGGCTGGAGCGCGCTGGCGAAGCTCCGATATGTCGATCGCATGGCGCGAAAAGTGGGCGATGCGGAACCTATCCGGCGTCGCGGGCGCACCGACATTACCGTCGACGAGATGGAAACGACAGTCGGCGAGTTCTATCGGCTCAGTTTGCCGGGGGAAGTTCCAGTCGAAGAATTGGCGCTCGACGCCGACTTAGCGGACATCTTCAATACTTCTCGCCGGCGAACGAAGGGCGTCAGGCTGGCCCATGAGATGCTGCGCCAACATCGCAAGCCCATTGTCGACAAAGTCGCGTATTGGAGCGGCGTGCAGCGTCCGATCGTGAAGCGGCTGGTGGAGGCCATTTGCAAGCGGGTTGAAGACCTCGGTCTGCGCGTGGACCAGCGCAGAGAGCCAGAGCATTTGACGGAGTTTACCGCGTACACAACGGCACTGGCCATGAATTACCTGGTGCGCGGAAAATTCATTCACCCATGAGGCGCGCTGCAAGCCCGTCGCTCCGATTGGAGGTCGCATGACTGGAACGAAGTTGAAAGTCACCGTGCTGTATGACCAGTGGGAAGAGGAACCCGCTGAAGTGCAGGAAGAAGTGCCTCCACCGCGCAGGCGCAAGGGGCAAAAGAAGCGCAAGAAGAAACCGATCAAGCATGATCGCGAAGAGATCTTCGAAGCCCTGGAGAAGCTGGGTCATGAGCCGTCGTATCACGTTCTCGACGGCCGCACGCAGTCGCTGATTGCGCTAGCCAAGTGCAGTTCCGATCTCATCTTCAACCTTACCGAGTCCTATGCCGGGGATGACACCAAAGAGATGCACGTTACGGCCTTCCTGGATATGCTGGAGATCCCTTACACCGGCGCGGGGCCGCACGCGCACATTCTCGCGCAGGACAAATCGATTGCGAAGAAGATGTTCGCTTTTTACGGAATTCAGTCGCCGTATTTTGCGACATCGTATCGTGGCTCGATCGACCACGCCCACGACATCGCGTTCCCGCTGATCGTGAAGCCAACTTCAGAAGACGGATCAATCGGCATCGGAGCTGATGCCGTGGTAAACAGCGTCAAGGAACTCATGGAACGGGTCTCCTACATTCAGACGGAATTCGATTCTCCTGCGTTGATTGAGGAGTATATCGAGGGGCGCGAGATTTACGCAGCCATCCTCGGCAGTTATGAGAGCGCACATGCGCTTCCGCTCGTGGAACTTGATCTCTCGAAGCTTCCCAAGGGGGTGCCAAGAATCGCCAGCCAGGATGTGAAATTCGAAAGAGAAACGGAAGCGTATAAGCTGACGAAGTCGGCGATCGCCGAGGATTTGGACGAGGAAACTGAAGCCAAGCTGATCGAGATCGCGGTCAAGGCCTATCGCGCGGTCAAGCTTCGCGATTACGGCCGCATTGACATGCGCCTGTCGAGCAAGGGCGACGTTTACGTAATCGAAGCGAACCCGAATCCATGGCTCTCAAGCGGGCAGGAGTTCGCCATGGCCGCGAAAAAATCGGGCCTCTCGTACACCCAGATGATTGGGGAGATCGTGGAGCTTGCAATGGCCCGGCAGGCGTGAAAGACGCGGCGCACGTTGGCTTATCTGCCGGAGTGATTATGGGATTGCGCCGCTGCGTGGATTCGCTGAGGCCTGTGCGAGGGATGCTGCAGATGTTCGATGGTACGTTGTAATTCAACCAAAAGCTCTTCAGCCATCGTGCGAGTGAAGCCGTGACGGATGAGGATGCGCTGAATGACCAGGTCTTCGCGGTTGGGAGGCATGGAGTAGGCGGGAACCAGCCAGCCGCGCTCGCGCAACCGATCGGCCACCTCGTAGAGCGTGAAGGGAGAGGAGGCGGGGTCCTTCAGCTTCCAGCAGAGACCAGGAATGCCGCCGACTCCGTCATAGATGATTTCAAATGGACCGAGCGCAGTGATTTTGGCAGCGAGATCTTTTCCGATGGCAGCGCACTCCGACTGAATCTCGCGATAGCCTCGCTTGCCGAGGCGCAGGAAATTGTAATACTGGCAGATGATTTCGCCTCCGGGCCGCGAGAAGTTGAGCGCAAAAGTGGGCATGTTGCCGCCGAGATAGTTGACGTCGAAGATCAATTCTTCGGGAAGGTCTTGCTTCTCGCGCCAAAGCGCCCAGCCGACGCCGAGAGGCGCCAAGCCGAATTTATGGCCTGAGGCATTGATAGACCTGACGCGCGGCAGGCGAAAATCCCAGATCAGTTCCGGCTGAAGGAACGGTGCGAGGAAAGCGCCGCTTGCGCCATCGACATGGATGGGGATGTCGAGACCTGTCTCGGTCTGAAGTTTGTCGAGCGCGATGCTGATCTCCTGCACCGGCTCGAATTGGAGGGTGAAGGTGACTCCGAGCGTGACAACGACCCCGATGGTGTTCTCATCGCAACGCTTCAACACTTCCTCGGGTGTGAGCAGCAGCCGGTCGCCTTCCATGGGAACCTCACGGATCTCCACGTCGAAGTAGCGGCAGAACTTGTGCCAGCAGACCTGAACCGG
>CAZHOO010000057.1:0-21654 GCA_964533905.1 uncultured Occallatibacter sp. | reverse complement strand
CGGTGGGGTTCAGCGCGATGGACTTGGCCCGGGTCTGTTTGCCGAGGTTGACCACCGTGCCGGCGGGTGTGATGATTGTGCCGTCGCTGACGACGAAAGTACCGTCCGACTGCGGTCCAACTGTGTAGGTCGGGAACCGGTCCGATTGCGCGAGCGCCGGAATGCTCAGCCCCGCGGCCAACAGGACGGTGAGCAGACGATTGTTTGGAGAAAGAATTCGAGACATTTGTCGTACTCCTTTTCGCTTGGATTTGTTTTTCACGCAACCCGGAATCGGCCACGCTACACGAGAAATTCGAACAGGCAGAAGAGTTCTCTTCGATTGCAGGAAATGGCGCAGCGTAAGAGCAACGCCAACGGCCTTAATCTAGAACTGTGAAAAGGACGCCAGCATTACGCGAAAATGACAATTTTGTAATCTGCCGCGAGTACGGAAATTCGCCTCACAACTCCAACACGCGCGCCGGGCTTCGTATCTATCTGATGAGTGGCAACATGATTGATCCTGAACGAAACTCGCGTTGGGTGAATGGCTGCTCCCATGGACATCGACATTTGATGAAACCTTAATCATTGCGTGATCCGAATCAAACAAGAGTGGATTACAAATCTGTCATTGAGTAATTGCGAGACGCCCTCCGGAGTTCGTGCCGACCCTGGGCGTCGTCGAACGAAACCAAACCTCGCATACACGCAACGTTTGAATGCCCGATGCGGGAAAAGCCGATGAGGCTCTCCGCCAGCACCCGGGAACGGGGATACGTGTTTCCAAACCGTCACAGCTTCTGGTTCCGATGCGCGCAATGAGCGGCGGCATAACGTGAAGTCCCTGCACTGGGTCGGGATGCGTTTTTTTGGAGAGGCCATGTATTGTGAGATTGTGCGAGTAGTTTTAAGCAGGAGTTGTTCCTTGATTCGAAGCGGCCGCGTTTTGATCGGGTTTAGCGCACTGTTGTTTCTTTCCGGGATCTCGCTCGCGCAAGTGGATAGGAGCGCGTTGAACGGCACCGTCACGGACGCCTCAGGCCGGATCCTGCCCGAGACGCATGTAACGGCGGTGCAGGACTCGACGGGACTGAGGCGCGAAACGCTGTCAGACCAGACCGGCAACTACAACATTCCCCAATTGCCGGTTGGGGTTTATACCGTCACCTTCGAGCGCCAGGGTTTCAAGAAGCTGGAGTTTGTCGAGGTGGAGGGTGTCATCGGCAGGAGCCATACGCTGGATGCGACACTGCAAGTCGCGGGCAGCGAAGAGCGCGTGGAAGTTTCGCCCGCTTCGGCGCTGATGGACCACGACACCAGTGCGGTAACCGGCTTCACAGAGAGAACGCAGGCCGACGAACTTCCGCTGAATGGCCGGGACTGGTCGACGCTGACCGCGTACTCTCCCGGCGCCATCGACACCGGCGGCGGCAACCAAAGGTCGGTTCGTTTTGCGGGACGGGGTCTGGACGACAGCAACTTTACCTATGACGGCGTGGACGCTACCAACATCGTGAATCAGACGCAACGCGCCTGGGTTCGCCTCGCCATTCCGCTGGACGCGGTCGAGGAGTTCCGCGTCGACACGCTGACTTCGACCGCCGACGAAGGCGCGACGGGGGGCGCTCAACTGGCTGTGACCTCGCCCTCGGGCACCAATCGTTTCCACGCCCGCCTCTTCGAGTATTTGCGCAATGACGTTTTTGACGCGCCGCTGCCGGAATGGGGCACCCCGGCAATCTGGACCCCCAGCCTTGCAACGCAGCCGGAACCGAAGCAGCCGCTTCGCCTGAATCAATTTGGGGGATCAGTGGGTGGTCCCATCGTGCTCAACAAGACATTTTTCTTTCTCGCTTCCGAGGCCTATCGGCAGAACTGGGGTTATCCGGCCAGCGGCGACGTGCCGAGCCCGGCACTGGTTGCCACCGTCCCGAACTCTTCGCCGGTCTACGGAATCATCAACGCTTTCCCCGGAACGGGACCAAAGACAACCGAATACGCCACCAGCGACCCGAACACCAACATCGTGATCTGCAGCTGCACGCAAGTCGTGAACGAAAGCTCGCTCATGGTGCGGCTCGACCAACACTTCTCAACCAGGACCACGGGCTTCGTGCGGTTCAACTACGACCGGTCGGTGGACACGCAGCCGCTTTCGGCCTCCGCGACAGACTTGCAGCAAAAGGTCTCGGCGCCGATCAATGGCGCACTCGAGTTGTTGCATATTTTCAATTCTCGCCTCGTGAACGAGGCTCACGCAGGCTACAACCGGTCATCCAACAACCAGTACAACAACAGCGACTCCGGGATCATTTACAAGATCGCGATGCAGAATGGAACCGGGCCGGGGTTTGTAACCGAGAATTACGATTACACCAGCATTTATGTGGGCAACTCCTATTCGGTAAACGACAATGTGACATGGAATCACGGTCGCCATACGATCAAAGCAGGGGTCGAGTATCGCCGCATTCAGATGAACCAGGATCACCCGGAAGACGGAACCATTACGTTTTCCTCGGTGGAGAACCTGGCGGCGAACGCGGTGAGAAAAGCGGCACTCACGGGCGCATTGCCCGTGAACGAGCTGCGCAAGAACGATTTCTTTTTTTACGCGCAAGACGATTACAAGTTTCGGCCGAATCTCACCCTCAACCTTGGTTTCCGCTACACCATCTTCGGTCTCTTCACTGAAAATGACGGACTGGCCGAGCCGTTCGATTTCGCGACCTGCGGCCCGCAGGGATACTGCCCCGTGGGATCGAGCTTCGGCCACCAGAATCTCGGCGATGTCGATCCCCGAGTGGGATTCGCCTGGACTCCTAAAATGAGCCAGAAGACGGTGATCCGCGCCGGATTCGGCACCTACCACGAAGACGGGCAGTTGGACGATCAAAACCTGCCCGCAGGAAACGAAGTGCCGTCCTATTCGGCGTCGAGCAGCAAGAGTGCGCTCTCCTACTGCCCGCCCACAACCCCATCGTGCGCGAACCAGGCCGACGCGATTCTAACCGCTTCCGGGGCCAACGCATTCAGCGCCGCCGGCGCAGCTTACAAACCAAGCGCTGAACAACGGGACCGCAAAGACACGTATGTCGAGCAGTGGAGCTTCGCTGTGCAGCAGGAGCTGCCGGCAAGCTTCGTGGGCACGGTCTCCTACCTGGGAAGCCACGGCGTGCACCTGCTCGAGGAGGGTGAGACAAACCTTTTGGCTTACGACTCAGCCACTGGGGTCTATGGGGGCACGAGTGGCACTCAGACGCAGTATCCCTTGTGTGCCTGGAACGCGAGTGCGCCTGCCGGCAGTTGCGCTACAGGCATTCAGTGGCGCGGCTCGGTGGGAATGAGCACGTATAACGGCCTGTCCGTCGGAATGCGGCGGCCTTTCTCGAGCGGGCTCCTTGTGGCGGCGAATTACATGTGGTCGCACGAGATCGACAACGGCTCCAACGGCAGCGGCGATGGCGACGAGATACAGCCGGAGCATCAGGCGTGCCAGTCCTGCGATATTGCCAGCGGCGCCTGGGACGGCCGCCATGTAGTCAATGGCAACGCGGTCTTTCAACTCCCCTTTGGCCTGGGAAAGCCCCTGCTGAATCGGCCTGGGATCGCAAGCGCCATCGCGGGCGATTGGGAAGTGACAACAAACGCCGTGGCCCGCACCGGCTTCCCGGTGAATGTGGTAACGACTCTGGACGGGCCGGACGGCAATCAAGCCGGTACTCAACGCCCTCTGCTCACCGGTCAGCCCCTGACTCCGCCCGGAGGCAAAAGGGTTGCGGAGTGGTTCAACCCTGCCGCATTTGAAATCCCGGCCCTCAATTCGAACGGCGATGCGAGCATCTTCGGGAGCGCGCCGCGCAACCTGGTCCGCGGGCCGGGAACCTGGCAGGTCGACGTGGGCGCCGGCAAGACTTTCGCTTTTGCAGAGCGGGCGCGACTGGAATTCCGCGCGGAGTTCTACAACATCTTCAACCATCCGCAGTTGGGTCAGCCTGGAGCAACGTGCAGCGGAACCGGCTCGATCTCCGGCCCTACGCCTTGTGAGTCAGGGGCGGGCCTCGGCCAGATCGCCAATCCGATCAACCTGAACACGGCCATCGTGTCGCCGATCACCCCGGTGGGATCGGGTACACCGCGCGAGATACAGTTCGCGCTGCGTCTGGAATTCTAAAGAACACTGGCGCGGGCGCATGCAGGATTGAGTTCCATGACGACAAAAAGACAATCAGTTTCGGATCTGCTCTGGGCCGCCCTGCTGGCGGTCGTTCTGACGGCCCCTCCGGGGACGTGTTCGCCGCAAAACCCAGATTTCTCCGGGGGCTGGAACCTTGACAACGAACGCTCTGTGCACAGGAGTTCGGGAGATATCGCCCTGCATATCGACCAGCGCGATTCAGAAATGACAGTGGAGACCACCATTGCCCGCGGCTCCGCCGCACCGCGGCACGCGGTTCAGCGGTACACGACGGGCGGCGTGGCGTCTAAATCCATTGGTGCCGACGGGGATGAGTTCTACACGTCGATCGCCTGGAGCGGGCAGAGCCTGATCTTCTCAATTGAAGAGCATGAGGATGGCCGGATCATTCTTTCGAAAGAGTCATGGACCCTGATTGAGAATGGCGCTGCGCTCCAGAGAGTGCGCGAGCCCGCGGATGCGTCACCGGACGGGGCGGGAAAGCAGACCATGATCTACCTACGGCAGGCGCCGCGAACCTGAAGCACACGGGCACGAGCCTGCACGGTACCACGGATTGCCCCCAAAGTCTGAAAAGAGCCTCGAGGCTTACTCGATATGAAAATTCTGGTCATCGAAGATGAATCCAAGACAGCTAAGTTCCTGAAGAAGGGGCTTGAGGAGGCAGGCTTCGTCCTCAGCGTTGCCGGAGATGGGATTGACGGGCTGCACCTCGCGCTGGAACTGGATTTCGATCTCGTCATTCTTGATGTGATGCTCCCTGGACTTGATGGCTGGCAGGTCCTCACGCGGTTGCGTCAAGAGGGCCGACGCGCGCCGGTTCTTTTTCTGACCGCGCGGGATGCCGTGCACGAACGCGTGCAAGGGTTCGAATTGGGCGCAGACGACTACCTGGTAAAGCCATTTGCCTTTTCCGAATTGCTGGCCCGCGTGCGATCACTGCTGCGTCGCGGGCCTTCTCGCGCGCCGGAGACCCTTCGTTTGGCCGACCTGGAAGTCGATTTATTGCGCCAGCGTGCCACGCGCGCGGGCCATCGGCTGGAACTGACTTCCAAAGAATTTCTTCTCCTCTCCTTGCTGGCGAGACGCGCGGGCGAGGTGTTGTCGCGAACCCTGATCGCAGAGGCGGTCTGGGACATGAATTTCGACAGCGATACCAACGTCGTGGACGTGAATGTGCGCAGGCTGCGCAGCAAAGTTGATGATCCTTTCCAGTACAAATTGATTCATACCATTCGTGGCGCCGGCTATGTTCTGGAATCCGGCCAGTAACTTGACGCCGGTCCCACGCTTGTGGCGAACGCTGGCCTTCCGGCTAACGGCGGGCTATGCGCTGGCGGGGTTCTTCCTGGTCTTCTTCTCCGTCGTGAGTCTTTACCTGGTTCTAGTGAGAGAACTTGAGAAGAGCACGGATTTGTTCCTCGCGGACAAGGTTCACGTGCTGAGCACTATGTTGCGGGAACGGCCCGGTGACCAGGACGCGCTGCATGAAGAAATTGTGTTGGAATCGGCCGCTCGCCGATACGAGCAGTTTTATATTCAACTGATCGACGAACGAAACACCACCCTGCTGATGACCCCGGGTATGGCTGATCAGCTGGACCTGGCGCAACTAGTCACTCAGACTCGCACCCACTCCGATCGCAGCCTGGCAATGAAAGGCAAGGAGGGAAAGTCTTTCCGCGTGATCAGCGCCGTGGCGCCGGTCGGCTCCTCCAAGACTCAGACGGACACGCTCCGGATCGCGGTCGATGTTTCACAAAAGGACGCGTTGCTCGGGCGCTACCGATTTTGGTTCTGGGCCGTTCTGCTGGCGACCTCCATCATCTTTCCACTGATCGGGTACCAGATCGCAAGGCAGGGCATCCGACCGGTGGAGGAGATGGCGACCACCGCCCGCCACATCAGTTCAACCAACCTGAGGGAACGGATTCAAGCGGAAGGCTATCCGTTCGAACTCGCATCCCTGGCCGGCACCTTCAATCAGATGCTGGACCGTCTGGAAGAGTCCTTCGAACGCATTTCTAGATTCTCAGCGGATATCGCGCACGACCTGCGCACGCCGGTAAACAACATTCGCGGCGAAGCCGAAGTAGCTTTGGCAAGGGCGCGAACCGTCGATGAGTATCGAGACGTGCTGGAGTCCTCATTGGAAGAAGCGGTCCGTCTTTCTGAACTGATAGGGGACCTCCTGTTCCTTGCCCGCGCGGAGAGCCCGCTGAATGAATTGCGCCGTGAGCGCGTCAATGTGGGTGACTTGCTGATTACGGTACGCGATTATTACGAGGCATCCGCAGTGAACGGAGGCATTTCGCTGGTCGCGGTCGAAAGCGCGGAGCCCCTCATTGTGGAACTGGATCGCTCGCTAATGTTGCGGGCGGTGAGCAACCTGGTTTCGAACGCCGTTGCGCATACACTACCCGGAGGAACCGTTACGCTGGCGGCCACGAACGAGGATGCCGCGATTCGCATCGAGGTCTCAGACACCGGCGGCGGCATTCCCACCGAAGCACTGCCCAGAGTCTTCGACCGCTTCTTCCGCGTCGATCCATCGCGTTCCAAGACCTCGGGTGGCACAGGGTTGGGCCTGGCGATTGTACAGAGCATCCTGACGCTTCACGGAGGCAGTGCGGAGATCAGCAGTCAGCTCGGACATGGAACTCGCGTCACGCTACGCATGGCCGCCCTGGCAACACGATGATGAACCTGTAATTCTCGCTCATGCTGTCATCCGTGGCTGAATTGTTCGACGATTGGTGCTCGTGACCGCGGCTTTCGGCCAGTTGGCAAGATAACCCTCTAAAACGCTCCAAGCTCGGGCAAGCGGCTCGAGTCCGATTTGGCGAGGCGCAACGGATAAATCCGAACCCTTTCAAAACTCGCCAGCCCAGGGTTTTCAGAACCCGCTTCCCGAGAAGAACCGATAGAGACTATCTGTGAGGCGGCGCAATCGCGCAGGCGAAACTGTCAGCCTTATTGGTATCGCCGGTGCCCTTGTACCAGGCCTTTTGCGGATAGGCGCAGAGCGGACGCTGCATCGCGATACCCTTGGCGGGGGCATCGTCGACATACTTGGTGGCGATGATCTGCTCAGGCGCTATGCCGGATTCAACCCACTGGGTGATGGCCGTGAACAAATCGTCTCCAGGCGTTCCGGAGGGCGGCTTGCGCTGGCCGCCATTGGCTGCATTGAAGGCGTTTGGCCCCGCACCGCCGCCGCAATGCATCACGCCCGGCGCCATGAACAGGCGGGCGAATTTCTGGACCTTCACCACTCCGCCAAACTCTTTGCCCAGGCCGTTATAGAAATGGAGCGTCTGATCCGGCGCCACCAACGTGTCGGCCCAGCCCTGGAAAATGATGAGCTTGCCACCCCGCGCCCGGAAGCGGCCCACGTCTCCGCTGGTGACGCCGTTGACGGAAGATGCGAGCACCGCGTTCACTTTGGGCATGTCCCGCTCGAAATTGAAATCGCGCCAATTCCAGCCGGTGCCGAAGACCCATTTGAACAGGCCGTCAAAGGGGGCTTCCCCCTTGTACGGTGTCTCAAGAAAAGTCCAGCCGGCGGGGCCGGGCGCTTCGCTTCCGCGGAGCCAGCCGTAATAGAGGGGTCGGCCGGCGGAGCTGACGGGCCCGGAATAAAAGTCTTTCGCGGTCTGGACTTCGCCAGCGGTCAGGCAAGCGTCGGAATCGGCTCCCTTGCACGTGAGCTCCGCAGGATCGAATTTGCAAGCCTGGGGATCGCTGACGAAAGGATCCGTGGCCAGGCCGTTGCCCTTGGCTGCACAGGCCAACAGGACGGCGTTGTGTAAAAGCGCCAGCTTGGCGCTCGACAACTGACGTCCGGGCTCGAGATTGGCCGACTGGAGGTCCCACACCGCGAGGGCGTGGCCCCATGTGCGGTCGATCACGGGGGCGCCAACCAGGATACCGTCGTAATCGTCGGGATAATATTGCGCCTCAATGAGGCCTTGCTGCCCACCGGTGGAGCATCCGGTGTAATAGGAATGTGCGGCGTCTTCGCCATAGAAGGCTTTGGCGATGGCTTTGCCGGTCACCGTCATTACGTGCGTCGACAGTTTGCCCCAGTCCTCCCATTTCTGCGGATGGCCTATCAGCGGATCGCCGTCGAGAACGGTGGCCGGAGCGGTGCCCGTATCAGTAACGGCGGAGGCATAACCCCGTTTGATGCCATCTGCCATTCCGCGATAGCCCGCGCTCAGAGAGCCGCCGAAGCCGCCATTGCCGTTGCCGTGGAAGACGCCTTTCCATGGGCCGATGGGCATCCAGATCTCCACGCCGATGTCAGAGTCGGGCGTTGGCTCGACCGAGGCGATCACGCGGCAGAAGGCCGGAAGGTCAGCTTGCTTTACCTTGTCAGGGCCGGCGAAATCGCCCGCAGCTACCAGCTCGGCGCTCTTGATGGTCACGTTGGGGAGTTTGAGATTGAGTAGATCTTCGCAGCTTGCGGCGTAGCATGGCGAAGCGAGGATGAGTATAACCAGAGTTGCCGCGGATGCCAGCAGCAACGTACGTGCGTCTTTCTTCATGACGGGTCCCCTTGAGCTTGCAAGTGACTTCGACTTCCCCGGCCTGAATTGGAGGCAGTTCTCCAATTCGCTGGGCGTCATGATACTCGGTTTATGTTGGGCGGAAAATGGTGCACGATGCCAAATCAATGTCTACGATGACACCGTTTGCGGCTCTGATAAATCTGTGTCGTTTTACAAAGCCCCACTTGGTGGGCCCGGAGGGATTTGAACCCCCAACCAAGGGATTATGAGTCCCCTGCTCTAACCGTTGAGCTACAGGCCCTTTGCTGCCCATCATAATGCAGTCACTATACTTACTTGTAGCGTTCCGCCACGGAACGCCGGTGAGGTCATTGCGTTGGATACGCCGCCTCGAAGTGTCGCGCACACGGAGGTAACCGAGTGGGATAACGGTGAGGTCCGCTCCGGCAGCGACGATCTCGCCGCCGAAGAGCCTCTCCAGATCCTTGCCGGCGGCGGACCGTTGGTTGTGACCATGCGAACTCCCGGCAACGACCGCGAACTCGCCTCCGGTTTTCTCTTGACCGAGGGCCTCATTGAAAGCCGCGATGAGATTCTAGGCTTCCACGGCCAGGAATCCACGTGCGGCAATGGCGGGAACATCGTCAACGTTGAATTGCGCGGTGGCCCGCAGAAACACCAGGATTCCCCGCGCAATTTCCTTTCGAATTCAAGCTGCGGCCTCTGCGGGAAAACTTCAATCGACGCTGTGCGTACGCGCGGTCTGCGATCGCTTGAAACCGGTTTCGCAGTGGACGCCGAGATGCTTTGCTCGCTGCCAGATAAGTTACGCTCCTCCCAATCAGTCTTTGAACGCACCGGCGGACTCCATGCCGCCGCACTGTTTAACGTCGAGGGAGGGCTCATCGCTCTTCGCGAGGACATCGGCCGCCACAACGCGGTCGACAAAGTCATAGGGTGGGCGCTCCTGCAAGGTATGATCCCGCTTTCAAGTCACGTGCTCCTGGTCAGCGGACGCGGCGGGTTCGAGATTATTCAGAAGGCAATTGCTGCAGGCATTCCGATTGTCGCTTCGGTTTCAGCTCCCTCAAGTCTTGCAGTTGAGCTGGCTAAGGACCTGAATTTGACGCTGATTGGATTTCTTCGTGGAAGGCGCTTTGTTGTCTATTCCGGCGAGTCGCGCTGCCTGATCGAAAGCCACGGTACCCCATAGTTGCGGCATCAAACCGCAGCACCCTAATCGGTGAATGAAGTGCAATAATCTATCCGGCACTTCCTGGCTCAGGATCGACGAGCCAAAATCCATTTCCCCACCTCCTTCCGAGGATTCTGTAAGCCATGGCAACAGTGACCATCGACAAAAAGGCACATCAATTTGCGCTAGGGGAGCGCTTGATCGACATCATCAATCGCGCCGGCGAGAGGCTTCCCCAGGTTTGCTACCATCCTCAACTCGGCCCCATCCAAACCTGCGACACTTGCATGGTCGAAGTCGACGGGAAACTGGTCCGCGCATGCGCCACAGCTGCCTCAGACGGAGGGTCCGTTCTCACCGCTTCACCGCTCGCTGCGAGCGCCCAGCGCGAAGCTTTCGATCGTATCCTCGGAAATCACCTGCTCTACTGCACGGTCTGCGATAACAACAACGGCAACTGCACGGTGCACAATACCACCGCTCTCCTGGCGATCGAACATCAAAAGACACCGTTTGCGACAAAACCATTTCCGAAGGACTTTTCAAACCCTTTCTATCGTTACGATCCCGACCAGTGCATTCTATGCGGCCGTTGTGTAGAGGCCTGCCAGAATCTGCAGGTGAATGAAACCCTGACAATCGACTGGGAGAACGAGCATCCGCGCGTGCTTTGGGATGGCGGAGCGCCCATCGGCGAATCAAGCTGCGTCTCCTGCGGCCACTGCGTGACGGTTTGTCCCTGCAATGCTTTGATGGAAAGCTCGATGCTTGGTGAGGCGGGCTACATCACTGCGCTGCCGCAGCTTGCGCGGGAAAGAATGATCGAGGTTGTGAAAGAGCTTGAGCCCGAACTTGGCTACAGCTCCGTTCTCGCTCTTTCCGAGATCGAAGCCAGCATGCGCGCTTCGCGGATCAAGCGCACAAAGACCGTCTGCACTTATTGTGGCGTCGGTTGCAGCTTCGACATTTGGACACGTGACCGTCAGATTTTGAAAGTCGAGCCTGCTGAGGGACCTGCAAACGGCGTGTCGACATGCGTGAAAGGGAAATTCGGCTGGGGATTCGCAAATCACGAAGACCGCCTGACCAGCCCGTTGATTCGCGAGAAGGGCCAGTTCCGCAAAGCCACATGGGATGAGGCACTCGATCTTGTTGCACGCCGATTCGCCGAAATCAAAGCTGCTAACGGCCCGGATTCGCTCGCCTTTATCTCATCGTCGAAGTGCACAAACGAGGAAAGCTACCTGATGCAGAAATTAGCGCGCGCGGTTGTCGGCACCAACAATATGGACAACTGTTCGCGTTACTGCCAGGCGCCTGCGACAGTGGGTCTTTGGCGCACCGTCGGCTACGGCGGCGATTCCGGGTCCATCAAAGATATTGAGCAGGCGGACCTGGTTCTCATCGTCGGCAGCAACACCGCCGAGAGTCATCCTGTGCTTGCAACGCGGGTGAAGCGCGCTCATAAACTGCGTGGACAAAAACTGATCGTCGCCGATCTACGCGAGCATGAGATGGCTCGCCGCGCCGATGTTTTTCTCCACCCCAAGCCCGGGACCGATCTCATCTGGCTATCCGCGGTGACGCGCTATTTGTTCGACAACAGCCTCGCCAATTCAGCATTCATGGACCAATGGGTCGATGGCATCGACGATTACGTGAAGAGCCTCGATCCATTCACGCTCGCGATGGCCAGCGAGCGCTGCGATATCTCGCAAGAAACACTCGTCAAAGTTGCGCGCATGATCGCCGAGGCTGGCAGCGTTTGCATCCTGTGGGCGATGGGCGTGACGCAGCATGTCGCCGGTTCCGACACTTCGACTGCAATCTCAAACCTTTTGCTGGCGACGGGCAACTATATGCGGCCCGGAACCGGTGCTTATCCGCTGCGCGGCCATAACAATGTGCAGGGAGCGAGCGACCACGGCGCCATGCCCAACTTCTTTCCCGGATACCAAAAGGTTGAGGACCCGGACATTCGCGGGAAGTTCGAGCGCGCATGGGGCGTCGCGCTTCCGCCAGAGCCTGGCTTGAACAACCACCAGATGATCGATGCGATCCACGAGGGCCGACTGAAAGCCTTGTACCTTTTTGGCGAGGAGATGAGCCTCGTCGATTCCAATGCCAACTATGTCGGGCAGGCGCTAGCCAAGGTCGATTTCTTCGTGGTGCAGGATATCTTTTTCGGCGAGACCTGCCGCTATGCCGACGTTGTCTTCCCGGCGAGCCCCAGTCTGGAAAAAGACGGCACGTTCACCAGCACCGAGCGACGCATTCAGCGGCTTTATAAAGTTTTCGAGCCCCTCGGTGACAGTCGGCCCGATTGGCAGATTATTCGAGACCTCGCGAACCGTCTCGGAGCAAACTGGAAATACGCTCACCCGTCGGAAATCTACGAGGAAATCGCTTCGCTTACTCCCCTGATGGCCGGCGTCGACTATAACCGCCTCAGGGGTTACCGCTCTCTGCAGTGGCCGGTCGCTGCTGACGGCACTGACGAGCCATTGCTTTACACCCGGCAATTCAATTTCCCCGGCGGCAAAGCCAGGTTCTTTCCGCTCGCATTTACCGAGCCGACCGACCAGCCCGATGCGACCTACGATCTGCATCTCAACAACGGACGGCTGCTTGAGCACTTCCACGAGGGAAACATGACGTACCGGTCAGAAGGAATTCGCGAAAAAGTTCCGTCTACGTTCGTCGAGATCTCTCAGGAGCTGGCCGGGGCCCGCGGCATTCGCAGCGGAAGCGTGGTCGAGCTGACTTCGCGTTATGGTCGCCTGCGAGTTCGCGCGCTGGTTACCGACCGAGTAAAAGGCAGTGAGCTTTACATGCCGATGAATTCAACCGACGAACCGATCAATCGGCTCACCAGCAGCCACACCGATAAGGTAACGAGCACTCCTGCATACAAGGAAGCGAGCGTCCGCATGGAACTGGTCGAAGCTGAAGGCGCCGTGCCGCTTCCTCGCGGAAACTCGCGCTTCGGACATCCCACGCCGCAGCAAGGCGTGGAAGTTGAGCGCAAGTGGAAGCGCGATGACTACCGCGTACCTGATGGACTGGTGCAAATCCAGACAAGAAACGGGAGGAACGCCAATGGCCCAACCGATCCCGCTTGACCTGCCACCGCGCGATCCGCGCAAAGAACTTCTTGACCGCCTCCAACGCGCCCCCGAAGAGCACACGGAAGCATTGCTCGATGCCTATGAACTGCTCGAGCAAATGCGCCAGGCCGGGGTTTTGCAGCTGCTTCGCGGCACGTTGAGCGCTGGGGACGAGATCGTGGAACGCGCCGCTGGTGCGGCACGGTCGCCTGAGGGCACGCGCGCATTGCGCAATCTGCTGATCCTTGGCCAGATGCTCAGCTCCATCAACCCTGAATTGCTCCAATGTATCGCCGTGGCTGCGGGTCAAACACTTGGCAGCGAACGCAAGCCCGTCATCGAGCCGCCGGGACTCTTTGCGCTTCTCAGTGAATTTCGTCAGCCGGAGTTGCGCCGCAGTGTCGCGCTCATCAATCGATTTCTATTGACGTTGGGAAATCAGTTGAAAAGCGTGACCGGCCAACACGGGCCATCGTAAACGGAGCTGGTGAGGAATTCGCATCTCCGCGAGGCAGACAGAGTGGCTATGCGAAACTTGGCAAGAGTGGTCATGGACACCAGACCATTGAACGAGTTGAACTCAATTAAGGGAATGAACGGTTTTCGTGATCCGGATTCGATCGCCGCGCGCAGACCTTCGCGGCAAATCGGCGTGCTCGCGTTCGGCGTGGCTGCAATTGTGCTTGGCGCGGCTGGTTTTGCCTGGGGCGATTTCGCAACGAACTGGCAGCGTGTCGGGCCCAACGTACCCTATCGGGAAGCGCTCGCCTATATCACTGCTGCCTTTGAGACGCTTACCGGCGTTGCGATGCTGGGTCGCAGAACGGCTCGGGCCGGCGCTCTACTATTGACGATTCTCTATTCGATCTTCACGCTGCTCTGGGTGATCCAGGTCTGCGCGGTTCCCCTGGTGTATGACGGATGGGGCAACGTTTTCGAGGAACTCTCCCTCGCGATCGGCGGAGCGGTGGCATACGCATCGCTTGCGCCCGCTGGTTCCCCATTAGCCGGCAAAGCCCGCCTTATCGCCCGCCTCTATGGAATTTGCCCAATCTCTTTTGCCATCGTGCACTTTATCAATCTCGCGGGCGTGGCTACCTGGGTTCCGAAGTGGCTTCCGCCGGGGCAGATGTTCTGGGCCACTGCTGCGGCCATTGGTTTTCTGCTGGCAGCTGCTGCGATCCTGTCGGGTATTCGGGCTGGTCTTGCCGCGAGGCTGCTCACCGCGGAAATCATGGGCTTTGAGATTCTGGTTTGGGTGCCAAAACTCATTGCCGCGCCCCACGAGCATTTTTACTGGGCCGGCAACGCAATCTCGCTGGCTATGGTTGCAGCCGTCTGGGTCGTCTCCGATGCCCTCAGCCAACCGCGGAGGCTGCATGCAAATCCATGGCCGTAAATTCCCTGACCAACCCGGGATTGAACTGGCGCTCCGGAATCGGCTGAGCGGCAACCTTCATGCGAGGCGAAATCGACTGCAACACGAGGAGCGTATGGCATGAGAAATCATAGCTTGGCCTGGTGGACGGGCGCGGGGCTTGGGGCATCGACGGTGATTCTGTTCGCGAGCTGGCTCGCGTTAAAAAGCGCGGCGGCAACAGGCCCGCAAGGCGAATCCAGACGGCCGGTGCTGGTGGAACTGTTCACATCAGAAGGCTGCTCGAGTTGCCCGCCGGCGGATCAACTGTTGGCCGCTCTCGATGCTTCGCAGCCCATCGACGGTGCGCAGGTGATCGCGCTCAGCGAGCATGTGACTTATTGGGATCATGAGGGCTGGCGTGATCCGTATTCGTTGGCGGAAGTAACCGACCGGCAGAAGTGGTACGACGACGAATTCGGGCTGAGCCAGGTTTACACGCCGCAGGTGGTGGTGGACGGCGCTGTGCAGGTATTGGGCAGCGACGAGCCGAAGCTGGCGCAAGCGGTATCGGCGGCGACGGCCGACGCAAAGGAAGACCTGGCCATTGACAACCCGACTTGGACAGGCGATGGCGTGAGCTTTGTGATTCGCCACGGAGACCTCACGGCCGGCAAATCGAAACAAGCGCTGGTGGCTGTGTTGGCTGAGGATGAGACCTTGACACCAGTCAAGCGCGGCGAGAATGCCGGTAAAACGCTGCGCAATATAGCCGTAGTCCGTACGCTCAAAGAGCTTAACTCCACAACGGAGGGCGCGGTCACACTGAAGCTACCCGTAGAAGACAAGCACGCAACCGGTCAGGTGCGACTGGTGGTTTTTGCTACCGACAAACACAGTGGACGCGTGCTTGGAGTTACGGAGCAAACAGTCGCGCGATGACGTAGGGTGATCGCGAGGCGCTATTAGGGCCGTCCCGCAGCTTACCTTCCGGCCGGCGAGAACACCGCCATTTCAATGTCCCATGGGCTCGAGTTGTCGGCGCTCGATTTAACTTCCAGAATGGACTCCACCATGGCGTTGCTCGGGTTACGGAGAACGATCCGTCCTCTGCATATCAAAATCGGAATCTCTTCCGGGCGCACGGCGAACTGATCAAGAAGCCACTGCACCGCGGGATCACGGTCGAGATCGAGATAGGTATAAGGACAAGCGTTTCGCCCCAGGAAAACCCTTAAACGCAAGGTACTCGCAGAGTGGTTTGAGCCCACGAGCAATGACTCTTCAGGCTTGCTCGAAACTGAATACGCCCGCCGCAGCAGGTAGGAGCTCAGGAATACAGGGCTCAGCAGAGAGTGGGTTTCCGCAATGTGCAATAGATCCTTCCGCTGGATTTCGAGCAGCCGGCTCGGTTTTTTGGTTTTGGCTCTGATGGAACTCGGACCGCCCAAGAGCAGATTCACCTCGCCACTAAACTCGCCGGGATCATGCGACACAACCAGTGGCTCGCCTTTATTGAAAACCCTTACGATGTCGAGAGATCCATTAAGAACCACGAAAACCGGGACATTCGTGTCGCCGGGATCGAAGAGAATTTCGCTGCCTGCCGTTGATCGCTCGCTGCCGAATGTACTTAACATTGCGATCTCCGCACGATTAAGTTTGGGAAACATCGGCTCGCTCTTGATGACTTCCATTTTTTGTCTCCGAGGGGGAATTCGGGGAGTGCATTCGCGCAACCGCCTGCATGAATCATCGCGCGCGCATGCGTCTGCCCAACATATCCAATGATCCGGCAAAGAGCATAGCCACCGGGTCAAGGCAGCGCGAGACAGAATAGAAGTCAAAGCGCAAGAATTCTGCGGAGATGCCGGACGGCCGGCAGCATTGCATCTTCATCGGTGTTGCCGTAGCCGAGTATCAAGCCCTGGCGAGGATGGCCATTGGACCAGCACGGTGAAAGCGGCCACATCCACAGGTTCTCAGCCGCCGCTCGCCTGGCAATGTCGTGGTCGCAGAAGGAATCAGGCAGCGTGACAGAGAGGTGCATTCCCGCTTCGGTTCCGTGGATCTCAAGGGAATCGCCAAGCTCCGCGCGGAGGCTCCCGACAAGCGCCGAGCGCCTGGATTTGTAGAGGGCGCGCATGCGGCGGATGTGCCGGGCGAAATGGCCCGACCTCATGAAATCAGTCAGGACTTCCTGGAAAAGATACGATGGGAAAATGTCCATGGCCATTCTGACGGACCGGAAGTCGTCGACAAGGTCGGCAGGAACCACCAAATAACCCAGGCGCAACGAGGGAAAAAGAACCTTGCTGAAGGTGCCTATATAGATGACGCGTGCCGCGGAGTCGAGCCCCTGGAGCGACGGGATCGGCTGGCTCTCGAATCGGAATTCGCTGTCGTAGTCGTCCTCGACGATCCAGGCGGAGTTCTTTCGGGCCCAATCGAGGAGTTGCAAGCGCCTCGAAATGCTCATCGTAACGCCGAGTGGGTATTGGTGCGACGGAGTGACGAAGGCGGCCCGGGCGTTGCGAGCGCGTTTGACTCCGGCGGCGACATCGAGGCCTTCGCTGTCGACGGGAACGGGCACAATACGGCATCCGCGGCCCACCAGAACCGAACGCACCAGCGGGTAGCATGGCTCTTCGATCCATGCACTGTCTCGCGTATCGAGGAGGACGCGAGTGGTGATATCCAGTGCCTGTTGCGAACCGGAGACGATCATGATCTGCTCGGGATTGCACTGAACGGAACGTGCTGTGCGCAAGTAAGAGCAGATGGCTTCGCGGAGCGGCATGAGCCCGAGCGGATCGATCTGGCGAATGGCGTGAGCACGCGGCGTGCGGCTGTGGCGTGCAACAAGCTTTGACCAGGTCTCGAATGGAAACCGTTCCAATGCCGGTTGATGGACAGTGAAGGCGCCCCAGCCTTCGCGCCACGGATCATCCTTAAAGCGGGGATATCGCGCAGAGCACCGCGAGGCCTGGCGCGTTCCCTCGGCTTTTGAAGCTGAACTTGCCCCATTTCCGCGAAGAGGAACGAGCGAGGGCGACACAAACGTGCCAGCACCCTTCCTGGTCTGGAAATATCCTTCGACGTGAAGCTGGGAATAGGCGTCGAGGACGGGAAAACGCGAGATCTCCAACTCCGCCGCGAGCGCGCGACTGGATGGAACTTGCTGACCGGGGACCATCTCCCCGCGCAGAATTGCATCGCGAAATCCGAGGTACACCTGTTGATGCAAAGGAATCCCGGCATCGCGGCTGATCTGAATCACGGGGAAGATTCCGCAGGAAACTGTGGCCATCAATGCACCTTGTTGGCTTTGGAATTTGATCCATCAGTCAAAGCGCAAGAACTCTACGGAGGTGCCGGACGGCCGGCAGCATTTTGTCCTCATCGGTGTTGCCGAAGCCGAGGATTAAGCCCTGGCGAGAATGGCCGTTGGACCAGCAAGGTGAAAGCGGCCACAGCCACAGGTTTTCAGCCGCTGCCCGCTTGGCAACCTCGTGGTCGTTATAGGAATCGGGCAGCGTCACAGAGAGGCGCAATCCCGCTTCGGCTCCTTGAACCCGCAAGGAATCGCCGAACTCCGCGCTCAGGCTCTCGACGAGTATCGAACGCCTGGATTTGTAGAGGGTGCGCATCCGGCGAATGTGCCGGGAGAAGTGGCCCGAATTCATGAAATCGGCCATGACTTCCTGGAGAAGATACGACTGGGAGACATCCATGGTCATCCGGACCGATCGAAAATGGTCCACAAGGTCGGAAGGAATCACCAAATAAGCCAAGCGCAAGGAGGGGAAAAGGGCCTTGCTGAACGTTCCGATGTAGATGACACGTGCCGCGGAGTCGAGCCCCTGAAGTGATGGAATGGACGTTCTCTCGAACCGGAATTCGCTGTCGTAGTCGTTCTCGACAATCCAGGTGGAAGATTTCTGAGCCCAATCAAGCAGTTGCAGCCGCCTGGAAATACTCATCGTAACGCCAAGCGGGTAATGGTACGAGGGGGTGACGTAAGCGGCCCGGGCACTCGGGGCGCGCTTGACTCCGGCGGCAACATCGAGGCCTTCTTCGTCCACGGGAACGGGCACAACACGGCATCCTAAGCCGACCAGTGCCGCTCGCGCCAGCGGGCAGCACGGCTCTTCGATCCACGCTCTGTCACCAGCATCGAGCAACACTCGAGTCGTGATATCCAGCGCCTGTTGCGACCCGGAGACAATCATGACCTGCTCGGGATCGCATCGCACGGCTCGAGCAGTGCGCAAGTAAGAAGCGATGGCATCTCGGAGCGGCATGAGACCGAGCGGGTCGATTTGGAGAATGGCGTTAGCACGCGGCGTGCGGCTGTGACGCGCAACAAGCTTTGACCAGGTTTCGAATGGAAAACGATCCAGCGCCGGTTGATGGACCGTGAAGGCACCCCAGCCATCGCTCCAGGGATCGCTCTCAACTTTGGGATACTTCGCGGAGCGCCGCGAAGCCTGGCGCGTTCCTTCAGCCTTCGAAACAGAAGGTGCTCCGTCTCCGCGAAGTGGGATGAGGGAGGACGACACAAACGTGCCGGCACCCTTCCTGGTCTGGAAATACCCTTCAACATGAAGCTGGGCATAGGCGTCGAGGACAGGAAAGCGTGAGATCTCCAACTCCGCCGCGAGCGCGCGACTGGATGGGACCTGCTGTCCGGGGTCCATTTCTCCGCGCAAGATGGCATCGCGAAATCCGACGTACACCTGATGATGCAGGGGCGGCCCGGCATCGCGGCTGATCTGAATCACGGGGAAGATTCCGCAGGAAACGGTGGCCATGTATGTACCTCGTTGGCTTTGGAATTTGATTCGTCACAAAAACTGCAGCTCGATCGTCGTCACTCGTTTGGACGAATGCGAATGTGTTTTGTGTCAATTGGTGTTTGGCAGTGCAGCGAGAAAAAACTGTAAATAACCGCTTAAATAAAGGGTTTCTAGAGGGCAGTTGGAATGGAGTGCGAGGATTTAACGGTTAAAAATATGCGGGAGGGGGCCGTTAAACCCACCTCCCGCGGTGATACATCGTTTCAGCTAGAACGAATACTTCACGTCCAGCTCGATGACGCGCGCGTAGGGTAGGGCCGATCTGATGGTCGGCACACCGAACGCATTCGAGCCGGTTGAGGTTTGGTTGAAGTTGGGCGTGATCGCTTTGCTCGAGTAGTCCACGTTGTAGTTCACCGTAGTCGGCGTTGCACCGTTGAACGTCAGCAACGAATGGTTCAGCCAGTCGGATGCGGTGACCCGCAGCTGGACCGCTTGTTTTTCGTAAACGTGGAAGGTCCGGTAGAGTGCCAGGTCGTTGTCAAAATACGCCGTGTTACTCATATAGGGCCACGCCTGACCACCCTGGGTTCCCACAGCCGGAGCGTTGAAGCATTTTCCGTTCAGGACCTGGTGAGTCGCCAAGCCGCTGGTTGGGTTGCAGGTAAGCACCGGCCTGATGGGAATGTTCTCGTCTGTCCCAAAGTACGTCGGGGCACCGATTCCGTTGGTAATTCCCTGAGCCGCCGCGTTTGCCGGCAAACCAGTGTACTGGAGTCCCAATCCAAAGTTCACCGTACCGATGGCGGGAATGTATCCGCCCTTCTGCCAGGTCGAGATGCCGCTGACCGTCCAGCCGCCGCCCAACGCATTCAGCACGTTGCTCCCGGTATGGAGCGTGCCGCTGTTGTAGGTGTAGGACGAGTTGAAGACCAAGGGCCGGTCCTGCGCCGTCGGAGCATAGTTGCCTCTTTCGGTATATGGATCCTGCTGGAGGGTGGTTCCCAGTGCCTTCGCCCATGATCCGTTCAAGTTAAACGTTAAACGTCCAGTGGTCTTGACCCATGAAACTTGAAGGCCATTGTAATTTGAATACGCGGTGTTTTGGAGTTCGAACGTCGAATTGGTGCCGTACGCCAAGCCGAGCGGATGGTAATCCGCAAGGCTGTTGCCCGTCGCCGTTTCTCCTGTCCCGTTCGGATTGAATCCAACGTTCTGCGGGTTGGTGGAAACAACGCCGGTCTTCGGATCGGCCGCGAACAGGGCGCCGATCGGCGTCTTGTTCTTGTTCGTCAACTCGGTAAAGCTGCTGGCCGAGACGTCTTCGCCGCCATCAACGAGTTGGCTGGTCGAGCTGCCGACATACGCGACTTCCAGTTGCGATCCCCAGGGCAGCTTCTGATCGACGGTCAGGTTATAGGCCTGCGTCATCGGCTGTCCGTAGTCCGTCGGGTCCAGACCCGTCTGTCCACCTTGAACGCCGCAAGGCGGAGCGTGAAGAGCCGATGGGCAGGCCACATACGCCTGGTTGTGGATATTCTGCATCTGCAGTTCCGTCGACCCGGGCTGGCCGTACGTCAACACACCAGCTGCAGTGCCTTGCGCCTCTCCGTTGGCGACGGTGTTGACCTGGGTCACGTAACGATATACGCCCCATCCGCCGCGAACCACGGTGTTGCCCGTGCCGAACACGTCGTAGGACAAGCCAAAGCGCGCATCCGGATACACAAAGCGATTCGGCTGGCCGCTGAGCGGTACGCCAGCGTCGATCGCGTGCCAGTAGTATCCCGGAGCATACTTACCCGTGAAGTAATCGTTCAGCACACGGTTCGGGTAGAACACCGCAAGTCCAATGTGGTCGCGGTCATACCAGTGGCCCACATGCTCCATGCGGATGCCCAGTTCCAGAGTCAGGTGACGCGTCGTTTTCCACGTATCGTCAATAAAACCCGCCGTGGACTGTTGAGCCACATCGCCAATAGGTGCATTGTTGTTCTCGCTGTAACCGCTCAGCAGGCCGTCAACGAAGTTCGCGACTCCATTGAACGGCGCGCCAATCGAGGTTGCGCCGGTAATCGGTGAGCCCGCAGCGGAAGTGCCAATCAGGTCTGGATGCTGGCCCGCACTGAAGCTCATGATTCCGTCCTCGTCGTAGTTGAACGAGCTCTGGACGTTATCCGTGGTTTGGGTGAACCCGCCGATCTTGATGGTGTGCAATCCCCAGACTTTGGTCAGCGTATCGCCGAACTGCGGCGCTTCTTTCTTCACCTCATAATGACCCACTGGATTCTCGAAAATCGAGGCCTGCGAGAAGTCTGGAATGTTTCCATTGCTGTTGTACGCTGGGATGTTGGCTGACGGTGTAGAAAACACCTTGCCATAGGTTGAAGGATAGCCCAGTGTGGTCCTGAATGCCGCGGACGGGTTCGGGCTTGTGAACGGATAGCTGCCGAACGCCCATGCCGCCAGGAAGTCGTTGGTCGTGGTGGCGTTGAAGTT
>CAZHOO010000056.1:15478-21670 GCA_964533905.1 uncultured Occallatibacter sp. | reverse complement strand
TTGGTGGATGAGCCAAACGCCGTGGAAGTGGAAGCGGTGAACCGCGATGAGAACACGATTCTCAAACTCCGCGTCGCGGCGCAGGACGTGGGTAAGGTGATCGGCAAACAGGGGCGAACTGCCCGCTCAGTACGCACCATTCTGGGAGCGGTGAGCATGAAGCTGCATCATCGCTATACGCTCGACATTCTGGAAGAGGACGACGAAGGCTAGGATGGCTTTCGATTGCGCCGACTTCGCATTCGGCGGCCGGAGGTAGCGCTTGCCGGAGCCGACTGAGCGGTGGGTGTTGCTGGCGCGGATTCGCAAGCCGCAGGGACGCAAAGGCGAGGTCTTCGCCGAGATTCTGACTGATTTTCCTGACAAGTTTAAAGAGAGGCGGCAGCTTTGGCTGTTATCAGCCCAGGGGTCTGCCGCTGCGGCTGCGGTGGCGCCGCGGCAGGTGGAACTCCTGAACCATTGGCTGCACAAGGGCGGCGTGGTGCTGCACTTTGCGGGGGTGGATTCAATCACCGCGGCTGAGGCGCTGAAGGGAATGACTGTCGCCATTCCGCGCGAGGAGCGGGCTGAGCTCGGCGAAGACGAGGTTTACGTCGGCGACCTGATCGGGTGCGTCCTGGTGGATGTGGCAGGCGCGGAACCTGCGATCGTGGGTGAGATTGAGAACATTGACAGAAGCGGGGGAGCTGCGCCGCTGCTGGTGGTGCGAGGCGCGAAGGGCGAAGTGCTGGTTCCGTTTACGAAGAGCTACCTGCGCAAAGTCGATCTCGTGGCGAGGCGGGTGGAGATGGAGCTGCCGGCGGGGCTGGTAGATTTGAGCGAAGCGGAAGAGGCGTGAGGGCGGTGTCCGCGAGAACTGACAAAGGCTCGGACTCAGGGGCTAAAGCCCACCTTCATTTGGCGCTATTTGCGGCACGACTGAAGTCGTGCCCTGACACTTCGTGCTGTTCCGGACGCTTTCTAGTCCGGGCCTGCAGGCCGCACCGTTGAGAGCCGCAACTTCAGGGGCTTGAAGGGCCCCTTCTCCCGCCGGAATTGCTCCCGAACATCATGCGGTTGCTGAACGCGAGGCGCTTGCTCAAAACGCAAGTGGCTTCCAAACGCCGTTGTCTTTGAGCGCAAGCGCGAGCGGGCGGGGCGGGCCCGTGGGTGGGACGGAGACTTCAATCCACAATTCCTGGTTAGGCTGAAGCGGTAGAGGGCTCTTCGCGTTGTCGGCGATGTAGAAGTTGACAGGATCGGATAGCTGCATCTGGTTGCAAGGCGCGCCGGGCGCAGCGGAGATTTCTTCGCCGACGTTTGAATCCTCCTGGCCGCCGATTTCCTGACCTTCGGGACGCAGGGCGACGAGTTGGTTGTTCTGGACCTTCAACTCGGCGCGGAAATAGACCGGCTGCGGGCGCAAAATGTACGGGCCTGGCTTGATGGCGCCGTTGACGTCGCGCGGGAAGGTGGCGAATTTTGCCGACGGCAGGGTGCTTTGGCAGCCGTCTACGGTGAGATGCAGCGAAAGGTAACGGCCGCGCATCGGAAGCTCGGGATCGATGGCTGCGGCCCGTGTCCAGACGCGCGGGCAGCGCCAGCGCTGCCATAGGTATTTGCCCGCGATGGACGAGACGACCAGCAACTGGATGATGAGCAGCGCGATGGAGACGCCGGAGAGCGCGAAGCGGCCGATCTTCATTGCGTGCCTCCGTTGGCTTGGGTGGCGCCGGCGGCGATCTCGTTCGGCGGTTTTGACAAGGCCATGCGGTCGAGGATGCGGCGGCGCATCTTCTCAAGCGCCCATCCGCCGGCGAGAAAGAGAATGCCGAGGCCGATGAGTCCGAGCGAGCGATTCATCTTGTCGAGAATGTCACTGAAGTAGAACCAAGCGACAGTTGCTGCGAAGCTGACGATGCCGAGGTTGACAAGCGCGCGCGAGACAAGACGCACGCCCCACCAACAGAGGAAGAGGGCGAAGGCGGCGACGAGCGCGTAGGACATGAGATCAGGGTTGGTGCGGACCCATGTGAAGACTCGTCCCGCAGGATCGGTAAAACTCTCGGTTTCGATGCGATAGCACCACGGCAACGCGAGGCAGAAGGCAAGCGCTGCTGCGATGGGGACGAGGCCCTTGTGGCCGTGGAATGCGGCGATGATGAGCGGGATGGCGGCGATTGCGATCCATGCCCAGACGCGCGTGCCGAATGGAATGAAGGATTGGTTGGCGGAGACGGACTCCCAAGCCGACAGCATTGCATAGATGCCGACGATGGCGGCGATGACGCTCACCGCGAAAAGTACTCCCTGCACGGCGCGGCGGCGGGATGCGATGAAGAAAGTGATGTAGAGAATGGCCCAGGCGAAGAGGATGCGGCCCACGTAGATTCCTTCGCCGATGTGGCCGCTCATACGGAAGTCGAGCTCGCAAACGATCCACGCGGGGACGAGGAGAAGCGCGAGGGTCTCCTGCGCCTGATCGTGCAGCAGCACCCAGCCGGCGAGAGCGGCGAGCGCCCAGAGCAGCACGGCGGCAGGCCAGTGTTCCTGGATGTTGAAGATTTGCCCAGTGAGCGCGATGGCCGCGCCGGTGGCTACTGTGCCGACGGCATGAAGCGCGGTGGAGAGGCCAAGGAACTTGGGACGCGCGAACCCACCTGCGAAGTGAAAGACCACGACCATAGTGCAGACGAGCGAGAACCGCGCGCCGGGGCCGAGCTGATCCCAGTGAGCGGAAACGAAGAGCACGACGCCGCAGGCGAGAAGAATGGCGCCGAGGATGAGCGCTGTGATGCCCTGCCATTTAATGCCAGTCGGAGCGTCAGTCGAAGCTTGCGCTTCGTGCGCGCGGATGCGGGCGGCGGTTTCAGCATCGAGTACGCCGGCGGATTGCCAGCGCGTCAAAAGCGATTCAATGTCGGGCATGATGTTTGGCTGAAATCATAGGCCGGTGCGACGCGGGGAGCAAACGACACCGGGCGCGAGTGAGGGAGCGAGTGGTGGATCAAAGATAAAAAACGAAACAACCCGATTAGAATGAGGCGGTAAGAGAGGAACGCGCATCTGCTGCAAATGGCGAAGTAAGCTGTTGATTTTACAGGAGTTGTTTGTTCAAAATGTGACGTAAATTGATGCATTTTTCCGACCTTTCAGAAGTCGATTTATTGATTCTAAAGGAGTTAAATGGAGAAGATTTAGCGAAAAGCGCGCGATTTTTTTTATTTATTTTTTCGGCTCGTTTCGGGTCGGCAAAAATCGTGGTGTTGGGAGCGGCCGGTGCATCTTTGGCCTCCATTCCGAAGTGAGAGCAACAATCGAGTTTGCCTGCGAATTTTCCGATTCGCAGGTGACGAGTTGCCGGGCTGGCGAGTTCGCATGTTCGCGAGTCGCCAACCTTGACCGTTTCTTTAGCTAAGACAAGTGTAGAGATTTAGCCGAAATAATCGGCAAACTTGGTGGGAGAAATTTTGGCGGACAACTCTCTTTATTTCAGACGATTGCGAAATTAGAGGTGAAGCGTGGGTCTTGACAGGAATCAGGATCGGATCGGTTTATTGCGTGCGGCAGGGGTTGTGATGTCCCCATTTTCTTGTGCTGGGTTGGGAGAGGCGGAAGGAGGACTTCGCAATCCCTATTTCCTGTAACTCGAACTCCCTCTGAGTGTCTAATGAGTGCAGCCGCAAGCTTCCCCAGTGCTGAGGTCAATATGCTCATTGGCAAACCGCCCGACATTCCCTCGTCCGAGATCACTTCGCGCGACGACTACTTCCGCTATCTGAGCCGCCGGCGTTTTCTGAAGCGGATGGCCGCGGCAGGGGTTGCTGCCCTTGCTGCCGATCGCCTTGGCGGGATTATCTCTCCGCGTACGGCGGCGCACGCTGGGACGAAGCTCCAAACCGTCCCCAGCCCGCTCACCACGACGGGCGAGCAGCTCACACCCTACGAAGACATCACCCACTACAACAACTTTTACGAATTCGGCGTCGACAAAGGCGCCCCCGCAAAGAACGCAGGCGGCCTGCCGACGCGTCCCTGGACTGTGAAAGTGGATGGCAAAGTGGCGAAGCCGCTCACCTTCGATATCGAAGACCTGCTGAAGTTGCGTCCGCTCGAAGATCGCATCTACCGGCATCGCTGCGTTGAGGCGTGGAGCATGGTCATTCCCTGGGTGGGTTACTCGCTGTCTGAATTCATCAAGCAGTGCAACCCGCTGCCGAGCGCGAAATATGTTCAGTTCCTTTCCTACTACAACTGGCACGTGGAGCAGTGGGCGGGTCAGGATCCCGGCATCTACTGGCCGTATTCCGAAGGTCTGCGCATGGACGAAGCCATGCATCCGCTGACGCTTCTCACTTTCGGACTGTACGGCGAAACTCTCCCTAACCAGGACGGCGCGCCGGTTCGCATCGTGCTCCCGTGGAAGTACGGCTACAAATCCGCCAAGTCCATCGTGACCGTGCGCTTCCTCGACAAGCAGCCGCCCACAACCTGGAACGATCAGGCACCCGAAGAATACGGGTTCTACTCAAACGTGAATCCCAACGTAGGAACGGTGCCATGGAGCCAGAAAACCGAGCGCCGCATTGGGTTGCCCTTCTACGAGCAGAACCGCACCACACTCATGTTCAATGGCTACACCGACCAGGTGGCATCACTGTATTCCGGCATGGACCTGAGGAAGTACTACTGAGATGGTCGACGGGGAGCCGCGGAGCTAGCGGAATTAGCGGTGCTAGCGAAGCGAGAAAAACAAAGGGAAGAGAGCAGAGTGCCAAGGATCGAGCCTGGCCGTTGACCGTCCTATGAATCGTTCGACATTGATCCTTTTGAAGACGCTGATTTGGATTGCGTGCCTTGCGCCGTTTTGCTGGCTGGTGTGGGGAGCGTTCACCAACAACCTGGGTGCGGACGAGACCGGCACGATCGCCTTCGCCACCGGCCGCGCGACGCTGCGGTTGCTGGCGATCACGCTGGCCATCTCCCCGTTGCGGCGATTGATTCCGCGCCTCGCATGGCTGATCCGCTTTCGCCGCCTGCTGGGGCTGTTCGCTTTTTTCTACGCCACGGTGCACGTGCTGACCTGGGTCGCGCTCTATAACAACTTCGACGTGCACAACATGCTGGCCGACGTCGCGCGCCGGCGCTACATCACAGCGGGCATGGCGGCCTATTTGTCGCTCGTGCCACTGGCGATTACTTCGACGGCATGGTCCATTCGCAAGCTGGGCGGCAAGAACTGGAGCCGGCTGCATATGCTCATTTATTTCGCCGCGGTTTGTGGAGTGGCACACTACTGGTGGCAGATGAAGCCCGGCGTCCTGACGCCGCTGGCGATGACGGTTGTGATCGCGGCGCTGCTTTTGATTCGCCCGATACTGGCGTGGCGGGAGAGGCGCACTTCCCCTCGCTAAACGTTTGCACGTTCAGGATGGGGCACCCGTTTTTGTGGTGAGTTGAGAGCGAAAAGCAACTGCAGATCCTTCGGTCGCCGCGGCGACCTCAGGATGACAGATTCAAGGGGCGTGCGATCCCAGGTCTCAAAATCGAGACCTGGGGCACCCCATTTTCGTGGTGGGTTGAAGAGGGTGGGTTGAGGCCAGTGCTTTCCCACCCTAAGCGCTTGCGCGTTTAGGATGGGGCACCCGTTTTTGTGGTGAGTTGAGAGCGAAAAGCAACTGCAGATCCTTCGGTCGCCGCGGCGACCTCAGGATGACAGATTCAAGGGGCGTGCAATCCCAGGTCTCAAAATCGAGACCTGGGGCACCCCGTTTTCGTGGTGGGTTGAAGGGGGTGGATTGAGGCCAGTGCTTTCCCACCCTAAACGCTTGCGCGTTTAAGATGGGGCACCCATTTTTGTGGCGAGTTGAGAGCGAAAAGCAACTGCAGATCCTTCGGTCGCCCCCAACCCCACGGACGTGGACCAGTCCGTGGGGACCCCGGCCGCGGCGACCTCAGGATGACAGATTCAAGGGGCGTGCGATCCCAGGTCTCAAAATCGAGACCTGGGGCACCCCATTTTCGTGGTGGGTTGAAGAGGGTGGGTTGAGGCCAGTGCTTTCCCACCCTAAGCGCTTGCGCGTTTAGGATGGGGCACCCGTTTTTGTGGTGAGTTGAGAGCGAAAAGCAACTGCAGATCCTTCGGTCGCCCCCAACCCCACGGACGTGGACCAGTCCGTGGGGACCCCGGCCGCGGCGACCTCAGGATGACAG
>CAZHOO010000056.1:0-15378 GCA_964533905.1 uncultured Occallatibacter sp. | reverse complement strand
CACGGACGTGGACCAGTCCGTGGGGACCCCGGCCGCGGCGACCTCAGGATGACAGGTTCAAGCAAAGTGCGATCCCACTGGGCGGTTCACGGGTTTGCGGATGGCGCGCTCTGCGCGCCGCTGTTACTCGGCGTGCCCTGATTGTTCGCCGGCGGATCGGGGACGGAGATGCTGACGCCGTCCATGTCGCTGGTCACGGCCAAAGGTATCTCGGCGCCATCGGCGCTTCCCTCGCCTGCCGGCTGCAAGGTGAGCGAGTAACGGCCCATGGGGGGCGCGGAGCCGGAGTTGTCTCCGCTGCCGGAATCGGATTGCGGCCAGAGCGCGGGACTGGCGGCGGCGCGCAGAATGAAACTATCTTCCGGCACGTAATGAAACTCGAACTCTCCGTTCGGCGCAACCATGGACCGGGCGGGCTCTCTTGTATCCGCATAGAGGAGGCGCACGGTTGCGGCGGAGGGCGGCTGGTTGGTGCTCTTGAGCAACACCTGGCCACGAATCGTGTGAAGGCGGCTGAGCGGGATGGTGATCTCGGCGTCTTTCGAAGCGCCGCCGGAGGTGACCTCGATGGTTTCGGCCTTGCTTGCGCGCTGCCCGCCGCCGACAAAGACATCCATGGAGCCGATGGAGGATTGCATGGCTTCGGCGAGTGGGTTTGTTGCGGCGTTCTGCGCCCATCGAACCGGCACGGAAACGCTGACCAGGTAGACACCGGGCAGGACTCCGAGAATCCTGAAGCGGCCGCGATCGTCGGTTGTAGTTGGAGCTGAACCAGAATAGATCGGGGGCTGGGCGGACGACTGAGGCGAGCCGCTGATCGCCGTATCGCCGGCTTTGAGCGAAACGCTGACGTGCAATCCGATGGCGGGGCTGCCGTCGTCGAAGGTGGCGGTGCCGTCGATCTCCGCGCCACGCTCAAGCCGGATGGAGATTTGCGCGGGCTGGTTGGCTGACACAGCGGCGTTGGGCACCGCGGCGAGGAGCATTTTGCGATCGTTGGCCGCCATGGCGTCGAGATACGATTTTGTCATCACGCTCATCAGATTTTCGTAGCCGGGCAAGACGGCGATGACATAGTAGTTCCCTTCCTCGACATGATTGAAGGCAAATCGGCCGTCGAGGTCGGTCGTCGACGTGTCGGCTACCGCGTAGGCGTTTTCCGCCGATTGAATGAGCTCGACAGCCGCGAGCCTGGCGGGCAGATCCGTGTCCGCGCAATAAACGGCGCCGGTGACGGCCCCGGTTGAAAGTGTGGGAGCGACTGTCGCTTGTGAAGGCGGCGCTTGTTGAGCCGCGCAGGCCAGCGCCGCGGCCGGGGAGAGGATGGCGAGCGCGAGCGCGGAACGGCTCATGAATCCAGCGCCTCCTGGAGTTCGATGGCCTGCTGGAAGGTCTCTGAAAAATCGAGCATCTGCTGCGCCACAGGCATGTAGCTCTTGCGGTGGAGCGGAGTCGGCCCGAGGCGGCGCAGAGCTTCAAGGTGCTCGCGGGAGCAGTAGCCTTTGTGACGAGCCAATCCGTAGCCCGGGTAGACGGCGTCGAGCTCGATCAGCAACCGGTCGCGATGCACCTTGGCGAGCACGCTGGCGGCGGCAATCGAGAGGCTTCGCGCGTCGCCGCCGACAACTGCCCGTTGCGCGCAGGGCCAATCGATGGTATCGCAGCCATCGATGAGCAAATAATCGGGCACGAGATTGGGTGTGGCGGCCAACTGCTCGACGGCCAGTCGCATGGCGAGCAACGACGCACGCCTGATATTGATGCGGTCGATGGTTTCGACGTCGACCGCAGCAATGGCCCACGCCAGGGCGCAATCGCGGATGGCCACGTCGAATTCGTTCCGCTGTTTTTCGGAGAGTTGTTTGGAATCGGTCAGGCCTTGCAGTCGGCGCCGCTCAGGAAAAATCACCGCGGCGGCGACGACCGGGCCGAACATGGGCCCACGCCCGACTTCGTCGAGGCCTGCAACGCGCTGCGCTCCAACCCGGCGCGCGGCATTCTCGAGCACAAATCCGCACACGGGGGCCTTGGTCATGCACACAGTATAGAGAGAATGGTGCAAGAGTTCGATCTGACGCGATTGATCGGGAGACCGTAGCCGGCGATCGAGACGCGGGTCAACTTCGCTGTTCAGGGTCGCAAGTTATGCCTTGCGGAAATCGTAATCGCGCTCGACTCGACAAATGCGCACCTTGAATTCCTCGTACCACGTATCGCGCCCTCGGTGCTGCGCAACGAGATGCTGCGCATTCTGCTTCCAGGCCGCAATCGACTCGAGGCTTTCCCAGTAGGACACAGTGATTCCGAGGCCGTCTCGCGCCGACTCGATGCCGAGGAATCCAGGCTGCGTGGAGGCCAGCTTTTCCATGGCCTCGGCCATCCTGCCGTAGCCCAAGTCTCCCTCGGTGCGAAGTGAAGTGAAGATGACGGCATAGTAAGGCGGCGCAGGGGTCGGGGCGATCGTCATGACCTGAGTATAGGGACCGGGGACAGCGGCAAAGACTCCGCGTGACGCGGGAAAGAACTTGCGGAGGGGCTTGTTGGCCTGTGGAAATCTACCCAAAACCTGTGGAAAACTTCTGTGGGGCTATCGGCGGCTGAGGGAGCCTGGTAGGACCACGCGGAGGGCCCACGCTGTTAAATCGTTTCAGTAAATCCATTTAATTTTCGCTTGACCTACCCACTGAATTACGTTAGTTTTCCTTGCGTCGCTGGAAGTGCAACTTTAGTTTCGCGAAGAAGAACTAACGTAACCTCGGCGACGCTCGCTCGCGGTTGGCTGTATGAATACCCCTTTTTCCCCCGCGCCCCGATTTCCCCGGCTTTTCTTTCTGCCAGGGACAACGTGGCGATCCCTGCCCGGTATCGTGCTCGAGGAACTCTGGCCAGCCCCATTCACCGGACTGTGCCGGCAGCGTTCGTCTGCTTCCTCGATCGCGGACCCCTTCCGCGCCGCATCTGAAAGCACCCAGAAGCACCGTCCCGGAGATTGCCATAGGCAATTTCCAGAGCTTCGCGTGAAACTTCAACCCAAATCGAGAAGGAGACTGGCATGCACTCAGTAAAGTTCGCTTCAGCTAGAGTTCGAATTCAGGTCCTCGCCGCTCTGATTCTGGCGGGGTTTGTGACCGCGGCTGCAAATGCGCAGACCGTGTACAACAACGGCACGGGCACCAACAACGGCTACTATTACACGCTGTATACGAGCAGCGGCTCGGCGACGATGACGTTTCCAAGCGGCTCGCAGTATCCCGGCAACTACGCGATCTCGTGGTCGGGTGTCGGCGACATGGTTGGCGGCAAGGGCTGGCAAACCGGCAGCGCCCAGACCATCGGCTACAACGTCGGATCCGCAAGCGGCTATAACACGATCTCGATCTATGGGTGGCTGACTAACCCACTCGTCGAGTACTACATCACAGAGCTTGGGTCGCTCTACACGGGCAATGCCACATACAAGGGAAGTGTCTCAAGCGACGGGCACAACTACAACACCTACGAACATCAGCAGGTGAATCAGCCCTCGATCGAGGGGACCCAGACCTTCGAGCAATACCTGGACGCGTGGGGCGGCTCGTCAACCGGATCGAATCACACCGTTACAACCGCCAACCACTTTACCCACTGGAAGAATCTTGGGATGCCCGTGGGGAGTTACAACTACCAGATCCTCGGAACAGAAGCCTACAACGGCTTGAGTGGAGAAGTGAACGCAACCGTCTGGTAGACCGATCGCACTCGAAAATGCTTGCAACCGCAGGACGCCGGCCTGAAAGCAGCCGGCGCCCTGCATCTCAAATGTGGGTAGGGAAAAACGGAACGGCTGGGCCGCAACCCACGGTGCAAAGCGGGAAAAATTGGCACATGACACGATTGGCCGGCGACCGGGGTTTTGGCGGGCCAACGAAGATCAGCGGAAGAACTCCATGAGAAAAGGATTCATTGTTGCGGCGGTGATGCTTGCCACGGCCGTCTGTTCGGCACAGGTATCAGAACCATTCGTGCTGGTTCACGGCGGGACATTCAAAAATACAAAGTCGAATTTCTACGGCAAGGGTGTGACCATCTCGAGCTTCTATATCGGCAAATACGAGGTTACTCAGAAAGAATGGATTGCGGTGATGGGAAGTAATCCTTCCAAATTCGCAGGCGAGAATTTGCCGGTAGATTCAGTCAACTGGTACGACGCCGTTGAGTACTGCAATAAAAGGAGCATCAAGGAAGGCCTGACACCGTACTACAACATCGACAAAGCGAAGAAGGATCCGAATAACCTGCCTGACCCGAAGTTCGGCGATCTGGATACGATCAAGTGGACGGTTACGACCGATCCGCGCGCCAACGGTTACAGGCTGCCGACGGAAGCCGAGTGGGAGTATGCCGCGGGCGGCGGACAGCTCAGCATGAATTACACCTACAGCGGAAGCAACGATGTCGACGAAGTGGCATGGTACTGGAGAAACGCCGGCGACATAAAGCTGGCGGGATTCTGGACCTGGTCTGAGATTCAACAGAACCACGACCAGACGAAGCCGGTCGGTGAAAAGAAACCCAACGAGCTGGGGCTCTATGACATGTCGGGCAATGTGAGGGAGCGGTGCTGGGACTGGTTTGCGGATAACCTGGCGGCGAACGCAAAAGACCCGCAGGGGCCGGGAAGCGGGCATGGCCGCGTCTGGAGGGGTGGTGGATGGATCGGCGACGCGCCCTTCACCGAGTCAGCTTTCAGAGGCAGCCTGGCAGCCAACGGGACCGGCCCCGATCAGGGATTGCGGATCTGCCACAACAAGTAACCCGCAACAAAACAAGCACGGCTTTACAACCAGATTCAGTACGCAATTCGAGGCTTTGCAATCGGGACCTAAAGATGCTTGAGAGCGAGCCGTGCGAGCGACTCTTCCGACGAACGCTGCTGATCCGGACTCTTTGCACCGTAGACCGTTAAAACGATGACATTGCTCCCCTGCTTCACTGACAGTGTCCAGATATTCTGCATTCCCGAGAGCGACGCCGCGTCACCAATTCCGCTGACATCCGTCTTGGTCATCCCCTGAACGGGCATGATGGTTCGCGCCCAAGCCGAGGCATCAAGCCGCACAATGCTTACTCTTTGCGGGCTGCCCTTCCACATGCAGCCAGTCGTGCCCAGCGGCATGGGCGAAACTGAGTTACCGAGCACCTGGGCGATTTCTTCCACGGTCAGCAGCTTGCAGGGTTCGGCGGCGCTCACAATTCGAGGCAGCGTGGTCAATAGACCGAAAGCCGCGAGCACTGCCCATCGATGCGCTGATGCTTTCATGGTGAACCTCCCTCAGTTGTAGCATTCTAGCAAAACAAAAAGGCCCAGGATGGGCCGACCGGAGTGTCTATTGGTTGAGCTTGCGTCTGGTTTGTCGCGGTTCGGAAGTTATGCGTTGGTAAACGTCGGAGATCGGCTGTTTTACTCGAAACCAGGTCACGATAATCAAGCTTGCGCACAGGAAAAACCCCGGCCTCAACCGGGGTCTTGTCTTGAAGCGACGCGGTCAAATGATCGGTTGAGTTATGCTCTTGCTTTGCCGGTGACGCGGTCCACTTCCTTGAGTCGTGCAGCCTTGCCGCGCAGACCGCGCAGATAAAACAGCTTGGCGCGGCGCACTTTGTAGCTGCGCACCAGCTCCACCTTATCGACCACCTTGGAGTTGAAGGGGAAGATGCGCTCGACACCCTGGCCGAAGCTCATCTTGCGAACTGTAAATGTGCCTTGCGGGCCCCGGTTGATGGCGATGACCAGGCCTTCAAAAGCCTGCAGCCGTTCTTTATCGCCTTCCTTGATCTTCACTTGAACGCGAATCTGGTCACCGGGCACAAACGCCGGCAAATCGGTGCGCTTGAGCTTGTCGGCCAGGCGCTGCATTACGGGATGAATAGACATTGTGGTTTCCTGCGATTGAAGTCAGAATGTTTAGTTTATCAAAGATCACCGAGCTCTGCCCCGCCCGCCGCCCTCAATATTGCAGGTGTTGAGGCCACTATTTTTCGTGTGTCGAGCCCGCGATGTGGTGCGATATAGTTCCGCAATGGATGAAAAACGGGAACTTCTTCGACACACCCTTGCCACACTGGCTTACCGTACCGCTCGCGCCCTGGAAAATGCCCCAGCCTCGTTCGCCGACTTCGACAATGCCGGCCGACGCCCCGTGCAAATCCTCGCCCACATGGGTGACCTGATGCAATGGGGGCTCTCGATGGCGCAGGGCAATCCTGCGTGGCACAACTCTCAAACCCTGGCGTGGCCGCAGGAGCAGCAGCGATTCTTTGGGGCTCTGTCGGCATTCGACGCGTATCTCGCATCGTCCAACCCGGTTCACGCGCCCATTGATCGGCTGATGCAGGGACCGATTGCCGACGCGCTCACGCACACCGGCCAGCTCGCCATGCTGCGCCGTCTGGCCGGCGCGCCCACTCGCGGCGAAAATTTCTACGTGGCCGCCATTTCCATTGGACAGGTCAACTCCGTCCAGCCCGAACCTGTAAAACCCTTCTAGCAGCGCTCCGCCCAACACACTTCTGAGTCCGAGGCTCCGTCGAGCACGCTTTGCGCGCATGGTCGATGTGCCTCGTGGCGTCTTTTGCCTGTGGAAAACTATTCCATTTTGACATTTATTTGTGACAATTCGTCCATTCTATTCGACTTAACTCATTGAAAATTAAAATAGCGAAGATTCTTCTTGACAATCGTACATTTGTAGTACGAAAATGATGACGGTGACTATCGTCGCCATGGAGGTTCTATATGCGCCGTATACTCGCGACCAGCACATTGCTCTCCTCGCTGATTCTTCCTGCAGCGGCATTTGCCAGCACGCCCGTGGACGACGCCACTGCCCCAACCCCCATTCGTGTCAGCTCCGGTGTTACGCAGCCGGTCCTCGTCCACTCCGCCAGCCTCGACGTTCCACAGGGTTACTCGATCGACGCCATCCCGGATGAAGCCCAGGTCGGCCTCTCCGTCACCATCGACGCAAAGGGTCAGCCTGAAAACATCCAGATCACGAAGTCTTACAGCAAGTTCTGGGACGCCCGCGTTATCTCCACCGTTCGCCAGTTCCAGTTCAAGCCCGCCACGGTCGACAACCAACCGATTCCTGTCGACATGAACCTGACCATTAATATCGCCCGCTAAAAGACGACAATCTGTCGGGATGCTGCGCCCGAATTCTTTTCTGTCGAGCCCAACCAGCTCGTATTCAGGAAAGCTGCACCTTCGGCACAGCATCCCGCCGGTTTCTCCTAAGTTTGCCCAAATTCTCGGCCCAGGTTTTGCGCCTCGATCGCATATTCTTTCCCAAGAACAATCACCAGAGAAAAGGAATAAAGGCCCACGATCTCTTTCGATACTCGGCAAACTCAGCCCCAAAACGCTTTGCCAGCAGCCCCTCTTCGGCGCGAACCCTCACCGCGGCTCCAGCCAGAAAGAAGAACAGTGACGCGATTCCCATGGGCCACCAAGTCCATGCAGCCAATGTCGCCAGCGTCATGCCCAGCATCGCCAGGTAGATCGGGTTTCGAATCCAGCGGTATGGCCCCGTGCGAATCAACTCGTGATCTGCGCTCAGAGCCGCCTCATACCGCCATTGCTTTCCCAAGTGACGGGCGGCCCACCACGTGAGCCAGACCGCCAGCGGCACAAGGATCATGGAAATAACCAACGCCGACGCCGATTTCACAAAGCGGTTCGGCCGCACGTAAGCCCATGCGAACGCGAACCCAACTGTCTGCAGAATGATGCCCCACCTTGATGCGGGCGCCCGCGCAACCTTCTTCTTATCTCGTGAAAGCTTCGACGGCTTGTACAACGCTAGCGAGAAAAGCGCGTACCCGACTATGAGTTCGGCGATTGCAGCAATTTGCAGCGTCATGGAATACTCACTCATTCCTTCGCTGCAATGATCTCGGCGAGGAGCCTTCGGTCTTCCGCGCTCAGCGCCGCCCGCTCCAGCAATTCCGGCCGATTTCTATGCGTCTTGCGCAGCTGCTGTTCCCGCCGCCACCGTCTGATCTGGGCGTGATCTCCGTTCATCAGCACTTCGGGCGCGCACAATCCGCCGAACTCCGCCGGCCGGGTGAACTGGGGATAATCCAGCAGCCCACCCGCTCCGTGCTGCGAGCGCGGAACCGTCGGCCCATCGACGTCGATCTCCGTTGCGATTTCGGAATCGGGCGCACCGAAGCTCTCAAACTGGCCTGAGGCCTCGTTGCCCAGCACTCCGGGAATCAGGCGCATCGTTGCGTCTACCACCACAGCCGCCGCCAGCTCGCCCCCGCTCAGCACATAGTCGCCGATGGAAAGCTCCATGTCGCAATAGAGCTCGTTGATCCGCTCGTCCACTCCCTCATAGCGCCCGCAGACGAGTACGACGCGTTCGAGCGTTGCGAATTCGCGGGCTACTTGCTGCGTGAACAATCGCCCCTGCGCCGAAAGTAAAATCACGTGCGTCCGCGGATCTTCGGTCTCCGCTTTCCGGTCTTTGCTCCTGATGCCGAGCGCCTCGAGCGCTTCCGCGAGCGGCTCCGGCTTGAGGACCATTCCTTCGCCGCCGCCGAACGGGCGATCGTCGACCGTGCGGTGACGGTCGTGCGCGTGCTCGCGCAGATCGTGCGCCTCCACTGTCACCAGTCCATTCTTGAGCGCGCGGCTCACGATGCCGTGGGCAAACACGCTCTCAAAGAAGCCCGGAAAGATGGTGACGATGTCGAAGCGCATACTCACGATCATAGAAGCTCGCCGGCTCGACGCGCTCAAGTTGCCGGAAGGGGCTGGGCACGGGGAGATTCGGCCAGCGGCCGAACATGAGTTAGCAATCGGTCGAGGAACTGGTCCGGCTGCAGGAAGGCGGCAAAATGCCCGGCATCGGAAATCAAGATCATTCGCTTGATCGGCGCAGCCACGTCGTTGAAGTAGGCCTGGGCCAGGCCTGGCGTGGTGAGGACGTCGTTTTCCCCCTGAAAGATAAAGAAAGGGATGTCGACTTGGACGCCTTGCTGCCAGGCATCGTATCGTGACATCTCGGGCAGGAGCCGTTCCAGAGAGAAGCGCATCCCGCGAACAAACGCGCGAATGTCGGTCAGTTTCCACCCTGGAGCGAACCAGACGGCATCCTTGAGAAGCTTCATCGTACGGCGAAATCCACGCGGATCGGATTTCATCGTCCAGCGTGCGACGGCCTCGAAATCGCCGCGTGTCCAATGCGTGGGATCGGCGCCGATCTGCTGAAGCGCCTTGACGCCTCTGCCAAGCCCGAGGCGGCGCAGCCGTTCCAACACTTCGCGATGATTCTCGCCGCATCCGCGCAGCATTCCTACGTTCTGGTCGACACCGATGTAGGCATAGAAAAGATCGGGACGACGGCGGGCAATTTCGAGGCCGAACGTGGATCCGAACGAACTTGCCAAAAGGAAGAGCCGGCTTTTACCCAAGCGCGAACATAGGAACTCTGCAACCTCAATACCATCGCGCGTGAATTGGTCCATGCTCATTTCGCCGCAGCCCTGCGGCCCTGAACGAGCAAAGGTCCTGCCGCACCCCCGCTGGTCCCATTGAACAATGGTGAAGTGCTTCTCCCAGGAACGCAGGTGAGGAGTGAAGATTGAGTAACTGCTTCCCGGGCCTCCGTGGATCACGAGCAAAACCGGGTTGTCTCGATCCTCGCCGCGGATTCCAATCCACTGGTCTATTCCGCCTATTCTGGCGAAATGCTCCTCGACAATCCCGCGAGCACTTTCAATCCTTAAGGTTGCCGCTCTTCTCGCTTGCCGAATGGCTCTTTGTGCCAGAAAAGCTGCCGGAATACATATAACGGCGAGCGTGGCCACTGCACAACCAATCCAAAACATCGGTTTCTCCAATAACTGTGTATACTATACACAGTAAATCGATCGATGCGCGGACAGAACTTGGAAAGTAGAAGGGGGTGAGGGCGAATACACTCGAGAACATTGAATATGCCGACCCAAAACGCCAGCAAGATGAACCGGGCCTGGAGCAAGAGAAGGCCCTCAGCCCGAGGCCCGAAGCCGACTCTCAGCACGGCTGGGATCGCTCGCGTAGCAATCGAGCTTGCCGATGCAGAGGGCCTGGGTGCAATCACGATGCAGCGCGTGGCACGAAAGGTGGGGGTGACAACGATGGCCCTCTATCGTTACTTCCCGGGAAAGACAGATCTGCTGGATCTGATGATCGATTCCGTGAGCGAAGGCGCGCCCCACCTGGGCAAAACCACGCTGCCCTGGAGCGCGCGGTTGAAGAAATGGGCAATCCGTTGCCTGGCGATTTACGAAAGCCATCCCTGGTTCCTTGAGGCCACGTCGTTGCGTCGCAGCATGATGGGTCCGAATGAATTGCTATGGATGGAGGCGGCGCTGGCGACGCTGAGCGAATCGGGCCTTGGGGCAAAGGAGAGGCATTCCGCTTTTCTTGCCCTCATCGGCCAGGTTCGCGGGCACGCGACGTTCCAGCAAATCCGCGGATACGCTGGTTCAGCGGAAGGATGGGATGACCACCTGGCTGCGTTGCTACGACCGGAAGCTGAGCGATACCCCGCGCTTTTGGAAGCGCTTCGTTCGGGGACATTCTCGCGGCATCCTGGCCGAGCCTTTGATTTTGCTCTGGACTGTTTCATTGATGGGATTTGCGCGCGCGTCAAACGGCCCAGAGCAAAATCCCATCGCAGTTGATGGGTATCTGACGGCTAGTAGCTGGGAGTTTGCCTCCGCACCCACAGCCGTGCTGTCACCACCCCAAAAAGGAATCCGCCGACGTGGGCGAGGTAGGCGACACCGCCGGTCTGCACTGTCGCCACGGATCCGACTACGCTCAGCAGCTGGAACAGGAACCATACTCCGATCAGCAGGATTGCTGGAATGTATGTTACGCGGATGAAGATCAGAATCCAGATCAGCGTGCGAATGCGGTCACGCGGATAAATGACAATGAAGGCGCCCATCACCGCCGCGATCGCACCGCTCGCGCCGAGGCAAGGAATTCTTGAGCCAGGGCTGCCCGCGATTTGAGCCAGCATCGCTACCACGCCGCCGAGCAGATAGAACGCCAGGTAGCGAAAGCGGCCCATCGCGTCTTCAATCGCCGGCCCGAACGCCCACAGAAAAACCATGTTGCCCAAAATGTGAAGCCAGCCCGCGTGCATGAACATGGCGGTCACGATGGTGATGAGGTGACGGCCGTGCTCAATGCGGAGAGGAATGACCGCCCAGCGGTTGACAAAGGCGTCGCCGCCCTCGAGCTCAAGCAGGAAGACATAGGCGTTCACGGCGATGATGAGCGCCGTCATCCAAGCAAACCCGCGCCCGCGTCGCGATGCGTCTCCCAGTGGTATTACGGTTCCCACGTTTTCCCTCGCCTCGCTGGATGATCGCTTAGTGAATGTTTTCTATTATGACGGACGATCAGGCCGAATCCTTTCTCTTTCGTTTCCTCGGTCACTTTATCTAGGGAGTTGGGACGGCGGCAGGCGCGGGATTGACTAGTCGGGTTGCGGCGGCACGAAAGGCCACTGGCGGAAACGATGGGCGCGGAAGAGATAAATTGCCGTTCCGCTGATGGCAATGGCTATGGCTCCGTAAATCTCGAGAAGACTGCTGCCGCCTTTTGCCTGGGCGCGACGGGGATCGAAGAGCATGAAGGCGAAACCGGCCATGGCGGCGAGCGGCGGGAGCGGGTAGAGCGGAATGCGGAAGGGGCGAGGAAGATCGGGGCGCCGGAAGCGAAGCAGGATGACGCCGATTTGCTGGAGCGAAAACTGGAGCAGGATACGCGTGATGACGAGCATCGTGATGACCTGCGCAAGCGAGAAGAAACAGAAGATTGCGCCGACGAGGCCGAGAGCGACGAGGGAGCGGTGGGGGATGCCGTACTTAGGATGGACGGCGGCGAGGAAGCGGAAGTAGTTGCCGTCGCGTGCAGCGGCGTAGGGGACACGGGAGTAGCCGAGCTGGAGCGAGAAAACGCTGGCGAAGGCGGTCCAGACGATGAGGGCGGCGATCAAATAGCCTGCCCACCGGCCGAAGGCCGAAGTGGCGATGTCAGCGACGAGTTGCACGCGGAGGGCGGCGGATTCGGCGGCGTGCGTGGCTGCGGAGTGGAGCGAGGGCAGAACGGCGAGGTTCATGAGGATATAGAACGCGGCGACGAAGAGGATGGAGAGCAGAATTGCGCGAGGAATGGTGCGCTCGGGACGGCGGACTTCAGCTCCCAAGAAAGTGACGTTGTAGTAGCCCCAATAACAGTAGGTAGCGAGAAGCGTGGCCTGGGCGAGGCCGCTGGCCGAAAGCGCGACGGATAATGCGGGAGCCACCGGCATGTGCCAGCCGCCGGTGGCTGCGGCGTGCGCGAATCCGGAGACGATGACGCCGACAAGGGCGGCGATGACTCCGGCGAAGAGAACCCATGCGAGACGCGTGATGGAACTGAGATTTTGATAAAGCAGCGCGGTGACGAGAAGACACGCGGCGGCTGCAGCGAAGTTGGAATAGTGGAGCGCGGGGAGAGCGGTGATGGGAGCCGTGTCGAGCGACGGCCAGAAAACAGCGAGAAAACCGGAGAGGCCGATGCAGCCTGAAGCGATAGAGAGTGGCGCGGTGAAGCCGACCTGCCAGACATAAAGAAAACTGAGCCATCGGCCGGGGCCTTCTGGGCCGTAGATCTCTTCCAAGAAGGCGTAGCTGCCGCCGGCGCGCGGAAAAGCTGCGCCGAGCTCGGCCCAGACAAGCCCATCGGCGATGGCAATGACGGCGCCGAGGACCCATGCCCAGACGGAGAGGCGATAACCGGCAGCGGCGATGACAAGAGGCAGGGTGATGAAGGGGCCGACACCGATCATCTCAAGCATGTTGAAGAGGACGGCGGAGCGGAGGCCAATGCGGCGCTCGAGATTCGCGGGGAGTGCGGAGGTTGAGACGGGCTGGATCATCGGGCGGCTGGTAATCAGCTTATTACGGAGAGGCGGCGGCCATTGACGACGGAGAGTGCGGTCGAGGAGACTGGGTGATCAAGCAAACGTGTGCAATAAGGGGTTTTGGGGCATGGTCGAGAAAGATAAGGGAAATGCGGCGAGGATTGCGCAGGGCGGCGCGGGCCGGCGTGCGCCGCGGCAGGTCTCCATTAAAGACATCGCGCGACTGGCGCGCGTGTCGCACCCAACGGTATCGCGCGCGCTGCAGAACAGCCCGCTGGTTAATCGAGCGACGGCGGCAAAGATCCGCAAAATCGCCGAAGCAGCCGGATACAGACCCAGCGCGGTGGCACGCGGATTGGTGACGCGGCGGACGCGAACCATTGGACTCGTTGTGACCACCGTGGCCGATCCTTTTGCGAGCGAGGTGGCTTGCGGCATTGAGCGATCGGCTAACGATCACGGATATGCGGTTTTCCTGGCCAACTCCAACGCCAATGCGGAACATGAACGCAAGATGGTGCAGGCGCTGGCGGAGCGGCGCGTGGACGGAATCATCGTAACGTCTTCGCGCGTGGGCTCAGACTATTTGCCAATGCTTGCGCAGTTGAACGTTCCCATGGTGCTGGTGAACGACCAGTACCCGGGTGAGTTTGTGCATTCGGTGATGATCGCAAACGAAGACGGAAGCCGAGCGGCGACCGAACATTTGATCGAGTTCGGTCACCGGCGCATTGCGTACGTGGGCGACCGGAGCGGCTACCAGACGGAGACAGAGAGGCTGGAGGGATACAAACAAGCGCTGAGCGCTGCGGGAATCGAATTCGACATTGTGCTTGCAGTCCATGGCGACGGACGGGCTGAAGGAGCCACGGAAGCGATGGAAACATTGCTGAAACTGGCGGAGCCGCCGACGGCGGTGTGCTGCTACAACGACATGACGGCGCTGGGCGCAATCCGGGCAATACGGGCGCGCGGGCTGCTCGTCCCGGAAGATGTGTCGGTGACAGGATTCGACGATTTGTTTTTTGGGGAGTATCTTGAGCCTGCGCTGACCACTGTGCGGCAGCCCATGCGGCGTATGGGCGAAATGGCGATGGAGAACCTGTTGAAGCTGATGTCGGGAGAGGATTCGGTGGCTCAGGTGAAGGTCGCGACAGAGTTAGTGGTGAGGAAGTCAACGGGAAGGGTGAGGACGAGCCCCGATGGTCAAATGCGAGGGATCACCACCCCAGCGATCAGAGAGGGCTCGAGTGGGGGCACTCACGATTCGGGTGCGCGGCGGCGAAATGGTTAACAGTGGAGCGAGGAACGGCGGACCGGCGCCCCTTACGCCCCTGTGCGTGTTTTGCAAGGACACGCCCATTCTTCCGGCGATTCGCAAACCGGAGTTTGTGGAACAGGCGATCGCATCGCGCGGCAAGCTGGTTTACCTGCTGACGGGCGATCCCGACAATGTGGAGACGATGATCCGAAAAATTGTTGCAGCGGGAAAGATTCCGCTGGTGAATCTGGATCTGCTGAATGGCTTTTCGCGCGATAAATATGCGGTGAACTATTTGAAACGTGTGGGAGCGCAGGGAATTATTTCAACGCACCTCGATCCGCTTCGGCATGCGCTGGCGATTGGGCTGTACGGCATTCAACGGACATTTTTACTTGATTCGGGTGCGATGGACACAATTAGCAATCAGCTGAAGAACACGCCGGTGCATGCGTTGGAGATTTTGCCGGCGCTGGTGGCTCCGAAGATGCTGGCGCGGGTGCGGGCGATCTCACCGAATCTGCCGGTGGTCGGTGGAGGGCTGATCGAGACGATGAAGGAAGTGGAAGAGCTGCTGGCGCAGGGGTTGAGCGCGGTGTCGACGAGTAACCCGATTATGTGGATTAGGTAGCGACAGACGCTGGCAGGGTTTCTTTCGCCCGCTGAAGCGGGCTGACTCGTTGTGGAGGCTGTCCCCAGGCTTGCGCCTGGGGCTATCAGATTCCGCCCGCTACGCGGGCTGACCCGTGAACAGTCGAAGCGGCCGTTACTGCATATCGGGCTGCCACCTGCCAACCGCGATTTGAGCCAATTCGTGAGTGGGCTAAACACGAGTTGCCGCCAGTCACTCGGTGTCGGGGTTGGGGAGGATGATGTCGCGGACGATGGAGTTCATCTCGACGACGCCGGAGATGAACTGGCGGAGGGTGCGGCGCGTCGATCCGAAGGTGTCGAACTCCCCTGGCGTGAGGCCGTTTTCAGAGTAGGCGCGCGCGAAGTCGGGGAATTTGTTGAGAAGCGTGTCGACAATGCGGGGATCGACGGGATTGTCGATGCGCGGAATGACTTCGATATCGCTCTCGTTGTAACGGCGCTGCCAGGCGCAGGGTGGAGAGATGACGACGTCGCCACCGATGAACTCGCTCCAGTGCATGTGATTGCGGA
>CAZHOO010000055.1:0-22034 GCA_964533905.1 uncultured Occallatibacter sp. | reverse complement strand
CACACTGGAGCGTGGACACCCAGACAATTGTCATCCTCGATTTTGGGTCGCAGTACACGCAACTCATCGCGCGGCGCATCCGCGAGCAAAATGTGTTTTCAGTGGTGTTGCCGTGCACGGCGCCTCTCGCCGAGATTCGCGCGCTCAAGCCGATTGGGTTGATTCTCTCCGGCGGCCCGTCGTCGGTATACGACGACGACGCTCCCGCCGCTGACCCGGATGTTCTTCAACTCGGCGTGCCGGTACTCGGCGTTTGCTACGGGCTCCATTTCATCGTGCATCACCTGGGCGGAAAAGTGCTCTCCGCGCCCAAGCGCGAGTACGGCCATGCTGAGGTCACGTTAGAAGATCTGTCTACGCCACTCTTCGCGGGACTGCCGCCGTCAATACATGTTTGGATGAGCCACGGCGACGAGGCAGCCGAACTGCCCGCGGGCTTTCGCCGCATCGCCGTCACCGAAAATGCGCTCGCCGGAATCGCCAACGAAGGCCGCGGCATCTGGGCCGTGCAATTCCATCCCGAAGTGCACCACACGCCGCTCGGGCCGCAGCTCATTCGCAACTTCCTCACCATCTGCGGAGCGCGCGGCGATTGGACGGCAGCGCATTTCATCGAGAGCACAGTAACTTCGATCCGCGAGAAGGTCGGCGAGGGCCACGTAATTTGCGGCCTCTCAGGCGGCGTGGATTCTTCGGTTGCCGCGGTGCTTGTGCACAAGGCGATCGGCGACCAGCTGACCTGCATCTTCGTAAACAACGGCGTTTTGCGCAGGAACGAATTCACCAGCGTTCAGGAAAATCTGCGCGGCAAGCTGGGACTAAAGATTGTTGGCGTGAACGCCAGCGCGCGTTTTTTGGAGAAGCTGGCCGGCGTTACCGATCCGGAAGTGAAACGCAAGCGCATCGGTGCCGAGTTCATCGCCGTCTTTGAGGACGAAGCGAATCGCATCGCGCAGGCCACCGGCGGTGTCGACTGGCTGGTGCAGGGGACGCTCTACCCCGATGTGATTGAGTCGTCAAGCGTGAAGGGGCCGAGCCAGACCATCAAGAGCCACCACAACGTCGGCGGCCTGCCTGAGCGGATGAAACTCAAATTGATTGAGCCGCTGCGCGACTTGTTCAAGGATGAGGTCCGGCGCATCGGGCGCGACCTCGGCATGCCCGAAGAAATTCTGAGCCGTCAGCCATTTCCGGGGCCGGGGCTCGCGGTGCGCATCCTCGGTGAGGTCACTCCGGAGCGCGTGGCGCTGCTGCAGGAAGCCGACGAGATCGTCGTCGCCGAGATCAAGGCCGCCGGGCTCTACACCAAAATCTGGCAGAGCTTTGCCGTGCTGCTGCCGGTGATGAGCGTGGGCGTGATGGGCGACCAGCGCACCTACGCGTACACATGCGCCATCCGCGCGGTACATTCTGAAGACGGCATGACTGCCGACTGGACGCCCTTGCCCTACGAACTGCTGAAGCGCATGTCGAATCGGATCGTCAACGAGGTCCGCGGCATCAACCGCGTGGTGTACGACGTGACGTCGAAGCCGCCCGGCACGATCGAGTGGGAATGATTTGCCATCAAGGCCGACGTGGCCTTCGGTCGCCGTTCGTGCACGAACAAATGAATCAAAAGAAACCCGAGAGGCACGCCAGAAAGTCGGAGCGCCCCTACCGCTCGTTCTGCGCGGCCTTCGCAAAATGGAAGATGACGTTGACCTGATGTGTGTCCGGGTCAGGCTTTTCATGAAATGTGACGACCACGGTCTGCATCCATTTCGCTAGGTTCTTGTCTTTCTTTTGCGCCTGGGCCGCGAAACCTGAAACGTAACTTTCGTCGAAGGTCGCGCCGGGCGCGAGCTTCCAGGCGCTTTTGAGCTTCAGGGCCATTGCATCGGGCGCGCCATCGAATTGAACGGTTCCCATCCGATAGACCTGTCCCGGATCGATCTCAATCGTGTAATTCACAATGTGCGTGGCCTCGTTGAATGAGGCGTGCGAGACAACCGAGCAATCGAGATAACCGCGGGCATGATACGCGTCGTTGACTGCGAGGACGAACTGATCGAGCGGACGGCCGGAACCGGCCTGATACTTCGCGAGGAACTTCTGGACCTCCGCGCGCGAAACCAGCGCGTCTGACGGGTAATTAATGGTGCCGAGCTTGTAGACGCCGCCTTCCGTGACTGTGACCGAAAACGGGATTTCAATAGCCGCATCCGACACGACGGGAGGATCGATCTCGCTTACCTCGACCTTGACGGCTGCGTAACCCTGGTCCTGGTAGAGATCCTCAAACGAGCGCTCAAGTCCGATAGCTGTGTTCTCAGTATCGAACTCGTTTCCGGTCTGCCCCTCGACGAGAGTGTTGACCTTGGCCTGCATCGCGGTCGAAACGCCGGCAAGTTCGATCGCGCCAATGCGCACCGGCGGCGCTGTGATCGAAAAGTTCATCGCCGTAATCTTCTTCGGGCCGAGGCCGCTGGTGAGACTCGCTTTTACCGTCGCCTTCGCGCCTTTCTCAGCCAGCATTTCTTCAAACATCTGGCAGATGCCATCGTCTGTAGACCCGCTCGCTGGCAAAAGTCCGTGATAGAGCGGGAAGCGCGCACGGATTTTGTCATCAAGATCTTTACCGGGCTTGAGCGGCAGATTGTCGAGATGCATGGGGTAGAGCTGGCTGGCTGGAGTCAGCGTAAAAAGCAATCCCTTGCTGTCATTGCCGAATCTGACCATCGCAAAAAAGCCCGTGTCATTGAGCTGCTTTGCGCGCGCTTTGATTTCAATCGCCGTCAGGTGCCCGCCAGGCTTGATGCCGGCAGCCGCCAGCAGCTCGTCCTGCGAATATTGTGTCGCGCCCTGAAAACGAATCACCCGGAGTGGAGTCTTCTTTTGCGCAAGCAACTGAATCGAGCAGAGAAGAAGAAGAAGGACGGAAAGCAGTCGAGCTGTTTTGTTCATGCTGCGCCAAGATTAACAAAGGGCGGCAGCAACGGCGCAGCGGTGTCAATCGCCAGGGGTCTGCGGGCGGAGTGCGACATCGGATGAGGGTATCCGCCGCCTGCCTTTTCGCCGAGGAATTTTCTCTTGAAACGGGCCTGCGGTCACCTTGTCTGCTGCCGCTGATTCGTCTGCTAGAGTGAGGGTGTCAAGAGGCCTAGGACAGTCTGCATGAGCTCGGCACCGACAGAACTTGCCCCGTTCCGCATCGATCCCGTGTTTACAGCGCGGGTGTGGGGATTCCGCGATCTGCGCCCCTGGTATGACCGCGTGGCCGAAGGCGGGCCGATCGGTGAAGTCTGGCTCACGGGCGACGAGTGCACCGTTGCTACCGGCCCGAACGCCGGCAAAAAGCTTGGGGTGCTCTTCAAAGAACAAAAGGCCGCGCTGCTCGGCGCTGATGCTCCAGCCGCCGGTTCTCCATTATTGATCAAGACGATTTTCGCGCGCGAAAAACTGAGCGTGCAGGTGCATCCCGATGACGCCATGGCGCGCGAGTACGGCGAACCGCACGGCAAAACGGAGTGTTGGTACACGCTCCAGGCCGAGCCGGGCGCTGAAGTCGCCGTCGGGGTCAAGCCCGGCACGACTCTCGGCGAAATCGAGGAGGGCATTCGCGCAGGCACGCTCGAAAACCGATTGAACATGCTGCCCGTCGCTGCAGGAGACATGATTTATGTCGACGCGGGAACGGTGCACGCCATCTGGCCCGGGTCGATTCTGCTTGAAACGCAGCAATACTCCGACGTGACCTACAGAATGTACGACTACGGCCGTCCGCGCCAGCTCCACATTGAAAAGTCGCTCGAAGCGATCAAACTCGCGACGCGCGCCGGAAAAGTGGCGCCAATCGAGCTCGCCGATCGCACCGTCCTCATCGATGTTCCGTACTTTCGCATGGATCGAATTCCGGTGAGCGGCAAGATCACGAGCGAGAAACTGCGCGGCGAAGACGGCAAGCGCGGACTCGCGTATCTGTTCGCGTCCAGCGGCGTGGCGCGGCTAGCTGGCGCGAAATTCGACCCAATCGAACTGCCCGCACGCGGAATCGTCGCCGTGCCCGCGGAGAGCCCGGGATTTGTGCTGGAACACGCGAGCGCCAGCAGCAAGCCGCTCGAACTCATCCGCATCACGCCAAACTGGCCGGCAACGACGGCATAACTTCGAGATCGGCGTCGGACAATACAGGGCAACAACCTCCGCTAAGGGCACCGCCTTCCCGAACTTTTGCACAATCTTCAGCTTTGCAACCGCACCCGTGGTGCAGAATCTAAGGTGATATGAGCTTTCGAACCGCAATCCCCTCTGACCTTCGTGGCGCCTTTGACGCGGCAGCCGCCGACTGGCAAGCCAACAACAAAGTTGACCGCTTCTGGAAAAAGGACCCCTCGCTGTGGACTCAGGACGGCGAGGAAAAGTGGATGGGCTGGATCGACATTGTGGAGCGGCAGCAAAAAGACCTCGCGACCTTCGCGGAGTTGGGCGGAGATATTGAAAGCTCCGACTTCCGGTCCGTGCTTTTGCTGGGCATGGGGGGCTCAAGTCTTTGTCCCGAGGTGCTTGCCAAGACGTTTGGTCCGCGGCCAGGATTTCCTGCGCTGCACATCGTGGATTCCACCGACCCCGCCGAGGTAAAGGCTGCTTGCGACTCGGTTGACCTGGCCGAAACGCTGGTCATCGTCTCCAGCAAGTCCGGCTCGACGCTTGAGCCGAACATTCTCAAGCAATATTTCTTTGACCAGATGCGGCGCGCCGTCGGCCCCGACGATGTGGGCGGTCACTTCATGGCCATCACCGATCCCGGCTCAAAAATGGAGCAGGTGGCCAAGGCCGACAGTTTCCGAGGCATCTACTATGGCGATCCAGAGATCGGCGGCCGCTATTCGGCGTTGTCGAATTTTGGCGTGGTTGCGGCGACGGTCACCGGCCTGAACGTTGAGACGCTACTGAATGACGCAGCTAAGGCCGTCGCCTCTGCCAAGCTGCCGGTTGCGGAGAACCCCGGCGTGCAGCTCGGCCTGTTGCTGGGAACGGCGGCCAATGCCGGCCGCGACAAAATCACCTTCTTTACTTCGCCGGAGATTGCCGACCTGGGCGCGTGGCTCGAGCAGCTGATCGCCGAGTCGACAGGCAAGCAAGGGAAGGGAATTACGCCGGTGGACCGCGAAGCGATTGGCGCGCCGGATGTGTACGGCAAAGACCGCGTGTTCGCCTATGTTCGGCTGAAGGACACAGCCGACGCAGGCCAGGATGCCAAGGTGGCTGCGCTCGAAGCTGCCGGCCATCCGGTGGTGTATTTTGAAATCGCTGATCGATACGAGATCTTCGGTCAGTTTTTCACCTGGGAGATTGCGACTGCCGTGGCGGGCTCGGTGATCGGCATCAATCCCTTCAACCAGCCGGACGTGGAAGCAGCAAAGATAGAAACGCGCACGCTCACCAGCGAATACGAAAAAACCGGCAAACTACCCCAGCGCACGCCGTTCCTCGCGGGCAAGGACGACGCGGGAACTCCGTTTGCGCTTTATGCAACCGATTCCTACGCCACCAAGCTGAAGAGTGCCGCACCGAGCCAGACCCTGGCTGGAATTTTGCGCGCGCACCTTGACCAACTGGCCGCGGGTGACTACTTTGCGACCCTCGCGTTCCTGCCTATGTTTGAGGAGCACGAGGCGGCCATCCAGAGCTTCCGCCACAAGGTGCGCGACCAAAAGCGTGTGGCCACCTGCCTCGGCTTCGGCCCGCGCTTTCTGCACTCCACCGGGCAGGACTACAAGGGCGGCCCGAACACCGGAGTCTTTCTGCAAATCACCGCGGACCATGCCGACGACATGGATATTCCTGGCCAGAAGTACAGCTTTGGCGTGGTCATTGATGCGCAGGCAGCGGGCGACTTGGCTGTATTGGAATCGCGCGGCCGCAGGGCGTTGCGGGTGCATCTTGGGACCGACCTGGCTGCGGGGCTAAAGGCTTTGGGTGCAGCAATAAGCGCCGCGTTAGCTTAGGAAACTTTTTCGCGGAAGCTGTGTTTAACCCATTACCAGGCTCAGGCGAGTCTCGTCTAATCGTTTGAGTCGTTTGCCCGAGTTGATAGAACCGCTTGTCCGGCGTGAGTTTTTGCCGCCGGCCATAACGCGGAGAATACAGGAGAATCTGAAATGAATCGTTCGCTCATGAATCGCATCGCGACGGGGAAATTGTCCAAACAGCTCATAGGCACAATGGGATTGGCCATGCTGTGCGCCGTCGTCGCGTTTTCGCAGGACCCGGGCGCGGCGCCGCAGCCGCAAAACCAGTCGGCGGCGGCACAACCTGGGCCACGCACGGATGGACAGATTGAGATGGACGTGGTGCACGCTTTGGACGCTTCCGCGGCGCTCAAAAACGATTTGATTACCGCGGCGACGATTCAAGGCGAGGTCACGCTTTCAGGAACCGTATCGACCGATGCGTCAAAGCAGCTGGCCGAGTCCATCGCCGCGCATGTTGACGGTGTAACCAAGGTCCACAACAACCTGCAGATCGGCAACCCGGGTCCGGATGCACAGGCCCCGCAGCCGGCTCCCAACGCTGACGAGATGCCCGATCCGGACCAGTCGCCGGCGCAGCAGCAAATGGCGAACCTGCCGCCTCCCGGTCCCGCTCCCGACGCGAATCCGCAGGGTCCTGATCCGGCTGCCGTGAATAATCCGCAGCCGCCTCCTTATCCGCAGCAGGGCGGCTATCCGCCGCCTCCGCCTGCGCGGCCCCAATACCAGAATCCGCAGAACTCGCAATACCCCCAGTATCCTCAGGCGCCCCAGTACCAGCCCGCGCGCGGTCCTGTCACCATTCCGCAGGGAATGTTGTTGCAGGTGCGCACCAGCGAGCCGGTCGATAGCAAGAGAGCCAGGGATGGCCAGCCGATTCAATTCACCGTGATTCAGGACGTCACCGTCGGTGGCGTTCTGGCGATCCCGCGCGGTGCAACTGTTCACGGCGTGGTGACGGAAGCGAAGAGTTCCGGCAGGCTTGCAGGAAGCTCAGTTCTGGCGCTCACGCTCACGTCGCTCGATCTCGGCGGACAAAGCTACCCGCTCTCGACCAACGAATTCAGAGTGAAGGGGCCGAATAAGGCCGGCGAAACGGCAGGCAACGCTGTGGGCGGAGCCATTGTCGGCGCCATCATCGGCTGCGCAATCGGCCGCGGACCTGGGTGCGCCATCGGCGCCGGAGCCGGCGCGGCCGGAGGCACGGCAGCTTCGGCAGCTTCGGGTGGACCGCGAGTCTGGATTCCCGCTGAGGCTCTGGTCACGTTCCATATCAACGCGCCGCTCACGGTAAATCCAGTGAGCCCGCAGGAAGCAGCGCGTCTTGCCGAAGGACTGTATCCGGGCGGACCCAGCCTCTACCGCCGCAGTCCTTATGGCTATTACGCTCCGCATTATGGCTACTACTCGGGCTACGCATATCCCTATCCGCCGGTCTACTACCGGCCCTACTACCTCGTCGGCGGAGTGTACTACTGGCGTTGAAAACAGGGGCCGAGGGACTAAGCGCACGAGGGACTGGCGGAACGAAAACGGGCATCCTGCTTTCGCGGGATGCCCGTTCTGCATCCAGATGCTTTTCGCGCTTCAATGCGGCAATCCGCGGCGCTCAGGCCGCTGCAGGCCGTCGTCTATAATGGCAGAGTCGCTTTCAGCGAGAATCGCGCTCCCGCAGGCGCGCCGCGCATTGCAGCAATTCATGCTGCCGCCCGCCGGCCAGCCTTGCCGCGCTCAGAGGGTTGAAGTCCATCCATGATTCGTTTCCTGCAAACAGACAATCGCATGGTCAAGGCGCTGATCGTGGTCATCATCGGCGCGGCGTCCGTCACCATGGTGCTGTACCTTATTCCGGGCCTCGGCGGCATGGGCTCTTCATCGCCCGACACATACGCGGTTGTTTATCCGCACTGGTATAGCCGCTATCTTTCCTCGGGAGACAGCATCAGCAACGCGCGCGTCGAGCAGATCACCGAGAACCAGCTTCAGCAGCGCGATCCGCAATACGCCGGCAATCCCATGATCGTGCAGATGTTTGAGCAGCAGGTCGGCCAGCAGCTGGTGCAGGAGCAGGTGCTGCTTGAAGAAGCGCACAGGCTGGGTATCAACGCCACAGATAATGACGTGCGCCAGTATCTGCGCACCGGGCCCACGGGCGAAGTGCTCTACCCGGAAGGCAAGTTCATTGGCGAAGATGCCTATAAGCAATTGATTGACGACCGGCTGCACGTATCCGTAACGGAGTTCGAGCAGGAAATCAAAGACGAGATCACGATCCGTCGCCTGCAGGCTTTTATCACCGCTGGAATCACAATCAGCGACAAGGAAGTTCGCGACGCCTACCTGAAGCAGAACATCAAGATCAAGTTCGATTACGCGGTGATCTCCGCGGACGATTTGCGCAAGACGATTAACCCTTCTGACAGCGACCTCGAAGCGTTCTTCAAGAGCAATGCGGCCCGCTACGCCCAGGCGGTGCCCGAAGAGCGTAAGATCACCTACTTCGCATTCACTGAGAGCCAGATTCCGGGAGGGGTGCAGCCGCCCAGCCAGCAGGCGGTGCAGCAGTATTACAACGAGCACGCCGCCGACTATTCCGTGCCTGACCAATCCAAGGCGCGCCACATCCTCATCAGCGTGCCGCCGAACGCCGACGCCAAAACCGATGCCGCGGCCAAGGCTAAGGCGGAGACGGTTCTCAAGCTGCTCCAGGCAGGCGGCGACTGGACCAAGCTGGCCAAGCAATACTCTGACGATCCCGGAAGCAAGGACACCGGCGGTGAGCTGGGATTTGCCCAGCGGGGCAAGATGGTTCCGGCGTTCGACAACGCGATCTTCACCCAGAAGATCGGCGAGATCGACATCGTGAAGACCAACTTCGGTTACCACATCGTCCAGGTCGAAGAGCGGCAAGCTGCGCATACCCAGCCGCTAAGCGAAGTGCAGGCGGCCATTGTTGCCACGCTGACGCGCCAGGCAGATGCGGATGCCGAGAACAACTACGCGCAGCAGTTAACCAGCGAGGCCAACAGGGACGGATTGGAGAAGACCGCGGCGGCGCACCACCTCGACGTGGTGACCACCGATCCCGTGGCCGGCGACGGCGTGATTGCGGCATTGCCCGACAGCGCGCAGATCCTTGCCAAGGCCTTCCATGCCAAACAAGGCGATCCGCCGCAATCGGCGCCCACCGGCGAAGGCTTTGCGATCTTCCAGGTGACGGGAATCGTTCCGGCGCACGCGCCCGCCTTTGCCGATTGGAAGAGTCACGTGCTCGACGATTTCCGCCAGGAACAGCTTCCGGCGCTACTGAGCCAGAAGACAAAGCAACTCGCCGATCAGGCGCAGGCCACTAAGGATCTCGCCAAGGCCGCCAAAGCCGTAGGCGCAACCGTCAAGACCAGCGACCTTGTGGGCGAAAGCGGACAGGTGCCCGATTTTGGTCAGGTGGGCCAGGTGGCGCCGCAGCTCTTTGACATGAATGTGGGTGCGATCAGCGGCCCCATCAACGCGGGCCGCACCGGCGTTGTAGTGAAGATCGACGATAAGCAGGAGCCGACCCCCGACGAGATCCAAAAGAACCTCGACCACGCGCGTGATGAGCTTCTCGACCAAAAGCGCAATGAAGCCTTCAGCGTCTTCGTGAGCAACACATGGAACGACTACAAGAAACGCAAGCTTGTCGTCATCAACGCCAAGCCGAAGGGGCCGCAGATTCCGGGCCAGCCGGGCATGTAGACATCGGACGAATTCACCTACGCAATAAGCCCGCAACCATCCAGGTCGCGGGCTTTCTGCGGAAGTAACTACAACCTCGTCGGCTTCTCCGTCGTCCACAGCAAAGCATCGCGGTAGACTGCCGCAAGTAGTGGATCGGCCTTCCAGTCTTCGAAGAACTTTACCAATTGGCTGTTCTCAAAAAGATGCTCGAGAACGGCATTCAGCACTGCATCGCGAACTCCTGCGTCGCCGCGCTTGTAGAGCTCAGCCAGACGTTGCTTGATCTCGGCGAGTTTGGCCCGCGAAACTGTCGCATCATTCCAGAAGCTCACAATCCAAAAAACCAATTCATGGCCAGCGATATAACGCGAGCTCATCCACTCGCCGTCTGGATTCTCTTCAATGCACTTTTCAAGATAGGGAATGACAAACCGGTAGTAGTCTTCGAAATCCAGTGGAGGCTTGATATGCTTGGCGCGTTCAGAGTCAGAGATCTTGGTAAATATGCAACCTTGCACTTGCTTGTCGTGCGAATGCATCCAATTAAGAACTTCCTCGCGAGAAATCTCTCGTGCTTGAGTAGGGTCTTCACCCCCGAATGCCGATCGAATAGCCTCGATTGTTATTTGCGTCGACGATTTATCTGGCATAACACGCCTCATTTTGCTAGAGCGCCGACCGAGCCGTCAGCGCAATCCCGCCGTCGCAAACGGCAAACCCGTCGCCGGCCAGAGGTCCGGTTGCGCGTCAAGATTTGGCTTGACCGATGCGGCCGCGAACGGCGCCGGCGCCACTGTCACATTCCATCCGTCCACCACAATCAGGGCGGTCTCGCCCTTGAATTCGCTTGCTGCAGCCTCCATCTCGATCGTCTTCGTTTCACCGGGAACAAGCGAGACATAATTATCGCTGTAGAAGACGGGCAGCACGCGCTCGCCGGACCTTCTGCGCAGTTGCACATGCGCCATGAGCGCAATGCTTTTCGTCGGATTGTGCAGGATGACGCGCAGCCTTCGCTGGCCGGCCAGGTTTTCCTTCGGCGTTTCCACCGTCGCAGTCAGCTTGACCATGGGCATCTGGCTGAGAGCTGTCAGGTTGTCGGGATCGTCCGGTTGGGCGCGCCAATAGAAATTGGTCGAGAGCAATTGGCCTGAGGCGCCGCGCAAGTCCAGCTTGATAAAGTGAACAGCCGAAACGGCAGCGGGCAAATCAATCGTTCCAAGATCGGTGGCAACGTCGGGAGCAGCATCGAATTCGGTTTCGTGTTCAGAAGCGAGCGAACCATCGAGGTTATAAACGCCAACGTGCGCGCGCAGCTTTGCCTCGGCCACTGGCATATTGTTGATCACCTGCACGTGGCCCGTGGCTTCGTTGTACTGGATATGCTCGAGTTCCGATGCGCGCATCACGGCGAAGTAGGAAGACATCGGCTCCAGATCGTAGTGGTAGATCTGCCACACGAAGCTCGGCTGTGCAGGGTTACTCATCCAGGTAATGACGGCCGTCGTGGGATGGAAGAGCAGCGCGTTGCGGCCCTCGTACATGGCGCGGAAAGCTTCATAGTTGGCCAGCTGCGCTTTGCGCACAAAATCGGCGAGGTTCAGGAACTTTCCGTAGCGCCCGGCGAGAATGAGCGGGTACAGGTCGCCGTGCTGGTTGCCCTTGGCCAAATCGTGCGCGGCCCAGTCGTCGTTGATCGTCTCCCAATCTTTCTGGGGCATCATGCCGCGGATCGATTCGAGTGTCGGGATCGAGGCGCTGCCGGTTTCGGTTTTGAAAAAGTCGTCGGTTACGGTATAGAACTCGCGCGGCGCGCGCCAATAGTACGGACCGTGAGAACGCACGCCCGGCCCATCAGTCGAATTCGGCCAATAGATTCGCGTGGGATCGACCTCGGCGAGCAGCGCGCGCAGCGCCGCGTCAATCTCCGGCGGAGGATCGCCCTCGTTGCGCGCGCACCACAGAAGTATGGACGGATGGTTGCGGTAACGCAGAACTTTATCTTTCACGTTGGCCACGTACGTCGGAACATCGTTCGGATCCGGTCCGTCGAGCGGGTTCGGCTGGAAAAACTCGTCCCACACCAGCAGCCCGTACTTGTCGCACAGCTCGTAGAAATCCTCGCCCGTGCTCTGGCCCACCCAGTTGCGAATCAGATTCAGATTCGCCAGCTTGTGCAGGCGAATCTCCGTGTCGAGCCGTTCGCGCGGTATCCGCTTCAGGGCCTCGTCGAGCCCCCAATCGCCGCCGCGAATAAAGATGAGCGCGCCGTTGACGGAAATCGTCAGCGTGTCAGTTCCCGGAACCGAGTAGCTGATCTTCCTCACGCCGAATTCCACATCCTGCTCGTCGGAAATGGTAGGCCCCGTCCGGAATTCAAGATGCAGTTTGTACATCGGCTGCGCGCCATAGCCGTTCGGCCACCAAAGCCGCGGATGCTCCATATGCAGCGCCGGAGTGTCCTTCGCGTCGAACGTAATCTGCTGCGAACTGTTCGGCGCGAGCGTGACTTGCCGCTCGAAAGCAATGCTGCCGATCGTGCCGCGGATTTCACCCGCGACCGGCTGATCGCGCACGTTGTAGAGCGTTGTTGCAACCGTTACGTCGGATGAGTCGGTCTTCGGCAGCGGCAGATCCGTACTAACAAACGGATCTCTCAACTGCACGGGGCCGGTGGCGGAGAGAAATACTTTTTGACAAATTCCGGTGTCGCGATCGCGCACCGCATCCAGCCAGTCCCAGCCGATGGTTGACAAAAACGTGGGGCCATCGAGCGCCGTCACGCCGCCGTTCGGGCCGACTCCATTGCGCAGCGTGTGCTCATGCGGAACGCCGGGATTCGGCTCCGGGGTCACGAGCACGGCAACCACGGCATTCTCGCCCGGTTTCACTTGCGCGGTAACATCGAAATTCCCACGAACAAAAGCGCCACGCGTGGTGCCAACTTGCGCTCCGTTCACCCAGACTTCCGCTGAGAAGTTGATGCCGTCAAAGTTCAGCCACACGTGGCGATCTTTGTAGGCGCTGGGGATGCGAACGACCGTCCGATACCAATACGAAGTGTGAACCAGGCTTTCGGGAATGATCTCGGGTCGCTCGTTTTCGCCGTAGAGCGGTTCGGGATAGACGCGATCGTTCACCAGACTCGTCAAAATCGTGCCCGGAACAGTGGCCGCATACCAGCCAGTAGTGTCAAAGCCAGCAACCGAAACCTGCGCGCCGGGTTGCGGCACCTTCGCCACATCCTGCAACCGCCAGCCTGAGCCCAGCGCCACCGGTAGAGGAACGGTTGCCGCCCCAGCCTGCGCCGCAAAGAAAGCTGAAATCAAAACCAGGGCAGAAATGCAAAAGCAAAAGCGGGGCAAACGATTCTTCGACAAAGGAGGGCCACCTCGTTCGGTTGATCGCAACAAAAAACTGTGCGGGAACACGCCCAACATTGTCTCAAATGTGGCTGACTTCAGGTGCCCGGTGCCCCACTTGTAATAATTGCCTATGGAGTTTCAACGTTCGTCGGGCATCTTGTTGCATGTCAGCTCGCTGCCTTCTTATGGAGGCATCGGCGACTTGGGCCCTGCGGCGCACGAGTTTGTAAAATTTCTGGCGCGCGCAAAACAACATGTCTGGCAGGTTTTACCGCTCTGCCCTACTGGATACGGCAACTCGCCTTACGCCGGGTCTTCCGCGTTTGCCGGAAATCCATTTCTCATCAGCCTCGAATACCTCGTCGACTGGGGATGGATCGATGGGGCGCGCATTGCGGCGCTCGCGGGCCGTTCCGGCGCCGTAAATTTCGACGAAGTTGAAGCGCGAAAGCTGCCGTTGCTTCAGGAGGCCGCGGGAAATTTTATCGATCGCGGCTTGGATTCGCCGGCACTCGAAGGTCAGTGGGCCGATTTTGAGGCATTTTGCCGCGACGAGGCGGCATGGCTCAACGACTATGCTCTCTATGCGGTCCTGCGGCGCGAATTCAACACCGGTGCCTGGACCGCATGGCCTGAGCCGCTGCGGCGCCGCGATCCGAAGGCGCTGGCAAGGTCTGGCGCGGATCACGAGCGCGCGGTAGCCATCGAACGGGTGCTACAGTTTGCTTTTTCCCGGCAGTGGGACCAACTGCAAACCGAGGCGGAAAAAAACGCCATCCGAATTCTGGGCGACGTGGCCATCTTCGTCAATATGGATTCGGCCGACGTGTGGGTTCATCCCGAAATCTTCGAGCTCGATGAAGAACTGAAGCCCATTCGCATCGCCGGTGTTCCGCCTGACTACTTTTCACCAACCGGACAGCGCTGGGGCAATCCGCTGTATCGCTGGGACGTCCTCGCCGCGCCGGACGCAAGCGGAGTTCGATTCGGTTGGTGGGTCGATCGAATTCGCCGCGCCGTGGAGCTCTACGACATCGTGCGCCTCGACCACTTCCGCGGATTCGAGGCCTATTGGGCGATTCCCGCCGCGGAAGAGACTGCAGTAAACGGAAAGTGGATCAAGGCGCCGGGCCTCGAACTGTTTCGCGCACTTGAAGCGGCGCTCGGACCGCTCCCGCTGGTGGCAGAGGATCTGGGAATGATCACGCCAGCGGTTCACGCGCTGCGGCAGGAACTCGGAATGCCGGGGATGAGAGTGTTGCAGTTCGGATTCAGCAGCAAGGGCGCGCACATACACTTGCCGCAGAACTTCACCACCGACACTGTGGCCTATACCGGCACGCATGACAACGACACGACCCAGGGCTGGTGGAACTCCGCGAGCGAGAAGATCCGCAAAGCCGCTGAGACGCTCGTGGGCCCCGTGAGCAACCGGCCGGTGTGGCCCCTCATTCGCGCGGCCGAGGCAAGTGTTGCTGAGATTGCGATCGTTCCGGCGCAGGACTTGCTGGAACTTGGGTCGGAAGCACGAATGAATACGCCCGCCGTGCCCGCGGGGAATTGGAGCTGGCGCGCGCCCGAAAACTCCTGGACCGATGAATTGGCAGCGCGCCTGGCAGCGCTGGCCGAAGTCACAGATCGGGACAATGACCCGCTCGGAGAACCAACCGAAAAATCCTCCGCATAGCCATCGGCTACCGGTAAGACGAATCGTCAAACCGGCTCATATCGACCGAGTCGTCAAGAACCCCCAGAGTCACGACCGCGAATGTGAAGACCTGCGTATCCGGCTCGAGATGCCCGCCGATGACCTTGTCGGGAGTTGCCAGTGTAATGTGCGGATGCGCGCGGCCATTCATCACGATCCCGCTCATGCCGATGATGTCGGCTGGCGCAGTCGGATTCTCGATGAAGAGCAGCTTCGCAGGCATGTCGCGGTTCTCAACCATGTGCAATTGATAGCCACGCACCGATCCCACCGCGCCAAGGATCACAGCATTCTTGATCTTCTCCTGCGCAATCATTTTTTCCAGGCCGGCGAGCAGGTCTGTCCCGAACTTGAAGCGCAGCACAACAATTCGTTCGAGATGCGCGCTAACGGCGAAAACGTCGGGCACATCGGGGCTGTTCGGCTTGGAGTCGACCGCCGGATTGCCGGTGGCGTGGCTCACCTCGCGGCGCGTCTCTTGCGCCGGCAGTGCCATGGAAGCGGCCAGCAACGCAGCGACAAAGAACATTTTCATCTCGATTCTCCCTTGCGATAAATGCCAGATCACAGAAGGCAAAAGCCGCCCGGCTCCGGCGGCTTTTCCTAATCCCTGCTCCCTAATCGCTGTCTTCAGAACGGAATGTCGTCGTCGGAGATTTCTGCGGACTGCGCGAAATCATCCGCGCCCGCGGGCACGCGCTGGTCCTCGTTTACCGCGGCGTTTTGAGAATTCGACGAACGGCTGTACCCGCCCCCGCCCTGCGAATCGTCGCGCCCCGAAAGCAGCGAAAGATCGTTGACAATGATCTCCGTGCGGTAGCGCTTGGCCTTGGTGTCCTTGTCTTCCCAGCTGCGCGTCTGGATCTTGCCTTCGATGTAAAGCTTGGAGCCCTTCTTCACATAATCGCGGACAATCTCCGCAGTGCGCTTGAACGCCACCAGGTTGTGCCACTCGGTCCGGTCCTGCCAGTTGCCCTGCGCGTCCTGAAAGCGGTCGCTGGTGGCGAGCGAAAAATTGGCCACCATGGTGCCGCCAGGGGTGGAGCGAATCTCGGGGTCCTTGCCTACGTTGCCTAGAAGAATAACTTTGTTGACGCTCTTGGCCATGTTCTTGCTCTCCTCATTTTCCAATGCCGGCGCGGCAGTCCCTCCGCAAAACCGGGTTCGTTCCTAAACTATTTCTTCCGCGTCCGCAGCCAATCGCTCGGGCGCTGGCGCAATCCAGGCAAAATCTTAATATACCCCTCGCTTCCACCTTCTGCCCGCACGCGTCGCTTAGCCTTACGCCAAACGCGCTGCCGCCGTCCTCGCGCCTTAGCTCATGCGTGCCTGCTCGCGGAACTGGTGAGCGACGGCTTCAAGAAAAGTCTCCACTGTCGTGTCGGGAGGAATCGCAAGTCCGGACTTCGCGCAGAGAGCCGCGGCAATGCGGCTGGCCAGAGCAGCACGCGTGGTCAGGTCCATATCCAGGCGCCGTGTAAAGAATCCTTCCAGCACCTCAAGATCGGCGGCTGACAGCTTTGCCAGTGCCGGAGCCGCTAACACCACACGCAGGTGCGGCGGACCGCCCCATGGGCCACTCCACGAATCACGACCGGCCTGTGGCGTCTCCGCCGCAGAGGTCGGCAACGCCGTCGCCAGCCTCGGCTCGGTGATCGTCCGCCCGCTGCTCTCGCCCCAATTTGGCGAATCCACTTCGCGATCGCGAACCACAAGTGTTCCAGCCACCATGTCTCCAAGGCGTTGACTGCGCTTGCTGAGGAACATGACGATAACGCCCACCGCATAAAAACTTGGCGCGGCATCCACAATGCGCACCAGGTTCCGGGCCAGCGCCTCAACAAAATTGATGCCGCGCCCCGACTGATGAATTACGCGAATGTGTGCCACCCTTTTGCCCGGCGTGCGCCCATTGCCGAAGGCCTCAAACAGCGCGAAGTAACCCCATTGCAATAGGAAAACGATGAGGAGCGTGATGCCGATGGCCCAGTTGGCTGACACGCCTCCGAAAAAATGCAGCGCTGGAATAATGATGGCGGCCAAAAGGCCAAGAACGAGAAAAACAATTCCCCAGATTAGGTAGTCCACAAGAATCGCGATGAAGCGGCTTCCGATCCCCGCCAGCGGCAACTCGATCGCCACCAGCTCCGGGGTGTCGATGTTAAGCTGATCTCCAATCGGACTCATGGCGACTATTCTCTCCAATCAGTGGCTCGCAAAGCGCCGCCCGTACTGGGACCGCCTTGCCGCGCTGCTGGGTGAGGCTACGACAGGCGGCGTGCGGCAACTTTCCCGCGAAGAGCTCCGCGAAACCGCGTTGCTTTATCGGCAGGCGGCGAGCGACTTGTCCACGCTGCGCCAGGATTCCACCGCGCGCGCGTATGCCGAGCACGTCAACCAGTTATTGGCTCGCGCCCACCATATCATCTATTCCAGTCGCCGCAAAGGCTTCCTCAAGATTTTCTATTTTCTGCGCGACGAGTACCCGGCCACCGTGCAGCGGCAGATTCGTTATGTGTTGCTGGCATTGGTGCTCACGCTGGCTGGCGCATTGCTCGGCTCGGTGCTCACGCTCGCGCGTCCGCAGTTCATGCGCCATATGCTGGGGCCGGCCATGGTCGAGACCATCGATCGCCACGAGATGTGGACGCATTCGATTGTCGGCATCGAACCCATTGCATCGAGCGCCATCATGACCAACAATCTGACCGTCTGCTTTGTCGCTTTCGCCGGCGGGATCATTTTTGGCGTGGGGCCGGTATGGTCCATGTTTTTTAACGGGCTCATGCTCGGCGTCATCGGCGTGGCCTGCGCGCAACACGGCATGTCGGTCGATCTCTGGAGTTTCGTTGCGCCGCACGGCTCTCTGGAACTGCCGTCGATCGTTCTTTCCGGAGGCGCCGGACTGCGCCTCGCGCAGGGCGTACTGTTTCCCGGGCTTTATCGCCGCCGCGACTCCATCGCGCTGGCGGGCGTTGAAGCCACACGCCTCGTCTCCGGCGTCATTCCTCTTCTCATCATCGCTGGATCGCTCGAAGGGTTCTTCTCGCCGTCGAACGCGCCCGTTCAGCTCAAATTTATGGTGGGCGGCCTTTTGTTCACGCTGCTGCTCGTGTGGCTCTTCCGGCCGCTGAAAGCGGTCAGGCAGCCCTCTGAATCTTTGCCGTGAGTTTGATATTCAGCGCCCTCATGACGGCCAGGGTGGTTTTCAGCGTGGGATTCCCCTTGGCGCTGAAGGAACGATAAAGCTGTTCACGAGAGAGCCCCGTCCGGCTGGCGATCTCCGACATCCCCTTGGCACGCGCGACCACGCCGAGCGCATGCGCGATATAGGCGGGATCGTCGGTTTTGAATGCCTCCGCCATGAAGATTGCGATCGCCTTTTTCGATCCCAGATCCTCGGCAGGATCGTAGTTCGTCAACTTCTTAGCCATTTTCTTCGCTCCATTCCACCGCGAGGCGCTTCGCGGTTTTGATGTCCTGATCTTGCGTGCGCTTGTCGCCACCGCATAAAAGAACGACGATCGTTTTTCCGCGCCGTTGAAAGTAAACTCGGTAACCAGGGCCGTAGTCGATCCGCAATTCGCTCACGCCCTGGCCCACCGGCCTCACATCTCCGGCGTTTCCAAATGCAAGTCGATCCAGGCGAGACGCAATCATCGCCAGTGCGCGCTCGTCTTTAAGCTTAGTTCGCCACTTTCGGAAGGTGTCGGTCTGCTTGAGTTCGATCATCTGCGACCGTAGTTTTTAAACTACTCCAATTCGGGCCATTTGTCAATCGGTGCTCTTTATCGAACGGCCTCAGGAGAGCCCGAGAAATCCCGGCTCAACCCCAACTCTGCTGACGCCTTGTCCAGTTCGTCCTGCGTTAAGAAAAACCGGTGCTCCGGGTTGGAGTTTGGATAGAAGCGGATCACGATCTCAGGTTTTTCAACCGACTCATTTTTCCCGTCGTGAAATGGATACCCCAGGTTCTGCAATAAGTGCGGCGAGCCCTCGTCGCCCGTGGGATTGCCCGTGTCTCCGACAATCGCGAATACGCTCTTGTGCGTGCGCTTCGAATAGACTGCCACAAAATCGCCCACTCTTACGCCGCGTCGCCGCGCTGCCTTTCCGCGAACGACATAATTGATCTTCCGCGCGTCCACATAGCGCCGCGGATCGCGTTCATTCTGATTCTGAATATCGCTGAATGCAGTCTGAGAAATGTAATAGCCCGGGAAAGGATCGTTTGCCCCTTGCCGAATCGGGTTTCCATGCTCGTCCGTCAAATAACCGACGATCGGCTTGTCGACGCGATTCAGATAATGTGCATCCAGAAGGACGTCGAGCGTCGGCTTGCCTTCCGGCCGTAGGCATTCGGCGCTCCATCCACATCCACATCCATCCGGTGTGTCAGGATTTCGAAACTTGGATGTTGCGCCCCGCCCTGCGCCTGCGCTGCGATCGTCACACTGAAGAAAAGGCCCAAAGCGATTCCGGTGGAACGATGAACGCGCATTGCCGGCAATCCAGGCACAACTCGATTCTAGGACGTTCCGGCAATGAGGGTGCCCCCGGTCCCTCGCATTCGGGGACCGGGGATGCCAGAGACCCAACTCGGAATCCGCCCGTGATGGGCGGGTGGGCCGATCCCCGAAAGCGCTGGCAATGAAGAAACAGAATCCGGTATCATTCTGATCGATTCACGCATCTTCCGGTGGTTCCCGGAATACTGGGTTGGTAAAGATAAGGCAAGGAGATAACCATGAGCTTGCAGAAACAAATTAAGGACTATATCGCCACTCAACCGGAACCAAAACGTAGCGACATGCAACAATTGCAAGCCATGATTGTGGCGTTGATGCCAAAGTGTAAATTGTGGTTCTTGGATGGAAAAGACGAGAAAGGAAAAATCGTTTCCAACCCAAACATTGGATATGGATCTCAAAGCCTTCAATATGCCAATGGAAAAACCAGGGAGTTCTATCAAATCGGTATAAGTGCGAACACCACAGGCATTTCCGTCTACATGATGGGACTCAATGACAAGAAATACCTGGCCCGGACTTTTGGGAAGGATCTCGGCAAAGCGAGTGTCACAGGGTATTGCATCAAATTCAAAACACTAGCAGATATAAAAATCGACGTACTTAAAGCAGCCATACAATATGGAATTGATCGGGCAAACATTCATCATTGATTCCAACTTGAGTCAATGAACTGCCATTCCCGTCAGTAGAACTGCTTCAGCCGTTCGCAGTCCCCCCTTTGCACCTCGCCGCCGCGCCCCATTTCCGCGAATGAAAGCTCGTCTTAGCCGCTGACCGGGACAAACGAATCCAGAATGAGGCGCATCCAATCTGCTCAGAGCTCGAAACCTCAACGACCGCGGGTTCAAAGAGATTCGGCTCGAAGGTGAGAATATGGCGTCGAAATCCATTTACAGATCAATGGACACTTTGCCCCCGACGGCGAAGAGGCCAGGGCAGGTCGTCATCCATGACATGAACGATTACCCTGCGAGTGCAAGATGCTCCTCCTGCGGAGAAGCGATGCCCATGCGCCAGAGTTGGATCACTTCATCAGCCGAGAACCTGACTTGGTTTGCAGATCAATTCCGGCTCCATTTAGAGAAAGAACACCCCGCTTGGAGCAGAACCCGGAAGAATTCGGAAGGTTTGAGGGCCACCAAGGCGGCGTAGACCCGATCGAACGCTGTTGCTCTGTCCTCGAACCGGCCAGCTCTGACGTGTCAAGACCCCGCTCCGCGATATTCCTCGTAATCCGCTGAAAACACTCGTAAAAAACTTTTTCCAAGTTTGCCGATTATTTCCGCCAAATCTCTACACTTGAACTTGTATGGGGATTCATCCGGAACATCTCGTGGCGGCCGCCGCGCCCCGTCCCGTGCAAGCTCCGCCAACCCCCGCTGAGTCCGGTGAACTCCGGCGTTTTTGGGAGGGCAAGAATTACAAAATAAAAAAAATTTGCGTGATTCGCCAAATGTTCGCCATTTAACTCGTTTAGAATCAGCAAATCAATCTCGGAGAAACCGAAAAATGACCGCAAATTACATCGAATTTGAGTCAAACAACGCCTTTAGAATCAACAATTCTCGGTGCAAGTTTTGATCGACATAAAAACGGGAGTATCTCGAACAAAACTAATGGTTTGTTTCGAGAAACTCCGCCCTACACCATCGCCCGTTCTTTCACTTTCAAATACTGGTTCAGCACCGCCGATGTGAGCCGCGCGGGATCGAGGTCGAGGGTGAGCGCGCCCTGATCGCGGAGACGGGCCAATAGCAATTCGCGACGAGTGGTCAGCTCCTGCGCGGCGGAAGCGCGGAACATCTCTTCAACATTCCTTGGTCGAGCATTGGCGATGGCAACGACGTCAGGCTGAGCCATGGCTACAAACAGCAGCACGTGGCGACGTAGCAATTGCATGGCGCCATCAACGACCTCAGGGCGCATCGCCGTTTCGGCCAGATCGGTGATCCACAGAATGAGCGCGCGGCGCGGCTGCCAGCGATTGAGAGTCGCTGTCGCGCGCAGATGATCGGCTTCGCTCATTTCGGCGTGCGCCTGCGCGAGCGCTTCAACAATCTGCCGCAGATGCGCGTGGCCGCGGTTGGGGAGCACGCGCTGCTGAATATTCTGTCCATAGACGAGCAGGCCAACGCGATCACCGGAGTAAAGCGCCAGTTGCGCCAGCGCCACGGCGGTGGCGCAAGCGTAGTCGAGTTTGGAATGGCCGCGGCGTTCCTGATCTCTGGGGTCGTCGAGGATTCTGCCGCGCAGCAGTCTGCCGGCATCGAGCACGATCCAGACCGCCTGGCTGCGCTCGGTTTGATAGCGGCGCGTGATCAGCTGGCCGCGACGCGCGGTCGCCGTCCAGCAAACGTCGCGCAGATCGTCGCCTTCGAAATATTCGCGGAGGCTCTCGAAGTCGCGGCCCAGTCCGCGCTCGCGCGCGCGCCGCAACTGGAGATCGATCTGTCGGCCCCGAGCGAGAAAGATCTCCTGGTCCTCGCCCTGACGCAGCGCCGGATAGACGCGGACCGGTTGCTCGAGCGGCGCCATGGCCCAGCGCTCCACCAGCCCGAGAGGCGATGCATAACGGATGTAGACTTGACCGGCGCGAACATCGCCGCGGTCGCGCGGCTTGATTTTGTAACGGAGTGTTGCACCCACGCGGGGAAACGCGCGAAGAAAGTGCGTGGCGGGCGTGGCCACCAATGCATCC
>CAZHOO010000054.1:0-22282 GCA_964533905.1 uncultured Occallatibacter sp. | reverse complement strand
CACGGATCTCCACGTCGAAGTAGCGGCAGAACTTGTGCCAGCAGACCTGAACCGGTCCCATGACGAGGTTGGGCAAATCAGTGGATCTACCCTGTGCGCGCCTGCGCTTGCGCCAATTCCATTTCAGCGCCAAACCACCGAGCATTGCGGCTTCGCTGGAGCCTGTCGTTGAGCATCCCATGGTGCTCGCCGCTTCCGGGGAGTTCCAGAGGTCGGCGAGCATGTGAACGCAGCGTTCTTCGATGGCCGCCGTCTGCGGGTATTCATCCTTGTCGATCATATTCTTGTCGGCAGACTCATCCATGAGGTGCTCGACTTCGGGCTCGATCCAAGTTGTGCAGAAAGTGGCCAGGTTGTGCTGCGAGTTTCCATCTAGGACGAGCTGATCGTGAATGGTCCGGTAGACGGCTTGCGAGTCGCGCGAGACTTCAGGGAATACGTACTTCTGCCCGTTCCTGTGCAAGGCGTCCGACTCGATCGGGCTGGTCGGCTTGGCCTTCAGCTTGCGGGTGTTGTGCAGTGCCATTTGCTCTCCTGGCTGCGGTATCGCACCCATGGTGCTCCGCCGACGGCGGGGCGTTTGCTTCGCCGAATCGATTCTAACCCTTTGCTTTAACTGCGAAGAGCGCGTGGTGGGCAAGAATGAACAGTGTGTGGCGACCCGCACCGCCAAAGATGATGTCGATCGGACGCTCGGGAACATCAATCTGGCCGATCAATTTCCCGGTAGAGTTGTAGACAAAAACCTGCCCGTTGGCGACATACACGTTCCCTTGGCCATCGACAGCGACGCTCTCACCTCCGCGCTCCGCGAAGGGCTGGAGATCGGTCAGCGTGCCGTCGGCTGCAACACGCGCGCTGTAGGTACGGTCTTCCGATGCGCTGCTCTCGTACACACGTTGACCGGGAAGAGAGCTGATGAAACCGTAGGTGTCGAGATTGTCAGAGAAGCGCCAGCCGGTCGAGTCCGGCGGCCCCTGCTGGAAGACGCGCCCGGCGGGCAGGAAGACGCTCCCGTCGGGAGAAACGTACTCCTTTGTCTTTGGAGTCGATACATCGTCGGCAAACATCTGGGCGAGCGTTTTGTACGTGAGAGTGCTGAAGTCGAGCTGGTTCTTGAACTCGCCATTGTTCCAGACATTCCCCGGGAGAATTGCCGCTGCTCCCGGATGAGGGATCGCGGCTTGTGGCGCGAGGATTGTCAGCTGACCCTCCTGCGATCCCGGGTGGAAAGAGTAAACGGTTCCTTCCGGCCCGGCAGAGGAGACCACGAGAAGGTCGCCCGCTTTATCGAATGCAAGGTTCACAGGATCAAGAGGATTGTCCCGCTCAATCGTCAGCCCCTCGGCAGCTGTCCATCCGTAGATGCGCTGCTCGTGGTGATCGACGAAATAGAGTTTGCCGGAAGCGTCGACCGCGGCGCCAGAGACGGAAAAGAAGCCATCTGCGAGTTTTTCGACCTTTGCGCCAGGCGCGAGGGCGGCAGAAGCGTCGGACGGCGCGGGGTTCGGCGGATTGTCGGGAACGTCCAGGGCTGCGAATTCACGCTCGCGGACTTCAAGATTGTGAGTGACGTCCTGGATGGCGTTTTCGTAGGGGAATTTGCTGGCGCGGAGAAATGTTCCGCAGCCATTGTCATCGCAGATGGGATAGCCGCTCTCGGCATTGATATGCACGTTCCGGAAATGAATGTTTCCGGATTGATAAAGGCGGACTGCTGCGGGGAACGGCGCGCGGGTACGCGTGACGCGATAACCGTGATAGTTGGCGATGGTGATGTTGTGCGACCAGTTGAATTCGAGAGACAGCGAGTAGGGACTCTCGCCGGCCTCCTCTTCAGTCTGAGGCGCATTGATGTCCCAATTCTCGACGTGGTCAAAGATGATTTCGTTGCGTACATGATGTTCGTTGGAGAGTTCGTAGACATGGCCGGGCGTTTTCGTATCCGATACATAGAACCCCGCTTGGGCGAAAGTGTCCGGAGTCCAGATGTCAGCGAAAGTTCCGCCTCCGCCGTGAGTCACCCAGAGGCTTGGATATTGGCCGTCCCAACGCTTGCCGAGAACGGAATCGGCAGTGTGGTTATTGTTGTAGGGATTGAAGCCGGCGCCATGGCCGCCCAAAAAGCGAATGTCGTCGATGAGCGATCCGGTGCCTGACTGCCACAGAATGCCAACCGCGCGCGAGTTTATGCCTCCGGTGTAAACTCCGAAGCCGCTGATGATGTTGGCGCCGCCAGCCGGCGCGAAGATCGCCGGTTTGGGCGCGCCCACCCCCTGAAAACCGGGAGTAGAATCTTCGAGGTCAAACTGAGTCAGCGTGGGATGAAGGCCGATGAGAATCGAGTCGGCTTTCAAGGTGAGCGTATTACTGATTCGGTAATGGCCGCTGGGGAAATACAGCACGCGATGCGAATCGATGGCGCTCTGGATTGCGGCGGTGTCGTCGGTGGTTTCGTCTCCCACCACGCCGAGCGTATGGACATTAACCCAGTCAGAAGTGGGCGGCAGCGCGGGGATCGCCGGCGGTAGCGGAGCGGGCAGCGCGCTTAGGGCATCGGCATCATAGCGCTGGCCGATCGTGCCAGTCATGCCTTCGCCCGGCACGATGAGACCATAATTGAAAGTCGCAACCTTGTAGATCGCGCCCTTGCCGGCGACCGTCTTGCCGCTTTCGCGAAAGAGGGCGAAGGCTGGCACGTCCTTGAGCACCGCATTCTCGAAGCCGACTTCAGTGAGAGGGCTTTTTTCGTTGCTGATGATGACGGCGGCTTTTGAGACCTGCTCAAAGCGGCAGTCCTTGGCCCACATTTCGTCGGAGTAGTGCGGGTCGATGTCGATGGCGACGGGAACATTGCGAAATGTGTCGCGGATGAGGGTAAGGCCGACCTCGTGCTCGCGCACCGCGGCGTCGCGCTGGCCATCAAAGACGGAATCGATGAGCGTGAACTGCCAGGCCGGCGAAGTTTTGTCGGTGAGGATGCCGTAGCGGCCGCCATAGAAATGGAGATCTTCGGCCTCGTTGCCGACTTCGGTAAGCGCGGCCAGGCCCGAGCCGATGTGAAAGTCCATGTGACTGAGATAAGCGTGCTGGGCGACATGGAACCGGATTGCGATTGCAGCCGGGTTCCCATCGCCGATCTCGAAATCGATGTTGCTCATTGCCGAGTAGAATGTGTCTTCGTCTGCGTCGGCGACATTGTCATTCGGTGGCACGCTACCTGGAGGCGGGAACGGCACGCGTTTGCCGAAGCGCTTTATAACCGCAGGACTCGCGCCCGTGAACATGACCAAGACGCCCACGCCTGTTTGAAACCCTGGCGTATTGTCAGCCAACACCAAGGCGGGCCGCTCGGCGCCATAGCCGATGAGGCGGACGCCGGGCCACAGATAGACAGTGCGCGTCAGGCGGTAGCGGCCTGAGGGCACGAAGACAATTCCTTCGCGAACGCCGCCCTCCGCTTTGTCGATCGCCGCCTGAATCGCCGCAGTGTCATCGGCAATCCCATCGCCGTGTACGCCGAACTCCTGCGCAGTTAGATAGATCGCCTTCGGATCGTCAAGCCTAGTGGTGAAGACAGATGAGGCTGAAGCAAAGGAAGAGACGCCAACCAGAAGTATGGCGCACAGCAGAGGCTTTTTCATAAGAATGTTCCTTGCGAGTGCCATGACCCACGAGCAGCGCTAAGCGCGCTCGGCGGCGTGGTACTCACGGCGAATCTTTTCAATGTTGACTGTCGGCTTTGGGTATTTCATGCGCAACGATTCCAGGTGTTCGACGACGATGCGCGCGATGGCAAGATTGCGGAACCATTTGTGATTGGAGGGAATGACAAACCATGGCGCGTACGCCGTGCTGCAGCGGGAGAGCGCGTCTTCATAAGCGGCGACGTAATCTTTCCAGAAGGCGCGCTCCTTATAGTCGGCTTCGCTGATCTTCCAATGCTTGGTGGGGTCGTCGAGGCGCTCCTTGAAGCGCTTCAGCTGTTCTTCCTTTGAGATATGCAGAAAGAACTTGAGGATGTGGGTATCGTGCGCCACGAGTTCCTTCTCAAAGTTGTTGATCTGGTCGTAGCGGCGGGACCAGACATCTTTGGGAACGAGATTGTGAACGCGAACGACAAGGACATCCTCGTAGTGCGAGCGGTTGAAGATGACGACTTCGCCGCAGGCAGGCGCGGCTTTGTGCGCACGCCACAAAAAGTCGTGAGCCGCTTCTTCCGCGGAGGGTTGTTTGAAAGGCGCAACACGGCAGCCTTGCGGGTTCATGGCGCCCAGAACGTGGTTGATCACACCATCTTTGCCACCAGTGTCGACGGCCTGGAGGCAGATGAGGAGCGAATGCCCATGCTCGGCGTAAAGCAGGTCCTGCAACTCGCGGAGCTTCTTCTGATAGTGCTCGATCTCATCGGCCGCGGACTTTGGGCTTTTGTGGCCGCCGGTGAAAGACGGGTCGAACTTCTTGAGCTTGACTTTGCTTCCCGGCGCGACTTTGAATTTTTTAAGATAGCTCATTTTCGATTCTCCGCTGGCGAATCCGATTTTGACAGAGAAAAACCGCAAACTTGTTTGCGGGGTAGATTCGTTCCGCCAGACGCACAAGGCAGGCGCGTTAACGGCGACAGAAGAAATGCTAACAGGCTCGGAAGGAAAGCGGGATTCTGCAGCTGGAGGAGATTAAAAGACAGCCCTTAACACGGACAAAACAGAACTAGACTATATTGAAGGCGGTTGGGCGAAACTCGAACTGCCCGTCGACTCGCATTCGCTGCCGTGTAATCTTTGACGGCGCAGGAAAGGGGAGAGGAATCATGGAAGCAGCGCTATCGCCGGACTTGCTGCGGAAGATGGATGCATATTGGAGGGCCTCGAATTACCTCTCGGTTGGTCAGATTTATCTCTACGACAACCCGCTGCTCAAGCGCCCGCTTGAAATCGAGGACATTAAATACATGCTCCTTGGGCATTGGGGAACGACTCCGGGCCAGAACTTTATCTATACGCACCTGAATCGGGTGATCAAGAAACACGATCTCGACATGATCTACGTTTCCGGTCCTGGACACGGAGGGCCGGCCGTGGTGAGCCACACCTACTTAGAGGGAACCTACAGCGAGGTTTATCCCAATATCAGTCAGGACGAAGACGGGCTCAGGAAGCTATTCATCCAGTTCTCATTTCCGGGAGGCATTCCAAGTCACGCCTCACCCGAGACTCCGGGTTCGATTCACGAAGGTGGGGAGTTGGGTTATTCGCTCAGCCACTCCTTTGGGGCCGTTATGGATAATCCCGAGTTGATTGTGGCGTGCTGCGTGGGCGACGGAGAGGCGGAGACCGGACCGCTGGCCACAGCATGGCACTCGAACAAGTTTATTGACGCTGCGACCGATGGCGCGGTGCTTCCGATTTTGCATTTGAACGGATACAAGATTGCTAATCCAACGGTGCTCGCGCGCATTCCGCACGAGGAACTGGAGCAGCTGCTCCATGGCTACGGTTGGAAGCCATATTTTGTGGAAGGACATGAACCAGACCTGATGCACGAGGCCATGGCGGCGACACTCGACCGTGCGGTGGAGGAGATCAAGAGAATTCAGCTCGAGGCTCGTACTCACGGGAAAACGGAGCGTCCCTGCTGGCCGATGATCGTTCTCAACTCGCCCAAAGGTTGGACGGGGCCGAAGATCATCGATGGGCTGCAGGTTGAAGGCACTTTTCGATCGCATCAGGTGCCGTTGTCCGATCCCAGAACAAATCCAAAGCACCTTAAGCAGCTGGAAGAGTGGCTGAGGAGTTACAGAGCCGAGGAGCTTTTCGATGAACAAGGCCACCTGCTGCCTGAGCTAGCCGAGCTTGCGCCAGTGGGCACCCGGCGGATGGGCTCCAATCCGCATGCGAACGGCGGCATTTTTCTGCGCGACTTGAGGATGCCCGATTTTCGGGACTATGCCGCGAATGTGCCTGGGCCCGGAGCGCCGGGCATCGGCGATACGCGCGTACTGGCGCCGTTTCTGCGCGATGTGGTGAAGCTCAACGCGAAGCCGAGGAACTTCAGAATTTTCGGACCGGATGAGACGATTTCCAACGGGCTTACTGCCGTATTCGAAGCGACCAAGCGGCAGTGGGACGCAGCGACTATCCCGATCGACGAGTTTCTGGCTCCAGAGGGTAGCGTGATGGAGATGCTGAGCGAGCATCAATGCGAGGGTTGGTTGGAAGGCTACCTGCTCACCGGGCGACATGGGCTATTCAATTGCTACGAGGCGTTCATTCACATTGTCGACTCGATGTTCAACCAGCACGCGAAATGGCTGAAGGTCACGAACGGTCTGCCTTGGAGACGAAAGATCTCTTCGCTTAACTATCTGCTTGCGTCGCACGTCTGGAGACAGGATCACAACGGATTTACGCACCAGGATCCGGGATTTATCGATCATGTGGTAAACAAGAAAGCCGAAGTCGTGCGCGTGTATCTCCCGCCAGACGCCAACTGCCTTCTTTCGGTGATGGACCACTGCCTGCGCAGCAGGCAGTATGTCAATGTTGTCGTTGCGGGCAAGCATCCCGCGCCGCAGTGGCTGACGATGGACGCGGCCATCAAGCATTGCACAGAGGGCATCGGCATTTGGCAATGGGCGAGCAATGACCAAGGCGGCGCGCCCGACGCGGTGATGGCTTGCTGCGGGGACGTGCCAACGCTGGAGACACTGGCCGCGGTGAGCATTTTGCGCGAGCACTTGCCGGAACTGAAACTGCGGGTGGTCAATGTCGTCGACCTGATGAAGCTGCAACCGCAAACTGAACATCCGCACGGACTGAGCGATGCGGACTTTGACACGCTCTTCACCAAGGACAAGCCGGTCATCTTTGCATTCCACGCGTATCCATGGCTAATCCATCGCCTCACTTACCGCCGCACCAACCATGACAACATTCATGTGCGCGGCTACAAGGAAGAGGGAACGATCACCACACCCTTCGACATGACAGTGATGAACGAGCTCGATCGCTTCCACCTGGCGATGGATACGATCGACCGGATTCCGCGGATCTGGGAGAAGGGCGCTTACCTGAAGCAGACGCTCAAGGACAAACTGGTGGAACACGGACAATACATTCGGAAAGAAGGAAGAGACTTACCCGAGATTCGGGACTGGAAGTGGAAGACTCATTAAGATCAAAGCAGGGCCCCTAATCACGGCTGTTGGGCTCGGATCGAATGACTGAAGCTAGACGGCCGACGATTCGACCAACCGTTCTTCTGCGGATTCCTGCGTGTCAAACCCGAAACGTTCAAAGATATGCGCGAACTCGTGCACGATCTGCTCTCGAGTGAAGCCCATGGCTTCATAGCTATATTTGTGCGTACTCGAGTGGGCCTGCGCGGTGGCGACAGCCTCTTGCAATATCGCCTCGAGTGCTTCGCACTTTGAATAGCCAAAGTTGCTGTAGATAGAGCGGAAGACGGTCTCCGGCGATAGCATCAGGTCATCGTAGCGGACAATCATGCATTGATCGGTCGAAGCTCCGTCAATGACTTTGAGCGGATGATCGTACCAGTATTTTGTCCAGGCCAGAATCTCATCGCAGCGAGAATACTTCTTTGGCGGAGAGCTGAACAGGCGCCCCATATAGCTGAATAGCGAAACCGTGGAAGGCAACATTTCCAAGGGATTGCGAACCAGATAAAGAATGCGGGCATCTGGAAACGTCTCGAGGATGGATTCAATTCTGGCGCTGAAAAGAGGGTTTTTTGCCATGTAGTGCCGGCCACCGGTCGAATAAAGATGGCGCTTTATGCAGTTACGATAGAACGTCATGATGCGCTGCCGCTCGGCCCTGGGAATCGCTGTGTCGAAATACTGGTATGGCGGCAGCTCATCGAGATAAGGAAATGGAAAGCCGGCGAAAAATGTGGACCATACGTAAAACAGAAGGTGCTCATCTTCTTCCGGATCGAACAAGCTGAAGGCGTGAATCTTCAACTTGCGGAGTGAAAGATTGTCGAGCCTTCGCAGGGCCTTTTCGCAGATTCGGCCGAAGAGCGCGTCCACGCGGGAAAGCAGGCCGAAGATTCGCCGCTGTGTGATGGATGGCGTGAGATAGATGTTGCCGGTGCGCAAGCAGGTAAATGTCGATTCGTCGCGCGCCAGTGTCCGCTGGACAAAAGTCGAGCCGCTGCGAAAGTTCGAAACAATGAAGAGCGGTTTCTCGACCGGCTGCTTTCGGTAGGCCCGGAAAAGGATCTCATCAGCGGCAAAGCCGATCCAGGCCGCTAGAAGGATGCATCCCCATATTGGATAAAAGAGCAAAAGAAAAACGAGCCGGTTGCGGTTGAGGGGGCCGTCGGTGCCGGCGCTCCGATAGAAGGAACGTACCGTTTGGCGCCAGAACAGGCGAAAGTTGAAAGTCATTAGACCGCGCGGACCCCGAGAGGCGAAGATGCAGTGCTGATTCGGCATCTGCGTGCAGGCGTCAAGCTGCCTGCGCTGGAATGCGCTGTGCGCAATCTGCGATATTCCTGGATGCCGTTTACCCAACGATCAGCCGAGGACGATGCGGCTGTCAAGAGGAAGTTGGCGGATCAAAAGCCCGAACAACGCAGTCAACACACTCATCAGGGGTTTGGAGGGTAGTTTGGAGACGAACTTCAGGGGCAAGAGGCAGCTCGTACGGGCTATCGATTCCCGTGAAGCTCTTCAATTCGCCGCGCCGCGCCTTGGCATAGAGGCCTTTTGGGTCGCGGCGTTCACATTCCTTCAACGGCGTGTCGACAAAAATTTCATAGAACTCGCCAGGTTCAAAGAGCGAGCGGGCGTGGTCGCGCTGTGCACGGTAGGGGCTGATGAAAGAGACGATGGCGATGAGGCCGGCATCGACCAGCAGCCGTGCTACCTCGGAAACACGCCGAATATTCTCATTGCGATCGGCTTCAGAGAAGCCGAGATCTTTATTGAGGCCGAGACGAACCTCGTCGCCGTCGAGCAGATAGGTGTGACGTCCGGCTGCGAACAAGGTTTTTTCCAGCGCGTTCGCAATCGTGGATTTGCCCGCCGCAGGAAGGCCCGTAAGCCACAGGCACAGAGGCTGCTGGGACTTGAGCTTGGCGCGGGCCTTCTTGTTAATGTCCATCGGCTTGCGAACAAATCCGCAGTTGTGCCGCCAGCGAACGAATCAATCTAAGTATCCGCGATTGCCCGCTGCCTCGTACTTGATCCCCAGTATAAGGGTGAAGTGTTCGTGCCGGGCGAACCTCGCGGCCGGCGTGATAGTCTTCCGCCAGTGCAATTTCCCTTGCCCTAACCACTATGAAAATCCAATCGATTCTTCTTGCGACGTCTCTCGCCTTTAGCATAACTTCCACATCATTACCGGCCCAACAGACAGCGAGCGAGCAAGAGAAACCTTGCGGCGCGGCGGCGTGCCCGTACATGAATCCCGCATTGAAACCGGAAGAGCGCGCGAAGGATCTTGTGAGCCGCATGACGCTCGAAGAGAAGGTGAGCCAGATGCAGGATGTGGCGCCAGCGATCCCGAGGCTGGATGTTCCTGCATATAACTGGTGGAATGAGGCGCTTCACGGAGTGGCGCGCAATGGATTTGCGACCAATTTTCCGCAGTCGATCGGTTTGGCCGCAACTTGGGATTCGGCGTTGATGCACCGGATTGCTACGACGATTGCCGTGGAGGGGCGCGCCAAGTACAACGAGGCGATCCGCAACGACGATCACAGCCGGTTTGCGGGACTTACGTTCTGGTCGCCGAACATCAACATTGATCGCGATCCCCGCTGGGGGCGCGGTATGGAAACCTTTGGGGAGGATCCATTTCTTACCGCGAGCCTGGGCGTGGAATTTGTCAAAGGGCTGCAAGGCGACAATCCGAAGTATCTCGAGCTGGTATCGACGCCGAAACACTATGCGGTGCATAGCGGGCCGGAACCATTGCGGCACGGATTCAATGTGGATGTGTCGGAACACGATTTGGAAGACACGTATCTGCCCGCGTTCCGGGCCACGATTGTCGATGGACATGCTGACTCGATCATGTGCGCCTACAATGCGATCGACGGCGCACCGGCGTGTGCGAATACGATGCTGCTGCAGCAGCACCTGCGCAAGGATTGGGGATTCAACGGGTACACTGTCTCCGATTGCGATGCGGCGGGAGACATCGATAGCGGGCATCATTTTGCGGCGAGCCCGGAGGAGGCTGCGGCAAAGGCGGTGAAGGCAGGGACGGATCTCGATTGTGGCCGGACCTACGCAGCGCTGACCAAGGCGGTGAATGAACACCTGTTGACCGAGGGCGACATCGATGCGGCAGTGGTGAGGCTGTTCACGGCGCGCATGCGATTGGGAATGTTTGACCCACAAGCGGCGGTGCCGTTCAACGCGATTCCATCCTCTGAAGTGAATTCGGCTGCCCACCGCGAACTGGCGCTTGAGGCAGCGCGCGAGTCGATCGTGCTGCTGAAGAATCGCGACAACACGCTTCCCCTGAAGGCATCCATCCGGAAAATCGCTGTCGTGGGTCCGACCGCCGATTTGCTCGAGTCCATTGAGGGAAATTACAACGGGACCGCGCCCGATCCGGTTTCGCCTCTCCAGGGAATCCAGAAGAAATTTGGAAGCGAGAACGTTGCTTTCGCGCCAGGGTCGATTCTTGCTGAGGGGACGGCGGCGCCGATTCCGTCGGCTTATTTGCGCACCGATGCTTCGCTCAAGACAGCGGGACTGAAGGGCGAGTATTTCGACAATCTGGATTTCAGCGGCACGCCAAAGCTGGTCCGTGTGGATGCCAAGGTCAATTTTGACTGGAATCGCGTGTCGCCCGAGGCGAGTTTCGCGAGCAAGACGTTTTCGGTGCGCTGGACCGGGGTGCTGATTCCCCCTGCGCCTGGTGGTTACGTGCTGAATGTGCGCGGACCGCGTCCTTTCAACGCAGCCTCGATGACCGGCGAAGCAAATGGGGGACTGCCGCAGTCAGCACAAATCGCTGGCCGCGTGCGGCTTTACATCGACGACAAACAGGTGATGGACGGCTTGAGCAACCCAGCCGAAGCGCGGCTGAATTTCGCCGATACAAATCCGCACGCGATTCGCGTGGAGTATCGGCATCAGCCCAACGATCGCAGCGTCGATCTCGACTGGGAGCCGCCCGCGGACAGCCTGCTCGGCCAGGCGATCGATGCAGCAAAGAAATCGGATGCTGTGGTCGTATTCGTAGGGCTTTCCCCGAACTTGGAAGGCGAGGAAATGAATGTCCACGTGGATGGATTCGAGGGCGGTGACCGGACCAGCATCGAGTTGCCGCCAACACAAGAGCGCCTGTTGGAGGCGATGGGCTCGACAGGCAAGCCGCTCATCGTGGTGCTGACCGCAGGCAGCGCTCTAGCGGTTCAGTGGGCCAAGGAGCACGCAGACGCGCTGATCGATGCATGGTATCCGGGTGAGGAGGGCGGAGACGCGATTGCGGAGACGCTAAAGGGAAAGAACAATCCCGCGGGACGGCTGCCAGTCACGTTCTACGCGTCAACCAATGATTTGCCCGCATTCACGGACTACTCCACGAAGAGCAGGACCTACCGGTATTTCCGTGGGGAGGTCCTCTATCCATTCGGATATGGCTTAAGTTATTCGCGATTCACACTGGGCGCGCCGGAGACAAATGCCAAGCGAATTAAGGCTGGCGCTTCGGTACTTGTAACCACGACGGTGCACAATGCAAGCGCGCGCGCCGGAGACGAAGTTGCAGAGCTTTACATCAAGCCTCCGCAAAATGGCGTCTCTCCAGCGGTGGAGCTCGAAGGATTCAAAAGAGTTCATTTGCAGGGCGGTGAATCGCGGCGGGTGCAGTTCACTCTTTCTCCTCGACAGCTGAGTGAGGTGGATGAGAAGGGAAACAGGGCAGTGACGCCTGGCGACTACCAGATATATGTTTCGGACGCGCAGCCGGAAGCAGAAACCCCAGCCGTGACGATCCACATTTCGGGGACGATGGCGCTGCCGAAATGAAATCGCTCAAGGCGATTGGCTGAACTCAGCGGGCTAGCGCCTGAATCTGCGTCGCGACAAAATCATGGACAAACATCAAGCTGGTGGAGGACGCCACGGTTGACGCGTTCGCTTGTCCTGCTGAGTGGATGATGAGCATGGGACGCGGATCCCATTCGCCTCCATGGGAAATGCGCTCGTCTTCGTCGCTCCATCCCGGAGCTGTGCGCCATATTCCTGTGCGCCAGGAGTGATCTCCCTGGATGACCAGGGTTGTCTTGGCCCAGCGCGGCTGGGCCTCGAGAACGTCGAGAATTTGCCCGAGGAAGCGGTCGGAATAATCCAACGAGTCCAGATAAGATCCGCCTACTCCGTACGTATGCGAATGGCGATCCCAAAAGGCGGGTGGATGCGGCACGGGCATATGCAGGTAGATGAAGTCCGCCTGGCTATTGGCGAGCGTGGCGAGCGCGTGCTGGCTCAAATCCTTCACCGACGCAACATGGCTTAGAGATTCCCAATGGGCGACATCGGATACGGCCACGCGCGGCGCAACCAGTTGTTCGGCCACGATACGCAGGGGAAACCACACGTCATCCGCAAAGCTGGCGTCGATTGACGGAGGCGCGCCGTCTTCAGTGTCCTTGTTGTTCCAATAGCAGTCGGTGGCGGTGCCGGCGAAGATCGGGCAGTAAGGCAGGTACCACCCCACTATCGAAGTCGAGACGCCGCGCTGGCTGGCCATACCGAACAACGAAGCGCGAGCGTCAAAAGGCTCCCAATGAGGATCATCGTCGGTGCGAACAAGGAATTGATTCTTCGCGGTAATCGTAGAACTCGTTACGATGCGGCCCAGGAGCAAACTCGGCACAACCAATCTGGTGTGGTAGCCAATTGGCTTCACGTTGGAGTACACCGTGCTTTGCGAGCGAAGCCGATCGAAGTTGGGAAGATCGAGCGAGGGATCGCGAGCTTCGAATACAGGCTTATACGCCAACTCATCGAAGATGATCCAGACCAGGCGTGGTGCGGCGGCAGGCTGTGCGGGAACTTGGCCGCTAAATTCCTGGATGCCGGGGCGCCAGAAGGCCGCGCTTATTAATTGAGCGGTCATGACGAATGCAAACACTGCGGAGCCGGTGAGCACGGCACCACCGAAGCCATAGAGCTTCGACGCAATCCCTGGGGCACGGAAAATCAAAAACGCGAGGATAGCAACCCACGCGACAGCGACGACTGCCACGTAGATATATGGAACTCGAAACGGGAAAATTCTTAGGTTGCAAACGAGCAGGTAAATCGGAAGCAGGGCAAGAGCGAACCACCGGATTCGCTTCCAGATCTTCAGGCCGCGGAGGATCCCCAGCAACACCGCGAAAATCAGGCCCATAATCGCAAGATCGACGAGCTGCGCCAGAACCAAACGAGTGAGCGGCCAGGGAACGTGCATGCGCTCATCGCCCAGCGAGGAAGTGAGATCAACGTACCCGGGCAGAAGGACAATGGCAGCGAAGCCCCATGCCTGGGCGATCCGTTTGATCATGCGGCGCTATCTCCGTTGCCTGGGTATCGCATTCGCGCGACTTCGCCTTACACGGGAATTCTATCGAATAGAAAGAGAATTCGTCCGTTTCCTAGTGGGGCACGGTCCACGACGGCGAAATGCGGTGCGAAAGCACGCGTCAGGTCGTCCTCATTCAAATGGCCGTAGAGATCGTCGCGGCCACGCAGCCATTCCTGAAACATGGGGTCAGAGGGTGGCACCCATTCCAGCAGGAGCCATCGTTTTGTGAGGGTCGAGCAGAGAGAGGCGATGTGGGTGAGCGGCAATTGGTGGCGGAGGATCAGATGATGCACGACGGCGAGCATGAGCACCAGGTCAAATCTGCCGGCGAGACGATCGAGCAGGGACAGGTGTTCGCGGTTACGCCATCCCGCGGCTGGCGTGGGGCGGGCGATGTCAGCAATCAGGGCAGTGATAGGCTTGTTGCGGTCTCGGGCAGCGTGCCAGAGTTCTTCGAGCGCTGCGGAGTCGCTGTCAAGGGCGACGACGCGCGCGCCGGCGTCGGCAGCGAGGAAAGAATAGGTGCCCGTATTGGCGCCGATATCGAGAACAGATTCGGGTTGACATCGCGCCAACACGCTCTTGACGAACTGCTGCTTTTCTTCAACGTCGGCGGGCCGATAGTGGCCGGCAGTCTGTTCATACTTGCTCCATTGGCTATGGCCGTGCTCTCCAGCAGCGTAACGGATTTGCATGCCGAGGCGCGCGATGCGCTTCTGGAGGACGTGCCGGGCGAGATCGGGATCGGTGATGGACGATTTCTTTTTCGAAGCGGCATGACGCTGTCCAGGCCGCTCAAAGACGGTGGCCAGCGTGATGACGTCAAGCAGTTTTGGATTCAGCCGGCGCCAGCGCGGCAGTGCCTCGTAGACTTGGCGCGGCTCATAGCCATCGCGCGCAAACAGAGTTGCCTGGAGAGGCCAGCTCAAATACTTCGCCGCGACGAGAGGCAGCAGGAAGGAGCGTACGAATTGGCCGTAGGCGAGCCAAACGCTGGAATGAGGATCGCGGCGCTCGAAGGATAAAACGTCAACGAGGACTGGGTGCGGGCCGGAGAAGACAATATTGAGAGGAGTGGCATCTTTTAGAGTCCAGCCCGCGTCGAAGGCCTGGCTGGCCACGCGCAGCGTGAGCTCCGCAGCGGCACGCCATTGAGCGGTGGTCCATTCCCACGGATAGCTGATGGGATCGATGCGCGGGTGTTCAAGCCAGAAGTCGCCGGGAGAGATGCAGGGATGAGAACCGGGCTTGGCGATGCGGCTGGAAATCAGGTCGCCGCTTTCTTCGAGAGTTTTGCGTAGCGGGGAATCGAGGAACTCGCGAGTCTCTTCCTCAGCCGCAGGGCGAATCCGCCGGAAGGCAGAACCCTCTGCGAGCCGGAGTTCGCCGGCCGGATCGCGAAAGGTCAATTCCAATTCATTGTTGACGGGCGAGAGCGCGGCCACTCGACCAGAATACTACTCTTCGGAACCCTTACGAATTCGGCAAATCCTCGCCCTCCAGGGCGACCGACTGCTTGTTGGGTTCGGAGCTGGGCGCATCGCTGGAGCGGAAGAGCGAATAGATCTTCCGGCGCAGGTACCAGCCGGTTGCGACGAGCGCGGATCCAGCGGCTTGAACGGCTAACAGGCCCGTCCCCGGGTCGGCGTAGGCATATGCTGGGCGCTCAAACGCTAATAGCGCACCCAAGAGAATCAAGACAACCGGAAAGATCTGAAGCAGTTTCACGCGGCGCACAGGCGACTCCAGGACGGATGGCAATTTTCGTTCGGAAGCTCAATCAACCAATATCCGAAGTCGAACTCGAGCAGCCATCTAACATCATGTAGACGGCAAACCAGCCGTCTGCGATTACAGAATTGCAGACATTCTATCCGCATCAAATGTAACTTTCGGATAAGTCGTACCTTCTGATTCAATACAACTTTCGTAATAAAGATTTGCCGATAGAGGCAACCGGCAGGAAATGTGCCGCATCAAAGGCGCGCGCGATCAGAAGCTAGGCTTGTGCCGGCGCGGCGGAATCCGGTCGGGACTTGGGCGGGTCTTTACGTCCGGGGGCGAGAATGGCATGCAGGATGGTTCCCTCCATGCGGGGCATGAACTCGACCACGCCGGCAGTGCCAATGTCCTGAATCAGACGGTTAATGATCTTATACCCGAGATCGCGGTGGGCCATCTGGCGTCCTCGGAAACGCAGGCTTGCCTTCACCTTGTCGCCCTCGGTGAGAAAGCGGACAGCTTGATTCTTTTTGGTTTGGTAATCGTGCTCGTCCACCGTAACCGAGAACTTGACTTCCTTGACCGTAATCACCTTCTGGCGCTTTCGAGCAGCGCGTTCGCTCTTCTCTTTCTCATACAGAAAACGGCCATAGTCCTGAATCCGGCAAACAGGTGGGACGGCGGTGGGGGAAACTTCAACCAGGTCGAGGCCACGTTCGCGGGCAATACGGAGAGCCTCAAAGGGCTGGAGAATGCCAAGCTGTTCGCCGTTTTCGTCGATGACGCGGATTTCGCGCGCGCGAATCCGATCGTTGATGCGAATGAAGGACTTTGCCGCTCGTTTATCGAATGCGATGGTACTCCTCCGAAGGCGTGCCGGACGGGCCGGGACAGAACGCCCCGATGGGCCGCAGAGCAGCGACGCAACCTGAGTATAACATTGGCTCGACCCTCAGAAAAAAGAGGTTAATGGCAGGGAATGCCGCTCAACGAACCGTCTGATTGAAGGCCTGTGACGCGCGCATTGAGCAGTTGATTGGCTTTGAAGCAGCCGTCGAGATTCAGGGGCAAGAAGTTTTCCGAAAGTGCGCTGGTTCGGCCGAGCGCGGAGTCGGTTTCCGAAGTGTGGAGCGTGATGGCGGCAAGGTCGCGGCCCACAAAGCGGCGCCTATGAGCCAGCGTTTTTTCGGCAGCAACGGCTCGAAGCGCTGCCATACGCTCGTCAACGGCGCGTGGCGCAACCGGAGACGCCGCGTGGAGGGCCCACCCCGGCGTGCCGGGGCGGGGTGAAAAAGGGAAAAGGTGCAGATAGCCGAAGGGCAGGGAACGCACGAAATTGAGCGTTTCGTCGAATTCGCGGTCGGTCTCTCCGGGGAAACCTACCATAACGTCGGCGCCGAGGGTAAGGTCGGGGCCGGCTGCTGATAAAAGCGCGGAGACCTTGTCCGCATAGTGCCAGGGGCGGTATCGGCGGTGCATGCGGCGCAGGACGGTGTCGGAGCCCGATTGCAGCGGGAGGTGGGCGTGGCGCGCGAGACGCTGGCCGCCGAATGAGCGAAGCACGTCGATGAGATCGTTGTCCCAGTCCATGGGCTCGATGGAACTGAGCCGCAAACGAGGCAGGTTGGTTTCTTCGAAGATCCCGCAGGTCAGTCGGGCCAAGGACCCTCGCCCAAAACCAGAAGAAGAATCGCGGCCACAACGGCCAAGATTAATTCCGGAGAGCACGAGTTCCTTGCCTCCGGAGGCAACAAATTCCTCGACCTGGCGAAGGACCACTGCGTGGGGCAGACTTCTTGAAGGGCCGCGAGTGAAAGGAATGACGCAGAAGGTACAACGATTCCCGCATCCCTCCTGAATCTTCAGGTTGGGGCGCGTCTGCGCACCCGTGGTGAGGGGCGCGTCTTCAATAAACGAATGGGCGAAGGCATCGTCGGCCCAGATTGGAGCCGCGTAAGGAGCGGTTGCGGTTAGAAGCGATAAAACGGGGATGATCGACGACGGGTCGGATGCGGCCGAGGCGTGCGCCACATTGAAGATGATCTCCGGTGCGAGCGCCTTGTGGCTGTTGCCGACTACAGCGGCGACACCGGGCATCTCCGCGAGTTCCTGAGGCGCGCGCTGGGCGTAGCAGCCGGTGACGACGATTCTGGCCGCGGGGTTTCTGCGATGCGTCCGGCGGATAAAGGCCCGCGCAGCACGATCCGCTTCCGCAGTCACACTGCAAGTGTTTACGACGACGACATCGGACGCGAAAGGCTGACGTTCAGCAATCGCGCGCAGATGTCCGGCTATGGCCTCGCCATCCGCGCGAGCCGCTCTGCATCCGAAGTTCTCGACGAAAAACCCCGCCATTGTTCCAGTCTAGAGGGTTTTGTCACGTGCGGCGACTCGCCGGGATCGGGGGCTGGGATTTAGGCTTGGAGCGGATTCAGCCGAGGTGAACAAATGCGTCCTTCTCGTCAACTCTTTCGAATCGTTGGTATCGGAGCTTCTCTCGCCTCGGCATTGTGCCTGATCTCGTCCGTCGCAGCGCAGGTCGCGCCAAAGCCCCGGATTCTGGTCTATACGCGTAACTACACTCCCGATGGAAAAGGCTACGTACACGACAATATAGCGGCCAGCGTGGCGGCGATCCGCAAGATGGGTGACGAGGCCGGATTCACGGTCGATGAGGTGGACGCTCCGGGTGTCTTTACCGACGAGAGCCTGCGCCAGTACGCGGCGCTGGTGTTCTCAAACAGCAACAACGAGGCCTTCAGTGACGACACTCAGCGCGATGCCTTTAAGCGTTATATCGAGGCCGGTGGCGGATTTGTCGGTATCCATTCGGCGTCGGGCTCGGAGCGAAACTGGCCGTACTTCTGGTCGGTGCTTGGCGGGAAATTTGCGGCCCATCCTCACCAACAAGCGTTTACCGTTCGGGTAGTCGATCCCGGCTTTGCTGCTGTCAAGGGTTTGCCGGCGCAGTTTACATGGACCGACGAATGCTACTTCCTCGACCATCTGAATCCGGATATCCATCCAGTCCTGGTGACAGACCGGACAAAAATTGCACTTGAACCGATGACAATTGACGCATCGAAGTTCCCCGTTGACTTGCCGCTCGCGTGGTACCACACATTCGACGGTGGGCGCGAGTTTTACCTGGCGCTTGGCCATAACAAGGAAGACTACGAGAATCCGCTGCTCTACGGGATCATCAAGAACGGGATTTTGTGGGCGATCAAGCCTGTGCGGTAAGGCTGCGCGGGTTTCACTTTGGAGTTGCCCAAGCGAGCAGACGGTTGCCAGGGCTTTTTGAAGGAAACACAGGCTGAGCTGCGATAAAGCGATTCTCCGATATACTGGAGTTGAACCGACAGACTTTGTCGTTCTCGCTCCCGCATATGTCGTATTCCTCGACTGCCTATGTTCCGGTTCCTGCCCGGTCTGATGCGCGGGGCCGGACGTCGCGCCTCGCTGGTTACGTTTATTTCACCTTCATTTGTTATGTTTCCATCGGCCTTCCTCTGGCGGTCCTGCCGCCGTTCGTGCATCTGCGCATGGGCTACAGCACGGTGCTCGCGGGCCTGGCCATCAGCATCCAGTACATCGCAACACTCCTCAGCCGGCCGTGGGCCGGGCGCATCTCCGACCACATGGGCGCCAAGGTTTCGGTCATGTGGGGCATGGCTTGCTGCACGGTGAGCGGCGCGCTTCTCATCGGTGCGGCAGCTTCGCTTCGTGTGCACTGGCTCAGTTTCACCATCCTGATCGCGAGCCGCTTGGTGCTCGGGGTGGGCGAGAGTCTGGGTTCCACCGGCGCCACGTTGTGGGGCATCAGCAGCGCGGGGCAAGAACATACCGCTAAGGTGATCGGGCTGAATGGCATCAGCACCTATGGCGGCATGGCGCTGGCTGCGCCGCTGGGAGTGATTCTGGACCAGCAGTGGGGCCTGGGGTCCATCGGCCTGCTGACGATCCTGATCGGCGCCGTCAGCTTTGTCTTCGCCTGGCGCAAGGAACCGGTAGCCGTCGAGCCGGGCGAACATTTGCCGTTCGCTCATGTCCTGGGCCGCGTGGCGCCGCATGGCATGGGTCTGGCGCTGGGCGGCGTGAGCTATAGTGTGCTGGCCACCTTTGTGACGCTGTTTTACGTCAGCCGCCACTGGAGCGGAGCGGCGCTCTGCCTCACCGCGTTCGGCGTCGGCTTCATTGCGGTGCGCCTGCTGTTCATCAAGACCATCAGCCGCTTCGGCGGTTTCCCGGTGGCGATCGCTTCGCTTTTGACCGAAGCCGTGGGAATGATTCTGCTGTGGCAGGCGAATTCCCCATGGATGGCGATGACCGGCGCGGCCGTGGGCGGCCTGGGCCTCTCGCTCATTTTTCCCGCAATTGGCGTGGAAGCGGTGAAGCGTGTGCCGGAGTTCAATCGCGGGACGGCGCTCGCCGTGTATACCGCATTCGCCGATGTGTCGTTCTTCCTGGTTGGCCCCATCGCCGGCGCGATCATCGGCTGGTTCGGTTATGCGAGTGTCTTCCTGTTTGCGCTGGTGAGCGTGATGGCGGCGCTGGGGATTGTGATGGTTCTGAAGGCCGCCAGTAGCCGGCAGCCGGTAGTCCGGTAACGTGGAGCTCTCTCAGCACACAACAGACATCGGATAGAGGCTGCGGTCTTCCTGGCCTGACCCGTGGGTTTCCCTCCAAACAAAATCCTTCACGTCTTGCAGCTAAGTGATTTAAATTCAATCACTTAGGCCGTCCTATGCTGACTCTAACCCCATGAAAGCAAAGGAGTTAGAATGCAAAATATCTGCAATCAATGACTTAGAGGCGCTTTTTGCGGTTTGCGCCGGTTTCGGCAGCAAATGCTCCGCGAAAAGGATGGGCGGTCAGAGACCCCAGCTCGGAAAAGCCTGCCTCCGGACCGCCCGATCCTTTGAAAGGAGATTCTCTTTTTTTGACTCTGAGATAAGGATAGCGATTTCCGCGAAATAATCGGCAAACTTGGAGAGAAATATTTTGGGCTGAGATGAGCTTTAGGATCAGGGAGTTGGCCTGCCGCTGAGCCGGCGAATTGCCGAGTGGAGGCTTGACAGGGCGTTTGGGTGGGCCCAACGGTGGCGCATGATGATTGGAGAATGTTCAGTCCGTTTCCAGCTCCTCAGGCTTCCAAAAGGGATGGTTGAGGTTCGTGCTTTCCGACCCTTCGTGCGATGAGGCCACGCGAAGGATGGGGCACCCTCGATTGTGGCGGGAGGATGGTGAAATATATGAGTGGTGCGCCTGCCGACCCCAACTCGAATTGAGTGAAAGGCAAACAAGGATGAAACGTCAGATATGCATGTGTGTTGTCCTTTTGCTGGCGCTATCAAGGGGATATAGCGCGACGAGACCGCCTGACGTGAGCAAGGTCCGTTTTGAAGTCACGCGGGTATCAAAAAGCGCTGGACAATTGCACTGGAGGATCACAAACAACGCCGATGTCGAGATATACGTGTACAACTTCTTCTTGCTCGGTCCAGCACTGAATGTCGAAGATCTCGGTAGGAAGGAGGTCTTCGATACCACGCCGATCACAATTAGGGCTACTTGCCCCCCAGACAGATTTCCGCCAGTACTCCTCACTGTGATAAGAAGTGGGGGCGTAATCGAAGGAAATTTCTCCGATTCCCGCATCGGAAAGGCTGTCGGAAAGCAAGTCTCACTCAAAATCGCGGTAGGGTCTGAACCTTACACCGTCGTGGCTCAGGCTAAAATGTTTGCTGAAAGCGAGTGCAAACATAGCCCATACGACGCAGTCGTACAGTGGGGCACCATGATCGAAAGCAACTCCGTTCCGGTTCTCTGAGAATCTCAAGGAGTCCAACCGACGGGTGGCTCGGTCATCCGAATCGTATCGACCGGCTGTGCTGTGCCCCGTTCATCGCGTTCTTTGCGATGAGCGGGCGTTGCGCTAAGATCGTGACCGGACGAGGATGGAGCCATGCCGAGCGGCCTGAGGCGGTTTCAGAAAGCGGAGTCTCTGCACTTCATCACCTTCAGTTGTTTTCACCTTCTACCGCCGCTTGAAACGCCGGTTGCCAGGGAGACGATCGAGGCCGTGCTGGAACAGGTGCGCACGGCATGGGACGCGGGTTTATTCTCTCCCCGAGGATTTTGCCATGGCTGAGAGCGCAGCATTTCCCTATGAGACGCGACTGAATATTCTTTACAAGCCGCTTGAGCTGATTGATGTGCACGCGATTCCGGGCGCAAACGAATTCAAGTGGTTCAACCAAACCCTGTGCAGGGTAAACGATTCGGTAGTGCGCATGGCCGCTATTGAAGGCGAGTACCACTGGCACAAACACGACGAGGACGATGAGTTTTTCTACGTGGTGGATGGAGAGTTGCTGATCGATCTGGAGGATCGGACAGTGGCGCTCAAACCGGGGCAGGGATTTGTGGTGCCGAAGACGGTCGTGCATCGGACGCGCGCGCCGAGGCGGACGACGATTCTCATGGTCGAGAATGCGGGGATTATTCCGACGGGGAATTGAAACCATGCTTTTCGTCGACGAACGCAGAACGGCCACCCCGGAGGGTGGCCGCTTTGGTTTTGATTGCCGGAGGATTAGCGCTCGTTCTTCCAGTTCACCAAGTCGCCGAGCGTCGTGGTGGAGCTGGAGACTGGCGGCTTGTGGGGCTGGTCGCGCCGGGAATCCTGCCTGGAACTGGAGCTTTCGCGGACAGGGTGATCGGACTCATGACTGCCGCTCCCGGTGCGCAGGCTGAGGCCCACCTTCTTCTCTTCGACGTTAATCTTGATGATCTTGAAGTCGTGCTCCAGATCCTGCTCAAGCGGGGAGTGGCCATCGACGGGATCACCGGCTTCGGAGATGTGGCAGAGGCCCTCGACGCCTTCAGCGATTTCAACGAATGCGCCGAACTGGGCGGTACGAAGAATCTTGCCGTGAACCACGTCGCCCACGCGATGCGTAGCGAAGAAGCTCTCCCAGACATCGGGCTGCAACTGC
>CAZHOO010000053.1:0-22407 GCA_964533905.1 uncultured Occallatibacter sp. | reverse complement strand
TCTTTGGAGCTACGCCGCCAACTCGCCGCCAAGGGCTGGCGCATCGGTCGCCCCGAAATCGCCAAAGCCTTCCAATCCGTCGATGGAACCGAGCGTTATCTGGTCAATTGCATAGGCCCGAAGGCCGAAACCGTGGAAACCGTGTGGATGCCCGAAGGGGACGACGGCGAGGCCGGAGACGGTTCCGAACACGGACCCGGTGATGAAAGAGAAAATCTTCGATCGTCCGATGCGAAATCCTGGCGTCGCGCGACGATCTGCGTCTCTTCCCAGGTCGGGTGCGCCGTCAACTGCCAGTTTTGCCTCACGGCCAGGCTCGGCCTCCAGCGCAACCTGACTGCCGGTGAGATTGCCGGGCAGGTCATTTCGGTTCTCGCCCGCCACAGCGTGCGCGTTGGCCGCGACCGAGTCAACCTTGTCTTCATGGGCATGGGAGAACCGTTTCTCAACTACGACAACTTCATCGCCGCCGTGCGCCTGCTCATACGCGAAGTGGGGCTCAGCCCCCAGCGTATGACGGTTTCAACCTCCGGCATCGTGCCCGGCATTGAGCGCTTTGTTCAGGAGCCTCCCGACATTCGGCCAAAACTCGCCATCAGCCTCAACGCGCCAAACGATCAAATCCGTACCGAAGTCATGCCCATCAATCGAAAATGGCCGATCGCGGCGGTCGTCGATGCCGTTCGGCCCATCCGGCTGCGTCCCCACGAGCGCATCACGTTCGAATACGTTTTGCTCGGCGGCGTCACGGACCAACCGGAGCACGCCCGCGAGCTCGCACGGCTCTTGCGGCGCTCCGGCCTGCCCGTCAAAGTGAACTTGATCGCCTGGAATCCCGGCCCCGGCATCGCTTACAGAACGCCTGCGGCGGATTCGGTCGAAACATTCCAGCGGGTTCTGGCAAGGGAGGGGATTCCCGCCTACATCCGCCAGCCGCGCGGCCGTGATATCTTCGCCGCCTGCGGCCAGCTCAAGCGCACCATCGAAGCGTGACGAGGCGCGCCTAAGCTGCCTGGGCCCGCTCTACTGGCTCGGTGGCATCGTGAGCGGCTGGACGCTCCCGCAGTCGGCTCCTTTATAGGTCGCCGTCGACTGCATGGTCATATCCATCGATTGCCCGTTGGCCATCGTCGTATGCATCTGGACCGTTGTTTTTGTCGTACCCGCATCCACAAAAGTGGTCTGCACCGTTCCTGTCATAGTCATGCGGCCCGAGCAGGACAAATTCGCGCTCATGCCGGTTGGCGAAAGGGAAACGTTGGTCACCTGGCACTGTCCCGTTTGCGGATTGCTATATGGGCCGCCGTATTTATCGATCATCGCCTGCGTGACGCATACCTGTTGCGTCCGCGATCCCATATTCGGCATGCTCGGCATTCCGCTCATGCTCATGCTGCTGGTCACTTCCCAAAGGCCGGCTTTTCTCTGTCCTTGCGCGCTTGCCGCTATCGCAATCAAACAACAACTCACCATCACCCAAATCCGGGTCTTGCTCATTCTTCCTCCTGGTCGCGCGGGTTTACTGCGGAGCGCGTGTTAAGAATCTAGCGCAATTCACCGCTCCCGGAACAGACCTTTCTGCAATCGATTGTGAATCTTCGGCCGGGTATCCAGACGCACCCGGCGCCCCCATCATGCGCCTCACTGCGGAGCCGGTCCCCGAACCACCTGCACCAGATTGCCGGTATCGAGCGCCTTGGCAAAGGCGTCTTTCACGTCGTCTGCAGTCAAGGCCATGTATTTCTTCGCGGCCATCACCGGCTCGTCGAGAGGCAGCCCAATCTCGGCACGCCCCAGCAGCGCTCCCGCAACCGCATCCTCGCTCGAGGTGCTCAGCGGAATCTGTCGGAGCATCAACGCCTTGGCTTGATGCAATTCCGCGTCCGAAACATCCTGGGTCCGCATCTGATCCAGGTCCCGCACGATAAGAGCCCGTGCCTTCGATACATTCTGTGGGTCGCATCCGTATTGCACCGAATAGCTTGCCCTTGTCTCCCCCGCTTGCAGGTTGACATCCACCGTGTACACATACCCATTTACCTGGCGCAGATCGTGATAGAGACGTGTGGCATAGAATCCGCCGCCGAGCACATGGTTCCCAAGCTGAAGCGGATAATATGCTGGGTCAAAGCGGTTCAGGTTAAGCTGCTCAGCCAGCGTTACAGTATCCTGCACTGCCTGATTGTCGGGCACATTCGCCGCCGATGCCTTGTTAACAGGGATCGCAGGAAGTTTCGTGTTCGGCGTCGGTCCCGTCGCCTTCCAGTCGCCAAACCACTTTTCGATCGCCGTGCGCGCTTCCTCCGGCGTGATGTCGCCAATCACCACAATCGTCGTCAGATCCGGGCGCACCGTTGCCGCATGGAATTGTTTCACCTCATCGAGGGTCAGCTTCGAGACTGTGTCGGGTGTGGTCTCCCGTAAAATCGGGTCGCCTGCGGGAACCAGCGCCAGATTCAGCGCACGCGATGTGCGATAGCCGGGGCTCTCTAGACTTCCGGCTGCAAACTGCGCGAGCTGTCCGCGCGTGATCTCGAATGCCTGCTCGGGAAGCGCCGGATGCAATTCGTTATCGGCCAGCAGTTCCACGCCTTGCGAGAAATACTCCTTCAGAACATTTAGTGAAAAGCGGTAACCCGCGCTTTCGTTGGCGGCAATATCGTCCAGCGCCTTCTGGAATGTAAGCCGGTCCTTGGTCTCGGTGCCATAAGAGTAAAGTTCGCCCAGCACGCTGCCCAGCCCGTCTTGTCCCGGCGGCGTCTGCAAGTCGCCGTTGTGCTTGATTGCTCCAGTCAGAGTCACGGTGGGGCTTGTGCGATCAGTGCGAACGATCAGCCGGATTCCGTTCGGCAGTTTCATATCCGTTACCGCAAGCGAATCTGTCGGCACTTGAATCGCTGCCAGCGGACCCGCTGCCCAGTCCGGCAGCGTCACGGGCTTGGTCGGCGCTGACGTGGCCTGTTCCGCGCCGCCGAATCCCTTCGCCGCAACCGCCTCGCCGTTCGGCGCAGGTTTCAAGATGGCCGAAATCCTGCTCGTATTTAACAAATACTGTTTCGCCACCCGATTTACGTCGGACAGCGTCACCTTCCGGATGGCATCCACATCTTCTTCTGGTGAATTGCGGCCCTCGGCCGCCAGCGCCTCCGACCAGACATCGGCGAGGCCTGGAATCGAATTGCGCTCAAACTCAGCTTGCGCAATCTCGCTGCGCTTCGCGGCATCGACAAGGTCTGCCGGCACCCCATTGGTCGCGTATCCATCGATGATCTGCCGCATCTCCGTCATCGCACCCGCTGCGTCTGCGCCGGCAGGCAGCGCCACCACGCCATATCCAACACTCGCCTTGTGATAAGCCTCGGCCTCGCCGAATTCCGCGGCCAGCGCCTTGCCGGCAGGGACCATTCCGTATAAATCCGCCCGCTCGCTCGCCAGCACATCGGCAAGAATCTGCGACGCCGCGAAGTCCGGTGAATCAGTGCCCGGCATCCGGTACGCAATAAATCCCAGAACATATGGCAGGTTGCTGTCGATCGTGAAGCTGTCCGTCTTGAAAGGCTGCAGATCAATCTCCGGGTGCGCGGGAACTGCATGGCTCGGCGCCGCTGAGTAGAGCTGTTTGACCTCCGCGAGCGTTTTCGCTGGATCCACATCGCCAACCACCACCAGAATCATGTTCGAGGGCGAGTACCACTTCTGGTAAAAATCCTTCAGCATGGCTCCGGTCGTTGCATCGAACGAAGCCTTTGTTCCAAGCGGATCGTGCGCGTACGGCGTCCCTGCAAACATCGCGGTGTTCAGCTGATTGATGAATTTGTAAGTGGGATTTGAGAGGTCGCGCTGTACTTCTTGTTCAATCGCTCCGCGTTCCTCGTCCCACTCGGCCTGCGCGTCGTCGATCCCCATCTGGCACGCTGCCAGCGAGTGCAGGGCTAGGTCTACGTCTCCCGCGGGCACCGTCGTGAAAAACTGCGTGATGTCCTGCTGTGTGTCCGCGTTGTCCTCGCCGCCCAGCAGGGCATAGATGGCCGCCGTTTGATCGGCGGTCATGCCCGAGCAACCGCGGAACGCCATGTGTTCCTCCGCGTGCGCCATGCCGGGGAATCCTTCGGGCGTCTCATTGCCCCCAACCAGGTAGTTGGCCTGCACGGTTACCACCGGCGCCAGCTTATTGGGAATGATCACGACGCGCATGCCGTTCGCAAGCGTCGCGCGAGTCGCGTTGTCAGTTGCGGGAGAGGCAGTCTGCGATGAACACGGCGCGAGGCCTACCGCCAGGCACAGCAAAAGCAAGAATTGTTTGAAGTTCACAAGATTCTCCATGAGGGTAGGGCACTAACTCTGGACCCGCCGGCCACTTCTGAGGCGTTTGTTAAATCGTACGATGCAGCTGCGGGCTTGGCCAATCGCGTCCCATCAATTCTTCCCCCGGTCCTTCTTCTTAGACGCAGCGCCAGCGGCAAGTTTCATTAATGCTTCTGTCACGCGATCGGGAGCATGCCGAACAACGTTTTCCTCGCTGGCAAAGTCCCCCATGATGCAGCGCACGCCCAAAGCCTCAATGCGCTCGCAGTTCGGCATAATCGGCGCCGCTCCCTCGGCTGCATAACGGGCCAGGGTCTCCGGAGAAAACTGTCCCGTGTTGACAATGGCGTAATCGAAGATTTGTGTCCGCGTGTGCTCGTAAATGCGCTCGATATGCTCGGACGCTGTCAGGTTCAGGCTCTCGTTGGCTTGCGTCATCAGGTTGCAAACGAAAACGCGCACCCCGCTTGCCGAGCCCAGCGCCGCCGGGATTCCGTCCACCAGAAGATTCGTGATCAGCGAGGTATAGAGCGATCCCGGTCCCACTGTGATCAAGTCGGCGCGCTGGATCGCCTCCAGGGTCTCCGGCAGCGGAGCGGGGTGCGATGGATCGAGCGTCAGCTCCACGATGCGTCGCTTGCTCGCTGTAATGTTCGTCTCGCCACGCACGACGGTTCCGTCGTCCATGTTCGCTACCAGGGTCGCATTCGCCGTTGTTGCAGGATAGATGCGTCCCCGTGTGGCCAAGATCTTTGACGCCAGTTGCACCGCCTGCGCAAAATCGCCCGTAATCTCCGTCAGCGCCGCCACAAACAGGTTGCCGAAATTGTGGCCCTTCAGCCCGTTCCCGCCACGGAAGCGATGCGTGAATAGCCGTGACAGCAGATCTTCTTCCTCGCTTAACGCCACCATGCAGTTGCGCAGATCTCCGGGCGGCAGCATGTTGAAGTCCTGACGTAACCGTCCCGACGACCCTCCGTCGTCCGTCACCGTCACCACCGCCGCTAGATCCGCGATCGCCCCAGTTGCAGTTGGGCTCTGTCCCGGTGCAGAAACATGCCGGCGCAACCCGCGCAGCAGAGTCGACAGGCCCGTTCCGCCGCCCATTGCAACGACGCGCAGTCCCTGGGCCGAAGGCGGAGCGCCGCGTCCGAGCTTCGGTGTCTGCGCTCGCTCATCTTTTGTTTTGGAAGAATTCAACGAACGCCCTACGGAACTTCAGGATAAAGCAATTCGGTGAAGCGTGGGTCGTCCACCATATTTTGGAAGTCGTTGTCGACGCGGGCCTGAAGCCGGTTCTTCGGATTCAGCTCAATCGCCCGTGCCAGATGATTCAGGCAATCCTGCACCCGCCCCGTTATCGCTTCCAGCACCGCGAGTCCGTAAAACGCGTAGTCGGCGTTCGGATGCCCGCTCAGAATGCTGTTGAACTGTTCGCGCGCTTCTTCGTAGTAGCCAGTATTTAACTGCGATATTGCGTAGTCGTAATGCTCCTCGGGCGTCGGGAACGAAAGGCTGTCTTTTTCCATTTGCCGTCGGCAGGTCACAATATATATCCGGCAGCGATCCTGAATCTCGGCCGGCGCTTCGGGCAGCAGCTTCTCCAGCAGTCCCAGAGCCTTTTCGTATTTGCCCTGTTGCAGCAGTTGCACCGCAGCCTGGTAGTGCTGCACGGCGGCGTCGTTGTTGGTCCGGCCGCGACTGTCGGTCTTGCCGGCCGCTGGTGGTATCTTCTTGCGGCTAGGTGCCGCGGATCGTGCCTCTTGCGTCATGAGTTTTCCCGAACCGCTTCCTTTGCCCCAAACGCCTGCCCTTGGCCGGCACGGAACCATCTTTGAGGGACAACGCTGCTTAGGCCATGTTTATACGCAGAACCCCGCCATCCGTCAATGGGCGAATGCCAACCCATGCTTATGCCTCCGCAGGCTATCGCTTTCCGTAGATCGCCGGGTTCAGCGTCGGATCGTTGTACATCTTCAATTGCCGGTAAAGTTTGAACCGTCGCATTCCGTCCGCTGTCTCCCGCCAAAGCGTATCGAGGCATGCGGCCAGCTCGGCCCGTTGTTCCTCCAAAATCGCCAGCCGCTCCCGATTTCGCTCTGCGTGGCCCGATGGCGCGGCCTTCCGTTCCGCCTCTTCTTCTGTGTGGTAAATCTTCAGCGCCAGAATGGAAAGCCTGTCGACCATCATACCCGGTGATTCCGAGTGCAGCGGCGCTTGAGGATTGGGCAATCCGCGCGCCCCCATCCACTGCATCATCGCGCGGTCCAGTTCCTCCACCAGGTCGTTACGCAATTGGTTGGTTACGTCCACTCGCCGCTTCACCTGGGCAATTGCGGAATCGCTCGCGCCCGGAGTTCGCGCCTCGTCCTCAATGTGCCACAGGTCAAAGTTCGCCCGGTGCTGCCGAGCCACGAGTTCCAGCCATTCGCCGTCCACGCCTGCTTCCGCAAAAGGAGATTCACTCACCGGCGTTTCAGGCCTCTCGTGCCACTCCCGCGTCAGCCGGTCTTGCAGCGCCACAATCGCCGTCGCCGAAACCATCCGTACCCGTCCTCTTGCGTCGTTCCATGAGCCCGCTTGCCGCCCGCAACCGCAGGCTCCATCCTAGAGCTTCGGTCTTCGCCTCACCAACTCTCTCTTGTCGCGTCCCCCTTGCGATAAAATCGGTTCGAACTTGTCCGCCTCGCTCCCCTTGATCGATTGGTTCCCCGTCCCCATCGGAGGTCCCATGAAACCTTTTTGCTGTGCGTTCATCTCCTTGCTGTTCGCGGCGGCGTGCGTGTTGCCGGCTCAAAAGATTCAGGTTGCACCGGCTCAGGCAATGGTTGATCAGCCTGCATCCGTCATCGTCACCGGCCTCGCGCCAGGGTCGCACATCACCATTCGCGCCGAATTGACTGACGGCGATGCCCACACCTGGACTGCAGAGGCCGATTTCGCCGCGGACCCATCCGGCTCGGTTGACACTTCTAAGCAAGCCCCGCTCAATGGCTCCTACCGCACAGTCTCCGCACTTGGCCTCGTCTGGTCCATGCGGTCGAAGGATTTCAACGTCCATCTTTACCAGCCCCCTCACAATTTCGGACCGCAGGTTATTCAGTTCCGTGTGCTCCTCAATGGTCAGGAAGTTTCCTCTGCGCAATTCACGCAACTGGCCATTCGCTCCGATGTTCAACAGTTAAATGTCGACGGCATCATCCACGGCGTTTTGTTCTTACCCGGCGACTCCCAAAAGCATCCCGGAATCCTTGTCGTCGGCGGCTCTGAGGGCGGATTCCCGGGCCGCAAAGCCGCCTGGCTCGCCTCGCACGGATACGTAGCCTTCGCGCTCTGTTACTTCCATTGCGCGGGCACCCCGGACAATCTGGAACGGATTCCTCTCGAGTACTTTGGCCAGGCGCTGGCTTGGATGATGAAACGTCCAGAAATCGATCCCGCCCGCCTCGCGGTGATGGGAACCTCTCGGGGCGGGGAACTGGCGCTTCAGCTTGGCTCCATGTATCCGCCTATCAAGGCCGTCGTCGCCTACGTTCCCGCCAACGTGCGTCATCCTTCCTGCTGCGAAGGCGCCAACGGGCCGTCCTGGACCTGGCATGGCACGCCGCTGACCTATATCTCACTGGCCCAGGCCATGAATCCAAGTGCGAATTCTGCCGATTCCTTCCGCGCTCAGATCGCCGTCGAAGCCACCAGCGGTCCCATCCTGATGATCGGCGGAGAAGAGGACGGCATCTGGCCCTCCGCTGAAATGGTGCGTGCTGTGGCCGCGCGTCTTCGCACGAATCATTTCTCGCATCCGGTCGTAACTCTCATTTATCCCCACGCCGGCCACCGTGCAGGGCTTCCGGAGATTATCCCCACTTGGACCAATGGCACCACCGGACGGATCTCGGGAAGATCTACGGAGTTCGGCGGATCGCCCGAGGGCAACGCCGAGTCTTCCCTTGATGCCACTTCAAAAGTACTCGACTTTCTGGCCTCGAATCTTGGCCAAACCGCCCCGCCAACTCCGCCGAACCCTTGATTCGTACCTCCACCTGCCAAACCAAGACGCTGCCGGTGCAAACAAACGACATGGCCCGGTCATTTGACTTCCGTTAAGGCCACTGCTAGCATCGCCGCACTTTCGGGCGTCACAATCGGGTGAAGAGAAAATGCGATATCCGGCCAAGGTGTGGCTTAGGCATGCTCCCAAGTTGTATTTCGCGAACCATTCTGCCCGCTTCTTATGTTCCCTGCGTTCGGCGCGTCGTAGCGCATTCCCCGTTGGGTTTGTCCTCTGGTCCGCCGTTGTGCTCTGCGCCCCTCGCCTGGTTTCCCAGGATTGGAACTTTGTGAAGGGCATTAAGGTCGGCAATCTGGCCGAGCGCGCGGTCAGCCTGCCGGATCGCAACGAAATCGTTGTGGCAAACAGGGGAAGCTGCAATCTGTCGGTGATCAGCACACTGACCAATGAGGTCATCGCGACTATCGAAATTGGCAAGACACCCGAGAGGCTGGCTACTGACCACGATGGTTACGTTTATGTCCTCGCGCAGGATATTCTCGCACCGCCATGCGCCTTGCCCGGAAGCGATAGCGGCAACTACTCGATTGGGATCGTCAATACCCACAGCAATTCCGTGGAATCCTGGACAAGCCTTCCCGGATCGCGGTGGGAAGATTTGGCGGTAACCGGCGATAAACGGTTGTTCATGACGCTTGTGACGCCGTTCAACATCTCCGGAGTGTACGTATTCGATACTGGCCGGCGCACCTTTCTGCCCGACCCGGTGATACCGGCGCGCGAAGGCTGCGCCGTAAATCTGGCGCTTGCCGAACACCAGAATGAAATCTTCGTCGCCTATCAATGCGGGAGCCGGCCTGGCCACGATCCGGTTGCCATTTACTGCCTGACCGCCAAAGATACATGTCACTCAGCCTACGATCAGATTGCTTCCATAAGCGGTTTTCCGAACGTGGGCGGCATGATGTCAATATCGCCCGACGAGAACTATCTCTGGGAATACGGCATTGACGCTTGTTCCCAGCCTGCATACGATCACATAGGCTGTCCCGGAAATGATCCTGTCAAGGGCACAGATGATCCGACTAAGATCCTGAATTTGATCGACACGGACAGTCTTGTGGTACGCACCTATCCGTTCCCGCTAACAGACGACAGCGGATTTGTTTCCTTCTCCCCCGAGCTCGAGGCATATATCGGTGGGCTGGCCGGGATTAAAGTGCTGAAGAAGCCCGGGATCGGATCGCCCGAGCCGCTCAATCCGCCGATTCCAGACGGAGATCCCTGTCATAGCCTCAATGCCGTTGGGCAGATCAACTTTGCGCGGGTGGGTGATGTTGAATATATGTACGCGGTCGTGGGGAGCGCCGCATCCGTTTGCATTTTCAAGCGGGGCGCCACCCGGACGATTGCACAGCCAACACCTTCTCCCCAGCCCGCAAAAGTTGGGAAAAAGTACGCCATTGTGATCGGAATCCAATCGTTTATGTACGGCTGGCTTCCGCTCAAATACCCTGTCTCAGATGCGGCTAACGTTGCCACAGCATTGACGAAATATTATGACTACACCGTGACATCTCTGCCCGGAAACCCTGAGTGTAAAGATAGCGGTTGCTATGTTACGAAGAAACAGATTGTAGATACTTTTGAGAATCTGCTGTATGAAAGTCCGGGCAAAAGGCGCGACTTCGCCCCCCAGGATCAGTTGCTCGTCTACATCAGTGGTCATGGAGATCGGTGGGCTGACCCCGATCTTTCGTCGCATCACTTTCTCGTGACATCGGATTCGATGGTCAAGGAATCTGACCATGATGCGGCTGCCACTGAGCTGGATTACCTGGACATCTGGAATCTTCTGGAGTCGTCCAATCTTCGTCATGTTCTCTTTGTGGTCGACACATGCTACGCGGGCCTCAATAGCCCTGGAGCTTTCGGCGGTCCGACGTTTCAGGTTGCAATCCAGGATGGAAAGCCGTTCGTTCGAGCCAGGTCACTACCTGACGCGCTCCAGCGCAATGTCGGTTTCACTCGCAAATATCTGTCGGCTTCCCCTTTTGCGACAGAGCAGGTGCCGGATCATTCGATTTTTGCTCAGAGATTCGTTCAAGCTTTGGATTCCATGCGAACCAACGCCGGAGGCTATTTCACATTCGAGAGCATGCTAACGCAGATGGTGAACCTTGAGCCCCAGCCGCGGCCCAGCAGCTATAGTCCGGAAGATACGGCCCATGGCGATTTTATCTTTATTCCCAACGTGACAAATGCTGCACGCTAGCGGCCGATACGCTGTGTGGTCATTCTCAAATTGCGCTGCGAAAAAAACGGAGGAACCGAACATGCACAAATCCGGGACGGAGTCTGCGGGATACGGGGATCGAAGGGATTTTTTGATCAGGAGTCTTGGACTGGGCAGCGGGGTGCTCCTATGCCCCAGGCTCTTTGCCGGAGCTCTTTCAGGCCAGGAAGGCCCGGACGAGTCCGCAAACGCCGCACTCAACGCGGAAGCACTCGCCCTCTGGTCAAATCGCCTCGTAGGGTCCCCTTCGGCGACAAAGGGTGATCGACCACAGCCCGATGAAGCCGCGTTCTTCTACTACACGAAGGACAAGGGCTTCATGCCTGTTGAACTTGAAACAGATGACCAGTCGGATTTGGGACAGTTGCTGCCGGCCACGTCAACCAATATGAAGCTCGGTGTGAACGTGGTTCGCCCCAACCGCGAGCATTTTAGATACATCGCGCGCAACAAAAACGGGACCCTCGCCGTCAGCATCATGCCTTTTGCAGATACTGCTCCGGCAAAAAGCGGATCGGCCGGGGAGGATAGCGCTAAAGCCGGCGACGCCAGCAGCGATCCGCCTTCGGATCATCTCATTTCGTCGGTTTTGCCTCCGCCTCCGGCATTCGATTATCACGTGTCCTATCCGGCCGGCCCATCCCTAGTCACCAACGGCGCACCCATGCATGCCGGATTTGGCAATTGGGCCTGGACTTTCACGGTCCAGGAGAAGCCGCCTGCGTGGCAAACCTTTATGACGGATTTGCAAACCGCACTCGGCGGCCAAACCAGCAGCAGCACCGCCAGCCACGCAAGCTCAACTCAATCAACTGGGACAAAACCGCCGGCCACAACCAACTCAACTCTGGGCCAGTTGATCAAATTCGTCGAGGGAGGTGTCGGGGCATGGGAGACACTTTCTTTTCTGGGAGTCGGGGTAAAGGTCCTTAACGGCGTTCTTGGAAAGACGATGGCGCAAACCGGCAAGCCGAACGTGCTGCTAACGTTGCCCAACCGTCAGGTCGTTACGAGTAAGGCGGGTCGGCAGAGTGCCGCAGGAAGCGCATTGCCGATTTTGCAGGGAGAGTATGTCGCGGTACCGCTTACAAGGGCTGACGTGCTCAGAAATGCCGGCAAGACCCTTGAGCTATACGAAGGCGTAATCGTCCCTGCTGGGAGCAAGGACACTCGCGCCGCTCTCTCCGAAACGCTCTTGCCTGGCGATAGCGAACCCGATCCGGGGCTTACATACGTGTCATTCTCTGTCAAATTCAGTTAGCAATGCTCGACAAAAGGAATTTTGCGTGCAGCAACGCGGCTCGGCAAGAACTGACTATCCGTTTAGCTCTGGTGAACTCGTTAAGGACCGCGGCCGAGCGTGGTGAGCCCGAGGTGGATCGAACCAACGCATCACCCACGCCATAAATGGGCGTTGCGCTACCAGCTGAACTACGAGCGCGTGTACGGCTGCTCTGCTCGAGCGAACAAAAACCAGACCCAGGAACTGTGAGTCCGGCATATCCCCACTGCCGCGATCCCTCGTGTCTCCATTTCAGAAATCTCCCTTTCGACGGCGCTCCGTTGACGCCCCGCCAAGCGCCCACCTTGACCCTTGTTCTTGCTGACTTGAGCCGTCCAGCCTACAGCGGAAAAGATATGCAAAGGAAAGATAGGAACAGTATCCACAATAAAATCAATCCAATACCCTGTGCAAAATTGTCTTATTGACAAGATACCGACTAGTTGGTATGTTTACTTGAATTCGAAAACGCTCATGACGCTCCGTCAAGAAAAACTCGCCACATCCCGAAAAAAACTCCTCGACGCCGCTCTTTATGTCATTCGCGCCAAGGGCTATGAAGCCACAACGGTCGACGAGATTTGTGCTGCCGCCGGCCTCAGTAAGGGAAGTTTCTTTCATCACTTCAAGAGCAAGGAAGATCTCGCCCTTGCCGTCGCCGATTACTGGATCGATGGCACCACCGCACTCTTCGCCTCCGCGCCCTATCACGCCCCCGCCGATCCGCTTGACCGCCTGCTCGACTATGTCGATTTTCGGAAGTCGCTGCTCATGGGCGATCTGCCCGACTACACCTGCCTGGTCGGCACCATGGTCCAGGAGACCTACGGCACCCATCCAGCCATCCGGCAGGCATGCGACAGCAGCATCAGTGGCCATGCCGCTACGCTCGTTCCCGACATTGAAGCAGCCATCCGCGAGCGCGGCATCCGCGGCGATTGGACTGCCGAGAGCCTCGCCCTCTACATCCAGGCCACCTTTCAGGGCGCATTCGTCCTTGCCAAAGCCAAGCTGAGCCGTGAAGTCGCCGCCCAATGCTTTGACCATCTGCGCCGCTATCTCGAACTGCTCTTCTCTCAGCCCCAACAACAAAATCAGATTTCATGAATCAAGCCAGCGTTTTTTTCACCACACGTCCGTCCAAACAACTTCAGTCTCAGGAGCGAAACATGAGTGCAAAGATTTTCAAAACCATCGTCCTTGCCACCCTCATCCTCTTGGCCGCCACCGTTTCTACAAGGCCGGCGTCGGCACAGGAGAACAGCTCGCCCTATCCCGCCATGGCGCCTCTTGACCAATACCTCATGGCCGATCGCGACCAGGAAATCGCGCTCGCAAAAAGCGCCGCCCCTCCCGCGCTTGCGAGCGACGCGAGTGTATTGGTCCTCGAAAAGGACGGCTACCATACCGCAATCGAGGGCAAAAACGGTTTCGTCTGCGTCGTCGAGCGAGGATGGATATCTCCATTGGACAGCACGGATTTCTGGAACCCGAAATTGCGCGGTCCCATCTGCTATAACCCGCCCGCTGCCCGCTCTATCCTTCCTTACACCATTCTGAGAACCAAGTTGATTCTGAGCGGTATGACCAAAGACCAGATGGTCGAGAACATTCGATCTCAGGTTGCCGACGGGCTGTTGCCCCTGCCTGAAGCGGGATCCATGTCCTACATGATGTCAAAAGACCAGTATCTCGGTGACGGCCCCGGGCACTGGCACTCGCACCTGATGTTTCATCTCCCGCGGGGGTTGGGTGCTGCGAGTTGGGGAGCGGACCTGGACGGCTCTCCGGTGGTGTTCGATACGGTTCACCATGTCTCGGGGCCGGAGCCCGAAACCATTTTTATGGTGCCTGTTGATCACTGGTCCGACGGAACTCCAGCAGTGCATCAACACTGACGCATGCGCTTCCAAAAGGAAAAACTCGGCCATTCGCCAGAGAGATTGCAACCGCACCTTCATCCCAATCACAGGAGAAAATCATGAGTCTCATTGCCGAACCTGATACCGTCAACTTCCCCGAAGCGCACTACGTCTTTATGGAGCGCGAAGGGAACATCCCAACCATCGCCCCACAGACGTGGCAATCCGTCGGCGCCCTTGGCCGCGAGATAGAAAAGCACAACCGCATCGTGGGCGCGGCTGCGCTCTATAAAACCAAACCTGGTGTGTACCGTGCGGGATTCATACTCGCCGAGGCACCGGTCGATTTGCCCAAGGATCTCCGCTATGCGAAACTCCCCAGCGAGAAATTTGTCCGTTTCACGCTGACCGGTCCTTACGACCAGTTGCCCGAAGCTACGCGTCGCGCCTTTGAAATCGTCGCCGAAAAGAAGATCCCTCTGCGCGACGACTTCAACATCGAACACTACCTCAAGGACTCGATGACCACCCCGGCGGACGAACTCGTCACAGAAATCATGTTCCCAGTGAAGTGAGAGGGACAGTGCTTCGCACGATCGGGTTTGCACGCCAACAAACTCAGATCCCCGCATCTGCAACACAGGAGCTCTCACCATGTCCACCGCAACTTTGAAAGCTCCGGCCGCGATCGATGAAGCCAGTATCCTCAAGCTCATCGCCTCGCTCCACCAGGCCCACCACGACAAGAGCCCTGAAGCCATCGCCGCGCCCTTCGCTCCGCACGCCGTCATCTACGACCTCGAACCGCCGCTCATGCACGACGGCATCTCCGTCGAGCGCAAACGCGCCTGGCTTGCAACTTGGGATTCCCCCATCGGACTCGAGCTGTGCAACTTTAAGCTCACCATCGATGGTGACCACGCTTTCGGCCACGGCTATCTGCGCATGAGCGGCGCTAAGAAAGGCGTCGACAAGCCCGTCAGCTTCTGGATGCGCGAGACTCTTTGCTTCGAGCGTGTTCACGGCGCATGGCGCATCGTCCATGAGCATACGTCCGTGCCGTTTTATATGGATGAAAGCTTGCGTCCCGCATTTGACCTGAGACCGTAGATTACGGCGATCGACGAGAAATCTGCCTGAAACCTTTGCAGGAGGCCGTCCCAACGGCCCCCAGTCCGCTCGGTTCGAAGCGCAAGCAGGCGAGTGCCCTTTTCCTGAAGAAAAAGCCACATTTCACAGCGCTTAAATTGTCTGGGTGAACTGAAAAACTTCTTAGGTGTGGTGAGCTCGCTGGGAATCGAACCCAGGACCCACGCCTTAAAAGGGCGTTGCTCTACCAACTGAGCTACGAGCTCGTGTACAGGCCGCTCTTTCCAAACTACCACAAGGGTTCTCGCAAAACTCCCGCCCGCCGGGCAGGGAATTCACATTCCTCGTGCGCTTTCCTCCGCGCCATTCCCTCTGCTCCGAATCGCAACACATCGCCCTTCATGTCGCCTCCCAAACATTTCCCGGCACGGTAACCAAAACCCCGTGTACGATGGTACCCATGGGGTGCGGTGAAACCGATTACAAACAGGGGATAAATGTCCGCATCGCTCAGATAATGAGGCAGTTCTGCCCTTTTCGATGGCTTGAAAGTGTTAGCTTCCGGACCGTCGAAGTGTTATTGTTCTTGTCCCCCCGCGGACACTACGATTACCACTAAGGATTCATCCGCCATCCGGGTTCGGGTCCCGTTGTTCCGTATCGCAACAGCCAGTCTCCCGAGCTCTTGAATAGTTCTCAAATCATGTATGGCGAAGTTGTAATTTTAGACCTTGGTATAGATATATGACGGATCAAAAAGGGCAGTCCGATCCAAACGAGACCCCGGAAGACGTGGCGTCGCTCTATTCCTGGGCGAATCTGCATGGCGCAAAGTACCGCGACTTTTCTGCGTCTCGAGCGCAGACTCGCGAGAAGGCTCGTCAGCGTGTTGAGCAGGCCATGGAACAGGAGCACCTGCGCACGCAGCAGCCCCCTGAGCCGAAGCGCGGCAACGGCGACACACGGCAGGAAGAATCGGCCGCGCAGTCAACCACGACTCAGCCCCCCTTGCAACCGTCGCGACCCTCTCCGCCGCCTCCCGACCGTCCAGGTGTTGATCGTCCGAATATCGACCGCCAGCAGATCGAGCATCCCGTCCGCGAAGATCTCGCCTCTGCGCTGCGCGGTTTAGCTCTGCCGTCTTCGTACCGCCAGTCGCCGCAAACGTCGCACGCTCCCATGCGCGAAGAAAGTTATATGCCGCCGCGCAACGCATGGTCGGCTGACGCAGCCGAAAACGCGGGCCGTCCCGCCTGGCTCATGCCCGAGCGCACTGAGCCCTCAACCTCGCACGGCCTTCCGCCTGCGCCCGAAGATACATTGCAGGGCTCGCGCGAGCGCCTTGCCACGCGTTGGTTCGCGCTCCGCAGCGTCGTGGAGGGCAGCGTTCCACCAACGCAGGCAGCTCCGGCGCCCGTCGCCGCGCGCGCTCCCGTCATGGCAATCTTCTCGCTCGCCGGCGGCGTCGGCAAAACCAGTCTCGTAGCCACGCTCGGCCGCGCACTCTCTGCCCGCGGCGAACGCGTTCTGCTGGTCGATACCGCCGCGTACGGTTTGCTCCCATTCTTCTTCGGCGCTGGCGATCAACGTCCCGGAATGTTGCGCACGTTCAGCCCGCCCGTCTCCAGCGGCGATGCGCCCATTCAAATGATCACGCTCGATCCCGAAAATTTTGGCCCTGAAACCGCGCCGCAGGAAGCTCTCACTGCTGAAATCTCCAAGCACGCACGCGGCGTCGGTCGCGTCATCATCGATCTCGCCACTGCTTCCGGCGCCACCACGCGCCGCATCATGCGTCTCGTGCCGCAAATCCTCGTTCCGCTCATTCCCGACATGAACTCCGTGGTCAGCGTCAGCTCCATTGACGCCTTCTTCGATCACAATGGCGGCGCTTCTACCGTTTCGTCTTTGCCCAACTACGTGCTCAACCAGTTCGATTCCTCGCTCCCGCTGCATCTCGATGTGCGTGAGGTGCTCCGCGAGCAACTTGGCGATCGTCTGCTTCCGTTCGTCCTGCGCCGCGCTCCCGCGGTCAGTGAAGCGCTGGCCGAGGGAATGACCATCATCGACTACGCGCCCAACTCCGGCGTAGCCGAGGATTTCGCCAGCCTGGCCAGTTGGGTCAAGAGCCTTTCTGCCGCAGCCACCACTACCTTTCGCGGTGTTCGCTGGAGCGAACGATGACGGCGGCCACAATCTGGCAGGACATCGGTGCCGGCGAAAACCTCTTCACTAAAATCCTCCGCATTCTCTTTCTCGTTGTCTCCGCTGTAATCTTCTGTTTCCTCGCCATCGTCCCGCTCACCTGGCCACAGCAAGCCGTGCTCGGCCTGCTCAGTCTTCTCATGGCACTGGCCCTCGCACGCGGTTCCGATTCTTATCTCGTCACCCTCACCCTGATGATGCTGTCGATGTTCTGCACCTTCCGTTACGGATACTGGCGCATTGATCAGGTCGTTCGCTTCTTTCGCGATCCCGCAAATCATTGGGGCGCGCTTGACGCCTTCTTCATCCTCTGCCTGCTCCTCGCCGAAGCCTACGCATTCGTCATCCTCTTCCTCGGCTACTTCCAGACCATCTGGCCATTGCGCCGCGCGCCCGTCTCGCTGCCTGAAAATCCCGACAACTGGCCCGACGTCGACGTGCTCATTCCCACCTTCAATGAGCCACTCGATGTCGTCCGCTTCACGGCTCTCGGCGCTTTGAACATGGATTGGCCCGCCGACAAGCTTCACGTCTACATCCTCGACGACGGCCGCCGCAAGGAATTTGAAGACTTTGCCTTTGAGGCTGGCGTTGGCTACCGCACCCGCCCCAACAACAAATTCGCCAAGGCCGGCAACATCAACACCGCGCTCGATACCATGTCTTCGCCGCTGGTGGCGATCTTCGACAGCGATCACGTGCCCACGCGCAGCTTTCTCCAGATGACCGTAGGCTGGTTCATGCGCGATCCCAAGCTCGCCGTGATGCAGACGCCGCATCACTTTTATTCGCCCGATCCATTCGAGCGCAATCTCCGCCAGTTTCATGTCATCCCCAACGAAGGCGAACTTTTCTACGGCGTAGTTCAGGATGGTAACGACTTCTGGAACGCTTCCTTCTTCTGCGGTTCCTGCGCAGTGCTTCGCCGCTCGGCGCTTGACGAAATTGGCGGCATTGCCAAAGAGACCGTCACCGAAGACGCGCACACTTCGTTGCGCATGCAGATGGCCGGCTGGAACACCGCCTACATCAACATTCCTCAGGCCGCGGGCCTCGCCACCGAGCGCCTGTCCGCTCACGTCGGCCAGCGCATCCGTTGGGCGCGCGGAATGATCCAGGTTCTCCGTACCGATAATCCGCTTTTCGCTCGCGGCCTCAAGTTTCCTCAGCGCCTTTGCTACTTCAACGCTGTCGGCCATTTTCTCTATGCCGTTCCGCGCCTCATCTTTCTCACCGCGCCGCTTATTTACCTACTTCTGAATCACACCAATATTCCCGGATACTGGGCCGCGATCCTGGCCTACGCATTGCCTCACTTGACGCTGTCGAACGTCACCAACTCGCGTATTCAGGGCGACCATCGTCATTCCTTCTGGAACGAAATCTATGAAACCGTTCTCTCGCCCTACATTCTTTTGCCTACCATGATGGCGCTCATCAATCCCCGCCTGGGCAAGTTCAACGTCACCGCCAAGGGCGGCGTTGTACGGCGTACATTCTTCGATTCGCGCATCGCCCAGCCATTCCTGGTCATGTTGATCTTCAACATTGCCGGCCTTCTCGTCGCCGTCCCGCGCTTTTTCATCTGGGACACCACGCGCCGAGGTACGGTGCTCATGAACGTCATGTGGTGCATCTTCAACATCATCATTCTCGGCGTCTGCACTGCCGTCGCGCGCGAACTCATGCAGCGCCGCACCACTGTGCGCCTCAACATCTCCACGCCCCTCTTCGTTAAGCTGCCCGACGGAATATTCATCTCGGGCCAAACAGTCGACATGTCCAATGGCGGAGCCGGTATTCGCGTCGACGAACCTCTGGATCTCGCGCCCGATTCAGAAGTAAGCCTGGTCTTTCAGCAGCCCGCGGAATCCGCGCCCCTTCATGCCGCTGTCGTCTCGCAGGAGGGCTCGGTCTTGCGCGTTCGCTTCGACAACCTGTCGATTGCCGAACAGGAAACCCTCACCGTCCAGCTCTACTCCCGCGCCGATTCATGGCTCGGCTGGGGCGAAGGCCGCGAAAGCGATAATGTGTTGCGCTCGCTCGGCCGCATCTTCACTATCTCTATGCGCGGTCTCAAGTCCACCGCTTCCGGCTTGTCTGGCCGCGACTCGAAGGCATCGCGCCGCAAATCCGCTTCGCTCTCCATCGCTCAATCAGGATTAATCCTGCTCTTTGCCTCGCTCCTCGTTGCCGGCTCACCGAAATCCCTCGCCCAACCCGCCCCCAGCTCCGCTAACATCGCTAACCCCGCGGTCGCATTTAACTCCGCTAACCCCGCTAACCCCGCTGTTCTACCCGGCCAGTATCACGACACCTTCACTCTCGCCGATGCGGGCTCGCCGCAAATCGAATTGCACTCCATCGATCGCCAGCACACCCTCTACTTCACGCTGCCTGAAACGCACGTCGTCCGTACCGCCGCAATGCACGTCTACTACGCCTTTTCTCCTGCACTCATTCCGCAGCTCAGCCAGCTCAAACTCATCCTGAACGGCACGCTCTTCGCCACCGTCCAGCCCACGGCAGGGAAATACGGCGGCTCCGATGGCAGCGACGCCGAAGCCGACTTCAACATTCCTCCCGAGCTTCTCGTCCACAACAACGCACTTACCATCGAGTTCATCGGCCACTACACCATGAACTGCGAAGACCCAGCCAACACCGCACTCTGGGCTCGTGTTCATCGCAACACATCCATCGACATTCACGGCGATCTTCTTCCTCTCGCCGACGATCTCAAGCAACTCCCCATCCCCTTCGTCGACCCTGCTGTCGTTCAGCCCGTCAGCATTCCTGTCGTCTTTCCAGCGCAGCCTTCCTTCAAAGCCATTCAGGCCGCGGGCATTGTCTCCAGTTACTTCGGCCTCGTTTCCGCGGATCGCCCCGTCCGTTTTCCGGTTCACATCGGTGCCATTCCGCAGGGCAATGCCATCCTGATCGCGGAGGACCCATCGAGCCTCCCCTCCGGCTTCAATCTTTCCTCTGCAAGTGGTCCCACAGTGGCCATGCGCACCAATCCCAACGATCCCTTCTCAAAGATCCTCATCGTCACCGGCCCTAATGCGGATGACGTTCTCGTTGCCGCACAGGCCATAGCGCTTCACAGTGACATGCTCACCGGCGCACAGACGCCTATCAACCACCTCGCGTTGCCAGCCAAACAAGCTCCCGACGCCGCGCCGCGCTGGGCACGCACCGATCAAACCATTCAACTTTGGGACTATGCGACTGCCGGACAGCTTCAAGGCGATGGCACTGCGCCGCTCAACGTCTATTTCAGAATTCCTCCTGACCTTTATTACGAAACCGGCGGCGACAACACCCGCCTGCATCTCGCTTATCGCTACAACTCCATTCCCATCGGCCCAGTCTCAAGCCTGCAGGTACGCATCAACAGCGCTTTTCTCGGTTCCACGCCACTCACTCCGGGCCAGGACTCCGCGCGCGCCACATCAACCGATGTTCCCGTTCCCGTCGTCAACCTGCGCCCGTTTTCGAACACGTTCTCGTTCGACTACACCTTCCAGCTCGCGCGCAATCAAAACTGTTCTAACACCACACCCATCAATCTTGAGGGTTCAATCCTTCGCGATTCTTATCTCGATTTGCGTGGCTATCCTCACTGGACCCCTTTGCCCAATCTCGAGATTTTTTCGAATGCTGGGTTCCCCTTTACGCGCCTTGCCGATCTGAGTGGCACCACGGTCGTTCTGCCGCTCGCGCCCACCGAACAGGAGATCGAGACCTTCATCACTTTGATGGGTCACTTCGGCCGCCAGACTGGCTTCCCCGGCCTGCGCGTCACCGTAGCCGGCCCCGACGCTCTTCACAATGGCGCGGCTACGGACTTCCTCATCATCGGCTCCGGCGACGATCAACCCGCCTTTGCGGCACTCGGCTCTCATCTTCCCGTATCGCTCGGCAGCGGCCAGGTCCAGGTTCGCGATACCGAAGGATTCTTCGTCTCGCTTCTCCACAACGGATGGTGGAAACTTCGCTCCGGCCAGCACACTGAATCCGGCGAGCTCGCCGCCGGAGGCACGCCAGACGCAGTCATCGAGGGAATCGAATCTCCCTACGACATTGCCGGCAGCCATTCGATTGTCGCCATCCATCTCCGCGACTCGTCAACTTTCGATCCGTTCATCTCCACGTTCCTCAACGTCCAGCAATCGAGCGACATCTCCGGGTCCGTCTCCGTCCTTCACGGCACCGAGTTTCGGTCCTTCCGCGTCGGTTCCGAGGTTTATTACGTCGGCGTGTTGCCGTGGTTCACTCAGCTCCGACTCTGGGCCGCGGAGTATCCATGGCTGATTGCCATCATCGTCGTGGTTCTCGCTTTTCTGATCGCCATCTGGACGCGCCAATGGCTTCGCGCTCGCGCCCGCGCGCGACTCACCATGATGGAGAGCTAGCAACACATTTGCGGCTAGTAACAAAATGGAATTGTCATCCTGAGCGGAGCGAAGGATCTGCGGTTGCTTTTCGAGCTTCTGATCAACCAAGAATCGAGGGGTACCGCATCCTGGCTTTGCGAGGGTTGGGTGGCACAATAGCCCGTCAGCAGTGAGGTACTCGATGACGACTATCAAATCAATCGCCGTCGTACTCTTCCTTTGCCTCGCGCTCTGTGTCTCCGCCTCAAGCCAGGAAAAACAACTACAAAGCTCTATCGATTCATGTCGCGCATTCGTTGGGGAATTCTATTCCTGGTACCTCGCAAACGACTCAAAGCTGACTCAACATTATGCCGGCGACGCGGCCTTGAAGTACCGTCCGTGCCTTTTTAGCCCCGCCATCGTGCGAGCTCTACGAAAAGACGAAGAGGTACAGGATAAAGCTGGCTCCGATCTGGTGTCCCTGGACGCCGACCCGTTCGCCGGCTCAGACGGCCTCGCCGAAGGATACGTTGTAGGAAAAGTCACCGTAACAAATGGAAAATGCTGGGCCGAAGTTCACGCGATATGGGCAGGAAAGGAAGACGAGATGCCTGATGTAACTCCCGAACTTGCGATCAAGAATGGCAGTTGGTTCTTCGTCAACTTCTATTTCGCAAGCCCGACAAACTCGAGAGCAAGGGATCTTTTGAGCCAATTGAAAGCGTTGCGAGAAGAACAGAAGAAGTGAGAATCGGGAGAGAGTGGCGAACCATGAGGCGGTTTGCGGCGCTGAACTCGCGATCCCCAAATTAGTTTCTGCCTCTTTTTCCACACTTATTTCCCCGCTGCTTTACTTCGGCGCTCGCAAACTGCGCAAAGAGCTGAAAGCTGGTAGCTAACGGACCGATTTCGTTATAGTCCACGCAAAGAATAAAACGTAAAATGAAAGCGCGAATGACGGTGGGCTCGGGAGATTG
>CAZHOO010000052.1:0-23035 GCA_964533905.1 uncultured Occallatibacter sp. | reverse complement strand
CCGCCGTACCTGCCGGTGGCGCTGGGCGCGGTGGAGATCACGCTTCAGGAGCAGGTGGCGTCCTACGCGGTTTTCCCCAACGATGGTGTTCGCGTGGCTCCGCACCTGATTCGTAAAGTTTCAAACGCCGATGGGATTACGCTGTGGCAGGAGACACCCGCAGTGGACGAAGTGCTTGACCAGCAAACGGCTCGCACCATGATGACTCTGCTTGAAGGCGTGACCGATCACGGCACGGGCGCGGCGGCAAAGCAGTTGAACCATCCGCTGGGCGGCAAAACCGGAACCACCAGCGACTTCACAGATGCCTGGTTCCTTGGTTTCTCGCCGTCGGTTACGTGCGGCGTGTGGGTGGGCAACGACAGCCGCGAATCGCTGGGCGACAAAGAAACGGGCGCGGTGACCGCTTTGCCCATCTGGATCAACTTTATGCGCGCCGCGATCGCCGGCAAGGACGATGAGCAATTCCCCAGCGTCGAGGATTCAACAACACCCGACCAGGACGTGGTGGGGCCGCAATCCGGACGTCCGGCAGCTCCGCAGCACACGATCCTTGAAAGGCCTGCACAGACGCGGGCTGGCTGGCCCGCTCAGCGGCCGGGACAAGGCCGAGCTGTTAAACGCGCGCTCCCCTTAAACCCCTGACGCCATCCCGAAGAGGCCGAACTTCTTTTTCCTGGGTTCTTCAGCTGGGAGTCCCGACGCGATTTGCGCCATTTTCCGGATGGCGCGCTGAATGCCTGATTGCTTGAGCGCCAATGGCGTGGCCGTGAACTGCATTTCGCGGACAGCCGCATAGTCATTGGGAATCTGCCATTGAGCGCGCCGGGTGAGGACTTTTTCGATCGCCTTCGCCTCGATACCAAACATCTGGTCCTTGTGCCGGTTCAGCACAATTTCAAGCTTGTGCGAATACGGCTGCAGGCATCCAGTGATGAGGCGATTGGCGTTGCGCAACTCGGCAATGCCGACCTGCGTGACGAGATAGATCGTCGAAACCATGTCGAAAACGCGCGATTCCGCCAAATCCCAGCGAGAACCTGCGTCGATGACAACGTACTCGAAAGTGCTGCAAGCAACCTCGATCAAAGAGTTGATTGCCTCATGCGAAAAATTGGACTTCACAAACACTCCGGGTGCGCCAAGAACATAGAGGCCAGAGCTGTGTTGCGCCGCGGTCTTCCTCAGAAAAGTGGCATCGAGCCGCGCCGGCTCGCGCAAGACATCGGCTGTTGAGAACTCGCCGGGCATTCCCAGGACGAGAGCGGCGTCTCCCAACGGAAGGTCGAGGTCAATCAGGATCGTATCCCTCTTTGAATCCCGGGCCATCGAAATGGCAAAGTTGCACGCCGCAGTGGTTCCTCCAGCGCCGCCTTTCGCTCCGATAAAAACGAAGGATTTGCCGGTTGCAGAGGCCTTCTTTGTGTCCAGCTTCAAAAGGCCACGGCTATGCACGCGAGTGAATGCGTCTTCCATCGCGCCCGGAGCAAAGGGATAGATGAGAAACTCGCGAACCCCCGCCCTCATGCAGTCGATCAACAAGTTTTCATTGGTCGATGGAGAGTAAGCCATCGCAATCGCTGAGCCGGACTGGCAGACGGTTTCAATCGCCTCCATGGCTTCTTCCCGGTCTCCGTCGGCGGCGAGGAGAACGACTTGAAAGCTGTGTCTCGGAAACGCACGAAGATCTTCGATTCCAAACAGAGTGGTGACTCTTGGAAACATCTCGGCCGAACGCAATCCGCAGAGGAGGGTGGCTACCGCATTGCGGCGTTCGAGATCGGGGTCGATCACCGCAATCGATACGACCTGCGTCTGGCTCCCGCTGCCGAGCTGCCGCCGAGGGTCGTTGATAGCTTCGGTTGGGTCTGAGAAATTCATGAGCACAACCTTTACTGGAGTCACTGACTTCTGCGATTGAGCCCTTAAATGAGTGGTGGCGCCATCCGGGGATGACGGGGCCGTTTGCCTATAGACATCGAGAAATCCGGTTGAAAAACCCGGGCACGATACAGGTCAATTAAGAATATGCAAGGGTTTCTGGGAAGCCCAAGTGGCGGAGAAGATTTGATATGACTTTATTCGCGTTGTCCGTGCATGTCAATCTGCCATCGCTCGTGTGGAGTGACCGAGATGCGCCGCAATGGTTACCTTTGCGCTGAGTCGATCGCCTGGCAGCGCGGGAGAGGGCTTTACGAACGATTGAGTTCCGTCAGCTGGAAATAGCGTTTCGCCCGCGCGACATCCTTGAAGATTTGTGCCTTCAGCGCTTCGGGCGACGGCCAAGTTTTCTCGCCGCGCAGGCGCAAAAGGAACTCGAGCTCGAGCGGCGTGGTCTCGTCAAGGTCGATTGGCTCGAAGTTGAGGATGTGCGACTCGATGGCAAAGGACGCCTCGCCGAAGGTCGGCCGGTTGCCCACGTTGGTGACCGCCTGGAACGAACGCCCGTTGACTTTGAGCCGCGTCACGTACACGCCAAAGGCCGGCAGCAAGCCGTCATAGGCTGCGAGATTCACCGTAGGCACCAGCAGTCGCGATCCGATACCGCGCCCCGATGCCGGCGATGACAGGACCGTGAACGGCCGGCCCAGCATCCATCGCGCGCGCCGGATGTCGCCCGCCGAAACCAACGAGCGGATGACGGAGCTCGAAACCTGAAGGCCGCGCACGCGCACTGCGTCGTGAACCTGCACGGCGAATCCGAGCTCCTGGCCCAAGGCCGCCAGCTCGCGCACTCCGGCAGTGGCGCCGTGGCCAAAGCGGAAGTTCTGCCCTTCGTGCATGGCGCGGACGCCCAGCGCACCAATCAGAATGTGCTCGGCAAATTCGCGCGGCGAAAGCGCGGCCAGAGCGGCATCGAATGGGAGAACCAGCACGGCATCGAGGCCGGTTTCGGCCAGGAGGCGCAAGCGCTCAGGCAGAGGTGTGATGAGCTTAGGCGCCTTTGCCGGGCGCAGAAACTGCTCGGGATGCGGATTAAAGGTGATCGCGATCGACCGCGCGCCTGTTGTCTGCGCCTCGGCTGCCGCAGCGCCAAGAATCGAGCGATGGCCCAGGTGGACGCCGTCGAAGTTGCCGACGGCGGCAATGGAGGGACCGAAGCTAGAAGGAATCTCGCCGAGCGAACGAAAGACCGCGAAATCATCGGCGCGAGGCGTTGCCGCGCCGGAAGGCGAATTCTGATTGATGGGCTCCGCACTCATAGAGTCACCGGAACGGTCAGGCCGTCGTGCGCCAGCCTTATGCCGGCAGGCAAGGAGCGATTGGTTTCTTCGTGACCCAGGTCGTGAGAGATGTGCGTGAACCAGGTTTGCTTTGCGCCGATGCGCCGCGACCATTCGACCGACTGTTCGACGGTGGAATGGCTGGGGTGGGGCGTGTGGCGCAGCGCCGAAATCACGAGCACGTCGACGCCCGCCAGAAGCGGAAAGCTACTATCCGGAATTGCGCTCACGTCGGTCATATAGGCCGCGTTGCCAAAGCGGAATCCGGCAATCGATTGGTCGCCGTGCAAAAGCGGAATGCGCACAAAGTCGACGCCGTGGATGACGTTGTGATCGGAAAGCGGAACGATCTGGACGCGGGCGCGATTGATGTAGGTTGCCTGCGGCGAGATCGTATAAGAAAACGTGTGTTCGAGCGTTGCGGCGGCGTCTCGATCGGCGTAGAGCGGGATGGGCCCGTTTTTTTTCGCGGCGATAAAGCTCAAGGGGCGCAGGTCGTCCATGCCCAGGATGTGGTCGGCATGGCCGTGTGTATAAAGCACAGCGTCAACATGCGTGAGGCGTTCGCGCAACGCCTGCTCACGGAAATCCGGCCCAGTGTCGATGACCACAATTCGCTCGGCGTCGGAAGCGGGCTCCGTCCAGCGGAGAAGAATCGACGGCCGCAGCCTGCGATCGTGGGGATCGGACGAGGTGCACACGGGGCACTGGCAAGCCAGCGTTGGAACTCCCATTGAGGTTCCAGTTCCCAGGAATGTGAGCGTTGCTTGCATTGAACTCGTGGACAGTGAACGGTGAGCGGTGAACGGTGGGCCGTGGTTGGCGGTTTCGCGATGAGCGACCGATTGCCGTTCACGGTTCACGATTCACGAACCACGGTTCACGGTCTTTGATTCACTTCTTTGCCGGCGGCACGGGCGGCACGGCGGGCGCGCTCATCATGCTGGTGAGTTCCATAAAAGCCATGCGCGCTTCAAAAAGGACCGTCTGCAGCATGCGATCCTCGGTGGGCGTCAGGTTGCCGCGAGTCTTTTCCGCCAGCACCCCGAGCAGATCGATGGTTGCGCGCGCACCCATGATATCGACGCGGGGCCGCTGGCCTTCCTGCGCGCCCGCGCCCATCTGCAACATGGCGGTCACGTAGAACTGCTGAACCAGGTGCTCGAAGCCAACGGGCGGTTGAGGGCCCACGCCGGGATTCTGCGCGCGAACCAGATCCTCAAGCCTTTGCGCCGAAGCGTCATACGCTACCTTCTGCTCGCGAGTCTCGGCGGCCGTCGGCGGCGGGGGCATTCCGTCCAGCAATCCTGGCTCCGCAGCGGCGCCCGGCTCTGCTGTTGCTGCCGGTGCGGCGTGCTTTGTTTCCTCGTGCCGGGTTTCATTCACCACCAGGCGCGGACCGGGGGAAGGCTCTCCAGATGCGGATGAAGGCGCGGCGGGAACTGCCTGCGCGGGTTCCTTGGGAGGCTGATGCGCGCCTTCTTTCTCCTCCTCCGCTTTCATCTTGCGGCGGTCGATTACTTCGAATTTTGGCGTATCGCTCATACTTTCAGTTTCTCATCCCCGCTCCAGACCCCTCAATTCTTACGTTTTTCGGCCAGCTTCGGCGGGGCTTCAAGAATCCGGGCCGATCCCTCGATTGCGCCGGTTTTGTAGGCAAAGACTTGGCCGCGCTCCTCTGCTTCAGAACGCACGATGCCCAGTGCGAAGACGCGGGAACCTGTGGAAAGGCGCAACTCAGCCGCGCTGGTGATCTGGCCGGCGACTGTGCCGTCTTCAAGCTTCAACTCCGCGCCGTGCTGGGGCACGGGACCGGAAAGCTCGAGCGGCCGCAGATGCCGGTGCACATTGCCCCGCGATCGGATGCGTTCCACAATCTCCTGGCCGAGATAGCAGCCTTTGGCAAAGTGCAGCGCGCGCATCTGCGAAGCTTCCTGCGGCAGGTCGCGCTCCACCATGTCGGTGCCGTAAGCGGGAATCCCTTCGGCGATGCGAAAAGCCTCAAGCGTTCGACTGCCAATCGGCGTCGCTCCGCCGGTGCGCAGGCAAGACCATAGCTTCGCGAGCCCCGCCGATGGCAGCCAGAACTCATAGTGCTGCGCCAGCACGCCGTAGGTACGTAGAATTCTCAGGTTCCAACCGTTCCACTCGACAGTTGTGCCCGCCATGGCGCTGCCGATGACCGGCAGACCCACTCGTTCCAGCACTTCTCCGGCCTGTGGACCCGTCATGCCGATGGCCGTTTCAGAGCCTGCTTCACCCACCTGCTCTTCTCCGAGCGGGACAAGCTCCACGTCGTCCATGATGATGAACTTGTTCAGATGAGCCAGAAGCTTCTCAAACTGATCGGCTGCGATCTCGAGTTCAAGCTCGGACTCGCCGGCGAACGGCGTTCCCAACAAAGGGTCACCGCCGGAGACAGTCGCGGAAGCGCTGCGCCTTTTCGGTGAGGATTCCTCTCCGCCCCGCCACACCGTCAAATCACCTTGAATCTGGCCTTGCGCGTTGAGTACCAGGTTCCAGGCGCCGGCGTTGGGGAAAAGATCGTTGACGGTGTTGGTCACCATGCCGCTCAACCAGCGGAAGCGGTCGGTTCCGCGCACGGCGACACGGCGCATCCAACCCAGATCGTGGATGGCGGCTCCAAAGGCCAGCGCCGCTGTTTCGGTTTCCGGCGCGTCCAACTCTCCGGGGGTCAGCGCCCCACGGTAAACAGCAAGTTCGTGGGAGGTGCGCGAAGATTCAAGCAGGGCGGCTAGCGCTGTAGCCTGCAGGTTTTGTGCGAGATCGATCTCAGGCATGGGGACATTTCCGGGGATAGGCGCCGGATTTTCTGTCTAAACTTGGCGTCAAACCGCATCCTGATTATAGAGCGGTTCCACAATTCCCGTGCGCAGTTCATTGTCTTGCAAGGTGGCTTTTTCTTGGCGAAAAAGCCACTTGACGGTCGGGGAGACGGATGCAGCAATTGTGGAACCGCTGTAGCCTTGAAGTGAGAAGGTGGAATTCCGGCCTACGAACTCCGAAGCGTATCCAATTCCGCAGGGAGAATGAATGAGGAATCGGCACCATAAAGCGGTAGAAATCGGGCGCTGGGTGATCGCTGCCCTCGTACTCTCGGCGGCAGTGGCGTTTGCGCAACGGAGGGCTCCGGCTCCCCAACCCGCCGCACCGCCTGCGCCGGCCGCCGGCGCGGCAAAGCCTTCTACGGCTCAGGACAATCAAGCCGGAAAGCCCGCCACAAAGATTACGCCCGAGCAGGCACAGCAACTGTTCGCGCTGGTCGACGAACTCATCAAGTTCTCATCCGACGAAACCGGCCTGCCCATCAGAAGCACCGTGAAGCGGACGCTGACCACGCGCACCGCCGTGGAGAGCTACCTCGACGAAAAATTCGATGAAGACGAAGGCGCCAAGCGCCTTGAGCGCGACGAGATCGTGCTGAAGAAGTTTGGCCTACTGGACCACGACTTTGAGCTCAAGCCCTTCCTGCTGGCGCTGCTGAAGGAACAGATCGAGGCTTACTACGACTCGAAGACCAAGACCGTGAACATTCTGGATTGGGTTGATCCGGATGAGCAGAAGCCGGTGATGGCCCACGAGCTGACCCATGCTTTGCAAGATCAGCACGCAGACCTCGAGAAGTGGGATAACCAAACTCCCGACGACGTTTCGAAGGACGCGGCCGGCGACCAGGATCACCTGGCCCGCGACGAAATGGACACGGCTCGCGACGCCGTGGCGGAAGGTCAAGCGACGGCCGTGATGATGGATTACATTCTGAAGCCCCTGGGCAAGAGCCTCGTCAAGGATCCCGAAGTGCTCGATGTTGTCCGCTCGCAGATGAATTCCACCGAAGGTTCGCCGGTGATGGCGCGCGCGCCGCTGCTGCTTTCGGAATCGATGTTGTTTCCTTATCGCGAGGGTCTCAGCTTCGAGCAGGATATTTGGATGGACCAGGGCCAAACCGCGGCGTTTTCCGGCGCTCTCGACCGGCCACCCACGTCGAGCTGGGAGATTATCAATCCGCGCGTCTACGAGCAGAAGAAGATTCCAGCCATCCCCCTCTTACCCGACATCCATCCTCTTGTGGACGCGCAGTATGTGCCCTACGACATCGGTCAGATTGGAGAGCTCGACGTGCACATCATCACCGAGCTCTTCAGTGGCGACAACGCATCCCGCGACCTGACCCCGGCCTGGGATGGCGGCCTCTACTGGGCCGGCCAATTGCGCAGCGCCACCACACCCGAAGAGCAGGCCAGCACCAAATCCATCGGCCTTATTTATCTTTCCGTCTGGAAGAGCGCCGACTCCGCGCAGGTTTTTGCGAAACTCTATGCGAAGAACCTGGGCCGCAAGTACTCCGCCGTTCAGTTGCAAACCACTGGCGCCCTCAACGCACCTGCTGGTGACGGCTCCGTCGAGCAGGTCTACTCCACCGGCGAGGGCCCGGTCGTGATCACCACGCGCGGCAAACTGGTGTTTGTAGCGGAGAGCTTTCCGCTGCCGCTCGCGCGCAAGCTCACATCGCTCATTCTCGATGCCCAGGGCGGAGGCGCGATACGTATGACAGCCGTTCCGCAGCGCAATTCTGACCCCGCTTTGGCGCGAGCCGCAGCAGGTAGCACCGTGAGTCCGTTCGCGGACGCGAGGACTCTTTCAGGTGATCTGGTCAGGCTCTTCGGCGATTGCGGTGTGATGAAGGCGGCGGTGGACGCGGAATTGAGAGCCGTTGGAAAGTAATCCACGACGAAGCCGATCCTCCAGTCGCCGCGCCTCCTGCAGCCGGAACGTAGTGGAAAAGCCGTCTCAAACAACGCCGATGCGCACAGCGTTCGCTCATTCCGCCGCGCTATGATGAAATGCCGGGCGGCGCTCTGCGCCCTTACGTTTCGGACCAAATCCTGGCCAAATTGAGGAGACTCGCACGTGCAAGGCAAGCTTGAACTGATGATGGGACCGATGCGCAGCAACAAGACCGCGGAGTTGCAGCGCCGCGCCGATATGCGACGACAGTACGCCAAGCAGCACGTGCTGGTCCTCAAGCCGAGTGACGACACCAAAGGCGGCCCTGGCGTGGTCGAAAGCCGCAATCCCAATGGCGGCGGCAAAATGAGCGCCATCGAATTCCGGGGCGCCGACCCGTGGGAGGTGCTGGGCGCAATCCGCGATACGGAGCAGAAGATCGGCAAGCGCGTGGAGTGTATCGCGATCGATGAGGGCCAGTTTGTCGATCAGCTGTTTCTCTTCGTCAAGCACCTGCTCGACGACGGCCACGATGTGCTTGTGGCCGGGCTCGATCTCGACTTTCGCGCCATGCCCTTCGGCGAAATGCTCAACCTTACGTGGCTAGTGAACGCCTACGGTGGCAGCATCACCGAGTGCATGGCGTATTGCAGCTGCGGGGCGCGCGCTCTTTACTCGCAGCGGTTGATCGATGGCAAGCCTGCGGCCTTTGATTGTCCCATCAAAATTCCGGGCGACTCCTACGAGCCGCGTTGCGCCGAGCACTTTGTGCTTCCAGGCCGGCCGCACTAGATCTGGCAACTCATTTGTATCGAAGTCTGGGGCGGTCTGACGCAGACGCGGCGGCTGGAACCAAGAAGGGCGAGTCTCTCTGGTTCCTCGCGTGACAAAGTGAAATGGCCTCGCCGATACCAAAGGATGATTGCGTCAGCGCTCCAACCGGGTTTAGTGTGGGGAAGCGCGATCGGACGCACCCGACTGCGGAGCAATGATCGGATGGCCCGCTCCCGATTCCCATGGTTTTTCCCCATAGTTTTTACACACAACCTGAGGAGAGAGCCCTATGCCAACGATCAAAACGAAGGACGGAACGGAGATTTTCTATAAGGACTGGGGCCCGAAAAGCGCACAGGCCATCGTGTTTCACCATGGCTGGCCTCTTTCGTCCGACGATTGGGACAATCAACTGCTGTTCTTCGCCGGCAAGGGTTATCGCGTTGTGGCGCATGACCGGCGCGGTCACGGCCGTTCCGCGCAGGTTGACACCGGTCACGACATGGACCATTACGCATCCGACGCCTCGGCGGTGGCCGAACATCTCGACTTGAAAAACGCGGTCCATATCGGCCATTCGACAGGCGGCGGCGAGGTGGCGCGTTATGTCGCAAAATATGGCCAGCCTCAAGGCCGAGTCGCGAAAGTGGTGTTGCTTGCCTCTGTTCCCCCGCTCATGCTCAAGACCGAAAAGAACCCCGGTGGCACCCCGATGGAAGTGTTCGACGGATTCCGCAAGGCGCTGGCTGATAACCGATCCCAGTTCTTTCTCGATGTCGCTTCGGGGCCGTTTTACGGTTTCAACCGGCCTGGCGTGAAGCCCTCGCAGGGAATTATCGAAAACTGGTGGCGCCAGGGGATGATGGGCAGCGCGCTGGCTCACTACGAAGGCATCAAGGCTTTCTCGGAGGTGGACCAGACAGACGACCTGAAAGCCATCACGGTCCCCACCCTGGTGATGCAGGGCGATGATGATCAAGTTGTGCCCTACAAAGATGCTTCCCTTCTGCAGGCAAAGTTGCTGAAGCACGGCACACTCAAGATTTACCCGGGCTACCCTCACGGCCTGATGACGACGCATGCCGACGTAATCAACGCAGACTTGCTGGCGTTCATCCGAAGCTAGATTGCCGCAGGGACTGAGGGAGGGCGACGCTGCTCGTCGAGAAGAACGAGAATGGATGGAGACCCCGGCACTTTGAGTGCGTTAAAGTTGTGTCTTAAGGGCAAGACAGATGGATCCTGATCCGACGAGCGCACTCAAGGTTCCAGACAAATCGCCAATGCTCGCGCAGCCGGTTTCGGCGCCGCTCACCCGCGCCGCGATCTTCCTGGTCGTGACGCTCAAGGCCGGGTCCGATGTCCGCGCCGCGCTGCGCTCGTTTTGCGGCGACCTGCCCGCTTTGTTTCGCGCCGTGGAATTTCGCAACCTGGAAGCAGGGCTCTCGTGCGTCATGGGAATCGGATCCGACGCCTGGGACCGCCTCTTCGGTTCGCCGCGGCCGGCGGAGTTGCATCCGTTCCGCGAGATTCGGAGTGGAGAACGCCATGCGGTTTCGACACCGGGCGATCTGCTGTTTCACATTCGAGCCAAGCACATCGATCTTTGCTTCGAGATGGCCACGCAAATCATGGCTCGCATTGGAAACGTTGTTTCTCCAGCCGACGAGGTGCAGGGATTCCGTTACTTTGACGACCGTGATCTGCTGGGTTTCGTCGACGGGACCGAGAATCCCAGGGGAGAGGCCGTGGCCGACGCCGTTCTGATTGGCGACGAAGATGCCAATTTTGCCGGCGGGAGCTATGTGATCGTGCAAAAGTATCTGCACAACCTGGAAGCGTGGAATGCTCTCTCAACCGAAGCGCAAGAGCGCATTATCGGCCGCAGCAAGCTCTCCGATATTGAATTGGACGATTCGACCAAGCCAACATCGGCGCACAACGCGCTCACGACCATTGTAGAGAACGGCAAAGAGATCAAGATTCTGCGCGACAACATGCCCTTCGGCCGACCCTCCCAGGGCGAATTCGGCACTTATTTCATCGGCTACAGCCGTTCCCCTCGCACTATCGAGCAAATGCTCGAAAACATGTTTGTCGGCCGGCCGCCCGGCAACTACGACCGGATCCTTGACTTCAGCACGGCGGTTACGGGAAACCTGTTCTTTGTGCCATCGGCGACTTTTCTGGAGACCGTCGCTGAAGAGCAGCCCGGTGCTTCAGAGCCTGTTCCAGTGCCAGAAATGAATCCCACATCCTCTTCAACTTCGCCGATGCGCGACGGTTCGCTAGGCATCGGATCCCTCAAAGGAGACACACAACATGAATAATCTCCATCGCGATCTCGCTCCGATTTCTGACTTGGCATGGGGGCAAATTGAGGCCGAAACTTCGCGCACGCTGAAGCGCTACCTTGCCGGACGACGCGTTGTGGACGTGAAGGGCCCGGCGGGCACAGGTCTGTCCGCTGTTGGCACCGGCCATCTGCGGACCATCGCCGCCCCGGCAAAAGGCATCTCGGCGACGCAACGCGACGTGAAGGCGCTCGTCGAGTTGCGCGTTCCCTTCGAACTCGATCGCCAGATGATCGATGACGTCGAGCGTGGCGCGAATGACTCCGACTGGCAACCCGCGAAGGACGCGGCACGAAAGATCGCTTTCGCCGAGGATGCAGCCATCTTTGAGGGTTATGCCGCAGCCGGTATTGAAGGAATTGTTAAAGGGACCAGCAACCCAGTCACGGCGCTGCCGAGCGACGTGCGCGAATACCCAAATGCCATCGCGCAAGGCCTGAGTAGGCTGCGCCTGATGGGTGTCAACGGCCCCTACTCGGTGCTGCTTGGCGCCGATGAATACACCGCGCTGGCCGAGACCAGCGACCACGGTTATCCGGTGCTGGAGCACGTCAAGCGGCTCATCGACGGGCACATTATCTGGGCGCCCGCCATTGCCGGCGCCTTCGTCCTGACCACGCGCGGCGGAGATTTCGAACTGCACATCGGCCAGGATGTCTCCATCGGCTACCTGAGCCAGACAGATGCGGCAGTCCAGCTGTATTTACAGGAGACGTTGACGTTCCTGCTGCTCACCTCGGAGGCCGCAGTGGCGCTTACGCGTCGCCAAAAGGCAAACAAGGCGTAAAGCGATTCTTCGGGGTTCGAACAATGCGGGCACCGTTTCCGGCGGTCTATTGAGGCCCGGTGTTTTCGCGCCGTTGCTCCTGACCGTTCGCCGCCGTCAGCGCCATCCTCAACTGTTGATTCTTGTGAAGAAGCTCGCACACACATTGCTGTAAGGTATTCAAGTGTCCCTGCCAAGCCTCTTCGAGTCTTTGCGTCCATTCTTCATGCCCATGCATTTCAGAGTGTGCTTCATCCTCGCTCTGCGCGCACCCATGGACACCACAAGCCGTGTGCGCGAAATGTTCTTGATGGCGCTGTGAAGCTATAACATCTCCAATACCGATCGTTGCGGTTGTCATAAGAGTGCTCCTTTTTGCATTTGCCGGGAGGATTCTCCCGGCTCAATCCGTGCCGTTCGGACCCACTCGCTCACGTACGCCGTACAACTGTCATTACGCCAGAAGAGCCGCAGCGAATCTATTGGACCAAGGTATCGATTGCTGCTTTGGTGTCGATTGGCGGGATCCTCATCAAGCGCCCTCCGCATCGAACTAGAGCATCGGGATTGCCATTTTCCCGCACACCGACCGATGTTCACAACGTTCGTCGCGAGGGCCGAATGTAACAAACACTTAACCGGCCGGGTGTCCCCCGGGGTGCCGCGGCATCAGACGGGAGTATGATTAAATGCACAATTGACGGAGGGGGCGAGCTTCCCTTCTGAGTTGCGCGGGCATTTATCCCCAGCGGCTCAGGTGTCCCGCCCTCGGAATCGCAATCCAGGCCCACATTTCAGCCAAAACGACTGGCAAGAGCAAGCCTGCCCGGGCACGCGTCTCGAAGCGAATTACGCCTCCAACCCCATCAGGATCCTTGTTTGTGCAGAGTTTCACGGAGGGATCGAAAATGACCAGAGCTGTTCCCCCTATCTCTTTAGCAGGCTCTCAACTTGGCGCAATTCGCCACGTTTGTGCGTTTTTCTCAAACGAGGAAGAAGAGTACAGCGTGTTGCTTCCGTTTATTAAAGAAGGGCTTGAGCGCGGCGACAAGGCCATTCACGTCGTGAATTCCAATCAGCGGAATGAGCATCTCGATTGGCTGACGTCCGCGGGAATCGACCCCGCTGCGGCTCAAGAGGCCGGGCAATTGGAGATCAAAATCAACACCGAAGCCTATCTTAGCGACGGCAAATTCGATCAGGACCGGATGCTTGAAACTTTCGAACAACTGGCATCGGGAAATGCGCCGGGAGGGTTTCCGCTCAGTCGCATCGTATGTCGAATGGACTGGGTGGTCGGAGATAAGTCCCGGCTGCAGAACGTGATTGAGTTTGAATCGCGCGTGAACGACGTCTGGAGCCGCCACAACGACGCGGTCATCTGCACCTACCATCTCTCCCTGTTCAGAGGCGATGCGATCATCGATATCCTTCGCACACATCCCCTGGTGATTATTGGCGGCTTCCTGCAGCAGAATCCATTCTTCACTCCGCCAGAGGAATTCCTCCGGGAATATCGCGCGCGCCGGTCAAGTTCGGGCAGCGTGGCCATTCAGGAGTCCTGAGATGGCATTCAGCGATTCCACAGCGGAGTTGAAGCACCTTCAGCGCTCGATGAGCGATTTGGTCAGCATGCTTGCACTCCCTGCGGTTTGGGGCGCGCAAGAGCCGCAACAAATCGTGACGACCTTCAACGACGCTCTGATGGCGACACTGAATCTGGATTTCCTCTATACACGCGCGAAAATCGAAACGGATGGGGAGCCGATCGAAGTACTAAAGACCGCGCCGCATTACGCGACGACACAGAATGCGGATGAGATCCGCCAGGCCCTCTATGAGCGATTCGGAGATGACCCACGAAAGTGGCCGGTTGGGATACGCAGCCATCTCGGTGGGCAAGAGCCTTCGCTTCTGTCCATGCGATTGGGAATCGAGGGCGAAATTGGGATCGTCGTAGCCGGATCCGAGCGCGCCGATTTTCCGGCGGAGGCGGAGCGATTGCTTCTTGGCGTGGCGGCAAATCAGGCGACCGTCGGATTGCAGCAGGCGCGCCTCTTGAGCGAGCAAAAACGGATCGCGGATGAGCTCGATAGGCGGGTCGCGGAGCGAACCAGGGAGCTTGCCAAAGCCAACGAAGAGCTGCAACTCCAGGTTGGACTGCTGCAGCATCTTCCTGTATCCGCCTGGACGCTTAAGCCTGATGGGACACCGGATTTCGTGAATCGAGTCTGGCTTGAATTCTCCGGTCAAAGCCTCGATTTCGTCCGGTCGCATCCCGAAGCTTGGATGACCGCGGTCCACCCCGAGGACCGAGAAACTGCGTCGAGGGCCTTTCGGGACGGAGTGCGCTCGGGACAGGGTTTCGCGTTCGAAACCAGGTCTCTCCGCGCTCGGGACGGGGTCTATCGCTGGCATCTCCAGCAAGCCGTGGCTGTGCGCGATGCTGACGGAAAAGTCCTCAAATTCGTCGGTACGACCACCGACATCGAAGATCAGAAGCGCGCCGAGGAAGCCCTGCGAGCGAGCGAAACCGATCTCCGCCAAATTCTCGACGGTATTCCCGGGCTTGTGTGTACCTTGAGTCCGACCGGTCGGATCGAACTTGCCAATCAGCAGCTCCTGAGGTATTTCGGCAAGACGCTCGAGGAGATCAATGCCTGGGCGATGACTGATGCAATCCATCCAGACGACCTGCCGCACGTGATCGACCATCATACTCGTTCAATGACGACCGGAACTCCGTACGATTTTGAGTTCCGCGCTCGTCGGGCCGATGGCGTTTATCGATGGTTCCAGGCTCGCAACCTCCCGATGCGTGATTCAGACGGCAGAATTACCGGCTGGTCCGCCCTGATGACTGATATCGAGGACCGGAAGCGCGCCGAAGAAGCGTTACGGGCAAGCGAATATGAGGCTCGCTTAATCGCGGATAGCATCCCCGGCATGGTCGGGCAAACAACGCCCACTGGGAATCTGGAAATGGTCAGCCAGCAGGCCTTGGAATTCTTCGGTAAGACTATCGAGGAGCTCAGTGAGTGGGGAACGAACGACACGATTCATCCTGAGGATCTGCCTGGCGTTATCGATGCCTTTTCCCGAGCGATTACCACTGGCCGCCCATATGAGTTCTCGGCGCGCTTTAGGCGAGCGGACGGAGTCTATCGCTGGCTCCAGGATAGAGGTTCTCCGCTTCGTGATCAAAACGGGGATATTGTACGCTGGTACCTACTGATCACCGACATCGATGATCAGAAGCGCGCCGAGGAAGCGCTACGCGAAAACGAGCACGAATCTCGCTTAATCGTGGACAGCATCCCCGGCCTGATTGCAGTTTTAGACACGAGCGGCGAGGTTGAGCGGGTCAACCAGCCGCTCTTAGACTACCTAGGAAAGTCGCTGGAAGAGTTGCGGCAATGGGCCGTAGACGACACCATTCACCCGGACGATCGCCCTGGATACCTTCAGGCTTTTGAGCGAGCTTTCGTCGCAGGAGATCCAGTTGAATATGAAGCAGTACGAGTTCGTCGTTTCGATGGCGTCTACCGATGGTTAAACATGCGCGGGCTTCCCCTTCGTGACCGGCATGGGAATATCGTTCGATGGTACTTCCTTTTAACCGAAATTGACGATAGAAAGCGTGCCGAAGATGCGTTACGCGAAAGCGAGTACGAATCTCGCCTAATCGTGGACGGCATCCCCGGCCTGATCGCAGTTTTAGACAAGAACGGCGAGTTAGAGAGGGTCAATCAACCAATTTTGGACTACCTTGGAAAGTCGCTGGAAGAGTGTCGTCAATGGGCCGTAGACGACACCATTCACCCCGATGATCGCCCCGCGTACCTTCAAGCTTTTGGGCGATCTTTCGCCGCAGGAGAGCCAGTTGAATATGATGCGGCACGAATTCGTCGTTTCGACGGCGTCTACCGATGGTTAAACATGCGCGGGCTTCCTCTTCGTGACCGGCAGGGGCACATCGTCCGATGGTACTTCCTTTTAACAGAAGTTGACGACCGGAAGCGTGCCGAAGACGAACTCAGGCGGAGCGAGGCAAGACACCGGGTTGTGGTTGAAACAGCCAGTGACGCGGTGGTCAGTATCGACGAAGGCGGCACAATCCTTCTTGCGAACCCCGCAACGATGCGGATATTTGGATACACCCCGGAAGAGCTTGTCGGCAAGCCCCTCACGGTCCTCATGCCGGGAGCGATGCGTGGACTCCATGAGACGGGCCTCAAACGATATCTGGAAACCGGCGCGAGACATCTTAACTGGCGGGGAACCGAGATGACTGGACTGCGGGCTGACGGCGAAGAGTTTCCGGCAGAAGTCTCATTCGGAGAGATGACCGTGGATCAGAGAAAGGTATTCACCGGATTCATCCGGGATATCTCCGAAAAGAAGCGTGCCGAAGAAGAGTTACGCAACAGCCAGGCGGAACTCGCGAGAATGATGCGAGTGATGACGATTGGACAACTGACCGCATCCATCGCACACGAGGTTAACCAGCCATTGTCCGGCATCGTGACAAATGCCAGCACGTGCCTGCGGATGCTGAGCGGCGATCAGCCGAACATCGAGGGTGCGCGCGAAACGGCGCGACGCACAATTCGCGATGGGAATCGCGCTTCTGAGATTGTCACGCGCCTGCGGGCCCTTTTCAAGAGAAAGGAAGTTGCCGCCGAGCCGATCGACCTGAATGATGCGGCGCAGGAAGTGATTGCGATTTCGTTGAGCGAGTTGCAGAGCAGCAGGATTTTGCTTCGGCACGACTTCGCCGAGAATCTGCCGCCGGTGAAAGGCGACCGCATCCAGATTCAGCAGGTCATCCTGAATCTGGTGCATAACGCTTTAGATGCGATGCGCGGTGTTGACGACCGGCCGAGAGAGTTACTGATTAAAACGGAGAGCGGCGATAACAAAAGCGTGCAGCTCACTGTGCAGGACACCGGTATTGGTTTCGCTTCCGATGCTGCCGATCGGCTCTTCGAATCCTTCTATACGACCAAGGACGATGGAATGGGGATCGGACTTTCCGTGAGCCGTTCGATTATTGAAGCCCATCGCGGGCGCCTCTGGGCTTCGGTCAACAATGGCCCAGGATCCTCGTTCGTATTCTCCATTCCAAGCGATTAAAGCTCCCAATTTATTTAGAAGCAACGGCTCGTATACAACTCCCGGCTCAAGCCCCCCAATACCTAAGTACAATAGACGCCGCTAACCAGGAGGCGGAAAATCGTGGAGTGGAGTGTTGCAAAAGGGGCTCCATGGAGACAAACTCATCCGCGTTGTTGATGCGCAGCCGCGAGTGGCGGGAACAGCACTCCGGGACGAGCACATCGACTTCCTCAAGCAGCGCTGGAGCGATCGCTGGGTTCTCCACGTTGAATAAGGGTCTATTTAAGTGCGGAATGAGATCTTCATGTTGAAGCCACAATCTCTTGTGTCAATCGTCGACGATGATGAATCGGTCCGCGAATCGCTGCCGGATTTACTCAAGGAATTCGGCTTCACATCACAGACATTCTCTTCGGCGGAGCAGTTCCTCGCGTCAGATGGAATCTCGCAAACGAAATGTTTGATCCTCGATATCGCTATGCCGGGAATGACCGGCCCTGATCTGCAGCGCGAACTCAAGCGTCGCGGGTCGAATGTTCCAATCGTCTTCATCACCGCACAACGAGACGAGGCCGGGCAGTCGCACCTTATAGAGCAAGGCGCGGTCGCATGTTTGATCAAACCCTTCAGCGATACTGAGTTGCTCGACGCGCTGAATTCCGCTTTTCGGATCAAGTGAACGTTGCCTTTCAACTTCATGCTGCGGATTTACAATGATTTCTGCCAGTGCACATGGTCGCGAAACGAGGTCCTTCCCCATGTCACAAACCCCTTCCATTGTCTTCGTCGTGGACGACGACATCTCCGTTCGCGAATCGCTGGAGCTCTTGCTTCGTCATGAGGGCCTGAGCGTAGAGACATTCATTTCCGCACAGGAATTCCTCAGCCGCCCACGCGCAACAGTACCAAGTTGCCTGGTTCTGGATTTTTCGCTCCCTGGGCTCAATGGTCTGGAACTACAGAAGCGCGTGGCGGCGGAGCGGCATGAGATGCCGATCATCTTCATCACAGGCCACGGTGATATACCGATGACAGTTCAGGCGATGAAAGCCGGAGCTGTTGAATTCCTGACCAAGCCTTTTAGCGACGAAGTCCTGTTGAATGCCATCCGCAAGGCCCTGGAACGCGGCAAGGCGCTGCTCGAACGCGACACAGAGATCCGGACATTGAAAGCCCGGTACGCAGGCCTCACTGCTCGCGAACGCGAAGTGATGGCGCTCGTGGTTGTCGGTCTGCCGAACAAGCAGGTTGGCGGCGAGCTCGGCATCAGTGAGATTACAGTCAAAGCGCATCGCGGCAGCATGATGCGAAAGATGGGCGCCGATTCCCTGCCCGAGTTGGTAAGCATGGCCGCCCGGCTTCGCCTGGCGCGGCCGGCTGTGGCCGCTTCGCAGTTGACTCGCTAGGAACGATTCGCGGATCAATTTGCTGCGGGCCTGTGTTTCCGGTGTGCTCTTCCCGTGCCAGCTACCGCGCGCGCGGCTCGGCGGCTTGAGTGCCGCGACGCAGATCGAGGAGAAGATTGTGGACGAAATTCCGCTCTCAAAAAGGCTTGCATTGCACGCCCTCTGGGTGACAACAGACGGCAGAGAGGGGACGCGCATCGATCTGTCGAGAGAATCGATTCCGGGACTGAATACCCGTGACGCTGTTTTGACAGGCGCTAAGTTGAACGACTCCGATCTAAGAAAAGCGGAAATGTCCGACGATAACCTGGTCGGAGCGGACTTGGGCGGATCGGATTTGCGCGGCGCCGACCTCAAAGGAGCCGACTTTACTGACGCCCGCCTGAAGGGAATCAGGCTTCGCGGGGCAAACCTCAACAGGGCCAATCTGCAGAACGCGCAACTGGCGTTTGCCGACCTGCGCGATGCGACCCTCGTCGAAGTCGACTTCAACGAAGCGAACCTGCTGGGCGCCGATCTTGAGGGCGTGGACTTGAGGGGGGCGAAGCTCAGAGCCGCGAATCTGAGCGCAGCCGATTTAAAGGGCGCCAATTTGTCCGGCACGGATTTCAGTTACGCGAATCTGCTGGGGTGCGACCTGGAAGGGGCGACGTTCGATGCAGAGACGAACTTTCAATTTGCAAAAGCGGACACCGCCGGTCTTCGTAAAGCCGATTTGACCGCAATGAGAAAAGAGAATCTTCCAGCGGCGTTCTGGGAAAAATAGGAGAGATCGCGATCGCGTTGCGAGCAACCGCGAAAGTCGCGGCTTAACGCTTCTCGTATGGGTGAAAGATGTAGTCCTTCGCCTTTACGACCGTATGACACGCGTTTCCGCAATCCGAGAGGCTCTTGGCATCGGCGGAGAATTTGCCCGACGGCGCATCGAAGTTGAACACAGCGTATCCCCAGCCACCGGTATTCGGGAATCTCTTGCTGTCCTTCTCCATCACGAAGGCCTGGCTGAAGACGTCGGGCACATCCACGTCGAATTGGGCTTCCGCGTCCTTCTTTTGCGTCCACTGGAGCTTCACGATCATGGATCCATCGGGAAAGGTCTGGCCGCCTCCGGGTACGCCGGACTTGAACGCGGCGATCATGGACGGATTGGCGACAATCACCTTGAGGATCTGGCCCTGGTGAGCGGAAGAGACGACGGGCCAGTCCTCGTAGCCTTTGAAATCGGAAAACGCGATTCCGCTCGGTGATTTCAGCGAGTACTTTTCCTGCGCGTGAAGGGCCACGAGCAACAGCATGGCAAGAACCGTGACGACGACGATAAAGATCGTGAGTAGACCGAGACGTCTCACCTCGGCACGTGGCCTCAGTCGCTGCTCCACGCTTTCAACCTGTGCGGATTTCGAGCCTATCTCAGACATGGTTTCTTCTCCTTCACAAAAAGCCTTCTGAGCCCATACAAGATGCGTTTCGAGTCACGCTCATTAGGCCAGACGCGACAGGAGGAAACAATTGGACCATGGTATCGGCGATACTTTGGTATCGGGTGCGGCGAGCGGGTCTTGCCTTTTGCAGCCCGGATTCTGGATTCTTCTTTCTTTTCGATTCAGCCGAGGATCTGGAGAACGATCTTGCCCTTTTTATGGGGTGCGCCGGCAAGCATCTCGTGCGCCTCGCGCGCTTCTTCGAGCGGCAGCACCGACCCCACTTGCGGGGAGATCTTGCCTCTCTCAAACAAGTCCGAAATCGCGCGCAATCTTTCGCTCGTGACGTCAGCGTAAAAGAACACCGATTGCATCCCTCGCCTTTGTGGAGGCTGCATGGCGACAAGAGACACGAGCCGCCCACCCTCCTTCACCGCGGTAGAGCACCGTTGGACCGTTTCGCCACCCACGGTGTCAAGGACCGCGTCCACCTGAGGCAAGCTGGATTCGAACCCGGGAGCGCTTGAATCAAGAATGGTTTCGACGCCCAACGCGCTCAGCATCTCACGGTCGGTCGATCGGGCAACTGCGATCACTCGCATTCCGGCCTCTATCGCCATTTCGACTGCATAGGCGCCTACGTTTCCGGCAGCGCCGGTGATCAAGATCGTATCTCCGCTTTTCGCCTGGGCATATTCGAAGAGCATCTGCCAGGCACCGACTGCGACAACCGGCGCCGAAGCTGCCTCAATATGATTCAACCGCGACGGCTTTGGTGCGATCATTCCCGCGAGCGCGACGGCGAATTCGGCCTGGGCGCCGCAAAACTGTGGATTCGTTACGCCGTAGACCTCATCGCCTATCGCGAAGTGAGATACATCTGAACCAACCGCCTCAACAAAGCCTGCGAGGTCGGAACCGAGCGTCAATGGGGGCTGTGGACTCACCTTGCTTTTGCCCTCACGAATAATCGCGTCCCAGGGAGCGACGCCTGCAGCTGCAACGCGCACCAGCACCTCACCCTTACCGGGCGACGGCTTCGGAATCTCTTCGACAACAACGACCTCGGGCGGCCCGAAACGGTGGATGCGCACTGCTTTCATGGGAATCAAACCTGCCTCACAGGAATTCACTGCAAGCTAGTTCAGCTGCGATTCCCAGTCGGACGGCACTCTTCCTGCCGGCCCGGGAACTGGCTGACTGTTCGGATGCGAATGTGGCGGGAGCAACTTCGCGCCCTCGGTCATGCTTCGCGTCTCGTAATCGTAGAACCAATCCTCGCCCGGCTCGAAGCTGGCGATGATCGGATGCCCCGTCTCCGCGGCATGCCGGGATGCATGCTGGCTCGGAGAACTGTCGCAGCATCCGATGTGCCCACACTCCGCGCACCTGCGTAGATGGAGCCACCAGCCTTTGGGCGACGCAAGGCATTCTACGCATCCATTGCCGCTTGGCTTTGAAGCAAGATTGATTCCGCGCTGATTCTTTTTCATTTTGATTGATCCTCGCTCTTGACGGGCGCCTTTCGTCTTCGGATTCGGGGCCGGCTGATTTGAATTGCAGGCGGGTCGCTCGCTCACGCAAACCTTTCTCAAATCCTTTCATGGAACAACCCAGCTCTTAAATAGGACGATGGTATCGGTGACGGGTTGTCCTTCAAGTCGCGCCGGCAGGCCACGCTCCTCGCCGATTTTCCCGATCGATACTTTGGTGTCGGTCGATACGTTGGTCCAATCGACTGGTGGTTTCTCTTCTGGTTTTCTTTAGTTGCCATCGATGGGATCCGTTGTGAGAGTGCAGGTCACAACACCACATTCGATGGACACCTGATTGAAGCCGGAGTCATCGATGAGCGCTGTGGAAGTGGATAAAAAGACCTATGAGATGCCGCCGCGGGAGGGGATCAGCATTGCGCATTTTCTCACCGTCACCGACATCGCCCGATCGGCTCACTACTACGAGAAGGTCTTCGGTGCTCGCATTCTGAGCATGGGCGACGGCAATGCGCCTGCTTACCTTCTGCTCGCGAATATCTGGATGATTTTGAACGTCGGTGGCGGCCCGACGCCCGACAAGCCGACGGTAACGCTCAGCGTGCCCGACCCAAATCACATCAACAGCTTTATGAATTTCCGTGTTGCGGACATTCAAGCCTGTTACGAATTGTGGAAAAGCCGGGGAGCCGAGTTCATCACGCCGCCGATCCCCAAGTACGGCGAGATTCGCTGCTACATCCGCGATCCTGACGGCTACATCATCGAGGTCGGGCAGAGCACGGATCTCACGTACGGCTAGCGCGCGGTCCGGACGGACGCGGATTTAAGCATTGACGGATATGCGCTTGAGGCCCTCAGTGTCGAGCCGGCGCTTTCGTCTTGATCGATATGTTGGTCCAATTGCGCGGCCAAGCCTGCTGTGGCTTGGTCGCCACAGTTCGTCTGGCCAGGAGATGAAAATGGCACTCGCGAGAATGTACCGAGCTCCGTTGATCGCAACCATGATGGCGATCCTGATGTGCTGCCTTGCGGTTCGAGGTTTCGCCCAGACGAGTTCGTCGCAAGGAGCCAGGAATATTGTCCTGGTTCACGGCGCCTGGGCAGATGGATCGTGCTGGTCCAAAGTGATCGCGCTACTCGAGGCGAAGGGTTTTCATGTGGTCGCGGTGCAGAATCCTTTGACCTCGCTGGCCGACGATGTAGCGGCCACCAAGCGCATCATCGCGCTGCAGGACGGACCGGTAATATTGGTCGGCCATTCCTACGCCGGCGTGGTGATTACCGAAGCGGGCAATGACCCAAAGGTTGTGGGTTTGGTTTACGTGGCGGCGTTCGCGCCCGGGGTGGGTGAATCCATTAACTCCGTCACCAAACCGTATCCGCCTGCTCCTCTCGGCAGCGAGCTCCAGCTCGATACTCAAGGCTTTTTAACTGCGACTCCAAAAGGAATTGCTGAAGACATGGCGCAGGATCTCCCGGCCAGCGAGCAGCAAATACTCACAGCGACACAGGGGCAAACGGCGGCATCGGTTTTCGGAGCCACAGTCACAAAAGCTGCGTGGAAGGGCAGGTCTTCATGGGCCCTGATCGCAGGCAACGACAGGGCGATTCCGCCCGCGCTCGAGAAGGACGAGGCCGCGGCCATAGGGGCGAACTCGATCACCGTGCCCTGTAATCATCTGGCCATGCTGTCTCATCCGCGAGAAGTGGCGGAGTTGATCGAGCAA
>CAZHOO010000051.1:0-23096 GCA_964533905.1 uncultured Occallatibacter sp. | reverse complement strand
TCGGGCGTGGGTTTGAGGTGCTCGCTTTCGAGGTCGAGAACCTGGCCTCCGATCATGCCGTCAACTGTGCCGATAGCCTGGGCGACGAGGCCGACGATTTGAATCGCGGCTGCGGGCGGACATTCAAGGCGCGAAAGCACCTCGAATGCGCGGGTCTGGAGGGCGTCGCCGGCGAGGATGGCAATGGCTTCGCCGAAGACGACGTGGCAGGTCGGCTTGCCGCGGCGCAGATCGTCGTTGTCGAGCGCGGGGAGATCGTCGTGGATGAGCGAGTAGGTGTGGAGCATCTCCAGGGCCGCGCCGAGATTCTCAATTCCCTTTGGAAGAGCGCCTGCTATGGCCACCGAAGCCTGCATGGCCAGCACCGGCCGCAGGCGCTTGCCGCCGGCAAAGACCGAATGGCGCATGGCGCTGTGGATGGAAACAGGAACCGTGTCTGCCGCGGGGATGAGGGCTTCGAGGGCCTGGTCGGTAAGATCGGCGCCTTCCTGAATCAGCGATTTGACGTCGGCGGGCATTGCAATCATGTTAGACGAGAACGGCCCGTGCGGAGTTCACAAAGCGAGAGAGCGATGAGGAGCAATGCGCTGAGAGCGCTGATCCATCGCCCGGCAAGATCGCCTCGATCGGTGGTCCAGTCGACTGTGAGGTCAATGGGGCCTGGCGAAACGGGAACAACCGTAAGTCCGTCGTTGCGCAGTGGCAGGTTTGTGAGGACTTCCCCGTTGAGGCGGATCATCCACGCGGGGTAGCGCTCGAGATGGAGCACCAGATAGCCGTCGTGTGGAACGGAGGCAACCAGACGGCGGTGTTCGGGATTGATCGCGCCGCCTGAGTCCGGCGATGGGCTGCCTCCGACCCACGCATACGAGGCCTGGCATGTTCCCTGGTTGGGCGTCCACAGAGGGGGCGCGTCCGGATCGTCTGGATCGGATTTGCCGAGCACAATGTCAGTGTCGGTCACAAGGCAGGCGTCGGGAAGACCGGTTGGGACGCTGCTGATGTCGGTGTTGGGCGGCGCATATTCGTACATGCCTTCAAAACCGGTGCCAGAGTGGTAGTCGATGAGCGAGGATGCGACGCTATCTTCGGGGTAGCAAACCTGGAAAAAGCTCTTCCCGGCGTAGACGGTTGCGCCGATGAAAAGCGCGGCGCAGGCAACCAGAATTGCGGCGCGAGCGACGCGGACATTTGAACGTGATGGCCAAATGGCGGCGACGAAGAAGATGGCCATCGGCGCTTCAACGGCCTCAAGGGTGCGCCACGGATACTGCAAAAAAGACATTTCAGGCAGCATGTACCAGACCGGCCGCGAGATGGGGAAAAGGAGAAACAGAACGACGATTGGAATCGCGGCCAGTGGAATTTTTTCCGGTTTTGGAAAAGAGCGGCGCAGATAGCAGACGAGGACCGAGACGAGGCTGACCACGATCATGGAAACGGCGATCCAGGAGACTTGCTGCAGGACCACGTCGTGCAACGCGAGCAGCGGATTGGCGTGGTGCGAGAACAGCCAGTTGTTCTCAAAGTTGAAGCCCGGATCTTGTGTGGCCTGGTTAATGTCGACCCAGTGACGATGGAGGAACGCGGGAAACCAGTAGATGGCTGCGAGACCGAGGCCAAGTGGAGTTGCCACGGCGGCGCGGATGAGCGGCGCCCAGGATTTGTTCACGATGGCCCAAAGAAGCGCAGTGCCGGCGAGCAGATAGCCGGCGATGATGCCGAGAGGGAAATTCGAAAGCCAGGCGCCGGCAAGCGCGACGGCGAGCGGCGCGGTTGATCCGTCGAAGGCGCGGCGAAGGACGGATCGCGAGCGGCCGGAGGTTGGTCCGGAATCGCTCCCATGTCCCCAAAGGCGAGGGACATGGGGCACCCCTCTGTTGTCGCGCAAGACAAAGAGAATCAGGAGCGGAAGCCAGAATCCGCCGGCGAATTCGGGGAAGGCGCAGCGCTCGTAGCCTGTGAAGAGCGTGAAGCCGGAGAAGATGGCGACGCAGCCGGCGAGCGCGGCGGGCATGTCGTCGAGGACTTCAAGAGCGAGGGCGCGCGTGGCGAGGCCGGTGGCCGCGAAGATGATGAAGGTGAGCGCGATGGGCGCGAGATTCCACGGCAGGATTGCGCCCAGCGCCGCGCCCAGCATCCACGTAAGCGGAGGATAGTAGACGAAGCGCGGTTCGCCTGCGCCGTAGTTTGCGCTGGGCGTCCAGTGAGGATAAGGAATTCCGTGACGCCAGGCGTTGAGGCAATCGAACCATGAGACGAGATGCACATTGAAGTCGTGGCCGCAGGAGCTGCCGCGAATGAGTTCAGGGACGATGGCGATGGCGGCGGCAAACACGATGACTGCCGGACCGAGGAGGTTCCCCGGTCCCCAAATGCGAGGGACCGGGGGCACCCGCAGTTTTGTCTCGGCCTTCCCTGTTCTCTGGTCTCTGTTCTCTGACCTCTGTTCTTTCATGGCAGCAGCCGCAGTGTATGCGTGGTTTGTGTCGCCACGGCGGCGGGCGTGAATGGAAGCGCGAAGGTGGTTCCGTTATACCAGTCGTTCCACTGATCGCGGAAATAGGGACTGAGTGGATTGCTGCTTTCGCCGAGGACAATGTTTTCAGTCGAATCGTCGATGCTGCTCCAGTCCATAGTGAAGCGCTGCGAGGGACCAAAATCGCGGCCCACTTGCTTCACGGTAGTTCCGTCGCCGCTTTGTGGCTGAGGTCCGGTTCCGGCGACACGTGCAATCAATGGCAGAAACGCGGCGAATGGATGCTCAATGTCGACAACGTGCCAGCGGCCGTACGCCCAATGCGAAACGTCGGCCGGCGCTCGTCCGTCACGCATTCCCTTGCGGACTGCGGCAGTGAGCAGCGCGTTCCAGTCTTTGTACGCGGATGGGAGCCACTCCGGCTTGGCATTCATCACAATCTCTTCTTCAGCGAAGGTAGCCTCGCTCCAGTGGTAGTCGCCGGCGAGCTTGCCTAGCTTGGGCACAAGAATCATCGTCCAGAGAGCGGCGCGAGCTTGGGTTTCGACCGATGCGGCGGCGGAATCGGTGGCGAGCCGGCCATCCCAACTGCGCATCAGGTCGGCGGCCTGGCGCATGCGCGCATCGCTGTTGCCTTCGGGGCCCGGAGTGTGATCGATGGCGTAGGCAAAACGATGGCCCATCTCCTGATCGACTTCGCTGTAAATGTCAGTTTGCATGGCGAGCAGGTCGGCAGGTGTCAGTTTGTCGCGGCCGTCGAGCGATTTGTAGATGCGCTCGATGCGGTAGGGATCACCCCAGTCGCCGGAAATGGGGTAGGGCGACGTGTCGGTGGTGACGCGCGCGTTGGCGGTAGCGAGAAAGCCCGAGGGCGGATCGACGGAGTTAGGCATCGCGTTGAAGGGAATGTAACCCTGCCACTCGTGCGCGTTGTCTTGGATCGGCGCATTGGCGATTCCGGCGGGGCGCAGGGGAATACGGCCAATGGTCTGGTACGCGATGTGGCCCTGATCGTCGGCGTAGACGAGATTCTGCGTGGGCCAGGACCACTTGGCGAGCGCTGCCGAGAACTCCGTCCAGTTCGACGCGGTGTTCATTTCGTAGATAGGCAGTGTGCTGAGCGTGGGATCGTAGAGGGTCCACTTGAGCGCCGTCGGCGGGTCGCTTGCGGCGAGAAGCGGGTTGAGAAGCGGACCGTGCGCAGTGGATTGAATGTCGAGGATGACGTCTTTGCCGCCACGAACATGAATGACCTCGCGATCGACAGCGAGCGGATGCCATGTGCCGTCGAGACCATCGTAGTTGCCCTTGCCATCCAGTTTTTCGATGTAGAGATCCTGCACATCGCCGTAGAGCGCGGTGAATCCCCAGGCGACGTGCTCGTTGTGGCCCGCGATGACGAGAGGGAACCCGGGAAGCGTGACCCCGGCTGCATGAAATCCAGGGGCGCGAAGGCCTGCCATGTACCACGTGTCTGGCTCGCGCAGTGTCAGGTGCATATCGTTCGAGAGAAGCGGCTTGCCGCTGGCGGTGTGCGAGCCGGCGATGACCCAGTTGTTCGAGCCGGGAGCGCAGCCGTCGCAATCGGGCTGGCCGAGAAGGGCGAGAAGGCCGTGCGTGTTGGTAGCGAGGAGTGCGGGCGTGGACGCCCGCACGACAGCCGGCCGGGAGGCCGGCGCTACAAAAGGCACGGCGCGCGTCTCGGTGTTTTCATCATCGTCGTCATCGTCCTTATTCTTCGAGGGCGGCGGCGCGGGCTGCGGCTCGCTCAGGTCCACGCGGATGCCGGTGGGCGGACGATCGCGCCAAGAACCGACAGGATAGAGATCGGCTTCAAGCGCTGGGTTCAGAAGCTTGGCGGCAACGCGGGCGCGCGAGAGCTTGGTGGCAATGTGCGTGTCGAGCGTCTGCACCATCGACAAGCCGACACTGATGGAGTCCACCCCGGTCCACGGCTGCGGCTGGTAGTGGAGAATCTTGAATTCGACGGGCAACGTGTTCGATTGCTCGCTTTGCGCGATGAAGAGATTGACGCCGCGAGCGTAGTCATCGAGGCGCCGGCGATCATCGGCAGACAGATTGGCGTAGAAGCGCTGGGCGGTCAAGCGAATCTGGAGGACGCGCTCGGTTTTGTCGTGCTGAGCAAGCGCGGGTCCCATGATCTCGGCGAGTTCGCCGTTGGAGTTGCGGCGCGAGGCGTCCATCTGCCAAAGGCGGTCCTGTGCAGTCACGTAGCCCTGCGCGATGAAGAGATCGTCCTCGGTGGCGGCGTCGATGTGCGGAACGCCGTGCGCGTCGCGGCGGACGGTCACGGGCGCGGAGAGGCCGGCAAGATGCACATCGCCATCGAGCTGCGGCAGCGCGGACTTCGCGGCAGAGCGAAGCCAGATCACCGCAATCAGCGGCGCGAAGAGGAGCAACACGAACAGGCCGATGCAGGACCAGAGTAAAATCCACGGCCAGCGGCGCTTGCGGCGCGGCCTGGTCGGCGCGGTCGCCGACAAAAACGAACTTGTTGGAAGCGAGTCGGACATTGAGTCGCGTATTCACCGGATTCGGGGGCCAGCATCAGGATACGACGACGCCTGAGCTACCGAGTGGGCCTGTTTAGGGACTTCTATGCACTGCGGCTGGGATGTTCACCCTGCCGGTTGCGATGAGGCTGTGAATGCCGTGGATTTGTTTCGTCCGTAGAATCCGGCCAGGACGAGAAGCAAGAGAAGAATCGCCCCGACCACCAGCAGGCTGCCTTCGGGACCGTCGCTGCCGCCACTCCAGAGCGGGTTGCCAGTGGGAGCAGCGGAGAATAGATGACCTTGGCCCTGCTGGCCGCTGTCGGCCGTGCCGTAGATGAATGTCTCGGCCCAGTCCCATCCGGTGTGGCATCCGACGGCCCACCACACAGAGCCAGTAACGAAGACGCTCACGCAAAATACAAAACCGATGGCGGCAGCCGCGAAGACGCCGATCCAGTTTTCGCCGGTATTGGATGTGTGATAGAACCCGAAGAACGTGGACGTCACCCACGCCGCCTGCCAAAACGCGCTCCGCGCCCCCAGCTTCTGGTTGAGTATGAGGCAGGGGAAGAGGCCGATCGCCGCTGCGAGGTAAACGCCGGGAGCACCATTGTGTCCGGTATCGAGGGCCAGGTAACAACAGAGGCCGATCTGAGCAGCAAGAGCCCACCAGAAATTGATGCCGCGGGTGAGCGTGGAAAGAGCGTAGCAGCGAAACAGGCCTTCCTCCACCGAGGCCACGATGAGAAAAACGGCGATCCAGAGTGCGCCGAGGCGAACCGCCTCGGGTGCGGTCAGGGTCGCGGGTGCGACGTGCATCCAGCCCCCGAGGGCAAGGCCGGCCACAAGCAATGAGATCGCAATGAACCCGGCGAAGAGGCCCGAGAAAAAATGGCCCACGCGGCGCGGACCGCCCAGGTTGTAGCTCAGGACGCGACGATCCTCAAGCAGGATCATGATCAGAGCGGCGGGGACAAGCGAGAGAAACGCGGCGAACTCACTCCCCAACACTGCACCCGCGGAATCTGCCGATGTGTCGTGAATAAGGCCTGCCGCGAAGAAGAGGGTTCCGACGACTTCGCGGAATAGATAGTAGAGCCCGGCAAAAAGAAGGATCGCCCAGCCGGCCCGCAATCCGTTCGGCCCGATGAACACCCAGTCAAAATCGCGTTCGTGCCAGGGAGCCGGTTGTGGCGACGCTGGTGCGGCTTCGGTGGAGACCGGCCGCTGTTCGTCTGCTGCGCGCTGCAACTCGGGCTCCATCGACACTCCTTCAAGCGCGCAGAATTCTTCCCGCCGCGCCCGGTGGTGCAGAAAGGTACCCTACAGCATAACCAGTTTTAGGAGGGGATGCGGAGGCTGGAGCGAAAGTTCGAGACGGCCTCCAGGCAACAGTTCACCCTTTCCGTTCACCGCAGCGAACGGAAAGGGCGGTCGTCCCGCAGCCGTGCGAGAGCGAGCGAGGTTACGGCTTGTCTGAAGGCTGACCCGCAACCTCAAGGTGGTTTTCCACGCTGAAGACTCCGGGCACTGTATTGGCTCGGATGCCGGCCGCATCCTTGTCGCCCTTGGAATTGACCACGCCGTACAGCTCCACATGGCCATTCTGCACCGAGATGCGAATGGGCTTCTCAGGATCCATCGCATACTCATTCAGCGACCCGTAGCCGTAGATGGCGCGCGCCACCGCGAGTCTGATCTGGTTATCCATCGGCGAGACGGGGTCGACGGAAATGTCGTCAATCACGTCCTTGACGCCGGGTGTTGTCGATGCGACCGCCAGGGCCGAATCGCGATTGGGATAGTCGTGCGCATGCCCGCTCAACGTGACTACGCCGTTCTGAACGCTGACGGAGATAGCGTCAAACATGTTGCCGTAGCCGATCGTCTCGCTCGAAATCTTTTCGGCCAGCGTCTTTTGCAACTGCGCATCGGGGACATCGGGTCCGGAGACCTGAATGTCGTTGCGGACTGCAGTGACGCCCTTGATTTTATGGACGATCTTGTCGGCGTCGGCCTTGTTTTCGTATTGGTCGACCGTGCCGGACAAGGTAAGGACGCCATTCGCGTCTAAATTGACCTGCACATCCTTGAACTGCGATTTACTGAGCTTGGCGCGTACCGTGCTGGTCAAGTCCTGGTCCGCAGCCGCGTGCGAAAGCTGGGGAACAAAGAGAATCGCACCAAAAAGAGCCGCGGCAAAGAGCAAAGAGTTGCGATGAATCGTGGTTCTTGACATGGGAAAGTCCTCCATCGTCGGCATTTGAGTGTCCGGGGCCGGTCCCGCTACGCCGGGCCGGCGCTTGGCGAGTCTGCCGGTCTGATTAGACACAGACGAGGGGTGATTGGTTGCGCATGTAGCTCTGGAAATCAGAAAAAGGCGGGGTTAACGGTAGCGGCGAGTGGCTTTTACGACCATTGAAAACACGCCCGATTCATCGCGGGCCACGACGAGGGAGACGTGGTGGTTGATGGCGACTTCAGCCTGAAGCAACTGCTGGCTGGTGGTATTGATGTCGGTGGCGTAAGTGAGGGTGACGTTGCGGCCCAACTGCTCCTCGACTGTGATGCGCGAGGTGGAGTTGCCGAATGCGCCCAGGTAATTGGGATCGATCTTCACGGAACCGGCGCCGAAGAGCTTTTGAATGCGGCTTGAGACCGTGGCGTTGAGCGCGCCGCCGAGAAGCGCATCGGTGGTGGGATTCGAGATGGCCTGCTCCTGCTGCTGCGTGTAAAGGCGTTGCTGGTTGGCCGTGTGGCCGAGTGCGAGAAGCGCAACCACGTCCGATTCAGGCAGCGGAGGGTCGCTGCGGTAGGAGACGCTGAGCTTTTGCGGCGAACCGTGCAGACCGAGCGAAATGTCGTAGTCCTCAACGTGCGCCGTGGCGCTCAAATCGATAACCGGCTCAATGCGAACGGGGTTGGTGAAGGTGATATCGCCGCGCTCAAGATCGTACCGGGTTCCGGCGATCAGCGCGCTGCCTTCGGTAATCGAGACTGCGCCAAGCAGAGAAGGTGATGCCATGGTGCCGCGCAGGCGCAGGTTTACGTCGCCCGCCAGCTTGGCAAATGCGTTTTGAAAGTTCAACTGCGGCGATGAGGAGATGTGTACGTCAAGCCGCACGTGGTTCGAAGGCGCGTCGGGCGGCGCGATGGTCTGCACCGACGAGTTGGCCTGGACCGCGAGGGCGGCAAGGTCGAGATCGGGGCTCACGGCAAAACGCGTGATGAGCACATCGCCGCTTAGGAGCAGGTTCGATTGTGGGCCCTGGAGCTGCAACCTGAGATCAGCCAGCGAGCTGACGCCGGAAGGGTAGCGGATGTGAACGCTCTTTCCGGTGACGGTGAGGTCGGCGAAGATTCCGTGCTGATAGGCGAGGTAGCCTGCCACGCTGAGTTGACCGCCGCCGGTCATGGCGGTGAGAGACTTCACTTCGAGCCTGTTCTGATTGAACTCCAGCGTGCCGCGCAACTGGCTCAGGCCGTTAGGCAGATCCTCCAGCGAAAGAGACCCGTCCTGGAATTCGACCGTTCCCCGAAGATCTGGATTCCGCAAAGGGCCGTGTGCTTGCAATTGGAAGGTGGTGACGCCGCTGGCAGTGAGATCAGGATCGAGCGTCTCAGCGAGCTTGAGATTGACTGACCCACTGGCGGAAAGATCAAGTTGTTGCGAGCCCTCAAGTGAGAGGCTTCCGTCCGCGCGAAGGTCGGTGTTATCACCAGTCACGTGGAGCGGATCAAGCCGGACGCGGCCGCCTGCGAGCGTGGCGTGCACGTTGCCCTCGCTTTGCAAATGGACGCCTGCGACGGTCACCGCCAATGGGCGAAGCTGGGCGTCACCACGGAGTTGCTTGACGTCGGCGAGTGGCCCGTCGATCGTGACCGTCCCAGCCAGCGCGGAGTCGGCGCTGAAGGCCTCAACGTGCGCCATGCGAAGCAGAGCGCCCACGTTGAATTGCGAAAACTCGACGCGAGCCTGCGTTGCGTAGCCGCTTCGCAATTCCGTCTCACCTTTCAGGTGCAGGTCGGCCCCCTGCAGTTGTGTCGTCGCGTCATAGGCCAGCTGATGGCCGCTGGTATGCGCCGAGGCCTCGAAGGCTCCAAAACTCTGACCACCCAATGCGAGCCCGCCAACCGTCGCGCGGGCATTCAGCCGCGGATCGTCGAGCGAGCCAGAGCCGCTAATGTCGATCGAGAGCTTGCCGGCCGCTTCATAGTTGTGCTGGGCGACCCACGCGATGCGCGCGAAGTCGACTTGAGAGCCGTGGGCATCGACGTTGAATGTTCTGGCGTCTAAGTCGTAGCTTCCCGACCCCGAAATGACTCCGCCGGCAGCCGTGGCGCGGGCCGAGACGACTTTGAGCTGTTGATCGGAGAGCGCGGCCTGGACGCGAAGTTGGGTAACCGGCTCGCCGTACACGACACCGCTCTCCATTTGCAACGAGCCCGAGGCTGCGGGTTGGCGGAGCGGTCCGTTGGCCGTGAACTGCGCGTTGAAATCCCCGGTGACCGGAAGGCTTGCGCCGAGAAAAGGCTGCAAATCCGCGACGTCGATGTGGGCGGCGTCGACGTGTGCGTTGAGAATGGAATCGGAATCGTAAGTCGGCTGCGCAATCACGTGTGAGCGAATCCGACGCCCGGGGCCGCCGGTTGAATCGGGCACGGAAGCGACCGAAGCATCCAGCGTTCCGCTCAATGCAATCCTGGAATTGCCTTGAAGCAACTGAGCGTGCTGAATCGAGATCTGCGACGGCGAGTAGCTCCCTTCAGCGTCCACTGAATCCAGATGCAGCAGGCGAGGCTGGGCGGAATCGCCGGCCGCAGGCGGCAGATCGACTGTAAGTTCGGTGGCCTTGAGCGTGCCCCCTATGTGCGGCTTGATCAGCGAGCCGGTCCATGTTCCTTGAAAATCGGCTTGTCCCGCAAGAGACACGGGCAGAGCTGCCGTACCTCTCTTGCCATTGCGCTCCAAGCCCAGGCTGCGCAGGACGGAGTCGAACTCCGACAAATTGCGGGAATGGACATCGACGCTCAAAACCGAAGCGCTTGTGAGGGGATAAGCGCCGAGTGAGCCTCGCGCAACGAAGTCGCTCGCGGGCAGGTGCAGTTCCAGATTGCGCAAGTCGACTCCGCCATTTCGCTGCGTATAGGTGGCGTCAATCGCACCGGCCGCGGGCGCCTCGCCTGCGGGCGTCTGCTGCAAAGGGCTTAGCGAAAGAGTTGAGGAGACGGCGATCGTGCGCACATCACCGTTTGACCACGTGGCGGTTGCCGGACCACTCGCAAGGGCGCTGAATCCGAGCCGGCGATATTGCGGCGGGCAGACGATATTGAGAATCGTATCGAGCGAAACGCCTTTAAAGTTGGCCGTGACCTTGCCGTTCATCGGGATGGGTATCACCGGAGGGTGGACGAGCACGTTGCGCGCGTGCCGCGATTCCTCGGAGTCAGGAGTGGTCGCGGGCGCCGAGATTTGCGCGGGGATAGTTTGTGGGCCGGGGAGCCACGGCGCGAGCCGGACGGAGCCGTCAATTTCGCCGCCCTGCTGGCCGCTCTGGCCGCCCTGGCGCATGCGAGCGACGATCTGCGTGATCAGCAGTTTGCTGCGATCCGCGTCGATGCGCGCATCGAGATCCACGCCTGTAGCGTTCATGCTGGCGCCGAGATAAGAGCCATTGTCCACGTGAACGGCGCCGGCGATCTGAAATGCGGGAGCAATGCCGTTCGCAGCGAGATGGAGATGAGCGATGCCATCGGGCGAGTCAGCGTAACCCGTGACGGGATCGAGGAGCCGCATATCGAGATCACCATCGATGCCGGCATGCCAACGGGGCTTCGTGAAATCGTCCATCGTTCCCGAGGCGCGCAGGACGCGATCCGGTTCGCCCTGGCGGTGCGAAGTGAGCTCGAAGCTTTGGAGAATGGCGTGACCGCGCTGAAGGTCGAGGACGAGTTGAAATTTTCCGTGGACCGGCTCGGTTGCCTTTCGCGGCAACTGGCGAGCGAGAACCAGATCCTGGGCTGCGGCATGGATGCGATAGCTTTCTGGCGCGCTGAATGACCAGGGCACGTAGACCATTTGCAACGAGACGTCACTGGCTTTGAAGTCCAGCGGAAGAAAGCGATTTTGCGCGTCGAATTCAGCGGCGCGATCGTCTAAATCGAGCATTCCCTCTTCCACGATGATTTGCCCTGCGCGCAAATCGAAGAGCGTTTGCAGCGCGGACTTGCCGCGCTCTTCGTGTCTGGGCGGTCGCGGCTGGTTGTTTGAGCCATCGCGGTACACGATGAAGTGCAGTTGCGGCCGGTCGATCTCAAGGTTGCGTAGCGAAATATGCGGAGTGAACAAGCCAAGAATGCTTATCCGGACGCGCAGGCGCTCAATTTGGGCGTAGGGCGCTTCACCGGGATCCTCAGTGCCATGAATGACAACTCCTCCGGCTTCAGCTTCGAGAGATAGAAGCCGCCAATGAAACGACGCAATCTCGGTTCGGCCGCCCGTGACAGTTTTTATTTGAGCGATAAGGCGCTCGCGAACCAGATTCTCAAATGCGGCAGAGCTGGCAACGAAATAGGCGGCGACTAGCGCGAGCGTGAGCAAAACTGCTGCAGTCGCAACCGAAAGCGGCAGGTGGCGAAGGAAGAAGCGGCGCAGACGCGTGCGCTTGGCCCGCGGAGGAGGCTCGGGCGGAGGCATTTGATCCGGCGAGATTGAAGTCGGGGGGCGATCGGTCATGGCGCCGCACCTTTATTTGTTGCGGGAGCCCCACCTGAGCTCGAAACGGGGTCAGCAGTGGGACTGGGGTCTTGGGCCGCGGCGGATTCGAGCGATGGATCGAGAACTTCAACGTCTCCCTGTTCGCGCAAATTGTTGAGCCACGCGTCGAAGAGCACATTCACTTGCTTCTCGAGCAGGATCTCCTGAATGCGCTCGGCAACCTGACCCAACGGCGGAACATTTTCGCCGGCAGCGTACTGCGGAAGCAAGATGTCGTGGTAGTAGCTCTCAACCTGCTGGGTCGAGATCTGGATTCCCTGGCGAAAACGCTGCTCGATGAAGCTCAAAATCTCAAGCCGGTAGCGGAGGTAGGATTCAACGCGCTCTGGCGTGAGTGAATGCGCGGCGAGAAAGGCCTTCCAGCCGGCGTCGGTGACGCAGTTTTCGCGGACACAGGCGGGGAGCTGGCTGCGAATCTGTTCCAGGCGAGCGCTGACTTCATCCTGAGAAGGCGCAATGGCCTGCATGTCCTGTTCGCGAATCTGCTGCTCAATGAGCGCGCGGCTAATGAGCTGTTCGAGCGCGCCCTGACGGGTCAGCGTGCCTTCGCCCACAAGATTGGGATCGAGTACCGAGATTCGAATCTCGTCGTCGATGTCGCTGGCCAGGATCGCGTGTTTGTTGACGACAGCGACCACACGGTCGAGGACGACGGGAGCAGGGAGCTCGACAGATTGAGCGGAGCAGAGAGCGCGCGGCGCTAAAAGAGACGCGGCGAGAAGGCACAAAGCGGCGCGCCGACTCATCCACACACCGTGTGGCGGCGAGGACGCCGCCACTACAGCCGGTCTGGAGACCGGCGCTACCTCACCGACAGCTCGGAAGCGAATTGGCACGCGTATATCCATCAGAAAGCCTGCCCAAGACTGAAGAAGAAGTTGATGTGCGGAGCCTGGCCTGTGTATGGGTCCGACTCGAAGCCGGGAAGATTGGGAGGACTGCCGGCCGGTGTCGGAATGGAGTAGTTGATATTCACCGGGTAGATGGGCGGATTCAGGTTATAGCTTACGTCGAAGCGGATCGGCCCAACCGGAGTGTGATAGCGCAGGCCCAATCCAAGGGAATGCGAGAAGTCGTTGAAGCTGCACAGGCCCTGCTGGCCGGTTGACGTATACGGCCCATTGGGCAAATAGGTTGTGGGTTGGCCGGGAGTTGCCAGTTGGCGGCAGGCATCGCTGTCGGGTTGCCGCACTCGCAGAAAGCTGGCCCAGGCATCGCCGGCGTTGGTGAAGACATTGCCCATGTCGTGAAAGACGACAAAGCTTACCGTATTGCCCAGCAAAGGAAGCGTGGGCGGCGGCAGGCGCAGCTCGGTGCTGTTGGTGAGCGTGCCGGCTCCGCCGATCTGGAAACCGGTTTCAGGATCGCGCGGCCCGGCGGCGTTCTGCGAGAATCCGCGCAGAGAAACCGCACCGCCCGCATAGAGCCGCTCGGGCAGCGGAATGATCCCGTTTTCGCCGCTCCCGAAGGTGCGAATCTGCCCATAGCGCGTGTTGCGAGCGACCACGAACCGGCCCTTGTCAAAGCTGTAGTAGCTCGAATTCGATGTGTCGATGCGGTTGAACTCCGCTTCTGCGCCGAAAAACCGGTCGGACAGGAATTCCTGAAAGCTGGTATAGGTTCCGCGGCGAGCATCCATGGAAACATCGCGCGTGTCGCGAATCCATGTAAAGGCCGGCCCTCCGACGCGGGTTGCGGTCGAGAGCTCGGAGATTTCTCCCGGGTAGACCTGCAGACTGCTGGCCGACACTTTCACGCGGCGGAAATCAATCTCATAAATGAAGGTATTGGCGCGGGAGAGCCATGAGCCCGGGTGGTTGAAGTTCTGCGTGAAGCGGAAAGCTCCTTCAAGGCGGGAGGCGACGTAGGTTGAGACATCCAGGCTGTTGGCGTAGCCGCCGGAAAAGGTGAAGGCGAAGTTCGGATTGCCCTCGAGATGTGGAACTTGATACTGAATACCGAGGCTTTGCTCAAGCAGGCCGTAGGTGCCACGCAGCGAAATGGATTGCTCGCGTCCAAAAAGATCGTTGCGCGTGATGTCGATGAGGCCGCGAGGGCTGACGCCGGTTTTGCCGTTGGGATTGCATGCGACGCCTCCGGCCGTGGCGCCTGCGCAGTTGTTCTGCGGCTGGCCGGTTTGGGCCTCGAATCCAACACCGTAGGTAAACGTCAAGCGCCGCGCTTCGACGGCTTGCAGCAGAACCGTTTTGCGCGTCGATGCGCCGTCAGGGTTTTCGACGGCGGCATTCACCTCGTTGAAGAGGGCGAAGTCATAGAGATTGCGCTGCGTGTCGGTGAGCGCAGTTTGATTCAGAGGATCGCCGGCGTGGATGGTGATGGCGCGGGCTACGGTTTGCGGGCGTGTGAATTCGAGGCCGGTTAACGAGACGTCGCGCACAAAGATCTGCTCGCCTTCATCCACCTGGAAGACGACGTCAACTTTGTTTGAATCGGAGGGATCCGGTTGCTGGACGACGGACACGGTTGCCCGATCAAAGCCGCGGCTGTTATAGGCGGTGACGATGGCATCGCGGTCTCCAATCAGATCGCGCGGTGAAAGCAGCTGGCCCGGCGTAGTGTTCATGAGGGCGGTGAGCGTGGCTGTGGCGATATGGCCGTTGCCCTGAATAGCAAGTTTGCCCACGCGCAACTGCGGACCCTCCGTGATGTGGTAGGTCACCTCGAGCGGGGCGGACTGCGCAATGCCGATCTGCGGAGTGACCGGTGGGGAGTTATCAGCCACGCCCGTTTCCGGCGTGCTGGTTTCGGGTGTCACTTTTACCTGAGAGAATCCGTTGCTCTGGTAGACGCCCTCGAGCGCGTTGACATCTGCCTGAACCAGTGCCTGGCTGTAAATTCCATGGCGGTCGAGAACGCCGGCGGGATGAACACTGAGCAAATCCATGAGTGTCGACGAATTGAAGTAATGATTGCCGTCGATGGAGACTTTCTCCACGCGGCGGCGGGGGCCAAGCTGGACATTGAAAAGAATGTCGACGCGATTGCTGTCGGGTGATTTGGATTGATGATCGACCTTGGCGTCAAAGTAGCCCAGGCGCTGAAAGTAATCGCGCACGCGGCGATTGCCCTCATTCAGCAGATCCTCGTCCACGCTGCCTTCTTCAAAGATCGGGACCAGATGTTTGATGCGATCCGCTTCGAGAGAAGCGCCCTGGACTTCGACCTTGACGACGGGGCCCCGATTGGCGGTGAAGCGGTAGTCGACGGACTTGGTGGCGCTGTTGTATTGCGCAGACTCGAGCTTTACATCGGCTTCGAGCCGGTCCTGCCGTTGGAACTCGCGGAGAACACCATCGAGGGCGTGATTGACGGTGTCGTGGTCAACATGCGCGCCAATGCGCAGCCCGGCGTGCCGGCGGAACGTTTCGAGGCTCATGCCGGAGTCCCCGGTGACTGTAACTTTGCCTACGCGCGCCCTAATTCCCGAGACCACGCGAAACGCGATGTCGGCGAGCTGCTGATCGGGGTGAGGCGTTATGGTCTGCGTGATCGTCGCTCCGAAATAGCCGCTCTGCTCGAGCGCGGTGCGCATTTGAGACCCAGCGCGAATCATCTTGGCCTGCGTGAACCGGGTTCCGGCTTCAAGTTGAGAGGCGCGCTGGAGCTGCGTGTTCATGGCCGCCCCGACGGCTCCGTCGACGCCGACTGTGCCAATGAAAATGCGCGGGGTTCCCGCGAAGGTCAACGCTATGCCGCCCGCCTGGCGCGATGCTTCCACTTCGACGGTGTCGTACAGGCCGGTTGCATAGAGTTGCCGGAGGCTCCTTTTGATGTTCTCGGCTGTGAGTGGAGCTCCTTCGGCCTGGGCGAGGTGGCTGGGAAGCGGGTCAAGACGGTCGGCCGGAACGCCTTCAAAGCCGATGCTCTCAACGGTCAGGCCTTCAAAGGCGAGAGCAATTTCGGTGCCGGGATCAGGGGGATTCGGCAGATTGGCTCGTGTGAAATGGCTTTGACTGGATTCGCGGGGCGCAGCCTGACAGGAGCCGGAAATTGGTGCACAGGCGACGACAAAAGACAGAAATCCGAACGTCGCAAGAGCCTGCAGATCAACGTGGACGGCGCCCGCCGCCGACCGCATGGGGCCGGATGGAACGCCGCGTCTTAATTCCGGCTTTGTTTCGAAGATCATATCTTAAAAAGTGTGGTGGAACCGCAGCATCCCAGCGCAAAGCGGGAGCGGCTCAACACGCGCTCTCGAAGGGCGTTGGCTTGGGCGTTTTTATGCGAACTCAGCCAACCTTAATTGCCTAACTTTATACTAACGATGAAGGAAGCTGCATCAAAACCAAAGAATGTCTGCTCTGTCTCTCTCTTCTAACCAGGAAGACCGGGGTCGCAACGCCAAAGTAAAGTGCCAGCTGTAGGAACACAGGTTTGTCACCCCGGTTGCGTTGGGAGAGTCCTTCAATGGGCGCGGAATTCCCACTCACGATGGGAAGCCGGAGCCAGAACGTCGACATCAGGGATTGGCCAATGCGAGCTTTTGCAGTCTCGCTCACAGAACCGGTTCGGGAGAAACCCTTAAGGAAGCGCATGCCCAACTCTTCTTCCCCCACGCAGGCGCCCGGCGGCATCCGGCAGAATAGAGGCACGGAGCAGGGGCGCACGGCCTTGAAACCCGCGAATCCGGCGGATGCCGAAGTTCTAGCACGCGCGCAGGCCGGTGATCACGAGGCGTTTGCGCAACTCTATTCCCTGCATAAGCGCCGCATCTACTCCCTTTGCCTGCGCATGGTGGGCAATGTGGCGGAGGCCGAAGACCTCACGCAAGAAGCATTCCTGCAGTTGCATCGCAAGATCGCCACCTTCCGGGGCGATTCGGCATTTTCCACGTGGCTGCACCGGCTGGCCATCAATGTGGTGCTGATGCAGTTGCGCAAGAAAGGGCTGGCCTTGATCTCGCTCGATGAGGCCATGGAGCCGACGCCGGAAGAGGGCCCAAGCCGGAGCTTTGGCGCGCCAGACCTGACGCTTAGCGGAGCCATCGACCGGCTGGCGCTGGAGCGGGCTGTGGCCGACCTGCCCACCGGATACCGGCTGATCTTCATCCTTCACGACGTGGAGGGTTTTGAGCATAATGAGATCGCTTCGATGCTGGACTGCTCAATCGGCAACAGCAAGTCTCAATTGCATAAGGCGCGTTTGAAGCTGCGCGATGCGCTCCGCAGCCAGAAGCGTCCAGAGGAGCGGCCATGACGGGCGATCCCGGCAAAATGAGCTGCGCGGAGTTCCAGGCGCAGTTGCCGGAGCTGATTGGCTCCGGAAAAGACCTCTCGTCCAATCCGCACCTCAAAGAGTGCGACCGGTGCCGCGCCTTTGTCGCAGAGCTGGAAGCAATAGCCCAGGCGGCCCGCGAGTTGTTTCCGACTGTCGAGCCACCCGACGAGGTTTGGCAAGGGATCGAGTCGGCTCTCAAGCGTGAAGGGGACTAGGGCCGGAACGCGGCGGCTGGACTCCCTTTAAGGGCTGTTCCGGTGGTTCACAGCTTTTTGCTCACATTCCCGTCTTTTTCGCCGATAGACCCCACGAATGGGTGCGCTCCGGTCGGTAACCTCAGAGAAATCAACACCGAACCCCGAATGGGTTGGATGCGTTCGTGCAGATTCACCGTCCGTCGGCCGGGGCCCATGGGATGAGCCGGCACGCCTTGGAACCTGCGCAGGGACTGGCACGTAAGACAAGTCAATCGATCAACCAAAGGAGATGGGCAGGGAGGCGGAAGTTGCAACTTTTATAGGTTTTGAGCTATCTAATGAAGGAAAGTTGACACGAGGACACTCAATGCCAAATCAGCCAGTCAATCCTGAAAACGAAGTTTCCGCCCGGAGCGCGACGGGAATCCGGAAAATTCCGGTGCTGCCGGTGCGCGATACGGTGCTTTTTCCCCACGCCGTCCTGCCGCTTACTGTGGGACGTGAAAGCTCGATCCAACTGATCGAGTCACTCGGCGAGGAGCGCGCCATTATCGTCACTGCGCAACTGGACCCGCGTCTTGACGCACCCAAGCCGGGCGACTTGCACACAGTGGGAACCCTGGCGACCGTACACAAGGTTGTGCGCATGCCCAACCAGAGCCGGTTTGTGTTTACCGAGGGCGTAAGCCGCGTGCGGCTCGTTGGGTTCACCCAGTCCGAGCCGTACATGATTGCCGAGGTGGAGACTCTTGAGGAAGTAGCGCCGGCGAGCTCACCGGAGTTTGAGGCACTGGTCCGCAACGTGGTCGGCCAGTTCCAGCAGATCGTTACCGAATCACCCACGCTTTCAGATGAGTTGAGGACGATCGCCGCGAACATCGACGAGCCGGCAAGGCTGGTCGATTTTGTGGCTTCGTCTCTGCCTTTCCTGACCACCGACGACAAGCAGCAGTTGCTGGAGACGCCGGGCATCGCCGATCGCCTGGAGCAGTTAAACAAGCTGCTGGCGAAGGAGATCGAGGTGCAGCAGTTGCGCACCAAGATCCAGACAGAAGTGCAGGACCAAGTGCAACAGTCGCAGCGCGACTACTATCTGCGTGAGCAGATGAAGGCCATCCAGAAAGAGCTGGGCGAGCAGGATGAAGGGCAGCGCGACATCGAGGAATTGAAACAGAAGATTGAAGCCGCGGGCATGCCCGACGACGTGAAAAAAGAAGCATTGAAAGAGCTGGGCCGTCTGCAGCGGATGTCACCGATGGCCGCCGACTACGGGCTCACGCGCAACTACATCGAGTGGCTTGCCGTGCTGCCGTGGGTCAAGAGCTCCGGATCGAAGATCGATATCGGGAAGGCAAAGGAAATCCTCGATGAGGACCACTACGAGCTGAAAAAGGTGAAGGACAGGATTCTCGATTATTTGAGCGTCCTGGAGCTCAAGCCCGACATGAAGGGGCCGATTTTGTGCTTCGTCGGGCCGCCCGGAGTGGGGAAAACCAGCCTCGGCCGTTCGATTGCACGGGCGCTGGGACGCAAATTCCAGCGCATCTCGCTGGGCGGCATGCACGACGAGGCGGAGCTTCGCGGCCACCGCAGAACTTACATCGGCGCGCTGCCGGGACAGATCATCCAGAGCATTCGCCGGGCGGAAACCAACGACCCGGTCATCATGCTGGATGAGGTGGACAAGCTGGGACGGGACTTCCGCGGCGATCCCGCATCGGCCCTGCTTGAGGTCCTGGATCCGGCACAGAACAACACGTTCCGCGACAACTATCTGGACGTGCCGTTCGATCTGTCGAAGGTGCTGTTCATTTGCACGGCTAATATGTTGGACACGGTGCCTCCACCGCTGATCGACCGCATGGAAATCATTCCTTTGCAGGGCTATAGCGAAGAGGAGAAGGTGCACATTGCAAGCCGGTACCTGATTCCGCGGCAGATCAAGGAGAACGGGATCACAGCGGAGCAGATTGAGTTCCCGGAAGAATCGGTGCGGTACATCATTCGCCACTACACGCGCGAAGCGGGCGTACGGAAGCTGGAACAGACGATCGGGACGGTTTGCCGCAAAGAAGCGCGGCGCGTGGTGGAAGGCCACGCGGAAAAGCTGGTCGTAACCAGGGAGACGCTGAAAGAGTTCCTTGGCGGTATCCAGGTGCGCGTCGAGACCGAAGTTGCGGAGCGGGTTAAGCGGCCCGGGGTGGCCGTGGGCCTGGCCTGGACGCCGGCAGGCGGCGACATCCTGTTCATCGAAGCCAACAAAATGAAAGGCAAGGGCGGCTTCACGATGACTGGGCAGATCGGCGAGGTGATGCAGGAATCCATGCAGGCCGCGCTGACCTGGGTACGCTCGAATGCACCGCGGCTAGGGCTGGCTGAGGACTTTAACAAGGAGATGGACCTGCACATTCACGTGCCCGCAGGCGCCATTCCCAAGGATGGTCCATCGGCCGGCGTCACGATGGCGACGGTGCTGGCATCGTTGCTGACCGATACTCCGGTGCGTCCGCTTACCGCGATGACCGGCGAGATCACGCTCAGTGGCAATGTGCTGCCGGTGGGCGGAATCAAGGAGAAGTTTCTGGCGGCGCGCCGGGCTGGAGTGCAAACCATCATTCTGCCCGCCGAAAACCGCCAGAACGTGGAAGAGGATCTGACGCCGGAGATGATGGAAGGCGTGAAGGTCCACTACGCAAGGGAGATCGAGGATGTGCTGGAAGTGGCTTTGCCGATGCTGGCTCCGCGGCCGCAATTGCAACCTGCGCCGGTCATTCGTGCGGCAGCCAGCGCAGCGGGTGCGGCGGCGTAAACCTCTCCCAATCTTTTTGAGCAGGCCGGCGAAACTGCCGGCCTTTGCTTTTTTGCGGACTTTTTGGATTCGTCCCGTTTCTTTATCCCAGTTCCGAATTCTTCAACATCTTCCAGGGAGACGTTCGCTGTCTGAGTTGCCCTCGACTCAACCCCTGATTTCAGGCGGCGAGCGTCTAAGCTCCAGAGCGTTATGCTGTCTCTAACCATGCGTGTACGCGTCATATCATTTGGAATCCTGAAGGATTTGCTCGGCCCCGATGCGGCTGAGGTTGAGCTGCCGGAGGGTGCGACGGTGGGGTCGCTACTTGAGCAGTTGCGCGCCCGGTTGCCGGAAGGCGCACCGAAAGAGGCTCTCAGCGGCATTGCAGTCGGCGTGAATGCAGAATATGCCCAGGCTGCGCACATTCTGCACGACCGCGATGAGGTGGGGTTGCTGCCGCCCGTCTCCGGCGGCACTTCGCGCCCCTCAAATGCTTCGGAGGAGCGTCGTGTCGAGCCAAATATCCTTGTCGCGCTGACGCGTGAGGCGATCGATGCGGACAGGATTGTTGCAGCGGCCAAGAGCGGAGAAGACGGCGCGGTGGTGGTGTTTGACGGCATCGTGCGCAATCATTCGCGCGGACGCCGGACCCTGCACCTGGACTACGAAGCCTATGAAGAGATGGCAGTGAACCAGATGCGGGAACTCGGCAGACAAGCGCGCGAACGATTCGCCGTGCGCCAGGTCGCGATGGTTCATCGCCTGGGGAGGCTCGAGATTGGCGAGACGAGCGTGCTGATCGTGGTGGCCTCGGCGCATCGCTCGGCAGCTTTTGAAGCCTGCCGCTGGCTGATTGATACCGTCAAGCAGACCGTGCCCATCTGGAAGAAAGAGACGTTCGCAGACGGCGCGGTTTGGGCGCCGGGAGAGCCGTTTCCCGAGGGATTTACCGTCGATGTTTCTGGGGCGCCCCATGAAGTCTAGGCGCAGCGTTGTTTGCGGCATGCTTGCCGCCTCCGGTTTCTGCGCGATTGCGGCGCTGGCTCCGTCATGGGCGTTCGCGCAGGATGCCACCTTCCATGTGGATGTGAAGCTGGTAGACATCTTCGTCAATGTGACGGATAAGAACGGGGCTCCGATCGGCGAGCTGACCAAAGACGATTTTGCGGTTTTCGAAGATAGCCGGCCCCAGCAGATCGCGGTCTTCGAGCGGAAAACCGATGTGCCTTTGAATCTAACGCTGGCCATCGACACATCGGGAAGCGTCCGCAAGGATCTCGACGATGAGGCGAATGCGGCGCGGCATTTTGCTCACGACATTCTGCAGCCGAAAGACCAGATGAGCGTGCTCCAATTTGCCACGGATGTAACCGAGCTCACGGGGTTCACCAACAATCTTTCGCAAATCGATCACGCCGTCGGTGGGCTTCGTTCCGATTTTGCGACGGCGCTCTACGACGCCGTTGTTCTGGGTTCTCAGGGCCTGGGCAAGCGTGAGGGGCGTAAGGTGCTGGTGCTGGTCTCGGATGGAGACGACACCGCCAAGTCCTCAACCTACGCGCAGGCCCTTGAAGCCGCGCTGCGCAACGAGGTGATGATTTATTCGCTGATCGACGTGCCCATCGAAGCCAGCGCGGGCCGCGACCTCGGCGGCGAACACGCGCTGATTACTCTTTCAGAAGAGACGGGCGGAAAATACTTTTATGTTGGCGAGGGAGGGCTGGACAAGGCCTTCGCCAAGGTGAGCGAAGACCTGCGCACACAGTACTTGATCGGCTACTATCCACAGAATCAAGAGCCGGGAAGGACGTTCCATCGCGTGGTGATTACGATTCCCCGCGCGGCGGCCGACGAATTCAACGTGCGCAACAAGACCGGCTACTACGCGGATGCGGCGGCCAGGGGAAATTAAGGCCCGCCGTCAAAGGTCTCCCCAAAAACTGGTTGATCCCCGTGCAGTTGCGACCCCCGGCACGCGCCTGGACGGATTTGCATCTAAAATGGCAACATGACTTCCCCCTTGTCGTCGCGCCGCCGCTCCAAGACGCCTCCGCCGGGCGAAACCGGCCAGGAAGGGCTTTACCTGCGCTCCTTGAGCGATCGCCAGGTGATCGTGAACATCAAGCTGAGAGACGGCGAGACGGTGCGCGGGTGGATCGAATACTTCGACGACTCCATGCTGCGGCTGACGCGCGAGGGGCAGCCCAATCTGTTTATTTACAAAAACCAAATCCGCACCATCAGCGAAGCTGGCCGGCGGCGGGTGCCGCGTTATGAGACCAGCGACGGACATGGACCAGACGGCCATGGTTCGGACGGAGACGGACGGCACGGGGCGGGGCTGTGACGAGCGCGGCAGAGCCGAAAATCGTGCAAAACCTGACATTCGTTCCCAAGGCTGCAGAGATTGCGCGCGAGGCGGGTGCGCGGCTGCGCGAATTCTATGCGCAAGGCGTAGAGACCGAATACAAGGGCGACGTGGACATTGTGACGGTGGCCGACCGCACGGTGGAGAAGCTGATTCGCGCGCGGCTCGGCGAGGCATTTCCCGATCACGGAGTCTACGGCGAGGAGGGCACGCGCGAGCGGATGGAAGGCGAGTTCCGCTGGTACGTGGATCCGCTCGATGGGACGACGAATTTCGCTCACGGATTTCCGCAATTTTGCGTATCGATGGGCCTTGAGCACCGTGCAGCCGGCATGAAAGCCGGCGACGATGGGATACTGGTGGCGGGCGTGATCTACGATCCGCTGCGCGATGAGCTTTTCACGGCCGAGCGAGGGCTGGGCGCGCGGCTCAATGGCAAGCCGGCAAGGGTTTCGCGCACGCCGGAGCTGGCCGAGGCGCTTTTGGCGACCGGCTTTCCCAGCCGCAAGCGGCATGCGAGCCCGAATGTTCACTTTTATCAGGAATTCACATTGCGCTCGCACGGAGTGCGGCGAGCAGGCTCGGCGGCGCTCGATCTGGCTTATGTCGCCTGCGGACGCTTGGACGCATTCTGGGAGTTCAGTCTGAATCCCTGGGACACGGCTGCCGGCATTCTGCTGATTGAAGAAGCCGGCGGACGGGTCACCGACTTCTCGGGCGCGCGATTCC
>CAZHOO010000050.1:0-23392 GCA_964533905.1 uncultured Occallatibacter sp. | reverse complement strand
TCTTGACAAACCATAACCATTTGGTTATGGTTTTCCTGTGACAGCTCTCAACCCCAACCCCGTCTTCCGCGCCCTCGCCGATCCCACACGCCGCGCCATCTTCCAGCAACTGTCCCGCCACGGCGAGCAGACCGTCCACGGTTTAACCCGCCACGCCGGCGTCTCCCAGCCCGCCGTCTCCAAGCACCTCACCGTATTGAAGCGGGCAAAGCTGGTGCGCCATCGCCGCGACGGCCGCGAGACGCACTATCGCGCGCAGCCCGAGGCGCTGGCGCCCATGATCGACTGGCTCAACATCTACGGCGCATTCTGGCGCGAAAGGTTCGATCGTCTCGAAGATCTTTTGGGGAGGATGGATCAATGACCAACTCAGTAGACGCCCCGCGTGCCCTCGTCGTCGAAAGGGTATTTCCCCACGCGCCTCAGAAGCTGTGGCGCGCGCTCACTGAGAGCCCACTCCTGGCGCAATGGCTCTTACACAATGATTTCGAGCCCGTCGTCGGCCGCAAGTTCCAGCTCCGCCGCGAGCCAATGCCGCATTGGAATGGAGTCATCGACTGTGAAGTGTCCATCGTCGAGCCTCTCAAAGAGCTGGCTTATAGTTGGACTGCCTTGGGGCTTGAAACCGTCGTCCGCTGGACCTTGACTCCAGCCGACGGCGGCACTCATCTGCGCATGGAGCAGTCCGGCTTCGGTCCCGATCGCGAAGCCAACTATAAGGGCGCGAAGTACGGCTGGCAAAGTTTCTTCAATGCCCTCGAGCGTACGCTCGCAAGTTTCGATTGAAAGGCAATGCAGCAAAAATGACGCGACGCAGTCCGCGAAACCAACCTAGGAGAATTCCAATGAAAATCAAACTCATCAGCGTATATGTTGACGACCAGGAGAAGGCACTGCGCTTCTACACCGAAGTGCTCGGATTCGTGAAGAAGGCCGACTTCAGCAACGGGCCCTATCGTTGGCTCACTGTGGCTTCACCCGAAGATCCCGACGGCACGGAACTGCAACTGGCGCTCAATAACAACCCCGCCGCCAAAACGTATCAGCAAGCCCTCTTCGAGCAAAAACAGCCCGCGGTCATGTTCTTCACTGACGACGTGCAGGCCGATTACGATCGCATGAAATCGCGCGGCGCCGAGTTCACCATGCCGCCAACCGACGTGACGGCATCAAAGATCGCCACGGTCAACGACACCTGCGGCAATCTCCTTCAGCTTACGCAACTGAAGAAATGGTAGCGTAGGTCCTCACCCACCACGACCCATGAGTGTCCCACCCTCGCTACGATTTTGTTTTTGTGGACGGGTGCCCCCGGTCCCACACATTTGGGGACCGGGGATGCCAAGCTCACCACGAAAATGGGTGCCCCATCCTAAAACCTCGACGCGAAGCGGAGAGTTTTAGGGTGGGATCGCACCATCGTTGGATCCGTTTCAACCCTCCCGAAGGGAGGGAAGAGAATAGCCCAGGACGTAAGCCCTGGGACACTGCGCCTCCAAAACCTCCTCAGCCCCGCAGGGGCGAAAGAGCATCGTCCGGAGAGCCGACGTCAAATCCTGCTGTCAACCCCCGCTAGCGCCTCTTCCGTCCTTATCTCTCTGATTCCACGTGAAATATTTCTTTCCTCAAGTTTGCCGATAATTATCCGCCTTTGGCGCACAATGGTTCCAGATGATCGGGAAAAAGCGGGTTTCCCATCGTGAAATCAGCTTCCTCTAAGTCCTTTGGATAGACGACTTTGGGGTATCAAGCCCTTTGGAATGAATGGGTTAGCGGGAACGGTGAAAGGTACAAGTGCCTGAAAACAAAGCCCTTAACCCCGAAAAGGGTGGGGGAGGGGTGGGTATTCAAAGGGCAACAACTTGCCAGCCGTGGGCCAGGACGGGTCGCGTTTGCTCTCTTGTTTAAGGTATCAACCGGCCTAGTCCGTCTGAGCTGGAGGCTAGAAGCTAGGAGCTAGAAGCTGTCCCTTCGAAGTGCGCCTCAATCTCTTCCAGCGTTTTTCCCTTCGTCTCTGGCAAAAAGAACGCGGCCACGACGAAATAGACCATCGTGAAGCCGGCGAAGAGGTAAAACATCGACGAGTAGCCGTGCTTGCTCACGAATGGCAGAAAAACTGCGGCCAGCGTGGTCGAAACGAGCTGATTGATGACCAGAGCCACGCTCATTCCGTTCGACCGAATGCGCGTCGGCATCAGCTCGCTCAGTGCCAGCCACACCACCACACCGGGCCCAAGGGCATAGAACGCGATGAACATATAGATTCCCAGCGCCACGAGCCATCCGTGTCTGGCGTCGGGCACACCGCCCACAAGCGCTTTTTGAATCACGAGCGGCGCCGCCTTGGCCGAACTGAGATCGGCAAATGGATTCCGGAACAGCGCTTCGATCCGATTCGCCGGCAGCGAGCTTGCGCGCGTAATTTCGATCGGCGCAGAAGCCGCATCGTCCGAGCGCACATAGTTTGTCGCAGCAGTAAATCCTCCGTAGGAGTAGATGATGGCCAGCGAAGCTCGACTGCTGTCGATTCCTCCTCGCGCATCGATCTCGTCCGCGTCGCCCTGCGACGCCAGCAATCTCGTCGCCGTCCCCGGATCGAAGCGCAGCACCAGCTGCTGGCTGGGCGAAACCAGCACCTGCACCGCTTCGCGGCAATCCACACTCTGCTTTTCCGTCGATCGGAACAGAAGCGCGACCGCGACCAGCGCAACGATCACACCGCTCGTGCCCATCACCAGCAGGAACTTTCTCCCTTTCCGATCCACAAGCACAATGCCGATCATGGTCGCGAGAAAATTCACACCCGTAAACATTACGTAGCCCCAATGCGCGCTCAGGTCGCTCAATCCGCTTTGCAGCAGAATGCCCGTGTTGTATCCGATGATCGAGTTCACGCCCGTAGCCGTGTTGCAGAACAGGATTACGCAGGCCAACACAAACGGAATCGCGTACTTCCGTCGCAGCAGCGAATCGCGAATCTGTTGCCCAGCCTTCACACGAGCCGCATGCGCCGTCGCCTCCATCTCGTCAAGTTCAAGCGTGGCTTGCTCTTGGCTGCGCGACTTGAACAGCGCGGCCTCCGCCCGGTTTCTTTCGCCCCGCTTGAACAACCATCGTGGCGACTCCGTAACGAACAAGCTGCCCAGTACGAAGACAACGCCCGGCGGTAGCGACACCCAGAAAATGCTTCGCCACGCATGGTCCTTGAAGCGGAAAAGCGCTGCAGCATCGCCGAGCTTCGCCACGGCATCCACTCGATAGCTGAAATACATCCCAATCAGCGCCGCAGCCACAATGCCCAGCGTCAGCATCCACTGAAAGATTGCCGTGCCCTTGCCGCGGCTCGATGCGGCCAGGCACTCGGCGAGGTAAAGCGGAACCACAACGCCAATCACTCCGCCGCTCGCGCCCTGCAGCAGCCGCCCTGAAAGCAGCGGCCCGTATCCGTGCGATAGCGCAATTACAGGAATGCTCACCACGAACGCGCAGCCGCTCCCGATCATCAGCGGCTTGCGGCCCATCCAATCAGCCAGCAGCCCAGAGAACAGCGTCGAGAACACGCTTCCCAGGAGCACCGCCGCCACGATAAACGAAAGCTGCGATGGATTCAGTCCCGATGTCGCCTGCAAATAGGGAACCGCTCCGCCGATGATGCCGACGTCTATGCCGTAGAGCAACCCTCCCAACCCCGCTACAAGAAGCAGGAACCCGTTATAGCGCCGCAATGCTGCGGTGGCGGCCGTCCCAACCTCGCGCTGCGATTCGTCGGCGTTCACTTCGCGTTTTTCCCCTCGCTCATCGCTTCGCGCAACACTGGCCCCGTCTCGCAGCCGGCAGAATCGCGCGACGCCTCAGTCTACAATGGTCGCATCGCCTGCGAGAGTTCCACGAACCGATCGGGAGGCAGACCGAATTGCTGAGCTTCGTCGGACCAATCTCATCCAGCTGGGCGCGGCTCGGGCTGGTCGCGATCCTCATCGGGCCTTCTCTGGCCGCCGCGCAAACAAAGCCTGCTCTTCTTCCCGCTCCGCGCGAGGCAAACTTCGGGCAGAGCGCTCCGTTGCCCGACAAGATTCTGGTCGCCGTTCCCGGCCATGACGCAGAAGACGAGTTTGCTGCGCGCGATCTTGAAGACGCGCTGAAGCGCATCGCGCCCGCCGCGGACCAACCCACCGCCGCGCAACCTACGTATCGCATCACGCTCCTGCGCAACGGCACTGAGGCGGCCAAGGCCGGTCTCGTGGGCAACAACCTTGCCTTTGATCCGGTCATGGAGTCGGAAGGCTACGTTCTGGTCATCGGTCCGCACGAGGCGGCAATCATTGGCGCAACCGGCTCAGGCATTTTCTACGGCGTGCAGACCTTCAAGCAGATGCTGCCCTTGCCCGGAGCGCCGCGCATCCTGTTCACGGGCACCGTGCGCGACTGGCCCGCCATGCAATATCGCGGCATCAGCGACGATCTCTCGCGCGGTCCGTTTCCCACACTTGACTTTCAGAAGCATCAGATTCGCGTATTTGCTTCGTTCAAGATCAATATCTATTCGCCCTATTTCGAAAACACGCTCTTTTATCCTGATCATCCGCTTGCGGCACCGCCTGGCGGCGCGCTCACTCCGGCGCAGGTTGCGGATCTCGTGGCCTACGCTCGCCAGTACCACATCACCATCGTCCCCGATCAGGAGTCCTTTGGCCACTTGCACAACGTGGTCAAATGGGAGCTTTACCAGGATGAGGCCGAGACTCCTCACGGATATTTGCTCACGCCAGGCACGGAGGGCACGCTTCCCCTCATCAAGGATTGGTTCACGCAGATCGCGCAAGAATTTCCCTCACCGTTCATTCACGTCGGCGCCGACGAAACCTTCGACCTGGGCGTTGGCCGCACGCACGATGCGGTCGAGCAACAAGGCTACGCACCCGTCTACAATGCATTCCTCAAGCAGATTCACGATTCGCTTGCACCGCTCAATCGCCGCCTGCTTTTCTGGGGTGACATTGGCGATGCAAATCCCGACGCCGTTGCCGGCCTGCCCAAGGATATGATCGCTGTGCCCTGGAACTACTCGGCTCAGACAGACTTCGGCAAGCTCATTCAGCCATTCGCCAAGAACGGCATTGAAACCTGGGTTGCTCCCGGCGACTCGAACTGGAACGAAGTTTACCCGCGCGACAAGACGGCGCTGTGGAACATCCAGGGATTCATCGCCGCCGGTCAGAGTCTTGGATCGACCGGCGCACTCACAACCGCCTGGAACGATGATGGTGAAGGCCTCTTCAACATGGATTGGTACGGCGTGCTCTTTGGCGCGGTCGCCGCCTGGCAACCCGGCCAGAGTTCCATCGCAGACTACCAGGATGAATACGGACAGGCCTTTCATCTCGACCCGAGCGGCAAAATTGATACCGCTGAAAAGGAGCTGATGGCCGCGCAGGAGGCTCTAATCGACGTCAAGACCGGCATGACCAGCGACCAGGTTTTCTGGCTCGATCCATGGACCGCGGAAGGTCAAACGGTTTCGGCCAAAATTCTGCCCGTAGCGCACGACCTGCGCATCCACGCCGAACAGGCTATCATCCTGCTGGCCCAGGCGCGTCATGACGATCCCAATTTGGCCGAGCCCGATGCGCTCGCTGCCATGGACCTTGGAGCCCGTCGCCTTGATTTCATCGGCCTCAAGTTCCAGCTTGCGCAGGAGATTCCCGCGGCATACGCCCAGGCAGCGGCGCAGCAGCACGACAAGACTCAAAGCAACGCCACGTCAAATCTGCTCAGCGAGATCAGCGGAATGAACGGTCGCTGCCAGGACTTGCGCGATGCCTATTCAGCTCTGAAGAGCGAGTACAGCCAGGTGTGGTTGGGGGAAAATCGCCCATATTGGCTCAATAACGTCACCGTCCGCTACGACCTGGAAATCGAGAGATGGCAGCAGCGCGGCGACCAATTTTTGGCCGCCATCTACGACTGGCAGAACGGACAGGATTTACCCCCAGCTACGGCCCTCGGCATGCCTGCGCCGGCAGCAAACGAGCATTAGCCGGGCCTGATCGGGCACGGCATTCGCGAATCGCCTCCAGAACCAAAACAATTACCGAATTGGAGATTTCCCCCCTTACCCGAGGGTGGCAGATGCAAACTAGATGCATGCTCGAGCGCTCCTCAAAAAGGCGCCTACCCGTCGTTTTGCTCATTGACGATGACCTCGTCAGCCGCGAGGTGGCAGCTACCGTGCTCACCATGGCTGGATTCACTGTCCACACAGCCGTGGATGGAGATGCCGCGCTCGATATGCTCGCCAGAGAAGTGTGCCTGCCGGGCGCAATCCTCATGGACGCGCAGATGCCCGGCTTGAGCGGAACAAAGCTGATCGCAGAGCTGCGCAGCCGCTCCGACTCTCGCATCTACGCCATAAGCGGCAGTAACGCGCCGCCCGAAATCGCCAATGCGGCAGACGGTTTTCTGCTGAAGCCCTTCAATGCTGAAAGCCTCGGCAAATTGATTGACGGCTATCAGCCGGAAGCCGTTACCACACTCCTTGATCACCATGAGCCGGTCGTTAGCCCCGAGGTTCTGTCTCAGTTGCGCAAAGTCATGCCAGAACCCGCAGTCCGTCAAATCTACACCGCTGTCGTTTCCGATCTCAGCGTTCGGATTGAAGCCTTGGGAGCCGCGATCGCCAAAGGCGACGTCAATGAGATTCGCCGCATTGGTCACGCCATCAAGGGCGGTTGCGGCATGGCCGGCGCGCTTCAAGCCGCCCGCCTCGGCGCGCTTTTAGAGGCCACGCCCCTCGGCGCCAAAGATAACCAATTGGATAACAGCGCTATTCTGCTGAGCGATTTGCGCGCCGCCGCCCAAGGGTTGCAGCGTATGCTGGATGCTGATCTGCCTGCCTGATCCTACGCGCTTTGTGGCGTCTGGGCCGGGAACAGCAGCGGTTCCGGAATTGCTCCCCCGGTCTCAAGAGGGGAAGTGAATTCCGAAACTGCTTCAGCGGAGGCGTGTGGCTGAGATGGAACGAACCATTCGAATCGTGCTGGCGGACGACCATCCGGTCGTGCGCATTGGCGTGCGCAATATGCTTTCGAAGAATGACGGGTTTGACGTAGTCGGAGATGCCACCGACGGCGACGAAGCCATCACGCAGACGCTCGAGCTTCAGCCGGATGTCCTTCTTCTCGACGTCGCGATGCCGCGGCTGCCCGGCCTTGAGGCCATGCGTGCCATCATGAGCGGCCCTTCCACGGCCAAAATCCTCCTCCTCACCTCCACCATTACCACGCAGCAGATTATTGAGGCCCTGCAGATCGGCGCGCGCGGCATCGTGCTCAAGGACGCTCTCGCCAGTCACCTCCAGACTGCAATCCGCACCGTCCATGCGGGCGACTATTGGATCGGCGGCAAGCGCGTCGTCAACCTTGTCTCCGCGCTGCACGAACTCATGCAGCAGGCTGCCGTGCCCCAGCGCAAAACCTACGGCCTCACCCCACGCGAGCTTGAGGTGGTCGGTTGCATCGTCGAAGGCTGCAGCAACCGTGACATCGCCAAGCAATTCTCACTGAGCGAAGAGACAGTCAAGCGCCATCTCTCGAATATCTTCGACAAGACTGGCGTTTCCACGCGCCTGGAGCTTGCGCTCTTTGCCATCGCTCACCACTTGATCACGCCGCAGTAGTTCGATCCTCGGCAGCGCGCTATTCTGACACTGGCGGTTACGCCGGCTTGCAGGCAGGTGCGCGCATGGGAGAGCTAAGCAGAATCGGCATTGCCCTCGATTCCGAGCTGTTGAAGCGGTTCGACCAATCCATCGAGAAGAGCGGATATACGAATCGTTCCGAAGCCTTTCGCGACCTGATTCGCGACCGGCTGGTGCGGGAGCAGACGGCGTCGCCCGATGCCACCGTAGTCGGCACCGTAACTCTCATCTACAACCACCATGCCTTTGGGATTACCGAGAAGCTAACTGAAGCGCAGCACGAACACCACGACCTGGTCGTTTCAACGAGCCACGCGCATCTCGACCATGATTCCTGCCTCGAAGTGCTGATTGTCCACGGCAAAGCCGGACGCGTGCAGCAGTTTGCCGACTTCATCATCGGCCTCAAGGGCGTGCAGCATGGCCGCCTGGTGATGAGCGTGCCGACACACGCGCTTGATTCGAAGCGCGCCCACTCGCACGAGCATTCGCACAGCCACTAGCCGCGATCCCGGAGATCTCATGCATCCTCGCACCGCTACGGCCCTGGAAGAACTCGATAAGGCAAACTGGTTTTCGCGAGTGGGCATGGACGACACCAATGGGCAAGCCTTCGTTTTGGCCTCCTGGCAGAATGCAGTGGCACTTTGCGCTTCAAACGACACAAAGAACCTCTGGCTCGAGGCGGCAAATCAGTTCCACATGAGGATTCTCGAGCGATCGAAGGAGCGCTACCGCCAGTGGAATGCCGTCGCCAATGAGATGAGGCCCATCGTGAATGAGCTGGTCGGCCGCAAGACCGAGGCCGTCGTGCGCGAGAATCTCCTGCCTAAGGTGTTCACCGATCACGTGCGCTGGGAGATGATCCATTTGTGTATTGAGGCTGAATTCGCTGACGTATATCCCCCAGGTTTTTTCGCCAGCCACGCATTCTGGTACGTTGCCGGTCACTTCCCTTGTGGTTGGCACGGCAAATTCCCCGAAGAGGGAAAGCTGATCGTGTATTGAGTTGTCCGGCGCCTGCTACCGCTCGCGCTTGATGCCAAAGTGATAGCTCAGGTTCACGCTGCCGTAGGAGGGAATCCTCACGCCCACGACCTCGCCCACAGGATTGGCCGCAACCAAACCGTTGCTACCCAGGCCGACGAGCCCCGGACCGAAAACGCCCGCAGCCGCGAAGTTCTCTACGGTCTGCCCCGTCCAGCCGCTAGCGATCATCATGTTCACGCCCACGTCGATTCGGCCGTTCATAAATGGCCGGCCCGCCGCAAATCGAAACTCCTTGTTGGATACGCCGAGGCAGTAATAGTCGAGCGCATTCGGGTCGCCGCTCCTATAGCTGGCTTCAGCGCAGCCGTTGCCAACAACCTTTTGGCCCACGTACTCGAACTCGCCCTTCGCCCGCAGGTGAAAGGGCAGCTTGTCGTAGGTCCCGGTCAAATCGCCAATCAACCGCGGCGCTTCCGGCACGACGGAGAACGACGTGCCCACGAGCCGAGTATCCGCCTGCTCAAATGTAGCTTCGAGCGAGCCATACGCGAAAGTCTGCCGCACCGCCGCGGCTAGAAATCGAATGCGCCCCGGTCCGAGATCATACTGCAAACCCTGGTCCGGATCGATCTTCCCGTACTCCGCGCTTTGTGTCTCGTGGCCCAGTGTCAGCTTCACATCGGTTCTGTGAAATGTCTTGCTCGCCACCAGTTGATACGATCGCGCGGTTTCTACTGGATCGACAGTGGCCGGTCCGTTCAAGGTCGCGCCCTCGCGCGGATCCTCAGTAAAGAATGACTTGCCAAAGCTGATGGAAACCATCGGCGCGAGCCCCGATGGGCTGGGAACGAACGATAACGTCGCCTTGGGCGAATTCAGACCTACGAGTTTGCTCCAGGAGTTCGATGGCGTGATCAGGTCCTGATTGTCGATCCAGATTTCGTCGCGCCGCCAACCCGCATAGTAGTCGAAGTGGTCGCCCAATGTGCCTTGCGCGGCCACGTAGGGCGATACCGGCGAAATCGTCACATTGTTGCCGTCGATCTTCACGAACGGCCCGTACAAATTAGGCATGGCGGGATTGAAGAAGTTGTAGTGGTCCAAATCGTCGCGCCGCGGCGCCTCGCGTTCGTAATCGGTTCCGGCCAGCAGCGTCAGCGCCTTCGAGGTTTTGTTAACGTACGCCCCGCTGGCGCCGCCCACGGTGCGAAATTCGCTTTGCCGGATCAGTCCCAGCCCGAAGTCCGAGAAAAGCGACAGATTGTAGGTGCGGAAGAACCCTGAGAGCTGTACTTCCTGATTCCCGTCGAGTTTCCACTCGTCGTTCAGCGCCGCAATCGCGGTATGCGTCTGGTCTTTCTGTCGCGGGTCGATGGTATCGGGGTATTCTGTCCATCCCGCGGCCGCGTCCACGGAATTGAATCCAGAAATAGGCCCTAGTCCTGCCACGTAGCCATAGCCCAAGTACCCGATTCCAAGCAGCGTAACCGTATGGCCGCCCGCATGAAACACGCGCCCGCCGTTCAATTTGAATTGCTTCCGATGTTCGAGTCGATCGAGGAATCCGTTGCCGTACGACCCCTCCATTGCCGCCCACGAATCTTGCGAAGGGCTCATGCCTGCCGTGGCCGTCAGGTCGCGTGAGTCGCCCGCGAGCGTGAAGAAGGGTGCCAGGTGCGAACGCAGCCCGTAGGTCGCCGCCAGGTTCAGCGCATGATTGCCCTCGCGCACGTTGAACGCTCCACCGTCCACCTGGACGCTTTCGATTTCTGCCGCAATGAAGATGTTCGGGTCGGCATACCCGTTGCCATGCGCATTCGCCGACAGATTGTTCGGCAGTAGGTAGCTCCCCACCTGTATGTACTGCGCGATCGGCTCGCCATGGTCGCCAGCCACGCCAGGAGCAAAATATTGCGGTGCCTTGATGCCGCTCGACGCAGTTTCAATCGGATAGCCGGGAATCGAGATCGGCGCGCCCGGCCGACCCGGATTTGCATCTAGCAAATTCTCCGTCGCAAAAACCTTTACCGCCGGATCGGGTGACATCACATCGCCTTCCGTCACATCGGCCGTAACCACGATCGTCTGCGAAATCACCGGCTCCAATCTGATCTGAAAGTCGCTGCCACCGTCCGCGACCACAACGAATTCTTCGAGGGGCTGGAAATGTGCCGCACTCACGCGGAGTTCGTAAGTTCCCGGTGCAAGCATTTCAACGGAGAAGCCGCCGTCGGATAGGCTCACTGCCTGTTGCCCTGTCCCGTTTGCGGACCTCAGCTGCACCACGGCGCCCACAACTGCTTCGCCCGCGCGTCCGGTCACCTTGCCCGAGACCGCCGCGCCATCAGCCACGCTTGCACGCGCCAGCGATCCGGCGAGCATTGCCAGCATGCATAACCAACCGATTTGCGCTTTTCTGCGGCGCATATAAGCAAACTATTTGCGTTCTCGCTGCGTTGCCTGTGCGCTTTGTCACACGATTTCCAAAATCGTGCTACCCGGTTGACTGGATTGGACATAGGATGACGCAGGCGGAATCTTCAATTTGATTTTTCGAGCTTCGGCTACTTCACCTGAGCCTTGCGCCGCGCAGTCCCGGCCTTCCGTTTTTCCATAGCGGGCAACGACCCGCGCGGATAGTCCGTTGACCGGCGCACCACAAGCCGCGTCGCGATCGGCCATTCCTTCTGCGCGGATTGCGGATGATCGGGCTCAATGCCGGCGCGCAAAGCCTGCACTGCCGCCTCAGCCAGCTCCTTGCACGACATGCGCACCGTCGTCAGCGGCGGCAACATGAACTGCGCCAGGCGAATGTCATCGAATCCCACCACAGAGATATCCGTGGGCACCGTGTTCGTAGTTTCGTCTAGAGCGTGCAGAACTCCGATTGCCGTCATGTCGTTGGAACAGATGACCGCCGTCGGAAGCTCCCCGCGTGCCATTAGCCTTTCCATGGCCGCCTTGCCTCCCTCCATGGTGTGGTCGCCTTCCACAACATAGGCGCTCGGAACCGCTAGCCCTAGCTGGGCCATCGATTTTCTGAATGCGTCACGGCGCGTTACTGCCGTGCGCATCCGCAGCGGTCCGCTGATAAATGCGATCCGGCGATGGCCGAGCACCGCCAGATGCTGAACCGCCTCGCGGATTCCTTCGCCGTAATTCACCTTCAACACGCGCACATTAGGTAATTCAGGACCTGCATCGGCAAAGACCAGCGGAAACTCATGCTCCACCAGTTTCTGCACCTGTGCCTCTTCAATGCCGAACGTCATTACGGCCACTCCGTCCACGCTGCGTTGGAGCATGCGGCGGATCAGCGCTTCGGTGCGCGTGGCATCGTAGCTGGTCGACCCGATCATGACTTCGTAGCCTTGCGCCACGGCCAGATTCTCGAACTGCTGCACCAGCTCAGGGAAGAACGGATTGGTGATTTCGGAAACGATCAGGCCGAGAATGCGGCTGCGCCCTGACACCAGCGCTCGCGCTTGGGTATTCGGCAGGTAGCCCACTTCATCCACGGCTTTCCAAACTCTCTTTGCCAGGTCCGGATCAACGGTGGAGATACGGTTCACGACGCGGGATACGGTGGCTATCGAGACGCGTGCTCGCTTCGCCACGTCGTGAATATTCGCGCTGGTGCGGCGCCGATTCTTGCGAGCTTTTTCGGGGATGCTCATGGGCAAGAGAATTGTACGCTTTTCCCGGATTTTCTCATGCGCGCGGAGGGGTAAAATCGCGGCGAATCCCTTTCAATTGGGCAATCTGGGCCCTTAGCGAGCTGGCTTGTCGGACGTCAGGGCAGGGAAGAAAGAGACTTCAGGAAAATGTTTACCCGGCTATCCTGAGGCACTCCCTTGATCTTCAAAGATTTTTTCATGCTTCAATCAGGGATGATCCTGTGCTCCGGCCACGACCTCGAGGCCATGTCGCAACAATGTCAGAATCGCCTCCAGGCTCTCCGATGCGCCGCGCTTGCTGCCAGGCAGGTTGACGATCAGCATCGTTCCCCGCATTCCCGCGACGCTGCGCGAAAGCCATGCATAGGGGTTACGTTCCGCGCCCTTCGTCCGCATCGCTTCCGCCAGCCCTGGCGCCTCGCGATCGATCACGCGCCGTGTCGCCTCCGGCGTCCGGTCGCGCGGGCCGAGCCCCGTGCCTCCGACAGTCAGCACCAGCTTTGCGTCCTGCTCCGCGAACTCTTCGAGCGCTGCCGTAATCGCATCTTCATCGTCGTTCAGCAGCGCTGTCCGAATCGCCGCCTGCGGCCATTCGCGCGTGAGGATTTCCTTCACGGCAGGACCTGCGGTATCGGCCATTAGCCCCTGGGCGCAGCGATCCGAGACGGTAATGACCGCAATCAGCATGCACTGATTCTATTTCCTGATGGCTTCACCCGCAGTCGCGTAGAGGATGCCCCGTGTGATTTAAATCACATTTCGCGGTGCGCTCCGGCACATCCCAGCCCCCGCCCCGGTGACACGCTTGCGGGTATGAGGTGTTAGCCATGCGGGATTCCGATATGGGCCGCTGGACGCATCCGGCCACGATTCTCGTCGCCACGGACTTAAGCGATCTGGATCATCTCATGCCCTTTGCCCTTGAGCAGGCGGGCGAAACAGGTGCACGGCTGATTCTTCTCCATGTTCTTCCCGCTTCGGTCGCTGTCATCGCCGCCGATGCCTCCGGAATGCCTTACTACAACACCTCGAGTGCGCTGGAAACTGCGGAAGAGATGCTGCGGCCCTGGTGTGAAGTCGCCGCCAGGCGCGGGATTCGCTGTGACGAACTGGTGCGCGAGGGCCACCCCACACAGCAGATTGCGGCCATTGCTCGCCAATATCAAGCGGACCGCGTGCTGCTCGGAACTCGGAGCCGGAGCAAACTCGGAAAGTTGCTCCTCGGCTCTGTTGCAGAACAAGTGCTGCGCTCGGTCTACCTCCCGGTCATAACCGTGGGACCCGAGGCTCATCTCCCGGTGGTAAGCGACGGGGAACGCGTCGTCCTCCATGCCACCACGCTTCGAGAGACCTCTCGCCCGAGCGCAGCGCTTGCCTGCCAGGTAGCCGCTATACGGAACGCAAAACTGGTCCTGCTCCATGTGCTGCCGCCGATTGACGTGATGCAGCGCAAGGGAATGTCCACCGGGCTCGAATCGAAGGCCATGGTCGAGCTGCGCATCCTTGCTGAGCAAACGGGCGCCGGCTGCTGCTCTGCCGTCGAGCCCGTCGTAGCTCACGGCAACCCATTCATCGAGATTCTGGCTCTGGCAGCGGCGCGCCATGCCGGGCTGATCGTCCTCGGAGCGACGCGTCGCCTGGCTTTCGAACACCTGACCCGGGAACGAACCATCTATCGCGTGCTTTCCCACGCCCGCTGCCCTGTGCTTACGTTGCGCGAGCAGCAAGCCATGCCCGAAGAAGTTCAATCGGAAACGGGATCCGCCCATGTCGTCACGCCGAGTCCGCATCATTGATGCGCGGGTGGCACCTTCAACAGAAGTGACGCCGCAAGTTCGTTCACTTACTTATTCGGAAATCGATCAAGCGAAGGTCTTCAGCCGCTTCATGCACTTGTCCTGCAGGTAGTGCAGTTGGCGTAAACGCGCCAGCCCCTTGGGATTAGGGCCGTCCGCCTGAGAGGCGACAATTTCCGCCGCCAACTCATGAACTTGCCCATGCAGCGACTCAATCGCCTGAACTGCGGAATCTGTGCCGTGCGATGACCGCTTTTCATCTTCGAGCCACATTGCCAGCCGGCACACGCTGGCATCGAGTGGCGGCGGAACCGCTCGCTTGCCTTGCAGGCTCGCTTCCAGTGCTCCCAGCCAAGCGCGATGCTCTACTGCGGCAAGCAGCACCGGCCGGTTTTCCGCGCGAACGATGGGCACTTCCGACCACCGCGGATCGGGACGCCAAGCTGCCGCCCACGCTCGCAGCTCCCGCGCCGGCATTGAGGCGGCAATGCCGAATCCCTGCGCGAGATCGCATCCCATTTGCAGCAGCATTAAACCGTGCTCCGCGGTCTCAACTCCTTCCGCGATCACCCGCCTGTGAAACGCGGCAGCCAATCCCAGCACTCCTTCCAGGATGGTCAGGTTCTCCGGCTCCTCAAGCATGTCTCGGACGAAGCTCTGGTCAATCTTCAGAACGTTGGCCGGCAGACGCTTGAGGTAGGTCAACGAGGAATAACCGGTGCCGAAGTCGTCCAGGCCGATAGCCACACCGATCTCCCGGCAGGCCGTGAGTAGTTGAGAGGTCCGCATCACATCCTGCACGGCGCTCGTCTCCACCACTTCCAATTCAAGGTCCGCTGGCTTCACCTGGGGATGTGCCGCCAGGCGCGCGCGAAGGCGATCGGCAAAATCCGGCGATTGCAGCTCGATTGCACTCACGTTCACGCTCACGGGAAGCTCGAAGCCCTCAGTCATCCACGACTCCATCTGCGTGAGCGCAGTCTCAACCACCCACTCGCCAAGTTCGACGGCCAGCGGGTGGTCTTCAATGACGGGAAGGAACATGCCCGGCGGAAGAAGTCCGCGCTCCGGATGCTGCCACCGAATCAAGGCTTCGGCGCCAATCACCTTGCCGGTTCGCATGTTTACCTTGGGCTGGTAATAGAGGACGAATTGCCGGGCCGCCAGCGCCTGGCGAATGTGCTCGATATTCTCGTGGCGCCCGCGGACAATCTGGTCCTGGCCGGGGTCGAACATGCGGAAGCAATTGCGCCCAGCCAGCTTGGCCTGGTACATCGCCTGGCCCGCTTGGCGCAACAGCACATCGGCGTCGACATCCTCTTCTTGGGGATAGAACGTCACGCCCGCGCTGGCCGAAACCCGCAGCATCACTTCGCCGATCTGCGCTTCTTCGCCTGCGGCCGCAAGCAAACGGTTCAGTGTCGCCAAGCACGCTCTGTTGTCTTCGAGATCAAGAATCACGGCGGCGAACTCATCTCCGCCCAGCCGGGCCAGCGTATCGCCTTCCCGCAGGGTCCGCTTCATCCTGAATGCCAGTGCCGTCAGCAGTCCGTCTCCCGTTGCCTGGCCATAGCGGTCGTTGATGCCTTTGAAGCCGTCGACATCAAAACTGGCTACGGCCAGCAGTCCCTTTTTCCAATGGGTATGGGCCATGGCTTGGCGAAGCCGGTCGGCGAAGAGCGCCCGATTCGGGAGCCCCGTCAGTGCATCGTAGCGCACGATGTGCTCCAGCCGCTGTTCCTTTTCTTTCAGCTCTGTAATGTCCGTGAATAGGCCCACATATTGCTCCACTTCGCCGCTCGCGTTGTGGATTGCATTGATGGTGAGCATCTCCGGATAAATGTCTCCGCTCTTGGTTCGGTTCCAGATCTCGCCTGACCAACGCCCCTCACGATTCAGCGAAGTCCACATGCTCTCGTAAAACTCTTTGCTGTGGAGGCCCGACTTGAGAACCCGCGGATTGCGCCCCAGCACTTCCTTGCGCGTATATCCCGTAATCCTGGTAAACGCGTCATTTACTTCGAGAATATTCCCCGTACGATCGGTGATCGTGATGCCTTCGCGCGCGCCGGTAAACACTGTGGCGCCCAGGCGCAACCGGTCTTCGACTGCCCTCCGTTCGGTCACGTCTTCGGCGAACAGGACGATTCCTCCTACGGAGCCATCGCCGGTCCGCCAGGGGATAACCTCCCATCGGCTCCATTCCACCGCTCCGTCGGCGCGGTCGAATCGGTCTTCCTCGACGTGAACCCGCTCCCCTGCAAGCCCGCGGCGGTGGCCTTCCTTCCACCGTTCCGGCAAGTCCGGAACGACTTCGTAGTGCGACCGCCCGATGATTTCGCTCTCCACAAGGTGATAGTCCTCGAGCCACCTGCGGCTCACGGATAGGTAGCGCATCTCGCGGTCGAACATGGCCAGCGCCACTGGCGCGTGCTTGATAAAGATTTCCAGCAACTCCCTGCTCTCAAACAATTCCTTCTCGGCGCGCTTGCGTTCGGTCACGTCTTCGGCGAACAGGACGATTCCGCCTACGGAGCCATCGCCGGTCCGCCAGGGAATGATCTCCCACCTGACCCATTGCACCCTGCCATCGGCCCGCTCGAAGCGGTCATCGTCGGCGTGGAGTGTCTCTCCTGCCAGGCCGCACTGGTGTGCATTCACCCACTGCTCCGGAACATCCGGGAAAACCTCATAGTGGGACTGTCCGATCACGTCGCGGCCCACCAAGCCGTAGTCCTCGAGCCACCTCCGACTCACGGATAGGTAGCGCATCTCGCGGTCGAACATTGCAAGTGCCACCGGCGCATGCTCAATGAAGAGTTGCAGCAAATGCCTGCTCTCGCGCAGCGTTTCCTGGGCCTGTCTGGCCTCGGTGATGTCCTGGATGGTGCCGGGCATTTTCACCGGACGCCCCTCAGCGTCGAGCTCCAGCCGTCCCAGGCCGTGCACCCAGCGCACCGCGCCGTCCGTCTGGCGAACAATCCGATACTCTCTGTCAAACGGCCCGCGCTGGCTGAGTACTTCATCCTTGAAATAGGCAAGCATCGACGCTCGATCGTCGGGATGGATCAGAGCAGCCCATCCATCGACGGTCCGCTCGAACTCCTTATCGATCCCGAAAATCTCATCCATGACATCGGAACTAGTCCACATGCCGGCGTCGATATCGAGCAGGTAGCCGCCCAGACCGGCAATCCTCTGCGCCTCCCGTAGCGATTCCTCGCTCTCACGGAGCGCCGTCTCCGCCTGCTTCCGCTCGGTAATGTCCTGAGCTGTGCCGCGGAAGAATTTTGGGTTTCCGAGCCCATCGGGTTCCACCCTTCCCCGGCTGTGTATCCACCGCACCTCACCGTCAGAGGGGCGAACAATGCGATACTCCCCGTCAAACGGCACTCTCTTGCCCAAAACTTCTTCGGTGAAATAAGCGGTCAACATCTCGCGATCATCGGGATGGACCAGAGCAAACCATCCCTCATGGGTGCGCTCAAATTCTTCGTCGATTCCAAGCAACTGGTTCAGCACCGCCGAGCTGGTCCAACGCCCGGCGCCGACCTCCAAGCAATAGCTGCCCAAACCAGCAATTCTCTCGGTCTCTTTGAGTGACTCCTCGCTTTCGCGGAGCGCGGTCTCCGCATGCTTGCGCTCGGTAATGTCCTCGGCGAAGATGATGATTCCTCCCACTTGACCCTCGCCGCTAAGCCACGGCCGAATCTCCCTCATCATCCATTGATCGCTGCCGTCCGTTTTTGTCCGGCAAACTTCGGCGGGCGGTACCACTTCGCCGGCCAGCGCGCGGCGATGCAGTCCCTTCCATGTTTCGGGGATATTGGGCAGGATCTCGTAATGAATCTGTCCGACCAGGTCGCGGCCATCAAGATCGTGTATATCGATCCACTTGCGGCTTACCGCCAGGTACCGCATCTCACGATCGAGCATGGCTAACGCAACCGGCGCGTGCTCGATGAATAGTTTCAGTAGATCCTGGCTTTCGCGTAGCTTGAGCCTTCCTTCAATTTCCCTGGTGATATCCGGAGCGATGCCGAAGATACCGGCAACCGCGCCGTCCGGCCCGGTGATCGGATACTTGCGATCGTCGATCCAGCGGCTCGACCCATCCTGCGCCGTCAACTGCTGCACCTGGTTCACATGCCGGTTTTCGTCGATTGCCTGGTTCTCAAGTCGGTACGACAGATTGGCGATGGCTTCAGGGTAAATGTCGTAATCCGTCTTTCCCACGAGTTCAGCTGCGTTCTTCGCCGTCTCCGTCAGAAACGGGAACGCGCGGCTTGCCGCAAGGATCACATGATTGCGGTTCTTGACGTAGATGTGGTCGTCCGTGTGTTCGATGAGGGCTTTGAAGCTTTTCAGCAGAAAAGCGTCGCTGGGTTCGGCTATGTTTCGCGCGTCATCGAGGACCAGTTCGAGAACCACGTTTTTCCCGGTGCGTGCAGGTCTTTTTGTGAAGCATCCCCTCACGCAGCGAATGCGCCCGTCGGCGTGGCGCAGCCGGACGTTAATGCATCCGGACCGGATCTCCAGGCAGTTCGAGAAAATACTCCCCATGATCTCGGCATCATCTGGGTGGACCAAGTCCTTCAGACTGATCTTGGCCGTGAGGAGTTCGTGCTGGCTGTATCCGAGCAGTGCTTCTGTGCCACCCCGGACAGACACCAGCCGTGGCGGGTCACTTGTTGCGAAGCAGAAGGTGGGGTTTGACATGGGGCCCTGGGCCTCTGCGTCCGTTCGTGCTCGCGTCCGGGAGCCTAACATATCGTAAATTACCCAAGCAATGAAAATCGTAGAACCTGGCGCTTATCAATTCATAGTCTCTATGGAGCGATCTGTCAGAACTTTCCGGGAGTGGCACCGCGTTGCTTCGAGATCTGCCATTTTGGGTAATCCCGCTATATCCGTTTCCTCCCCTCGCCGCGATCATTCTCCGGCACGCTTCTCGCGATAACGTATTCAAGAAATCCGCCGGGCTTCTGTTGACCCCGCTCCGCATGTGACATATGAACCAAATCATGTACTCGTTATCCACGAGTTTTTAGTTACTGCAACGGTTCCAGTGCGTTTATTCGCGTTGAGTCTTGGCATAATCGCAGAGGGAAAGATTCCTCCGTATCCGTTTCAAGAACTTTCGTCTGGGTCTGACCCGCGGTTCGAGTCTAGACCGAAAATCTGAAATCAGCATCCGCAATTCTGGTGCTGAGAGAGCAACCAAGATCGAAAGGTTCACCTGGGGGAGCATCCAAGCGTGACCAGTTATAGCCGTCAGGACGTTCTGCGCATCCTTGAAATCAGCGCACGCCAACTGCAAGCCTGGGAACGAGCCGGGCTTATCTCTCAACAAGAGATTTATACCTTTCAGGACCTGGGGCAACTACGCACCCTGCGCTCGCTGCGGGAAGATGAGGTTCCCGCGGCCTCGATCCGGGAATCCATTCTCGCCATGAAAGCCGTCGCCGGCATGAGCAACCCCTTGCTTGAGGCTTGCGTCGTGCGCACCGGAACGCGCCTGGCCTTTCGTCATCGGGGCGCCATGGTCGATCCCATCCGCCGCCAGTTGCTCTTCGACTTCGAGCGCATGGGCGGCCCTCAAAACGCCGCCGCGCCATCCTCCTTTTGCCGCATCGCTACACCCGATCTGCGCGGCTTACAGGACCGCTTCCATGCCGCAGTTCAGGCCGAGGAAGCCGGCGAAAAGCAACGCGCCATCAACCTCTACCAGGAGATTCTGTCCATCGATCCTCAGTATGCGGCAGCCTGCATTAACCTGGGCACGCTCTTCTTCCATCTGCGCCAATACGGCCGCGCGGAGGAGCTCTACCGGCGTGCCACAGAGGCCGACCCCGGGTATGTGTTGGCGTACTTCGATCTCGGCAACGTGCTCGATGAGCTCGAGCGCATCGACGAATCCATCGCCGCTTATCTAAAGGCCGTCACCCTTTCGCCCCGCTACGCCGACGCCCATTACAATCTGGCCCTGGCTTACGAGCGCACCGGCGAGCATCGCAACGCGTTGCGCCATTGGCGCGCCTACGTGAAGCTCGACAATCGGGGTCCCTGGGCCGATCACGCGCGCGGCCAGATTCGCAAGCTTCTCAGCCGCGAAGGACTCGCCATCGCCTTCCGCGCCGACCATTTTGTCGCCCCGCGCAAAGGCCGAGCCGCTCTGGCTGTGGTCTCGTAGATCGCGCTAAAGATGGCGCGCCGCCAGCGCCACTTCGCGGATGTGCGCGGGCCGCGTGCGGCAGCAGCCGCCCACCATCTGCGCTCCAGCCATGAACCATTTCGTCGCGCCCACGCCAAAGTCTTTCGGATCGGTCACGCCAGTCCAGCATCGCGGCTCTGCGTCCCAGCCCTCGCCGGAGTTTGGATAAACCACGATCGGCTTGTCGGAACCAGCCTTGAGCTCTGCAATCAGCGCTGGTATCCACTTCGGCGGAACGCAGTTCACGCCGATGGCCACCGTCTGCGGGAACGAGGCTACCAGCGCCGCGCAATCGGCCACGCGCTCGCCGTGCGACACGTGCGTTTCGTCGCGACAAGAGAAGCTGAACCACGCTCGCAATTCTGGCCACGGCGCCAATGCCTCGCCCACCGCTCGAGCTTCTGCGAGCGAGGGGAAAGTCTCAAACGCCAGCAAGTCGGGAGCCTCGTCGCCGCTCGCATGCGCGAAAATCTCAATGCGCTCGCGGTGAAAGCGAACCAGATCGTCGTTAGAGCAATCGTAATTCCCGTGGTATTCGCCGCCGTTGTGAAGCGCCGCGCCATACGGCCCGAGTGAACCGGCAACGAGAACGCGTCTCTCCGGAAAGGCCGCAGCCGCTTGTCGCGCCAGCTCAACGGACCGCAACAACGCCGCATCGGCGCGTTCGGCGGTCAGCCCAGCTTCGGCGTAGCCCATCCGCGAAACCTGGTAGCTGCACGTTGCAATGCACTCGGCCCCCGCGTCAATGTAAGCGCGATGCACGGCAAGTAGTTTTTCCGGTTCGTCCTCGAGCACGTGTGCCGACCACAGCGGCCCGTCAATCAGCGCGCCTGAGTACTCGAGCTCCGTCGCCAGCCCGCCGTCGATGATGTGGACGCCATTCAGAATGGGTTCATTTTCCGCCATGGATCGTTCGCGAGCTTTAGCTCCTAGCCTCTGGCTTTTAGGCCGTGTATGCAAGCGGATTGTGAACACTCAGAGCATGTCGAAGTCTGGCTGCGCAACGGAAATGCTCGGGAAGGTTGAGGAAGGGGGACCCGCACGAAAAAGCTAACGGCTGAAAGCTAATAGCTGAAAGCAGTCCTTACACTTTCTGCGTCCTGATCACCTGCCGTACGCCCTCTACGCGCCGCAGGCCCAGCACCATGCGGTTCAGGTGGCGCACGTCTTCGGCTTCCACCACAAACTCGATAATCGCTTCGCCCTCTTCGTCGCGGCTCAAATCCACGGCGCGAATGTCGGTGTTTTCATCGGAAATGACGGCGGTCAATTCCTTCAACATGCCCGTCCGGTCTTCGCAGTGCACGATGATCTTGACCGGATAGCGCAGAGGTTGTCCGGCTCCCTCGGGTGCGCGCGACCATTCCACGTTGATGCGCCGGTCGCTCTCGTAGAGCAGGTTCTGCACATTGGGGCAACTGCGCGCGTGCACGGCGACCCCCTTGCCGCGCGTCACGTAGCCTACAATCTCTTCGCCGCGAATCGGGTTACAACATCGCGCGCGATAGACCAGCAGATCGTTCTGGCCCTCCACCTGCAGCGAATCGGAGCCGGTGAGGTGCAGTCTGCGCACCGCATCGGTCATGCCCGCTTCGCCCGATTTTCCCGCCGCGGCGGACGGCTCCCCTTCTGGCGAGCCGGCAAACCCCGGCGATAGCTTGCTCAGAAGCTGGTGCGCGGTGTTCTTACCCTGCCCCAGCGTCGCCAGCAGGTCGGCGGCCGTAGCCACGCCGAATTCCTGCGCGATGCGCCCCAGATCCTGGTCCCCGATCTGCGCCATCGGCACTTTAAACTTGCGCGCTTCGCGCTCCAGCAACTTCCTGCCGATATCCACCGCGCGCAGCCGCTGATCTTCATTCAGCCAGTGCTTGATTTTGTTGCGAGCACGCGGGCTCTTGACGAATGTGAGCCAGTCGCGGCTGGGCTTGTGATCTTTCTGCGTAACGATCTCGACAATGTCGCCCGTGCGCAGTTTGGTGCGCAGCGGCACCATGCGGCCGTTTACCTTTGCGCCCACGCACGAATGGCCTACGTCGGTATGAATGGTGTAGGCAAAGTCCACTGGAGTCGCCCCTGCCGGAACCACCACCACCTTCCCCTTTGGCGTGAAGGTGTAGACCTCGTCGGGATAGAGGTCCATCTTCAGGCTGGAGAGAAACTCATTCGGATCCGTCATCTCCTTCTGCCACTCGACAAGCTGGCGAATCCAGTTCAACCGTTCTTCGTCGCGGGCCGTCACTACGCCGCCCGTCTTGTACTTCCAGTGCGCCGCAATGCCTTCTTCGGCGATGCGATGCATCTCTTCGGTGCGAATCTGCACTTCAAACTGGTGGCCACTGGCGCTCATCACCGTGGTGTGCAGCGACTGGTACCGGTTGGCGCGAGGAATGGCGATGAAGTCCTTGATGCGCCCAGGCACCGGCCGCCACAACGTGTGGATCAATCCGAAGACCGCGTAGCACGAAGCCACATCCTCGGTGATCACGCGAATCGCCAACAAGTCGTATACCTGGTCGAACGAAACTTTGGTTCGCTCAATCTTCTGGTGGATCGAGTAGAGCCGCTTGATGCGCCACTCTACGCGCGCCTTGATGCCGTTCTCTCTGAGTTGCTCGGCGAGCGTGTCTTCCACGGTGCGCAAGAATTGCTCGCCATCCACGCGTCGCGCTTCCACCGCCGCCGCAACCTGCTCGTAGCTCACCGGGTCGGTGTAACGGAACGCCAGATCCTCCAACTCGCCGCGCACCTTGCCCATGCCCAGTCGGTGCGCAAGCGGAGCATAGATGTCCAGCGTTTCGCGCGCGATCGCCTCTTGCCGCTCGGGCTTCAGGTGTTCCAAGGTGCGCATGTTGTGCAGCCGGTCGGCCAGTTTGATCAGCACCACGCGCACGTCACTCACCATGGCCAGCAACATTTTGCGCACATTCTCTGCCTGGCGGTCTTCGCGGTTGGCAAACTGGATCTTGTCGATCTTGGTTACGCCTTCAACGATGTGCGCCACTTGGTCGCCGAACTTGTC
>CAZHOO010000049.1:0-23512 GCA_964533905.1 uncultured Occallatibacter sp. | reverse complement strand
TGGCGCGGCGGCACCTGGAGGCTGCGGACGTGGCGCTGGTGTTGATCGACGCGACGGAGGGCGTGACGGCGAGCGACGCGACGATCGGAGGATACGCACACGAGAGCGGCCGCAGCGTGATCATCATCGTGAACAAGTGGGACCTGGTGACAACGGCGCGGACCGATGGGAAAAAGCCGGCGGACCGGGAGATCTTTGAGAAACAGGTGCGCGGGGCGCTGAAGTATCTGGATTATGCACCGATCATTTTTTTGTCGGCGCTGGAAGCGATCGGGCGCGAGCGGAAGGGCATGACGCGGGTGTTGCGCGAGGTGGTGACGGTAGCCAAGGAGCGGCGCAAGCGCGTGTCGACGGGGGCGATGAATCGATTCCTTGAAAAGATCGATTTTCAACGGGCGCCGGTGCCGATGGCGAAAAGAATCAGGATTTTTTATATGACACAGGCGGCAGTGGCTCCGCCGACGTTTGTGCTTTTTACCGATCGCCAGGTGAAGCTCCATTTTGCGTTCGAGCGATTTCTGGAGAACCAGATTCGCGAGGCGTTTGGGTTCAAGGGGACGCCGGTGTGGTTCAAGGTGAAGGCGAGGAAGGGGCCAGGGACCAGGGACTAGGGACTAGGGACTAGGGACTAGGGACTAGGGAAATAAGGATAGCGATTGAGGAGCTGCGCGCTGCGCAGCTCATTTTATTTGGAGCAAAGTTGGCTGGGACACTTGAGCGATGTTATTGCTGGACGGCAGCGGGTGGCGACGCTGGCGGGGCGTCGTTGGCATTGTCGAGCGTCCGAACGTGGATGCTGGCCTCGGTTTCGGGAACGGTGCCGTCGTTGGCTTCGACCTTCGTGGGTTGGCCCTGCATCAGAATGCGTTCGGTAACCTTGCCGCGGGCAAGAACGATGACGCGCTGAGTAACTGAGGTTTGAGTGTTGCTGACAGTGACAGGGATTTCAGCGGCAGCATAGCCCGAGTTGGAAAGACTGACGGCGACGAGCCAATTGTCGCCCTCGGTGTGCGAGGGAAAGACGCTGTCGATAGAAATGTCGGGCAGGCCCTTGTCGGCGTCGACCCAATCGGAGAAGAACCAGGAGAGATCCTGGTGCGGTGTTGCCGCTGGCCCAAGGGACGAAGATTCACCGGTGTTGGCTGCCGCCTGTTCGATCCGTTTCTCGAAGTAATCTGCATTTGCGTTGGGCCCGAGACCGCCAGCAGCAGATTCCGGCGGCGAATAGGCGCGGAAAGCTGCGGAGAGAGCGGCGTCGCCGGCCAGGTCGCGAAGCATCCAGAAGACATAAGCCGCCTTGGTACGGTAGTAGACCGGCGAGATGGCCCGTGCAAGGGGCTGGCCGGGACCTTCGCCGGGACTGGCAGGCTCTGCAAGCGCCAGAGCCGTGCGGTTGGATTCGAGCGATTCGAGCGCCTTCTTGCGGCCCTGCTGTTTTTCAAGCCACAGAGTTCCCATAAAACTGGCGACTCCCTCCGAGAGCCATGCAGGCGGTGATGACGTCGATGTGCACATCCAGGCATGGGTGAGAGAGTGAGCGAAAACGCCGTCCAGCTCGTCCGGGGTGCCCTGTTGAACCGCAGTGACGAGGAGGGCATTAGTTTCAAACGGCGCGTCTTCGGGATCCGGCAGATCGAGAACGGTGAGCTGCGAGCGAGGCGTCTGACCCAGCCATCCTTCAAGGAACGGCGTGACGAACGCGGCGGCCGAGGCCCAGCCCTCGACGGCGGAGTCGTCATCGGGGATGGTGTAGAGCGTCGTGTTGGTGGCCTCATGCGCGGTGCGCACGGCGAGAAAGAGACTGGGCGCTTCAAAGCCGAGCGCCGGTTGGTCGAGACTGGCTGAGGCGATACCCGCGACTTCCGCGCCCCCGGTTGTTGGCTCGGTGAGCGTAAGAGGAACGCGATGGCCGTTGATGAGGGCGACAGTCGGCGCTTGGCCGTGGGGAAATTCCTCGGTCAGCCTGAGACGGAAGCGCGCTGCGGAAATACGGAGCTTGTGCTCGCCCATTTCGTCGAAGACGCGAGCTCCATCGCCGAGGATGACGGGAACGCTGGAAACGGGATACCAGACGACATTGCCGAAACCGCGAAGGCCTGTGAAGTCGACGGAAATGGAGTCCCAATCTGTGTGAAGAGCTGCTTCGTCGGGCGTGCCGATGGTGATGAGCCGCTGGGCAGATTGTGGGATTGTGCCCGAGTAGGTGACGTCGAGATTGAGGGTTGCGCCGGGAGCGAGCGGAGCGGCGAGTGCGACGGCGGCTTCATGAAGCTGGCCGGTGTGATCGATGTCTGAGTTGAGGGTCGCAACGGTGAACGCGACATCGTGGCCAGCGAGGCGAATGGTTTCCCAGTCGAGCGACGATGAGAGCTGCAACGGAATGTGCGCGAGCGGGGATTGGCGGTCATTGCGCACAGTGAGGAGTGCGCGGACGGCGATTTGCTCGGCGACCGGTCGAAGATGCACGCCCATGTCGAAGGCAGTGAAGGTTAGCGCCTCGCGTTCGGCGTCGGTGGCGACAGGAGCGGTGACGGGTTGGCCGCCAACTTTTGCGGCGGGTCCGGCCGTGGATGTGGTCTGGCCGTTGTCGTCGACAGAGCGCGAGAAGATGACCTGGCCGTGGGGTTGTTGGTCGGGCGCGGGGTTCGGTGCTGACGAAGGCGGAGCTGTGGAAGTTTGGGAGCGGGCCTGGAGTGCTGCGAGAGATAAGACCGCTATCGAAAGGAAGAATGCGAGACGGGAGAGCAATGATTTGTGCGTTCCCACGTCCCAAAATTGGGACGTGGGGCACCCCCCTCGATCAACAGGATCAAAGTTCAAGAACCGAGGCCTTTCTGCTTCTTTCGCTGGGCCCCACTGCCACTGCGTGGGGCAGGCTCTTGGACGGAAGAGGCGGCGGAACGGGACCTGCGCTGGCGGGCGGCTTCATAGAGGACGACAGCTCCGGCGGCGGAGACGTTCAGGGAGCTGACGGCGCCGGCCATGGGGATCGAGAGAAGGTGGTCGCAGGTGCGGCGCACGAGATCGTGAAGGCCGGCGCCTTCGCGGCCGAGGACGATCACAAGGTCGCCGGTGAAATCGAACTGATCGTACGGGGTGGTGCCGCGTTCATCGAGACCAACGATCCAGAGGTTGCGGCGCTTGAGCTCTTCGAGAGAGCGGACGAGGTTGACGACACGGGCAATGCGCAGGTGTTCGGCCGCTCCAGCGCTCGCTTTGATGGCGGCAGGACTGAGAGGTGCGGCACGCCGCTCGGTGAGGAGAACGCCGTCGACACCTGCGCCATCGGCGACGCGAAGGAGAGCGCCAAGATTCTGCGGATCTTCAACGCCGTCGAGGGCGAGCAGGAGCCGAGCGGAAGAATTGCGGTTGGGATGTGGCGCGAAGAGATCTTCGAGCGCGAGAAACCCCTGCGGGCGAACGAGCGCGACGACACCCTGGTGCGCGGCAGTCTTCGCTGTAACGGTGAGCTGCTCGCGCGATTCTTCAAGCACGCGAATGCCTGCATCGCGGCACTGGGCGACGAGATGATTGAGGCGGTCATCTTTGCGCTCGCGGGCGACGAGGACGTGGTCGAAGCGGCGGCGGCCGGACTTGAGAGCTTCAGTGACCGGATGCAGGCCGTAGAGAACTTCCATGGAATTAGTTTAGTTGCCGCACTGGCTATGAGGTCAGCTTGGCGCTGGCCAGTCGATTGAGGCTGACGCCCTGCTCGGCAGCCTGCACTGCCAGCGATCGATGCACCTCAGGCGGAATGCGAACGCGGAATTGGCCGCTGTAATGCTTCACGGACAATGGGGTGGGAATCAACTCGCCCGCATCCTCCATGTCCTCAATGGCCGCTCTCACGATTTTGCGAATTCCAGAAAGCGCATCCTCGGGAGTGCGCGCCAGCCAGGAGAGCGAGGGGAACTCCGCACAGAGGCCGATGTATTCGTTGTCTTCCGCCGACCATGTGACGCGGTATGTAAAGCGGTCAGCTTTTAGATTCCTTCTCAGAGCGTGTTTCATATCGAATTCCTTTGAGTTTGTCGATAGCCGCGAGAACCCGACGAACCTGATAGGCCTTAGCGTGGCCTTTTTCTTCCTGAATGTTGACGCGCGGGTCGCCTGGCCAAGGGGTTTTGAACACTGCATGGCTTGTACCGCGCTGGCGCGGTTCGCCGAATTGTTCCACGCAAAGCCGAAACAGGTCTCTGAATCGAACATTCGTTGGCGCTCGACGCATCGCTTCGAGAGTCTTCTTCGAAGTTGACATGCACTTCCGATGGTACCACTATTGGTACCATTTTGAAAAGCCAATCAGCGAGCGAAATCCGCGCCAAACACAGCGGGCGCCGCTTCTTAATGCGGCGCCCGGAAGAATGCTGGTTCGAATCTCAATCGCAAGCTGAGCCGTTAAACGGATGCGCCATTCGACGATGGTTGCGGGGCAGCAGCCGGAGCCGTCACGGCGCTGCGATGCTTGGAGTCGACCTGAAGAGTGAGCGTCTGCTGTTTTCTGTCGCGCAGAATGGTCACCTGGACAGGCTTGCCCACGTTGGAGCGAAGATCACGGTCCCAATCGGCGGAGGTGTTGATTGAATCCGCACCGACCTTCAGGATCACATCAAAGGCCTTGAATCCAGCTGCTGAGGCTTCACTCTTGCGCGCCACCTGCTTGACCATGAGGCCGCCCGGAACACCGAGATACTCGGCCATCTGCGAGGTAAGCGGCTCGACCAACGCACCCACGTTGAGAGAGCCCGTAAACATGGAAATGTGGAAACCGTTGGAAACGGGCACGTCAGAGCCGGTGAGGCCCATGGCGGGCGGCGGCGCAACGGGCGCGATGCCATCGACACTCATGTCAAGCCGGGCCCAGATGTCGTGCTCCATGGCCTTGCGGTCAACCAGTTGCACGGCCATGGTTTGAATGTTGCCGTCGCGGCTGATCTCGAGGCTAATCTTGCGGCCCGGCGGAATATCGCGCAGCATGCGGCGGAGCGCATCGGCGTTGTCGACGTTCTGTCCATTGACGCCGACCACGACGTCGTTGACCTTTAGCCCTACCTGACCGGCCGGCGCATCGTGATCGATGAGAGTGATGACCGCGCCGTGAACATCTTTGAGCTTGAGCGTCTGAGCCTTGTCAGCATCGACGTCAGAGACATCAACCCCGAGGTAACCGGGAACGCTGGTGTGGGCAAGGAGCGGGCTGGTGTCTTCAAGGAAAGGAGCGATTTCTCCCGCCTGGGCATGAAGGTCGCGCGGCAAGACAAGCAAGCACACTGCAACAGCGGTGAGCCCTGCGCAAGGAAGGATCAGATACGAATTACGGAACGGCCTCAAAAAGTGCTTCATTTTCGATTTCTCCCAACATCTCATCGTCCGGTCCGCACTCATCAAGACGGCGCAGTGGCCGGAAGGGTTAGCGACTTCAAACGATCATCGACATTCTTACCCCGTGGTTATTGCACGGTAATTATTGTGTTTCCGGAACCCGACTCAAAACTTCACGAGAAACATTCCTGATCTGAGGGCTCCGGTCGGAATTCGAAACGGAATAGAGCACCTGCTGGACGCTGGTATCGGCGTCAACGGGCTCGAGCAAACCGATTGCAGCGGTCCGGATGGCTGGATCGCTGTCGTTCAAGACTGCTTCAAGGACGGCATCGCGGACGCGCACGTCGTCGGCCACGTACGGCTCCAGTCCCTGGAGCGCCTTTTGGCGGACCTTGGGGCTGCGATCGTTGCGCAGAGCGTACATCAGTGCGTCGCGGATCCCGGAGGGCAGGCAACTGTGGCCTGCGCGGCACTCGGCGGCAAGCAAAGCCACGGAGTCGTCGCGAACTCCCGGAGAGGCGGAATCTTCAGAGGCCAGCATGAGCAACTGGCGAATGCCTGGGTCGTCGAGCGAGCCTTCGACCTGGCGCGGAACAACCTGGTTGTAGCTGACGTCAACGATTTCGCTGTTGGGATGGCGCACGATGCTGGAGACGCCCGCCACATTGGCAAGCGACGGCTCGGCCGCGGAAGGCGGAACCTGATTGCCGGCGGCCGAGCCGGCTTGCGCCACGGTTGCGGCATGGGCGGCGCGATTCTGCGCATATTCGAAACCGCCCAGCGTTCCCGCGCCTGCGCCGGCAACGAGGATAAGCACGGCCGCGACGGGCGCAGCCTGCAGGTTGGCAAAGTTGTTGACGATGCGCTGGCCCAGAATCTCGTACCAACGCCTGGGCGGCAGCATGTCGAGGGCGTCGTCGAGGCGCAGGTGGGCGCGGGCGACAAGATTTGGGTCTGGCTCGAGAACAGGGTGCGCGTCGGAGAGAACTCTCAGCGCCAGGATCTGCTCGCGTTCCTTCTGGCACTCGGGGCAGGCAATTACGTGCCGCTCAAGCTGGTGAACCTGATCGTCAGGCAGCTCTCCATAGGCTGCAGCGACAATGTGTTCGTGTGCAAGTTCGCAATTCATGGTTACGTCCTTCAAGCCTCTTAAGTACAGCTTTCAGCTCTCAACTTTTAGCTTTCAGCTCGCCGTGCTGAATCGACGGGCTGTGTAACTACAGAAAACCTCGCGGTTGGTCATGAAAAACCTGCCGCCGGTGGTTTTATCTCAACTCCGCCAGTTGTGCACGCAACTTTTTGGTTGCGCGGAAGAGCGTGTTCTTGGCGGTCTCTTCCGTGGTGTTCAACATTTCGCCGATGGTGCGAAGGCGAAGGCCCTGATAGTGCTTCAGCTCAAAGACCATCCGCTCACGCGGGGTGAGCTTGCCCAGCGCGGTTTGAATTTTTGCGCCCAGCATCTTGCGGTCGAGCTCGCGCGCGGGATTGGAAAACGATCGATTGTCTGAGACGGACGCCAGGATGTCGATCTCGTCGCCGGTGCGGTCGACAACGACCGCGTGATCCTCGCGGCGCGTCTTGCGGCGGCGCAACTGGTCCAGACAGAGGTTGGTGACGATGCGGTAGATCCAGGTGTAGAACGAGCACTCGAAGCGGAAGTTGCCGATGTACCGGTAGGCTTTAAGGAAAGCGTCCTGGTAGATGTCTTCGGCGTCCTGCTCGGAGCCGGTTAAGTGGAGGGCCAGGCGCAGGACCTGATGCTCATATTGGCGAACCAGCGTATCGAAGGCGACTCGGGAACCGGCCTGGGCCTCGCGAATGAGGTCCATCTCAAGGGCACGGCTTTGCGCACGCCGAGTGGCATCGTCCTGGCCAGGGTTCTGGCGCCTTGCTCCGCCCATTGCTCTGGAAGCCACGTCTGGAGAGGATTGTACCCTCCCGCAGGCCGGCCAGGCTAAAGTGCTGGCCGCCTCAGCCAGACTCATTGTCGGGGACATGGAAACGCCTATCGCGTCGGTAGCCATCACTTCTCCGCTTAAGGAAGATGCAGCCTGTGCGTATGAGTAGACGAAGAAAGGGGGTAAATGGAAGCAGAAAGACAGGGACCGAGGGAACAAGGGACCTAGGGACCAAGAAGACGGGGGACCGATGGACCGAGGGAACAAGGAACCGGGGGCCGTAGATCGTGGACCGCGGACGGGGGATGGCAGTCCGTGGGGATGGTTGGGGCCGGTAGACTTAAGAGCGATGAGCGGAAATCTGTTTGAAAATGAGGCGGGTGGCGGCGGAAGCGCCGGCGGGTGGTTTACGGCGCACTGCGACGGCGGCTCAAGGGGCAACCCAGGGCCGGCGGGGTACGGGGCGGTGGTGGAGGACCCGGAGGGCCGGGTAGCGGCGGAATTGAGCGAATACCTGGGCCGGCAAACCAATAACTACGCCGAATACAAGGGGCTGCTGGCGGTGCTGGATTGGGCGCTCAAGAACGGTGCCAGGCGGTTGCGGGTGGTTTCGGATTCCGAATTGATGGTTCGGCAGATGAAGGGCCGGTACAAGGTGAAAAGCCCGGGTCTGCGACCGCTTTGGGAAGAGGCGCAGCGGTTGGCGCTGAAACTCGATGGCTTCGACATGCGGCACACGCTTCGGGGCGGGAACAAGGAAGCAGACCGGCTGGCGAACGAGGCCATGGACGAAGGGCAAAAACGAGGGACTGGGGACTTAGGAACTTAGGGACTGGGGCGGTTTCCCGAGAATTCTTTGGAGAACTCGGCATCACGAAATGCGCGTCCTTCGACTAGGCTTGGCTCAAAGGCGAGCCAAACTCCGCTCAGCATGACTGCAATATGTATGTTGTGGACTTTAGGGACACGACCCAAGCGAATCGGCGGGCCAGAGCTCTGAGCGCTCTGTTCCACGCTCCGCGGGCCGGTTCAAGATCCGTTGTGACTGAAGTCGTTGCGCCAGGTATGGCCGGAGCGTTCGAGCAGGTGGTCGGAGCACTCGGGGCCCCAGGAGCCAGCAAAGTAGTTGGGAAAGACCTGCGGTTTTTTGGCGGCCCATGCCTGCAGGATTGGCGTGCAGAGTGCCCATGTGGTTTCGAGGCCTTCGCGATGAGCGAATAGAGTCTGGTCGCCGAGCATGGCGTCAAGGAGGAGGCGCTCATAGCCATTGGCGCTGGACTTGCCGAAGGCGGACTCGTAATCGAAATCCATATTGACAGGGCAGACAGCCATCTCGGAGGTAGTGGGGACTTTCGCGCCAAAGCGCAGGGAGATGCCCTCGTCGGGCTGGATGCGGATGGTCAGCAGGTTGGGTTGAATCTCGCTGCACGGGCCAGACGTGGCCATGCGGTTGAAGATGAGCAAAGGCGGCTGCTTGAACTGGATGCTGATTTCGGTGGCACGTTTCTTCATGCGCTTGCCGGCGCGGAGAAAGAAGGGCACGCCAGCCCAGCGCCAATTCTCGATGGTGAGGCGGAGAGCCGCGTAGGTCTCGGTGCCGGAATCGGGGTTGACTCGGTCTTCATCACGATACCCAACGACGTGCTCGCCACCGACGATGCCGGGGCCATATTGCCCGCGCACGGTGTTCAGGATGGGGATTGCGGGAATGGCCTGCCAGACCTTGAGCTTTTCGCGGCGAACGCTCTCCGATTCGAAGCTGGAGGGCGGCTCGAGGGCCACCAGAGCCAGCAGCTCCATCATGTGGTTCTGGACAACGTCGCGCAGAGCGCCTGCTTTTTCGTAGAAAGGGCCACGGCCTTCGACGCCGAGGGTTTCGGCCACGGTGATCTGCACGTGGTCAATATAGTTGCGTTTCCAGATCGGCTCAAATATGCCGTTGGCGAAGCGAAAGATGAGGAGATTCTGAACCGTTTCCTTGCCGAGATAATGATCGATGCGGAAGACCTGGCTCTCGCTGAAGACGGCATTCACCTGATGGTTGAGCTCCCGTGCGGAGTCGAGGTCGTGGCCGAAGGGCTTCTCGATGACAATGGCTACGCGCCCTTTATCAGGCTGGGCCATGCCCTGCGCGCCGAGATTCTCGATGATGCCGGTGAAAAACTCAGGCGCGGTGGCGAGATAGAAGAGCCGATCGGGGCCGATTCCCTTCTCCGTTGCGATGCGGTCGAGCTCGGTTTTCAGATTCGCGTAGTGCGAGGGATCGTCGAAGTTGAGAGGAAAGTAGCTGATCTTGGCTACGAAGCCGTCGAGCTTGGGATCGCTCGCATCGACACCACCAAATTCGATGATGCCGGAGCGCATGTCGGCGGCAAATTCATCTCCGAGTGGGCGGCGCGCGACTCCGACAATCTGAAACTTTTGCGGCAGAAGATTGCTCTGCCAGAGGTGAAAGAGCGCTGGCAAAAGCTTGCGCTTGGTCAGGTCGCCGGAGGCGCCGAAAATGACAAGAATACCTGGGTCGGGGATGCGTTCGTTGCCCTTCGGGAGCTGAGAGAGATCCTGCGGGCGCACGGTCATTTGCATGGTGGCCATGGGTCGGTTAACCTCCAACGCGGAAATGCAGCTTCCAGCCGCTAGCTCCTAGCTCGGTGTGCCAAGACTCGGATGCTGAACAAAGCCCTGAACGGCTGAAGGCTAGAGGCTAGGAGCTAGTGGCTGATCTACTTCTTGGCTTTGGCGAAGCGTTTGTTGACTTCGGCCCAATTCACCACGTTCCACCAGGCAGCGAGGTAATCGGGACGGCGGTTCTGGTATTTCAGATAGTACGCATGCTCCCACACATCGTTGCCGAGGATTGGATAGAGGCCCTGCGAGAGCGGCGAATCCTGATTGGCGCTGGTGATCACCTTGAGTTTGCCGCCGGTAAAGACCAGCCATCCCCAGCCGGAGCCAAACTGTTTGGCCGTGGTCTCGTTGAAGGTCTTCTTGAGGGCTTCAAAGTCGCCAAAGTCGGCGGAGATCTGAGTGGCAATGTCGCCGGATGGATTGCCGCCGATGCCGGCCGAGTTTGCTGGGCCCATGATGGTCCAGAACATCGAGTGGTTGGAGTGTCCTCCGCCGTTGTTGCGCACAACGCCTCGAATGTCTTCGGGTATCGCATTGAGATCGCTGATCAGGTCGTCGACGGATTTGGCGGCGAGATTGGGGTGATTGGCCAGAGCGTTGTTCACGTTTGTGATGTACGTCTGGTGATGCTTGTCATGGTGGAGCTTCATCGTTTCGATGTCGATAAACGGCTCGAGCGCCGAGTACTCGTAGGGAAGCGGCGGTAACTCATATGCCATAGGGGAAAGTCTCCTTCGTTCGGATTGTACTTTGTGGGTGTGGCCCGGAAGAATTGAGTGTTGATGAAAATCAGCGGCCGGGCAGGAAATGCCTTCTGTCAAGATGGATGCGAAAAGGGGTGACAGGGGTGCGGGAAAGTTCACAGAGTGAGATGCATGACGGGAAATGGGCGGGTTCGAGCCTGAAGCGAAGTTTTCGGCGGCACCGGCGAGACATGAGGGACAATACCAGCGAGGATGCTCTACAATTCCGCAAAAAACAATCCTAGCCGAGGCGATGATTCGTAGGGGCTCCCGATCAGCAATAGGAATCGTGGAGATAGTGGACAGCGACCGGAGGACAAAACACCCATGGAAGCGAAGAGAGTAAGGCAAAACTATCTGGCGATCGCGGTTGCCGCGGTGGCGTGTTTCCTGTTCGAGGCGGCCTGGTACTCGTTTTTCCTCCAGCGCTGGCTCGATGGGATTGGGCGCACGCAGGCCTGGCTCATGAACCAGGGAGTGAATCCAGCGCTACAGTACTGCACGGCGCTGATTTCAGCGGCCTTGATTGCCACGGCAATCTCGTGCGTGACGCAATTGACCGGGGCGCAGACGGCGCTGCGCGGAATGAAGGCGGCTGCGCTTTTGTGGCTGGGCTTCGTACTCACGACATGGGCGACCGAATATGTTTTCGAGGTGCGTACCTATGCGTTGTTCGCCATCAATACAGGGTTCTGGCTGATCGGTATGGTGGTCATGGGCGCGATAGTCGGCGCATGGAAGAAGAGGGGCGCAGAGTAAGCAAAAATCCACCGGCTCGCTGCCGCCCTTATCCGCAGCGCAGATCGGCCCGTTCCCGGGCATCTCACCCTCAGTCTGGCGGCGGGTAGAAGGGCAGCTTGTCGTTCTTGGCGTTGGCGCGGCGGACGGTGGCATCGCCAAAGAGCAGCGCCGGAGCGAGGACCGTCGTGGGCGGATCGCCGAAGAAGTTGGCGACCCAGAGATCTCTCCCTGCAGCTTCGATACTGCTTCGAAGAGCGCGCTGATCAATGTCGTCAAGGACCGCGCCGCGCACCAGCGCGCGTTTGCCGTCGGGCCCTATGCGATAGAGCAGGCGAGGCGTTCCCTCGCCGCCCATTGTCTGGACATAATAAACAGATTGAAGGCCGCGATCTTTCGCCATTGCGAGAAGCTTCTGGTTGAGATCGGCTGTGGAAAGGCCATTGTCGGCGGTGATTTTGAGAACGCCGATCAGGGGGCGCGGCGGACCGGTGATACCGGCGCGGCCGTGGCCGTTGGATTCAGGAAAGTCGCGAACGGGCTGGCGCCCAATGAGGTAGTTGTCGAGTTGGCCCGCGTCGACAAGCTTGACAGCCTGCGTGGGTACGCCCTCGTCGTCGACGTCATAGGAGCCGAGGAGACCTTTGCCGTCGAAGATTTTCAAGCTGGGATCATCCACGACATTCATGAAGTCAGGCAGGACGCGCGCATGGAAGCTGGACGCAAAAGGGCCGTTGGTGCGGGCTTCAGTGCCGAGGGCGGGGCGCGTGGCCGTAACCGCGGAACCGAGCAGCGAGCGCAGCGTATCCGCGGCGGCGTCGGCCGAGAAGAGCAGCGGACCGTGGTATTCCTCCTCAACGAGAGGCGCTTTGCGAAGCTCGGCAAGCGAGGCAAGCTCGTCGACGGCATGCTGGTTGAAGGCGGGCTCGGAGTCGAGGTCGGCGATCGAAGTTCCGGATGAACCATAGGAGCGATCAAGGCGCATGCCGTCGGCTGCCTGCGTTCCAGCCGCGAAGGTCTCCTGATATTCGACGGAAGATTTACGGACGATTGTTCCTTCGCTGTTGACGAGCCAAGTGGTGGTGGCGCGGGCGCGAAAGCTGGTGGAAGAGTACTGGACGTCGCGCTGACTTCCTTTCAAAGATGCGTCGCTGCGATAGAGGCCGCTGGCGCGAGCGATGCGATCGGCCCAGGAATTCTCATCGACGTGAAAAGCGGCGGGATCGGCCAGCGAGATGATGGGCTTTTCCTGGCTGAAGTCATCGGCCTGAGGCGGGGTTTGCACCTGCTTCAATTCGGCCTGCTTTTGCGCGTAAGCGGCGAGCGCGCTTTTATAGGCTTGATCGGTGCCCGCCCACAATATAGTGCGAAGCGCAATGGGATCGTCATCGAGGACAGCAATCTCAAGCGCGCCATCGCTGCGGGCGCCGGAGCTGTCGGTTTTGTAGTCGCCGACTCGGACCGTGACGCGCGCCACGCGCTGGCGGGCGTGGTCAGAGCCTTCACTGGAGCCGAATTCGGCTGTGGTCTGGAAGTCATCGACCTCTTCAATGCGGTACTGAATGAAGAATGGCTTGGCAAAGCCCTGCAACTGGAGCTGGCTCATGCTCCGGTCGAGCTCCGTGAGCATGGCTTTAAGGACGGGATCTTTTTCGGCGTCAGCGCGGGTGGGCTGAGCCGCACAAACGCGCGAAACGAAAAGAGCCGCGACGAAGAGTGCAGCGGAAAGTAGGCGGCGACTTCTCATTCGGCCCCCTTCATTGCGGGCATTTGCGAATCCGCGCCAGGAATGGGAAGGATGGGCGGGCGCGCGATGCCTTGCGGCTGCCGCTGTGTCTCGATCCCGCTCAAGAGCATGGCCGGCGCCACGGCGCTCACGGGGATCGTGCCTGACTCAGCGCCGCATTCGCCATTAAAGACTTCGCTCCTGTCGCCGGTGGCGATGATGCTTTTCATGGCAGCGAGCGGCGTGCCGACGATGCTGACGCCACGGACGAGTTCGTCGGGCCGGCCGTCAACGTAGACGCGCCAGACGACGAGGGGAATCACCTGGAAAGCTTGCGGCGAGGAGCGCTGCGTGACCGCAAAGCCGGAGGAGATGTCTTCAAAGTAGAGCCCGTAGGGCTTGGCCTGTTTTTTGGCTTCGTCAATGAGCTGCTGGCGCAATGCAGAGTCGGGGACGCTTTTGGTGGACGTGACAATCAGGTTGCCTTGGCGGCCGTTTGGCACGTGGCCTTCTTCTGCGCGGCCGTGTCCGTTGGAAGCGCCGAAGCTAGCGATGGGCAAGCGCGACATGAGGAAGGTTTTGAGAACGCCGTCCTGAATGAGATCGACACGCTCGGCTTTCTGCCCTTCGTCGTCGAATTGGTAGCTGCCGCTGAGCCACGTGCTGCCGAAGGTGTCGACCGTGGGATCGTCGGCGACGGAAAGAAAATCGGGAAGGATCGGCTTGCCAACGTCCTTGGTAAAGGTCTGGCCCTCTTCGTCGCCGCGCTGACGCTGGCCTTCGAGGCGATGGCCGAGGACCTCATGGAAAAAGACGGCGGCGGCGCGGCCGGAGAGAATGGCGGGGCCATCAAAGGGCTCCGTTACCGGAGCCTTGCGCAGGGCCTCGAGACTCTTGCCAAGATCGCGCATAGCAGTCGCGAGAGCGGCTTGCGTGGGAAGCCCTTCAACCGTTGGGGCTTCGAAGGTCTGCTCGCGGAAGAGATCCATGCCATCATCGGCCCGGGTGACGGCGACGGCGACGATTCGCGCCTGCAGGTGAGGTGCAACAATTTGCGAGCCCTCGGATGAAGCGAAATAGTCAGTCTCGTTCTGCACCGTAAGAAAGACCATGTTCTGGTATACGTCGGGATATTCGCGGAAGATGCGTGACAGTTCCCTCACCCGCTGCTCCCACGCGGCACGGTCAATAACGATAGCTGGCGCGATGGCGCCGATGTGCGTTTGCGGCGCCTGCTGGCTGAAGTCGGGCGAGGTGTCTTCTTCCTTGGCGCGGACCTCGGCTTCGGTCTGCACGCGAAGGTAATTATCGAGAGCCGTGCCGTAGCCGGTGTTGGTCGCCAGCCAAAGCGAACGCGCAAGAGCTTCGCGGTCATCACCGAGTGGAAGCTGCAGGCTATTGACCGCCGAGCCGCGATGCGTGCCGTGAGTGTTATCGAGTTTCGCATCTCCGACACGGACTTGCACATCGGCCGTGCGCGTTTGGCCCCCCGAGCTTTCGGCCAGCGCGCCGTACATCGCTCGAATGGAGACGAATCTGGTATCGCGGACGGTATAGCTGAGGAAATACGGCGGCAAGAGCTTGTCGGCGGCTGCGGAAGGAACTGATGCATCGGCTCCGGCGCCGCTCTTAGCGTCAGACACGGCAGGCGTCGGCGCCGCCGAAGACTGCCCCAGCGAAGTGAAGGCGCGATGGAGTTCGGCCGTCATGGTGTCAAGAACAACAGGGGCAGGTTGCTGGGACCGAGCCGCTGACAGAAGGATAAGCATCGAAAGGACGGATGGCACCGGCGCAAGGCGAAGGAAAGCCAGGATCAGACGCTGCGATGGGCCTTTAGAATGATGTGGCGTGAAAGCTCGAGGATTTGGCGAAGGCATCGGTTTGTTCGATTCTCGCAGACTTGGCTGGCCAAGGGAGGAGGGGGATGTCCTTTAGACGTGTAATCCTGCTCGCGGTCTGCGCGGCGGCGTTGGCGGGGGTCTCGCCGTGCGTTTCATGCGCGCAGGGCGGAGCCAGCGAGACGGCGCCAGGACCTGCGGCTGCGAGTGAGCAAGCGCCGGCGAATTCTCAGCAGGCATATTCGCTGCCGCCGGACAAGCTGGCCAAGGCGATCGCCCTCAGCCGCATCCGGAACAGTCTAAGCATTGTGGGATCGTTTTGGGGCCTCGTTTTTCTGGGCCTGATGCTGGCCACGGGCGCGTGGGCCGGGGTGGAGAGATGGGCCGAGAGAATTTCGCACCGGCGTTGGATTCAGGGAGCAGTTTTCTTCGCGGCGTACCTGATCGTCGCGACCCTTGCCGCGCTGCCGCTGGACTGGATCGGCGAGCACTACGAGCGCAGTTACGGAATCAGCGTACAAAGTTGGGGCGGCTGGATCGGAGATGCGGGAAAGTTGTTGGGGCTGACGCTCGCGGTCGGCGTGCCGTTGATGCTGCTCTTCAATTGGATTGTCCGGCGTGCCCCAAGGCGCTATTGGCTCGTTGCTTGGGCGGTGACGCTGCCTATTCTGGCTTTTCTCACCTTTATTGAACCGCTGGTCGTGCCGCTTTTCTACGAGCAGGAGCCGCTCGCGAAGAATCATGCAGCCCTCGTGGAAAAGCTCGAGACGGTGGTGGCTCGAACGGGGATCAATATTCCACCGGGCCGCATGTATCTGCTGAAAGCCAGCGCAAAGTTCACGGGGATGAACGCGTTTGTGGCCGGAATGGGCCCGACAAAGCGATACGTGATGTGGGATACGACGACAAACCAACTGCCCGACGACGAAGTGCTGTTCATCTTTGGGCACGAAAGCGGGCACTATGTGCTCCACCACATTCCGAAGGGATTTGCGTTGTCGGCAGTGGGGTTGTTTTTCGTGTTCTGGGCATGCTCGGGGTTCGCAAGGTGGATGGTGCGGCGATTTGGAGTGCGCTGGAGGACAGGCGATCTCTCGTCGCGGACGGGATTTGTGGTTCTGTTGTTCTCAATCTCGATCGCGAGCTTTCTGCTGGAGCCGGTAAGTAATGCCGTGAGCCGCCACTTTGAGCATCAGGCCGATGTGTACGGGCAGGAGGCGATCCACGGCATCGTGCCCGATCCACAGAAAACCGCAGTGGCCGCGTTCAACGCTCTGGGGCGATCGTGGCTTGACGATCCGAATCCAAGCCCGTTCATCGAGTTCTGGCTCTACGACCATCCGAGCACCGAACATCGGGCAAAGTTCGCGCTGCATTACGATCCATGGGCAAACGGAGGGCATGGGGAGTTCTTCGACAGGTAGGGAGCAAGGGAGCGAGAAGACCCGATAAGGGTCGGAGCGGCCGCGCTTTAGACTCAATCGAGCCGTTCGAAGATGCCCGCCGCGCCCATGCCGCCGCCGACGCACATGGTGACCATTCCGTACGCAGCGTTCCGCTTTTTCATCTCTTGGAGAAGGGTTGCCGTGAGTTTTGCGCCGGTGCATCCAAGAGGGTGACCGAGCGCGATGGCTCCGCCGTTCACGTTGATTCTCTCCTGGTCCAGGTTGAGAGCCCGGATGATTGCAAGGACCTGGGCAGCGAAGGCTTCATTTAATTCGATGATGTCGATGTCATTGAGCCTAAGTCCGGCGAGCGCAAGTGCTTTGGGAATGGCAGTGATGGGGCCGATGCCCATCTCTTCAGGCAGACAACCGGTAACGGCATAGGAAACGAGCCGAGCAAGCGGCTGAATTCCAAGCTCGCGCGCGCGAGCAGCGTCCATGAGGACGACGGCTGCTGCGCCATCGGAAGTTTGCGACGAATTGCCTGCGGTGACAGTGCCTGCCGAGTGAAAGGCCGGTTTGAGCGCGGCGAGGGCTGCAGCGGAGGTGTCGCTGCGCGGACCTTCGTCGACGGAGAAATCTGTTTCGCGGAGGTGAGGCTTTTTCGGAGGGACGTCGGGTGTCGCGATTGCCACTTTGACCGGAACGAGTTCATTGGCGAAACGGCCCGCGGCCTGCGCGGTAAGCGCCTTTCGGTGGCTAGCAAGGGCAAAAGCATCCTGATCTTCGCGCGACACGGAGTAGTGGCGTGCGACGCGTTCGGCGGTAAGGCCCATGGTGAGCAGAGATGCGGGATAGTTGGCGGCGAGCCAGGGGTTGGGGCTGGGCTTGTTGCCGCCCATGGGAATGAGGCTCATGGATTCGGCGCCGCCAGCGATGACGACTCTTGCGCAACCGGAGCGGATGCGTTGATCGGCGATGGCGATTGCTTCGAGACCGGAAGCGCAAAGGCGATTGACAGTTGCGCCCGGAATTTCGACGGGAAGACCGGCGCGCAGAGCTGCCATGCGCGCAACGTTCCAGCCCTGCTCGCCTTCAGGCTGGGCGCAGCCGAGGATCACGTCGTCAATGGCGGATTTGTCGAGTGCGGTCACGCGGGCGAGCGCGCCGGTGATTGCAGTTGCGGCCAGATCGTCGGGGCGCGTTGTCGAGAGCGCGCCCTTGGGTGCGCGGCCAACAGGCGTGCGGACGGCAGCGACGAGAACAGCTTCGGGCATGAAACGTTCCTGCGGAGCAGTGACCGGTGAACAGCGATTAAGAAGACATCGTCCCGCTGGCTCATTGTTAGACGGCGAGACCGGCGATGGTCAAGCGATGGGATTGCGAAGGGCGGCGATCAGTCCTGCGTGTCGATGAGAGTCCAGGAGCTCCTCAAATAAAAGTGATAATCGGTGCGCCGGTCGACAACAGAGTCGGCGAGGGCGTCGTGGTCAAGTTGAGGTGGTGGATGGCGCATGCCGAGTTGCGCTTCGTGAACATCCTGGGGCGATGCAGGATCGATGGCCCAGTTGAAGCCGAGGACTCCCGATGATCCGCGGGATTGGAGTCGCTCGGTCTCAGGCGATGAGGCGAGGGTGAAGGGCCGGTTTGAACCGCTGCCAAAAAAGACGAGAAGGGAGACCGTTCCTTGCGCGGAGCAGAGGACAGCCCAGTCGGATGAGCCCGGCCGTTCAAGGCTGCCGTGGATGACGTTTTCAGGCTGCCGCGCTTCATAGGATTGAGGGATAAGACACCCTCGGTGATCGAGTTGCTCCTGTATCGCCGGCGGCAAATTGGGGAATGAGCTGATGGGAAGACGGCGGATCAGGTAAGGAGTCGGATGACCGTCAACCGTGACCGAACCCGAGGTATTGAGAGACGCCGACACTCGGTCCTGCGGAAGGACCTGTGCGGGGCAGCAGAAAAAAGGCAGCGAAGCAAGCGCCAGCCCCGATTTGATTAAAGCGCGAACCATCGAAAACTCTCACCAGCACTGTATGCCGAGCGGCGCAGGTGCGCAAATTCTTAAAACGCAGGACAGGTCAATTGCGCAGCGGCTTGCCTGTCTTGAGGGTGAAGGCGATACGCTCCTGGGTTTTGCGCTCGCCGCACAGAGAAAGAAATGCCTCGCGCTCGAGATCGAGAAAATACTGTTCGCTGACGAGAGTGCCGGCAGTGATGCGGCCTCCGGCGAGGATGTACGCGGCCCAGCGGGCGACTTTCTGGTCGTGCTCGGAGGCGTAGCCGGCTTCACCCATCAAATAGATGCCCGTTTCAAGGGTGGCAAGCGCGGCGAGACCGGGCGCGGGGATTTGTGTGCGCGGTTGCGGCGGAGCGTAACCGGATTCAGCGAGGGCAGCGGCCTCAGACTTGGCGTCGAGCAACAGGCGTTCACGGTTCATGGTGATGCGGTCAGCGGGTGCGAGCAGGCCGAGTGCGCGGGCCTCGGCGGCGGAGGTGGATGCCTTGGCCATCGCGATGGTCTCAAGCGAGCGCTTGAGGGCCGTCGCGAGTTCTGAAGATTGCGCGAAGCGTGACGGCGGGTCGCGAGGATCGGGCGGCGCGAGCGCGATGGTTGCGTCGAGTGCGCGTAGAAACATTTCTTTGGTGCCGCCGCCGGCGGGGATGAGGCCGACGCCGGCCTCGACGAGGCCCATGTAGGTTTCGGCGTGAGGTTGGCGGCGCGCCGCGTATAGGCAGATTTCCGCGCCTCCGCCGAGCGTGAGGCCAAAGGGTGCAGCGACGACGGGGCGCGGACAGAATTTGATGGCCGCGGTCATCTGCTGGAAGTGGCGAATCACGCTTGCGAGCTCGTCCCACTCGCCCTCCTGCGCGGCGAGAAGAAGCTGCATCAGGTTGGCGCCAACAGAGAAGTTGTCGCGATCGCCGGAGATGACGAAGGCGGAGAAATCGCGAACGGCATCTGAGGAGGGGCTGAGGGCAGCGGAGATGAGAGCAAGAACGTCGCCGCCGATCGCATTCTTCAGCGAATGCAGTTCGATGCAGGCGATGCCGTTTCCGAGATCGACGAGAGATGCTCCGGCATTGGAGCGAAGTACACCGTGAGAGCGGCGGAAATCGGCTACGCGGGCGTAGCCGGGAACGGCGGGAATTGAAACGAGCTGATTGGTCGTAGGTTGGAAGCATGCGTCGCCGTCGGGCGAGAACCATGCGGTGCGAGAAGCGGCGAGAAGCTCTTCGACGGCACCGCCGACGGGAAGGCCGAGAGCTTTCATGCGGGCGACCGTATCGGCGACGCCAGCCGCATCCCACATTTCGAAGGGACCCATTTCCCAGTTGAAGCCGGCGCGCATGGCGGCATCGATCGAAGGCGCGTCGTCGGCGACTTCGCCGATGCGGTCGGCAGCGAAGTTCCAAAGCGACGAAAGAAATGGCCAGAGAAACGCAGCGGCCTTGTCTTTAGCTGGGTTGTTCGCGAGCAGAAGACGCAGGCGTTCAGGAAGCGTGGCGGCGTTTTTCGCCATCTCGAGCGTGGGCAGAGCGGTCTTGACCGATGGACGGTACTCGAAGGTGGAGAGATCGAGGACAAGGCGCTCTTCCTTGCCATCGGCACTACGATTTTTCTTGTAGAAGCCCTGGCCCGATTTATCGCCGAGCCAGCCGCGCTTGAGAAGTTCATCGAGTATCGGGGAAAACTTGCCGCCGGTGACGCCCTGCGGGAAGTTCGCGGCAACGTGGGCAAGAATGTCGATGCCGACGAGATCGGCAAGGCGAAAAGTTCCGGTGCGGGGCCAACCGATAGCGGGACCGGTGAGGGCGTCGACCTCTTCAATCGTCAGCCCCTGCTCCAGCATCAGGTTCGCAGCGTTGAACATGACCGCGATGCCGATGCGATTGGCGATGAAGTTGGGCGTGTCGTGCGCGAAAACAACCTGCTTGCCGAGCACGAGATCGGCGAATGCTGAGAAAGCTGAAACGGCGGCGGGATCGGAATCGGGCGTCGGAATGACTTCAAGCAGACGCATGTAGCGCGGTGGATTGAAGAAATGCGTACCGAAGAATTTTTTGCGGATTTGTGCTGGCAAGATTGAGGCGATCTGCGATATCGGCAAGCCGGAAGTGTTCGTGGTGAGGAGCGCATGCGCGGCGAGATGAGGGAGTACCCGGGTGAGGAGCGCCGTCTTGATTTCGAGATTCTCAACGATGGCCTCGATGATCCAGTCGCAGTTAGCGAGTTTGGGCAAATCATCGTCAAAGGTGCCGGGGGTGATGAGCGCTGCGCGGGAAGGCTCAAAAAGGGCGGCGGGCTTGGATTTTGCGAGCGCATCAATAGCCCGCGCCGCGATCTGTTCCTTTGCAGGGAGATCGAGCAGGAGAACGGGGATTCCCGCATTCGCGATGTGAGCAGCGATGCGAGAGCCCATGGTTCCGGCCCCGAGCACGGCTGCGCGGCGTACCAGGAGCGGCTTGGCGCCGATCCTGGGGGCGGGAGTTGCGACCGTCGCGACGCTCATGCGGACTCCTCGCCTTCCTTAACCGATCGTGAACCAAGCAAATTGGTATCCCAGGTCTCAAATTCGAGACCTGTGGCACCCGAGTGAGCGCTCGCAGCATACGCAAGGCAGCCTCGCTGGGTCAAGATCGGCCGTCAACTGAAACCGCTGAGGAAATCAGTATTCAATCTTGTTTGGCGACGCAGTCCAGGTGGCAAAGCTCGCCCATGCCTCGTCGGCGAGCAACTGCGTTGCACGGAGTTTGCGTTCGCTCGCGTCTTTGCGAAGCTCGGCGTAGAGAAAAGCATCGTCAAAACCAGCGCGTGCCGCATCGGCGGCACTGGCTCCGTAGTACACAGCGTCAAGCCGCGCCCAGTAAGCGGCAGCGAGGCACATGGGACACGGCTCGCAGCTGGTATAGAGCTCGCACCCTGCAAGGGCGAAGGTTTGCAGAGCTTTGGCAGCGGCGCGGATGGCGTTGACTTCGGCGTGTGCGGTTGGATCGTTTGTCGAGGTGACGGAGTTGGCGCCTTCGCCGATGATTTTGCCCTCGCGCACAACCACCGCCCCAAACGGGCCGCCATTCGCGGTGAGAACGTTACGCGTGGCCAACGCGACGGCGCGGCGCAGAAACTCCGGGTTGGGTGGGCCAGCCATGAGAGTTGAACTCAAATTCCGAGGAAGGCGAAGACAGCTTCAGTATGGCACAAAGCGAGGAGCCGGAGACGCGGCGCGTTTGTCGATGCATGCGCCGCCTGCAAGGAATTTGGGAACAAGGAAACCGCGATCAGGCGGTAGCGTGAGACTCAAGCACCTCGAGAAATTTCGCAAGCCACGCCGGATGCGCGGGCCATGCGGGACCGGTGACGAGATTGCCGTCGACAACGGCACTCGTCATGTCGACAGTGACATAGGTGCCCCCGGCGAGTTCGACCTCAGGAGCGCAGGCTGGATATGCGTTGAGCTTGCGGCCCTTGATGACGCCCGCAGCGGCAAGGAGTTGCGGGCCGTGGCAGAGCGCGGCAATGGGCTTGTTGGCTTTGGCAAAATGGCGAATTGTGTCGAGAACCTTAGGGTTGAGGCGCAGATACTCGGGCGCGCGGCCGCCGGGGATCACGAGACCGTCATAGCGCGCGGGATCGATCTCATCAAAGGTGGCGTTCAGGGTGAAGTTGTGGCCGCGCTTCTCAGTGTATGTTTGATCGCCTTCAAAGTCGTGGATTGCGGTTCGAATCTGATCGCCTTTCTTTTTGCCGGGACAAACGGCATGAACGGTGTGGCCAACCATTTGCAGTGCTTGAAACGGAACCATGATCTCGTAGTCTTCAACAAAATCGCCGGCGAGAAGCAAAAGTCTTGCGTGTTTCATCCTGCGAACTCCTCCGCACCAAGTGTGACATAAACTCGCAGCATCGCGACGTAGAATTTCTTCATGGCAGAGGCTAGAACTCTTGAAGCGCTGAATGCGCGCATTGTGGCATGCCAGCTTTGCACGCGGTTGCGCGCGCATTGCACGGAAGTGGCGCGGACGCGTCGACGTGCGTATCTGGACTGGGAATACTGGGGGCGGCCTGTGCCATCATTTGGCGACCCCAAGGCAGGCGTAATGGCGCTGGGCCTGGCGCCGGGAGCGCACGGGTCAAATCGAACCGGGCGGCCGTTCACGGGCGATGGATCCGGTGACTTTTTGTATCCTGTGTTGCACGAGGCAGGCTTTGCCTCGCAAGCGAGAGCGACTTCCCGCGACGATGGCATGAAGCTGACCGGGCTTTGGATTACAGCGGTGGCCCGCTGCGCTCCGCCGGGCAACAAACCAACGCCAGAGGAGTTGCGCAACTGCGCGCCGTGGCTCGACCAGGAGATGAGCCTGCTGACGGATTTGCGCGTGGTAGTGTGCCTGGGGCGTATTGCGTTCGATGGTTTGCTGGCCCACGAGATGAGAATGGGCAAGATGAAGTCGCGGGCGAAGTTTGTTTTCGCGCACGGGGCCGAGTATCAACTGCCCGATGGATTGATCGCGATTGCCAGCTTTCATCCTTCGCTGCAGAACACGAACACTGGGAAGCTGACACGAACGATGCTGTTGAAGATTTTCAAGCGGGCACGAAAGCTCGCGGATTTGTGAAGGTAAAACGTTCTGCCGGAATACCTGGGCGGAAGAGGGGCGAAAATGGACTTGCTGTCAAAAGCCATCCTGAAGGATGTGAACCTGGATGAAGTGCAGCCGAAGAGCAACATACCCAAGAGTCTCGTGGATCACTGGTCGCCGCCGGTTCTGCTGGAGCGTGCGGCGTATCTACGCAAGTTGGCGAAGCACGGGGATGGTTCGGCGTCCGAGACGCTTAGAGAGTATCCGCAGCACTGCGTAATGCTTTCGTTTCGCAGCCGCGACGGCGAGGTTGAAGTGCACGAGAAGTTTGCTGACCTGTTCTGCGTGCTGGCGGGCAAGGCGACACTGGTTACGGGCGGCGTTGTAAATGGGGCGCAGACCATTGCTCAGGGCGAGACTCGCGGTGAGTCGATCGAAGGAGGAGCGCGCCAGACATTGCGAGCAGGAGATGTGGCGCATGTGCCTGCGGGGACGCCGCATCAGATGCTCGTGAAGGCCGAAGACACGATCACATGCCTGGTAATAAAAGTCCAGGAAGTTGCTTAGGCACTGACTGGGCGACGCATTCGATCACGATGGAAATTGGAGCGGGAGACCGGGATCGAACCGGCGACATTCAGCTTGGGAA
>CAZHOO010000048.1:0-23613 GCA_964533905.1 uncultured Occallatibacter sp. | reverse complement strand
GGCAATGGTGAGCGAACCGCCTCGAGATGTGAGGTCGGCCGGGAGGAGAAATAATCGCTCCGTTCCAACCCCGAGGCTGCGAAGAATCTCTTCGTGAGGAGGTAATCCGCCGAGCTGCCCGATCAATCGGCCATCGGCAAAGACCTGGTAGCTGGTTCTGATGTCGGGAATGTACAGCGCCATGGGTGTTGGGGTTGGCGGCAGGATGACGCGAAACCTGTACCACGCAAAGCCGGTGTAGTTGGGATAACCCTGCACGGTCCATGGATCGTATGGCCGGAGCAGCTTCCAGGAGGAGTCGTCGAAATCAGCGCGGGCCCACCCGAGTTGGCCGTCTGGATCGTCACCGGTGTGAAAGCGCCAAAGGTCATGGACTTTCACGACGGGCTCGCGTTCGTTTTGAAAGTCCACGACCTGAGGCCGAGCGCATGAGATCGCGGCTACCGCGAGCAGTGCAGACGCAATGCATGAACGGGCACGGAGAAGCATGACGGAATTATCGTTACACGGCAAAAAGGGGCGCGCAATCAGAAAGCGCCCGAAGATCATTTGGGTTGCTGGCGAGCAGCAATCCTGCCATGTTTTCTCATAATGAGTCGATCAAGCCGCACTCTTCAAGTCCTCGGAGGCAAGAAGCTCGCCGCATTGACCTTGATGCATCGTGAGCGCGAGTACCTCGCGTACAATTGCCACTCTGGCCGTCCAAAATGGGCCCTGACAAACCGTGAGTACGATACTGACGCGCAGCTTGCTATATAACTAGCTTGATCGTCGCGTATTCCGCGTCTCCGACCCACCATGCAAATCGCTCTGCTGATTTTCTGCATTCTCACTATCGCCGGCGCTTTCAGTGCCTGGCGGAAGAGTCCGCTCTATTCCATCATGACTACATTTAAGCTGGTCGGCGGTTTCATGCTGATCGTCGCGGTGGTTGCGGGTTCGATCTATGTGATCGCGAACAGCTCTCTAAGCCGATCGCCGGTCGCGGAGATAATTGCTAGTCTCGTGGCCGTGATCGCGCTGGGTTGCGGAGCCAGCGTCTTTATCGTCCGCATCACCGATGCGCATGTTGCCGCGCTGCCCCCGACCGCAAGACTCGTGAGCTTTAATCGGCATAAAGTCTACCGGTGGATCGGTCGTCTCGGGGTCTTTCTGCTGGTCAACGCAATTGCGGCCCTAGTGCTTCCATCCAGCTGGCAATGGCTGCCTGTGGGCCTGGGCGGATTTGTGTTGATTGCTTGCGGACCCATGCTTTCGATCGGCTACATGATGGCGCGCCGAAACGATCGCGGGATGTCCGCGGTGATCGATAACCCATGGGCGCACTGGCAATATACGCCGGAGAAATGGGCGCAATGGGCAGAGAATCAACGTGAGTGGGAAAAGGCCCGGGAAGGCCCGTGGAGTTGGAAGGGCGTTTCGGGTTTTGTCCTGCTGTGCGCCGGGCTTTTTGCGTTGGGCACTCTGTTTACGGGCGCGAGCCTCAAAGAAAACGCAATCATCGTTGGTGGTTTGACGGGTTTTATCATTTTGCTCGCGTTGGTGGCGTACTGGTTCAAACGCACCAACTTCGACCGGCGCTATCGGCGGCTGCTCTCGGCGGCTCCGGAATCGTGGTTCGGCGACGAGGGTGTGTTCTGCAACGGGGAATACATGCCATGGGTCCTTTCCGGAAGGTACCTGCAGAAGGCCACGGCTGCAACGGATCAACCGGCTCGATTGATGTTGGTTTTTGAATCGTTCAACGGAAGTTCGTCAAACCAGACCACCCAGCGCATTCCGATTCCCGATGGCCATCTTGCCGACTTGGCCGTGCTGCAGCAAAAGCTAAGTTCTCATTGCCCTACTGCCTCGGTTCATCTTGGTTCGACCTAGGGTCAGTTTGAGCCGATGAAACGATCCCCGCCGAAATTCGGCTAGACAGCGCGGCCTGCCGCTGCGCCCGACGCCCAGGCCCACTGGAAGTTGAATCCACCCAGTTGGCCCGTGACGTCAACCACTTCACCGATGAAGTACAGCCCAGGCAGGCTGCGACACTCCATCGTTTGCGCCGAAAGCGCACTCGTGCTCACCCCGCCCGCAGTCACTTCGGCCTTTTCATACCCTTCAGTTCCGCTGGGCTTCAATGCGAAAGCATGCAGGATATGGTCCAACTCATCGAGCGCGTGATTCGTCCAGCTCTGCGGCGCCGCGACTTCGATCAGCCGATCTGCCAACCGCGCCGGCAGATGTGCGCGCAGCGCTGCTTTCGCCGCGGCTGGTTCGCGGGTCGCGTTCTTGGCGCGCAGGGTCGCGAGTAATTGCTGGCCTGGCGCCCAATCAATCTCAATCGCCTCATGCTTTTTCCAATACGACGAGATTTGCAGGATTGCTGGCCCGCTCAGCCCTCGATGCGTGAACAGCATTTTCTCAGCGAAGCTGCGCTTGCCGCAGGCGACAACGACCGGTGCAGAAACACCGGTGAGTGGAGCGAACTGCACACGTTCCTCCCCGGTCAACGTAAGCGGAACGAGCGCTGGGCGGCAGGTTTCGATGGGAATCCCAAACTGGCGCGCGATGTCGTAGCCGAACCCCGTTGCGCCCATCTTTGGAATCGACAGGCCGCCGGTGGCAACAATGAGGGCTGGCGCAGTGAATACATCCTTACCGGTGACGATCGTGAACGCCCCGGATGAATCGTCACGGCGCACCTCGCTTACGGCAATCGACAGAAGCACGCGCACGCCGGCGGCCGCACATTCCTTCATGAGCAAATCGACGATCTGCTGCGCAGATCCGTCGCAGAAAAGCTGGCCCGGTGTTTTTTCGTGAAAAGCGATGTCATGTTTCTCGACCAGGCGAATGAAATCCCCAGGCGTGTAACGAGCCAACGCCGATTTCGCAAAATGGGGATTGGCGGAGAGGAAATTGTCAGGCCCTGTATGCAGATTTGTGAAGTTGCAACGGCCTCCGCCAGAGATCAAAATCTTCTTGCCTGCCCGCTCTGCGCGCTCCAGCACCACGACCCGCCGTCCACGGCGGCCCGCCTCGATCGCGGCCATCAGGCCCGCTGCGCCCGCGCCCAGAATGACGACATCGAAACTGGACTGATTCACGATGCCGTCCTCATAGTTTGGTCAATCGCAGTGTCAGGCGCGCGTATTGGCGACAGACGATAAACTGGTACCTCTCGGCAGCGGGCCAGGCTTAAAGCCGCGCTGGATGGCCATGAGGCCGGCGCGCAAAAAGCCCAACGTGTGCGCCATGCCCGCATGCCAGGGTGCGGAGCAGGTCATCTGCGGGGCGTGGTCGGGAATCACGACGCCATCGAATCCGTTTTTGTCGAGGAGATAAAGGATCCGTAGCATGTCGACTTCGCCGTCGTCGATGAAGGTCTCGTGATAGTGCGGAGCTTTGCCGGCGATATTGCGGAAATGGACGTAGGCAATCCGATTCTGGCGGCTGTAACGGTCGACTGTGTCGTAGATATCGCCCTCCGTCATTTCGGCGAGCGTGCCGAGGCAGAACTCGAGCATGTTTGACGGGCTCGGCGAAATATCGATGAGCCGCTGATACATGGCCTGCTGATAGACAAGCCGCGGCTGGCGGCGCATGGTTGGGGTGGGTGGATCGTCAGGATGCGCGGCAAGACGCACCCCCGCTTTTTCGGCCACCGGTAACGCCTCTTCGAGGAATCTCTGCAACCGGCGCCAGAGCTCGTCGTGGGTAATGGTCGGCAGGCTGCCCGGAGGCGCGTTGGGGTCAACGATCATATTCCAAACCTGGCCGTTGGGGACGGGCGTATCAACCAGGCCATCCATTCCAACCGACTCAGCGCCACCGCGCGCGAATGGCCCACTGGTTCGGCCTGCAACACCGGCGATGGAGAAGTTGTAGCCGAAGATCGGGATGCCCGATTCGCCGACTGCACGCAGGATCGCAAACACGTTCTGCATGTGCTGCGCGCGCCTGGGGCCGTCGAGAAGAATGTCGTACCAGTGTGCGGGGTCGAAGTTCTCGAGGGCCTCAAGCTTCAGCCCCGCGGCTTCAACCTGCTTGCGGAGCTGAATCAGCTCAGTCGCCGTCCAAAGGCGGTTGGGATCGCCGGCCAAGCCCCATGGTTGGTCCTTGCCGCCGGTGGGCTGATTGTTCGATGGATTCGCGGAACCCTGCTTGAAGTAATCGACGAGATGGACAATAACGTGTGTACAGCCGGCCTGCACGGCGAATGCGTAGTATTCGTCGTTCAGCATGTGCCGGTAGAGTCCCAGGCCGAGCTTCATAAACACCCTGAGCCAGTTTAGTGCAGGCGACAAAAAAAGCGGCGAAGGACCAGCGAATATCTACTTCAAATACTTGTCAAATGTTAAAAAAATCGTGTATTGTCAAAGACCTGCCGCCGGCCTCCCTCGCCGGTGCGCCCTGACGGAGCTTCCCTGATTCCGGGCCGGATGGGCACGAACGCCACGCGCCGAAGGTGCGTTGCGCCTGAACCTTGTTGCGGCGGCGCGAACCACGAGGGTCCATTAGCAAGCCTGCTTCCCCTGTAGGCACGAGGACTCGATCGTGGAGGAGGCGTGTGTGATCGAAGTACAAGGACAGTTTCTGTCGCCTTCAACGGCGGTCAGCCGACCGATTGAGTTGGCTGGCGAGCGGCCGATGCTGCTGCGCAACAATCGAGTAATGATTTTCCTCACGTTTCTGGGCAGCATAGCCGCACTCTGCATTTCCGTGAGCATGGCGATCGTCGCCTTCATGTATTTCATCCCCTTCGGCGCGATCAACCTAGACCGCTTCGCCGCAGGTGCGCTGTGGGGGCTCGGCGCCTGGCTCATGGCCATGTCTCAGATCTTTCTTTGGAGACAGGGACACATGTTGGCTCATTCCTCGGTCCTGCTCGACACGGACGGAGCGCACTTCAAGCTGGGAAATACAGAGGACGCCAAAGTGGTGTTCATGCCGTGGAATGGAATCGAGGCTGTTCACTACAAGCGGATCGAGAGCGTGCAGAAGTTCACGATCCTCGGTTCCGACACCAGCATCGTGACCTTCACGTCGAACAGCTTCTACCGGCCGAAGCGCGTGGCGCGGCTCGTTGCGGAGCGCGCGGGCTTGCCGCTCGTGAGAGGCTAGACCGGTTTCCCTTCCCTCAATCTCGCATGAATCCGCGAGCCTGAAAAAAATGCCCACAAATTGAAAACGCCAGAGACCGAAGTCTCTGGCGTCTCAATCTTGATGGTCGCATAGTACAACCGGTTGTCGCGTCCCTCGGCTACCCCTGAGGCGAACCTGCAGCTTTCGCTGCCGCTCCTTCCTCTGGCTGCGCCGGCACGTTGCTTTCGGCTTGCGCCTACTTGCTCGTTCCCCGGCTCGACCGTTGGCCGACTTCCCCGGCTCGGATCGGTGTTTTCCCGCCTGGCTCGTCCGGTGGCAAGCAACCGGCTTTCACCGCCTGCTACGCACTTCCGATCGACTGGCTGCTGACCTTCCAACTTGCGTTGGCGCCCTGCCTCCAGCTAGGCCTGCGATTACTTCCGATTCACATCTGGCGTCGTCCTTCAGCTCGGCTGGCTCGAACAACCTCCGGCTTTCGCCGTTTGCTGTTGCAGGTTCCGGCTTGCGCCTTCCGCTGCTGCAACCTGCAGGCTTGCGCCCGCCTGTCGCCCCCTTTTGCCAAACCGGCGGTGATCCTCCGACTCGCATCGGCTGTTTCACCCTCCGGCTTTACCGGTTTCGATTCGCCCTGCTTGCGCGTGGCGCTTCATACCTCCGGCTGGGCCTTCGATACGCCCCTAACTTCTACCGAACCTTGCATCGCCGGCTGAGCCGTCGATGAGTATTCCGTTTCCGCCGGTTCGCGTATCTTCCGGATCTGTCAGCTAAACAACTTTCGGCTTGCGCCGACTTTTGCATCTTCTGACGCGGCCAGCGATCCCTCTTCGGCTTTCGCCTCAGGTTTCACCCTCTGGCTGGGCTGGCGGCGATTTTCCGACTCTCATCGGCTTTTCGTTCCACCCGCCGTTCCGGCAACCAACTCCCGATGCCCTACATGGCTCATCAGTTGAAGTGACAGTACTGCCGCTGAATCTGTGGACGCAAGTGCAAAAATCAAGTTAATTTGTGGATTTCACCAAGGGTTGTGCAGAATAAGGATCGCGTAAAGAAACCGACGGCTTTTCAACCGCATTTGCACAGGCGGATCGCCCTAAAAAAGAAATCCCGGATCGTTCAGCCACTGCGATGGTAACCCCTTTGCCCATCTGGGCACTCGCACCCCGTCCAAAAAGGAGCTATGCTTGCTGCGCAATCCCAGTGGGCTCAGCAAGGAGAGTCCAGCGATGCAACACGCGAGTGCAACACGCCCCTCCTCAGAAATCAGCTCTCAAGCAACCTGTCCTTCAACCCATTCCGCGATTCCCCATCTCGGGACAAGGGTCACGGTACGTTTTGCCACCATAACGCCTCTGGTCATTGCCCTTTTCTTCCTGCCCGCGGGGACACTGCGGTGGTGGCAGGGATGGGCATTCCTGGCCGTCTATGTCGGTTTCGCCGTGGCGGCGTTTTTCTTCTTTCTCAAAGCCGACCCGCAACTTGTAGAGCGGCGGCTGCAGGCGAAAGAGCCGATGCGAGAGCAGAAGCAGATCAAGCTGTTCGGAGCGTTGGTGCTTTCGGGCATCTTTACGCTGCCGGGCTTCGATCACAGGCTGGGATGGTCGCGAGCGTGGCTGGGCACCGAGCCAACGTGGCTTGAGATCCTCGCGCTGGCGGGAGTGCTTGGGGGAGAGATTGCGATGGCGTGGGTCATGTGGACCAACCGCTATGCCTCTCGAACGATCCGCGTGGAGCAGGGACAGACCGTCATCAGCAGCGGGCCGTACCGGTTGGTGCGGCACCCCATGTACGCATTCAGCCTCGTGGCTTTTCTGTTCGTGCCGTTGGCGCTGGGGTCATATGTGACAGTTCCGGCGCTGGCACTGTTTTTGCCGATCTACGTGCTGCGAATTCTGAACGAAGAAAAGCTTCTGCGCGCGGAGCTGCATGGCTACGCCGAGTATTGCCAGAGGACGCGCTGGCGGATGGTGCCGCTGGTCTGGTGAGAGATGTGCCGCGGAGGGCCTGGCGAGGCGATTGACAAATATATCCATATGAATATAATCGTCTCATGAGGCCAATCCGCTTCCTCGGCAGCTCGCTCGCCAGTTTGCGGAAGTTTACAAAAGCAGCACGGCAGAACGCGGGCTACCAACTGGAGAAATTGCAATGCGGCGAGTTGCCCGATGATTTCAAGCCGATGCCAGCAATCGGCATGGGTGTGGAAGAGATCAGGGTTTAGGACGAGTCGGGTACTTATCGGGTGATTTACACGGCGCGATTGAAAGGTGCGGTCTATGTGCTGCACGCGTTCCAGAAGAAAACCCAGGCAACGCCGAAACGTGACTTGGATGTGGCGAAGCGCCGCTTCCAGCAATTGATGCGGGGTGAGCGATGAAGAAGAAAACGATCAGGACCTACGCCAGTGTTTGGGACGCGGTGGCCGACACGCCAGAAGAGGCGGCAAACCTGCGGCTGCGTTCCGCGCTCATGCAACAGATTGCCGGGATTCTGGCGTCGCTTGGATGGACGCAAGTCGAGGCTGCCGCGCGCTGCGGCGTTACGCAGCCACGCATCAATGACCTTCTCCGGGGACGTATCTCTCGCTTCTCGCTGGATGCGCTCGTGAACATTGCGTGCGCTCTCGGGCGCAAAGTGACGGTAAAGCTGGAAGACGCGGCATAGACGTTAGGAAGACGGCGCCCTTTGCGAGCATCGCTTCAATCCCTCGCAGCGCCAGGCGGGTCCGCTCTTCAATCTCGATGAGGGCGAACCGGACGTGGTTTGGCCTGAAGATCATATGATGGCCCAGACGGAGGGAAGTGATTGCCGGGGAGGGATCAATCCGTCTCGGGAAGAGGAGGCAGAAGTGGACCTCGCGATCGTACGGAAGGTATTGACGGTTGGAGCAGCAGCGGCTTTGGTCTTGCTCGTGTCGGCCGTAGTGCCGGCGCAGGGAACGCTCGGCACGAGTTCACCGGGGACGGCAGTTCTGCACGCGACCGTGACCATCACTGGAGGCCTGAGCTTTACAGGGTCGTATGACGATCGCCTGTCCGTCCGCACGTGTGCCGACGTTGCGAAGAGCGGAACAGGCCAGACCGGCGGCACGGGCGGCGCGATGTTCTATGTGCCGATACCGCCGCAAGATCCCGGCGGCAATCCCGGATCGGTGGGCGCCGGCCATAACTTTTCGACCGATGCCGCGGCGGGGCCTTACCACGGCCCTGGCACATACACGGGCTCGGGGCTGACGGCGACGCAGTTGGACGCGGACACCCCGCCCGGTTCCCAGGACACGCATATCTTCGCGTTTCCAGCGAACATCGGGACCATGATCGTGAAGCCTGACGCTTCGGGCTCGTTTCAGTTCGCCGGCTTGCAGGATCCTGGCAGCGTGATCATCTCAGGCCAGGTCACCTGGACCTGTTCGTAGCTACGCCGGCACAACACCCTTGGCCAGCATCGCTTTAATCCCCCGCAACGCCTGCCTCGTCCGCTCTTCGTTCTCGATGAGCGCGAAGCGGACGTGGTTGTCGCCGTAGTCGCCGAAGCCGATGCCGGGACTGACGGCGGTCTTCGCCTCGGTCAGCAGCAGCTTGGAGAACTCGAGCGACTTGAGGTCGCGGTAGGGCTCGGGGACCTGGGCCCAGACGAACATGGTGGCGCGGGGCTTGGTGACTGCCCAGCCGGCCTTGTTGAGGCCTTCGACGAGGACGTCGCGGCGGCGGCGGTAGTTGTCGCAGATTTGCGCGACGCATTCCTGGGGCCCTTCCAATGCAGCAATAGCGGCGACCTGGATTGGCGTGAATGTGCCGTAGTCGAAGTAGCTCTTGAGGCGGGCGAGCGCGGCGACGAGTTTCTTGTTACCAACCATGAAGCCGATTCGCCAGCCGGGCATGTTGTAAGACTTGGAAAGCGTGAAGAACTCGACGGCGACATCTTTGGCGCCGGGAACCTCAAGGACGCTGGGCGGCTTGTAGCCGTCGAAGGCGATGTCGGCGTAGGCGAGGTCCTGAATGAGCCAGAAGCCGTGCTCGCGTGCGAGCTCGACGAGGCGCGCGAGGAACGGCAGCTCGACACATTCCGTGGTGGGATTCGACGGGAAGTTGACGATGAGCGCCTTGGGACGCGGCGTCATGCGCGGGATGAGCTCTTCAAGCTGCGCGAGAAAACTTTCCTGATTGTGGACGGGGACGCTGACGATGTGCGCGCCGGCGATGACCGGTCCGTAAATATGGATCGGATAGCTGGGGTTGGGAACGAGCACGGTATCGCGCGAGTCGAGAATGGCGAGGCAGAGGTGCGCAATGCCCTCCTTCGATCCGATGGTGACGATGGCCTCGGATTCGGGGTCCAGATCGACGTCGTAGCGCGCCTTGTACCAATTGCAGACCGCCTTGCGCAGGCGCGGGATGCCGCGGGAAACGGAGTAGCGATGGGTGGCCGGCTTGCGGGCGGCTTCAACGAGCTTGTCGACAATGTGTGCGGGCGTTGCGCCGTCTGGGTTGCCCATGCCGAAGTCGATGATGTCTTCGCCGCGGCGGCGGGCGGCCATCTTCATCTCGCCGGTGATGTTGAATACGTAAGCGGGCAAGCGCTGAATGCGGGAAAACTCGTCCATGATGACTCCAGAATACAAGGATCAGAGATCAAGGGTCAGTGATCAGAGCTACGACTTCGTAGCTCAGACACCATAAGTGTTAACTGCGATCAAAGAACTGAGATTTGGGGATGAGGTGAGGCAGAGAACTAGGCGGCGCGAGCCGCAGCAGCAGCGGCTGCGCGGGCGGCGATGATGAAGGCGGGGCGACTGAAGAGGCGCTGCATGAATTTGATTATAGCGAAGAGGCAGCGGAGTTGGCGAAGCGAGCGGACAACCGGGATCATTGGGCCGCGTTGGCAGTCGCTTCGGCGTGAGCGAGAACGATGGCAGAGCGCGCGGCTGCCTGATCGTAGTCGCGGACGAATTGTTGCGGCTCGGCAGCCCGGTATGGGGCCAGATTGTGGGCCCAGCGGTAGCCGACTGGCTGATAGATAAGTTCGGCGGCGATGCGGAAGGGACCGGCTGCGCCGTTGGTGGAGAGGTCGTAGTGCGTGGTGCTGGAGCCGGCAGTGAAGTCAGGGTCGGCGGCGGCTTCGCCGTGGACAGCGATGTCAGGCGAGGCGGTGGATTTGTCGAAGCCTGCGGGAAGGATGCGGTTGTCCTTGAGGTATTGCGTGGCGGAGAGCAGGCCGGTGGTGACATGGCCCTGGCTGTCGCCAAGGATCGGCTCGAAGATCTGAACCTGATCGGGCTGCGTGATGCGGGTGTAGTGCGGGGAAAAGCGTGTGGGGTCGGAGTCGTTGGCGTTGCCGGCGATGGAGCCGTCGGGGTTGAGCTTGCCGGACTCGAAGACGATGTGGCCATCAGCGGCGGTGACCACGATGTGCAGCCATGCACGGCGCGAGGGATACGCAGTAGGCAGCTTGTGGCCGGTGAGGTTATCAACACGGACGGGGAAGGAAAGATCGCTACCGGCAAGTGTCGCGGGGCCGAGAGTAACGCGCGCAGACTGCGATTGCAGGAATGACGAGATACGCGTAGAGGCAACGGCAAGATCGGAAGGCTGAGCGGTGACGGCGAGATCGTCGCGATGCTCACCGAGCATGCCTTCGAGAAGGAAATTGGCACCGACAAAAGTGTGCTCACGGACGCCTTCGCGCGGCTTGCCGAGAAGCGATGCGACAGCCACCGGCTCGCCGACGGCTGGCATGTGGCACTGCTGGCAGGTCTGCTTGTCGCGATAGTCGCTGTGCTGCCACTCGAGGTAAGGCATCTGCTCGGGAAGCTGGCCGATTGGTTTGCCATCGGGGCCGCGCGCGGTGGTGTAGAGGGTGTGGCAACTGCCGCAGAGACCGCCGTCGCGGATATGGTCGGACTGCGCAAGGGAGTAGCCAGCCGCCATGACGTGGACTTTGGTGATGTTGTCTGAGTCCGGCGCGTAGGGGCCGAAGAGCGGACGCGGATTGGTTGCGGGCGGGGCCACGGTGAAGGCGCCGCCATAGGTCGCGGGCGTTCCCAGGCCGGCTGCCTGAATCTGATGGCAGACGGTGCAGGAGACGCCATCGGCGGCTGCGGCGGCATCCGGATGGTTGGTGCTGAGAGGCAGCAGCGAAAACACGGCCGTATCGCGCTTCTGGGCCTCGTCCTGTTGGTACTGCAAGGGCATGTGACAACTGGCGCATTCGGACTGGATGGCGGCGCTCGATTCCGGATGGTCGATGGTTTCGCGGCGCACACTGCCCTGCCAGTAGGGATCGCGCGCGGAGTTTGCCATGATGCTCGCGGACCAGTCGACGTTGATGGAGACGTCTTCACCTTTCGAGGTCTTTAGCTTGTTGTGGCAATTGGCGCAACGGTCGGAGGTGCGAAAGTCGTTGGCGGGATTCTGCGACGCGGCAGCCTGCGCGAGGGCGGGCATTGGCAGCGGGCGGATGGCGAAAGCGGCTACCAGACTCAACGCGAAAGGGACTTTCTTCATTGCTTCCTCCAACGTGGCCATCATAAACCCGGCGCGACTTGCGGGTTTGGCGGCGGTTTCGACGTGAGGAGTGCGCGCCTCCAGGCGAAAGTGATCACATTTGACCAGTTTTGCAGCCGTTTGGTGGGAGAATAAATGCAGGACCAGTTCGCCGCTCCGAGCAGGGCCGCACTGCTTCCATCGGGGGAAGCACGACCTGAATCTGCTGATCGCGCCCGCGCAGCCACTCTTCCTGCTGAGAGATGGCCGATGAATGCGCTGCTGATCTACCCGGAATTTCCTGAGACATTTTGGAGCTTCAAACACGCGCTCAAGTTTTTGGGCAAGCGTGCGGCACAGCCTCCGTTGGGCCTGATGACCGTGGCAGCGCTCTTGCCCGGCTCGTGGAAGAAGCGGCTGGTGGATACGAACGTGGAGCGGTTGCGCGAACGCGACCTGAAGTGGGCCGAAGTGGTGTTCGTAAGCGGGATGCACATCCAGCTCGCGTCTTTGCAGGAAATCATCGAGCGCTGCTGCGAGCACGGGGTGCGTACGGTGGTGGGCGGGCCGATTACGAGCAGCGTGACGGCTGCGGAATTGAAAGCTGACCACGTGGTGGTTGGCGAAGCGGAGAGCCTGATTGGCAAGCTGGCGCGAGAGCTGGAGACAGGGACGGCGAAGGCGGTGTACCAGGCGGCGGAACGGCCCGAAATGGCGACGAGCCCGCTGCCCGACCTGAGCCTGATCAAAATGAAGCGTTACTCAACGATGACGGTGCAGTACTCGCGCGGGTGCCCGTTTAATTGTGAGTTCTGCGACATTATTGAGATTTACGGGCGGCGGCCGCGCATGAAAGCTGTCGCACAGGTGCTGGCGGAGCTGGATCAGCTGCTCGCGGCGGGCTGGCGCGAGTCGGTGTTCATCGTCGACGACAACTTTATCGGCAACAAGGCGCGGGCTAAAGATCTGCTGCGCGCGATGGCGGAGTGGCGCAGGCAGACGGGCGCGCGATTCGACTTTATTACGGAGGCTTCGCTGAATCTGGCCGACGACGTGGAGCTGATGCAGCTGATGAAGGACGCGGGGTTCAGGTCGGTGTTTCTTGGCGTGGAGACGCCGGATGAATCGGGCTTGATCGCGAGCAACAAGCTGCAGAACACGAGGCGGAGCCTGCTCGAGAGCGTGGCTACGATCCAGAGCTACGGGCTGCAGGTAATGGGCGGATTCATCCTGGGGTTCGATACGGATAAGGAAGATATTTTCGACAGGATGGTGGAGTTCATCCAGAAAAGCGGGATTCCGATTGCGATGGTGGGGCTGCTGCAGGCGATGCCGGGGACGCAACTGTTTCGCCGGCTGCGGACCGAGGGACGGATTGTGGATGCGGGCGGCGGCAACAATACGTTTTGCGACCGGTTGAATTTTTTGCCGCGGATGGATTCGGCGAAGCTGGTGGAAGGTTATCGCGATGTGATGAAGAGAATTTATAACTGCGAGGCCTACTACGAACGGGTGAAGATCTACCTGAACCGTGCGAATCCGAAGCCGGCGAGGGGCGAGAAGAAGCCGGCCGGACAAAAAACGCCGGCGCTCGTGACGCGGGGCAATATGCGCGCCCTGGTGAACTCGATTGTGCGGCAGGGAGTTTTTGGGCGGCACCAGTGGAGCTACTGGAAGTTTCTTGCTTCCGCGGCGACGAAGTACAGGCGCTGCTTTGGCGCCGCGATGACGCTGGCGGTTATGGGGCACCACTTCCAGGTGATGACGCGGAAGCTTGGCAAAGCTATGGACAAGGCAACGAAGGCAGCCGCAATCGAAGAGCGATTGTTGGCCGAGACGGACAGATCAGCCCGGTAGGTTCGGCGGAATTTGTTTGGATTTGATTACCGGAGATCCGATTGAATTTGATCAGGCGCCGGTGGTGAGCACGACGCGGAAGCGCGCCTTGCCGCTCATCATGCGGTCGTAGGCCTCCTCGGCTTTTTCCAGCGGATAGGTTTCGATCATGGGCTTGATGCCTGTGAGGGCGCTGAAGTTGAGCGTGTCCTCAGAGTCCATGCCCGTGCCGGAAGGCCAGCCCACGATGGACCGGCGGGTTTGGATGATCCCGCCCGCATTGACGTCGAATGGCCTGTCGGGGACACCAACGACGATCAGTTTGCCGCCCGGTGCGAGCCCGCCGACCGCAGAGGAGAGAGCCGGAGCGCTGGTGAGCGTGGAGAGGATGACGACAGCTCCGCCGAGTTTTTGCAATTCGGCCGCAGGGTTCTGGGTGGTGGAGTCGATGTAAATGTGCGCGCCGAGCTCTTTTGCGAGCGGGCCCTTGTCGGCTCCGCGGGCGATGGCGACGGTGCGATAGCCGCTCTTGGCGGCGTACTGCACGCCAAGGTGGCCGAGGCCGCCGATGCCGAGAATGGCGACGGTATCGCTGGGGCGGGCGCCGCTGTTACGAAGTGCGTTGTAGGTAGTGACTCCGGCGCAGAGGAGCGGCGCGGCGTCAATGTCGGCGAGACTGTCTGGAATGAATGCAAGAGCGTTGGCCGGAGCAATAACGTAGTCTGCATAGCCGCCGTCAAAGTTGATTCCGGAAACCAAGCCATTCAGGCAAAGGATGAAATCGCCGCGTCGGCAAGGCGGGCAGAAGTTGCAATGGCCGCCGTGCCAGCCCAGGCCCACACGCTGGCCGACTTTGAAGAGCGGCACATCCGTGCCGACGGCATCGACGGTGCCGGCAACTTCATGACCGGGTACGCGTGGGTACTGGATCCCGGGGAAGATGCCGAGCTTGGTGACGGCATCGCTGTGGCAAACGCCGCAGGCCTGCACGCGAATGCGAACCTGGCCGGGGCCGGGATCGGGGAATTCTTTTTGGATGAGTTCGAATGCTCCGCCGGCGGCGGGGACCTGCATAGCTCGACCTGTAACTGTGGGCATCGGGAAGATTCTCCTGTCGGTTTGAGAGATGACCGGCGCTGGCGGCAGGATGCAGGGAGATGGATGTGGGAATGTGAATTGTGGATGCGCGGGCCGCGGCTCTGAGCGTCCACGGGAGTTGTAGGCCGCAAACTTTATACTTGATGGGACATGCAAGAGCCCCAGACCCAGAAGTTTCTCCCTGTTGATGAACAGATGGATTTGCTCCAAAAGGGCGCGGCGGAGATTATCCGCGTGAGCGACCTGAGGGAGCGCCTGGAAGAAAGCCGCAAAACCGGACGGCCGCTGAGAGTGAAGGCGGGGTTCGACCCGACGGCGCCCGATTTGCACCTGGGCCACACGGTGCTGATGCGCAAGCTCAGGCATTTTCAGCAGCTCGGGCACACGGTGATTTTTCTGGTGGGTGATTTCACGTCGCTGATCGGCGATCCGACGGGCCGCAACGTGACGCGCAAGCCGCTCACGCGCGCCGAGATCGACAAGAACGCGGAAACGTACAAGCAGCAGGTATTCAGGATTCTCGACGAGAAGACGACAGAAGTCCGCTACAACTCCGAGTGGCTGGGCAAGCTGGGGTACGAAGAGACGATCCGGCTGACGGCACACTTTACGGTGAGCCAGATGCTCGAGCGCGACGAATTTCACAAACGATTTCAGGAAGAGCAGCCGATCAGCTTACACGAGCTGCTGTACCCGGTGATGCAGGGCTACGACTCGGTGTGCCTGGAATGCGATGTGGAGCTGGGTGGGACGGACCAGAAATTCAATTTGCTTTGCGGACGCGAGTTGCAGCGGCACTACGGGCAGAAGCCGCAGATTGTGCTGATGACGCCGATTCTGGAAGGGCTGGACGGCGTCCAGAAGATGAGCAAGTCGCTGGGGAATGCGATTGGCATCAATGAGCCGGCGAGCGAGATGTATGGAAAGCTGATGAGCATCAGCGACGAGCTGATGTGGAAGTACTGGGTGCTGTTGACTGACCTCAAGCAAAGCGAAATCGACGCGATGCAAGCGGACGTGGCGGCCGGGAAGCTGCACCCGATGGAGGCGAAGAAAAAACTGGCGCGGACGATTACAGCGGGATTCCACGGCGAGTCGGCGGCCAAAAGCGCAGATGAGAATTGGGCGCGGATGTTTCAACAGAAGGGCGAGAGCGAGGACCTCGAAGAGGTTCTGATCTCCTTCGCTGATGTGGCAGGATCGGAGCCGAATCAGATTCGGCTGCCGAAGCTGCTGGTGGCGATGGGCCTCGCAGCGAGCGGGGCAGAAGCGAACAGGAAGATCGCGGAGAAGGCCGTGAAGGTGGACGGCGAAGTGGCGGGCGGCGCAGTGATTTCTGTGCGAGCGCTGCCGGCGCTGTTGACAGTGCGGCTTGGTAAGCGGGCGAAGGTGACGGTGATTCGTTAGACAGTCTTCGATCACACCAACCGGCGAAGACGAATCAAACCGGGGATCCCGAATTCTGAGGCAACCCAAGTCACGTTGGCTCCGCTGAAGTGAGACGCATCACATCACGTAAACCGAGAACAGACTATTGTTATGGGATCTATTCGACCAGGGAAGAATTGTGCCCGGCGATGTAAGGCTGTTTAAAGCTGCCCGCTTTCCATAGCGGATTGCCTGCGACACGCAGGCGTTTTCCGGCGTTGATTCTTGCGGTGTCCTGCTCATGGAAAGTCATCCAGGCAAAAAAGACCTATCTGGTTCAAAAGCCATAAGGGCCCATTGCGACGGCATCGATCGTCCGGTGCAGAATTTCGGCGATGGTTTAGGTATCCATATATTGCACGCCCTGGGATTCAGGTGTGTCAGGACGCACGAGGATACGCGCGATGTAGTAAACCCCGGAAGATGTTTCTGTTCGACTGGATCGCTTCTGACCGGTGAATCGATTCAAAAGTTCACTTGCCCAGTGGATATCTGGGGAAGCGGTTGGAAGGGACGCGACCGGTGGCAATTCGTAGAGGCCAACATGAAAGTGCATGCGGTTCGCGGACCGCTAACCGCAGAGGGACTTGGCATGCCGGAGGAAACACCGCTCGGCGATCCCGGGCTCCTAGTGCCATGGCTGTTTCCGATCGAGGCGCAAAAGCACCAGAAATCAATTTTGATGCAACATCTCTTCAGAATCGGCTCGCCCATGGCGGACCGAGCTGCGCCGGCTGCCGGCTGTGACGAAGTCCTGACAAGCCTGGTCTACGCATCGATGAATCGGAACAGCTTGTCCTTGATCGGTCTGCGGGGAGTCCTGACGAACGCGTGGCAATGGAGCATTTACCGGAAGACCACGATCCATAGTGTGTGGGATTTGCTGGCGAAGATCGCGGGGGCCTCGTTTGTTCTGACCGGCAGCCTGCATGGCGCGGTTCTGGCTCAAGCCTTCGGAGTTCCCTGGGCGGCTTATACCGATGGGTATGTGGATGCTCCACCAAAATGGGCGGATTGGGGAGCGTATCTAGGGATTGAGATCGAATTCGTTCGCAGACGCAAGGAAGCCGATGAATGGTGGAACGAAGTCGGCCGACATGCGAGGCTCAGATCCCTGCGGCCACTCGTGGAGGCCTTTCCCTACATCGAACATTCGCCGCGAGCGCAGGAATTGGCGAAGGTCATCGACTAAGAAGAAAGCACCTATCCCAGATGCGGACGGCGACATAGGCGATTTGTTCAGGAGGACAAGTCGGCGTTGACAGCGGGCGTTAGCTGCTCAGCGCGAAGGCGCGGGCGGAGTCGAGGAGCTTGGTGACGGACTCCTTGGAACACGATTCGGCGTAGATGCGCAGGAGTGGCTCGGTTCCGCTGGCGCGTAGGAGCAGCCAGGTTTCTGCGGCCTTCGGTATTTTAGTGGCTTCAGGATTGTCGAGATAGAACTTGACGCCGTCGAGATCTTCTTGGCAGAAGATGGCCATGCCGGCGAAGATAGGGTCGCCGGGCTTGAGAGCGTGGGCGCGGGCGATGGTCGCGTTCTTCTGTTCATCAGTCAGGTGAAGATCGATGCGGCCGTACTGGTGCTCGCCGAACTCAGCCTGGAGATCGGCTACCAGTTGGCCCAGAGTTTTCTTCTCCTGGGCCATGACATTCGCGAGCATGAGGCAATTGAGCAGGCCGTCGCGCTCGGGCAAATGGCGCTGGAAACCGATGCCGCCTGACTCCTCGCCGCCCATGACGATTTCACGCTCGAGCATGAGGTCGACGACATACTTGAAGCCGATGCCGTGCTCGATCAGTTCGCGGCCGTATTTCATGGCGATGCGATCGAGCATTTTGGTGGTGTTGAAGGCGCGCGTGACGACGCCCGGCCAGCCTTTGTATTTCAAGACCCAATTGAGCAGCGCAGAGTAGATTTTGTGGGGGTCGACGAAGTTGCCGTGTTCGTCGGTCGCTCCGATGCGGTCGGCGTCGCCGTCGGTGCAGAGGCCGGCCTGGCAGCCGTTGGCTACTGTGGCTTCGCCGAGCGCGCGGATGTTGGGCTCGATGGGCTCGGGATTGATGCCGGGAAAGAGCGGGTTGGGCTTGAAGCGGATGGGCACATTCGCGACGCCGATACGGTTAAAGATTTCTGACAGAATGGTGCCGCCTGCGCCGTACATGGAGTCAATACAGAACTTCATGCCCGACTTCGCAATGAGGTCGAGGTCGGCGAAGCTCTCGATGGCCTTGAGATAAGTGGGCAGGAAGTCGACTTCGGTAATGGTTGCGGGTTGAGGCGTGCGCGGGATGGGCTTGCCGAGAAACGACTCGATGGCGGCGATCATCGAGGGCTTGCCCGAGCCGCCATACCAGCCCTTGTACTTCACGCCATTCCATTGGGCGGGGTTGTGCGAAGAGGTGATCATGATGCCGCCGGCTGCGCCGCGCTCGCGCACGCCAAAGCTAAGGGCAGGCGTGGGCGTGATGGCGTTGGCGAGCAAAACGGGAATACCGGTGGAGGCAACAACTTCAGCGCATGCGTGGGCGAAGGCTTTCGATCCGAAGCGCGTGTCGTAACCGATGCAGATGCCCTTCGCGGAGTCCTCCTGCGGCGAGCCTTTCTGAGAGTGAATATAGGCGGCGATGGCTTCCGCGGCCAGGCTGACGTTCGCGAAGGTGAAGTCGTCGGCAATAACGCCGCGCCAGCCGTCGGTGCCGAATTTGATGATGGAATCGGGCATGGTCAGATTCGATGCTTCATGGGAAGCAAATGAAAACAATAACAGGAGGCGAGGGGTTTGCGCACGGGAACCAGTCCGATGAGACGCGTCCAGCGCCCATATTGGAAAGCCCCCGCCCTAGGTCTAAAATGGGGATCAACCGTCCAATGCACGAGGACCGTCCCCCCGGCCAAACTTCGAATAAAAAACTGAACCAAGGATTTGCCGATGTCGAATCTCTTGAGAACTGGGGGCGTGGTGTTGCTGGCGGCGGCAATGGCCTCGGCTGCGATTGCGCAGCAGGGCCAGGCCAGCCCGAGACAAGCCGTGGCGCAGCGGGGCATCCAGCCGGAACCGAGCGATGAGGCGACGGCGAAGAACGGCCAGCAGTACATCGTGGCGATCGGCATCGACAACTACGAAAACTGGCCCATCTTGAGCACCGCGGTAAGCGACGCGACGGAGTTCGCGAAACTGCTGACGACGAAATTCGGGTTTCAATATGCCGTCGAGCCATTGACGGAAAAGGCCGCCACGCGCGATGCCATCACGTCGCTGCTTGAAGACGATCTGCCGAAACGGCTCAAGCCCGAGGATTCACTTGTGATCTTTTTCGCAGGTCACGGAACAACACATCCCTACAAGATCGGCGATGTGCAGAAAGAAGACGGGTTCATTGTCCCGGTGGATGCGCGCGCACCGGGACAGGACGAGCACTGGAGCGACTATCTGAAGATCGAGGAGCTGCTGCATACGATCGACGCGTTGCCGGCCTCTCATATTCTTGTCATCCTCGACAGTTGCCACAGCGGCATGGCGCTGGGCAACAAATTTACGACCAGCCGCGCCGATACGCGTTTCGAGCGGGATATGCTGACGAAGGTTAGCCGGAAGGTGATTGCCAGCGCACAAGGGGACCAGCTTGCCTCCGACAGCGGACCGCTGCCGAATCATTCTCTGTTTACCGGGCTGATGATCCAGGGGCTCACCTCAGGCAAAGCCAACAGTTTCGGGGATCCATGGGTTACGTCCACCCAACTGGGCGCCTATGCCCAGCATGAAGTGTCGTTGGCGGCGCAATCGCGGCAGACTCCCGCATTCGGAGCGTTCGACGACGACCAGGGCGGCGAACTTGTAATCCATATGGGTGCAGGAGCCCAACCGGCGACCGCGGATAGCTCGAATGCGGGCGTTGCGTTGACGAACTACGAGACGCTGGAACTCGGCCGGCTGAAGAAAGAAGGAAATCGCTATTGGCTGGATGACGATCCGCTGAAGAATTTTCCAGCGGCGCGAAGCGTGGCGGAGAAGCTCTGCGACAGCGGAAAAGACAGCGACAAATACTGGGGATGCGAACAGGCGGCGCGAAGCTATCGCACGGGTTTGGGCGGCGACACGGACTATAGTCTCGCTGCAAGGCTGGCGCAACAAGCTTGCGACGGGAAAGATACCGACGCATGTGTATTGCTGGCGGCGATTTATCAATCGGGCGAAACCATCCAGCCGGACTTGCAGAGCGCTGTGCGACTTTATCAGGACGCATGCAACGCAGGCGACCTGCATGGCTGCTTCGGGCTGGGCCGGCTTTATGTGAACGGCTATGGTGTGGCGACCGATTACGCGCAGGCGAAGACGCTTTTTACCAAGGCGTGCGACGGCGGCGAGATGACGGGCTGCAACGGTCTTGGCGTGCTCTACGATCACGGCTCCGGCGTGACCAAGGATCAGGCCCAGGCGCTCAGTCTTTGGCAAAAAGCCTGCGATGGCGGCATCGGAAAGGCGTGCGAAAACATTGGGCAAATGTATGCCTCAGGGAATGGCGCCACGAAGGATCCGAGCCAGGCTGTGAGCTACTTCAAGAAGGGGTGCAGCGACGGCGAGATGGAAAGCTGCGCTGAGGTGGCATGGGGCTACCAAACCGGCCAGGGCGTGGACAAGGATGAGGCACAGGCGCTGACGCTCTTCCACAAAGCGTGCGATGGCGGGTCGGCCGTGGGATGCAACCAACTGGGGCTGACCTACCAAAACGGTATGGGCGTGGCCAAAGACCTGGCGCAGGCGGCGGTTCTATTCCGTAAGGCGTGCGACCAAAGCGGAGACGGTCTGTGGGGTTGCAACAACCTGGGGCTCATGTACGACAACGGCCTGGGGGTGGGGCATGACTCCCGTGAAGCGCTACGGCTCTATCGCCGCGGCTGCGACGCTGGCCAGATGGTGGCATGCGGCAATGCGGGCAACATGTATTTGTATGGACGGGGCACGGCGAAGGATGAAGGCGAGGCGGTGCACATGTACCGCACCGCGTGCAGCGGCGGCAACCTGGCGGGGTGTACCCAACTCGGGATGATGCTGGAAGGAGGGGTGGGCACAACCAAGAACGATCCGCAAGCGATTGGGCTGTTTCGCAAGGCATGCGGAGGCGGCGAGATGCGTGGCTGCCTGAGCCTGGGCGGAATGTTTGAAAGCGGCGAGGGTGTGACGAAAGACGAGGCCCAAGCTGCGAAGCTGTACGGCAAGGCATGCGATGCAGGCAACTATGCGGGTTGCGAGGCCCTTGGCTACCTGACGGCAAGCGGGAGAGGCGTGACCAAAGATCCAGCAGCGGCTATGACTCTCTACAAGAAGAGCTGTGAGGGCGGCGACACAGATGGCTGCTTCAGTGTTGCGATCGCGTATTACACGGGGTCCGGGGTCACCAAGGATCTGGCGCAAGCAGCAACGCTCTACCGCAAGAATTGCGACGCTGGGCATCTGCTGAGTTGCACCAACCTCGGCGCGATGTACCTCACCGGCGAGGGCGTGGGGAAGGACGAGACCCAGGTGTTTAACTTGACGCGCAAGGCCTGCGATGGCGGCTTGATGTTTGCATGCACAAATCTTGCCTTCTCTTACTACCAGGGTAAGGGAACGGCAAGAGACGAGGCCCAGGCCATTGCGGTCGATCAGCGCGCCTGCGACGGCGGAGAGGCCAGAGGCTGCGTGGGCATTGAGTGGATCAAGTTCATGGACAGCGAGGGCTTCGGCGGCGCGAAGAGCAACACCGAACTGGTGGAAGCCTATCGCAAGACTTGCGATGGCGGCGACATGAAAAGCTGCACCGCGCTGAGCTACATGTTGAACAGCGAGCTCGGAGCCACTCGAGATTTGGATGTAGCCCTGGCACTCTCGAGAAAAGCGTGCGACGGCGGCGAGTTGCACAGTTGTATGGGATTGGGGATGAGGGAGCATTTTGGCGATCTGCGCATGGGTGTGGCACCGGATGACACACAGGCGCTGAGTCTCGAACGCAAAAGCTGCGACGGCGGACTCATGGCGAGCTGCATCTGGGTTGGGTATGCCCTTCAAAACGGATGGGGCACGGCGATCGACGCGGTGCAGGCGGCCATTTTTTTCAGGAAAGCGTGCGATGGCGGCGAGCCGACAGGATGCCGCGTAGTTGGAACGCTCTTCCGGAACGGGCTGGGCGTGGCGCTCGATGAAGCAACGGCCTTGAGCTTTTATCAAAAGGCGTGCGACGGCGGCGATGAGAGTTCGTGCGCAGAAGTGAAGGCTAATCCGTAATAAAGCTGGCAGTGGGCAGTGAAGAGAGAACGGCGGGGATGCGCACAGAATCCCGGCGAGTAGTATTCTTATCGAAATCATGAAAGTTGCAATTATTGGCGGCGGGATCGTCGGGCTGGCGACCGCGCATCAGATTCTGGAGCGGTACCCCTCGATTAAGGTGACTTTGCTGGAGAAGGAAAGCGGGCCCGGGCGTCACCAGACCGGGCACAACAGCGGAGTTCTGCATTGCGGTCTTTATTACAAACCCGGCTCAACAAAGGCGCAATTGGCGGTGGACGGGCTGCGCAGAATGACGGCATTCTGCGAGCAGCACGGCGTGCCCTATGAGTTGTGCGGCAAGACGGTGGTGGCCACTGAGGCGGAAGAGATTCCGCGGCTGCATGCGCTAATGGAGCGGGGCAAGGCAAATGGCCTACAGGGGCTTGAGTTGCTGGGGCCGGAGCAGATTCACGAGTATGAGCCGCACGCGGCGGGACTCGCAGGAATTCGCGTTCCGCAGGAAGGGATCGTGGACTACGGCGCGGTTTGCGCAGAGATGGTGAAGGAGATTGTCGCAAGAGGCGGTGAGCTCAGGTTCTCCTCGGAAGTAACGCGGGCGAAGAAAAACGGCGCGTGGACGATCGAGACCAAAGGCGAAGCTGGAACCGCAGAACATAAAGCGGACTTTCTGATCAATTGCGCCGGATTGCAGTGCGATCGAGTGGGCCGCATCGCAGGCAGCGGCGACCGGGCGAAGATCGTTCCGTTCCGCGGCGAATATTACAAGCTGCGGCCGGAGCGGCAATATCTGGTGAAGAATTTAATTTACCCCGTGCCGGACCCGAGTTTTCCGTTTCTCGGAGTGCACTTTACACGACAAATTGGCGGCGGGGTCGAGTGCGGGCCGAATGCCGTGCTGGCTTTTAAGCGAGAGGGTTACCGGCATACGGATTTTTCGCTGCGCGACACACTGGACACTCTCACCTATCCGGGGTTCTGGAGATTTTTTGTGCGCTACCCGCGCATGTGCTGGGAGGAGTTCAAGCGGTCGTATAGCAAGAAGCTGTTTTGCCGCTCGTTGCAGCGGCTGGTTCCCGAACTGACGATCGAGGACCTGGCGCCAGGAGGAGCGGGCGTACGCGCGCAGGCGCTTTCACCGGCGGGCGAGCTGATGCAGGACTTCTATTTTGTGCGGCGAGATGGAGCGCTGCACGTGCTGAACGCGCCGAGCCCGGCAGCGACCGCAGCGCTGGCGATTGCGGATGCGATTCTGGATCAGGCGCGAGAGGCGCTGAAATCGTGATTCGGATTCAGAAGCGCGGGAGTGTAAACTAGCTCCAGACCCCAAAGCCGGTTCGCGAAGGCGGACCGGCTGCGTCATGTCGGGACGTGGCTCAGCCTGGTAGAGCACTCGCTTGGGGTGCGAGGGGTCG
>CAZHOO010000047.1:0-24195 GCA_964533905.1 uncultured Occallatibacter sp. | reverse complement strand
GGCCGAAGCACACCGCAAAGTCCTCGCGCCACTCGCGAGGGCATGTGACAGCGGTTGATCACACCACCACCCAGCGTCGAGAGCACTGCCCCATTGGACGCGATCAGGGGGGTATCCGCTCGCAGGCCGAGACCCGTCAGCAAAGGAACGGTGTAGGCAGGCCGTCTGCCCGTGGCGATAGCGACCGTAATGCCCTCTTGCTGAGCCGCTAGCAACGCCCTCGCGTTGCGCTCGCTGATCGTTTGAGAACCTGTAGGCAGCAGCGTACCGTCGACGTCGATGGCGATGAGCCGCGGGGATGGATGCATAGGTTCAGTGTACCGGGAGCCGTCAACGCGAGTAAGGAATAGCGAGCTGCTTCCACGGCGCGGAAGGGAGCGAGGGACAAGCAAGCGAACGACCGAAGACGCAAATGGGTCGGGTAGGCTAATGGATATGGAACGAATCTGCAGCCAATGCCACGCGGTGCTTGCGGAACAAACAGAGGCTGACTGGTGCCCGGCGTGCGGCGGCGCGTTGGTCGAGCGGAAGATTCTGGCTGAGACGGGATCGGGTAAGCCGGCGGCCGAAGTCGATCATCGCGGTATCTTGCTGCCGCGGCGTCATTCGATGGGCGGAATCATCACACCGCAGTAGCTCGCCTACTCGTATCGCAGCGCCTCGGCGGGCAGCACTCTTGCGGCCGATGACGAGGGGTACACCGTCGCCAGCAGTGAGATTCCAATCGATACAACCGACACAATCACCCCGTAGATTAGCCGCGGCGCGAAGGGCAGTGTGTCGATGGAGTAGACGTCCGCTGACAAATGGATGAAGTGATAATGGCCGCCGGCCCACGATGCAATGTACCCGAGAACCAGCCCCAGCGCCGTACCTGCGACACCAATGAGAAGGCCCTGAAAGAGAAAGATGCGCCGTATCTGGCCCGGAGTGACGCCGAAGCTCATCATCACAGCAATATCGCGCGTTTTCTCCATCACCATCATGGTGAGCGCGATGAGAATGTTGAGCGCGGCCACAATGACGATAAGTGCGATCACAATAAAGGTGACGATCTGTTCCTCCTCGAGGGCATGAAAGAGTTCGCGATTCTCTTCCTTCCAGTTCGTAGTCATGTAGCCCTTGCCTGCGGCCTGCTCAATGGCGTGCGCAATCTCCGGCGCGTGATCAAGATTATCGACTTTAAAGCTGATCACAGAGAGCAGGTCGGGCTCATCGAAGAGGTGCTGCGCGTCTGCCAGGCGTAGAAAGCCCATCTGCGCGTCGTATTGGTAGAAGCCCGAGTGGAAAGTTCCGGCCAGCCTGAATCGAACGTACTTGGGAATCACGCCCATGGGCGTCATCTCCCCCTGGGGGCTGATAACGATGACCGAATCGCCAACGGAAGCGCCAATGGTCTCTGCCAGGTCCCTCCCGAGAACGATCGGCGGAAACTCCGCATTTTGCGTCGATGAGGATTGAGGTTGTGGCTCAAGTGCCCCAACCGCGCCGGGCGTGGCCGTCGACAGTAAGTCGCTGACAGTGCGCTCGTCATCGGGGAGTATGCCCTCAATCATTGCGCCGCCATCGCGCGCGCCGCGAGCCACCAGCACCTGTTCGTACAAACCAGGAGACCCAGCAACGACATGCGGAACTCTGCGCAGGCGGCCCAGCAGGTTCTGCCAATCGGGGATTCCGCGTCCGTCCATCTGCATCAACTGCACGTGCGCGCTGGAGCCGAGCAGCTTATCCTGCAAGTCGCGGCGCATTCCGTTGGTAATGGCGAGAGCGATGATGAGCGCCGCCACACCCGCAGTCACTCCGGCAATGGAGATGACGGTGACCACTCCGACGACGGCCTGCCGCCGCTTGGCCTTCAGGTAACGCGCCGCCACATAAAGTTCAAATCGCATGGCGCCTATTGTGCCTGTGCGGGAACGATCGTTTTCGCCACACCCACATTGTCATAGCGATCGTAGGCGCGCACGGTGATCAGGTGCTCGACTTTCCAATCCGCGTCTGGAATCGCGACTCCATAATGCTCTTTCATCGAGTCCGAAATCTGATCCGTTGGATCGATGTGTCGCCATGGCCCGGCATCGAGCGAGTATTCTGCACGAACGACGGGGGAAGATGAATCTTCGGCGTCGAAGGCGACGGCAAACCCTTTGCTGCACGGGGCGCCTCCACATTCGATCATCTTGATCGCCTTGAGGTTCACGATAACTGGCGGTGTGGTGTCAACGACGAATCGATCGCTGACCTTCTCACCGGCGAGCGCGTCGCCCGGCGAGTGCGAGGGAGAATCGGATGCGACCACCTTGATGCGATAGCCGCCGTCGGGAATGAGCGAAGCGTCGAAGCTGTAGGCCGTGTCCTTCACCTTCTTTTTCAATGGCCACCACTCACTGTCGCCGTCGCCGCGCAAGAAAAGCGAATAAGTCAGGGAATCGCCATCGTCGTCGTGCGCGGCCCAGCGGACGGTGACAGCGGTGCGATCCTTCGTTGCCTGCAGAGGCTGGCTCGGGCTGTTGGCGTCAAAGGTGATCGTGGAACCCTGATTTGAAGACGGGAATGTGATGTTCACAGTTTGATTTTGGGAGTAGTTGGCCTGCGGATTGATGCGCGCGCCGGGAACCACCACCAGTTCGTCGACAACGGGCGCTGAGTTCACGGGAAGATAGTTGACGCCCACGCTGCCCAGCATGCCGCCCGCGTGCAACACCGCCTTCCACTGCAGAAAGCGGCCGGGCGGCGAGGCCACGGAGCCGGCGGCGAGCGGCTGCCAATCGCTCCAGCCGCGGACGGGTTGTTCCACATTGCCGCTGCGCGTCAGAATGTCGTAATCGGTTGAGCCGGGTTCGATCTCCACGCGGCCAAAGCGGGCGAAGGCCCCAGCGTCGAGAACGTCGCTGGCATACTCGTGCGTTTCCGTCGCGCCAAACTCAAAAACCTTACCGATGTTGCCGGTACCGATGAATAGGCGAACGGAACTCGGTTCGGTCGCTACGCTCAGCCCCTGCTGCGCCTGCAGGTGCCCGATGTCGGCGAAACTGCCATTGTCCTCGATGCGAAAGATCTGTCCGCGATTGCCGCTGAAAGCGAGCAGACCGTCCGGCCCGGCAACGAGCCGATAGACAATGGAATCTTTGCTCGACCAGAGCGAGCGCGGCGCCTGGTCCTCAGTGAGGGCAAAGATCTGCGTTCCTTCCGGCACGGAGGCACTGGCGTTCGCCGCTTGAACCGACTGCGGCTGGACCACCGTGATCGTAATGGAGGACGTTCCCTGGACTGGCAAGGGAGGCAGCGGATTGCGGCTCTTGTCGCCAACGCACGCGGCATAGATGGTTCCATTCGCGCCGACGGCTATCGAGGTGATTTCACGCCGTGGAGCTTCGAAGAGCACGTATCCCTTGCCGTTCGAATCGATCCGGTAAACCAGCCCGGAACCGTCAGAGCCGGCGATTAGGTTGCCCTTAGCGTCCCATGCAAGAGTCCGAATGTGAGCCTCGTCGCTCTTGAAGAAAAGTTCGGGCATCCCACCGGGCTTGGTTGGGTCGAGGCGATAGACCGCTCCGGGATCTCCAGTTGCAAAGTAGAGGCGTCCGACAGAATCAAGGGTCAGGTCCCAGATGTAGTGCGATTGCGAGGCAGAAGCCGAGGCGGACTTCCCGTCGCCCGGCACGGCATTCGGCTTGCCCGCATCGAAAACGACTGTCGCGTTGGACTCATCCTGCTTCGTGGTCGCGTTTGGATCAAGCTTGTACACCTTGCCGCTGGGCATAGTGGCTGCATACAGCGCACCATCCGGCGCAAACAGGAGCGCCTGAACACTGAGGTCTCTCGTTTCGAAAAGGGTGAACGGCTTGTCGCCAGGCTTCGCACCAAGCCGCAGCACAGTTGCGGGCGATCCCGTGCCCGCGAAGACGGTCCCCTTCTTGTCGACCGCAATCGACCACACATATGTCGACGGGGTTGTCGCGAGTTCGGTAAGTCCAGGCCCCTGGCGAAGGTGACCGTCACTCTCGATCGCAACACCCTCGGGTGTCCCCTTTTCAAACTCCTCCATCTGCGATTGCTGCCAGAGGTGCGTGCCCTGGGCAATCACTCGCGTGCCTGTTGAGGAGGCCCCAGTTGCAAGAATGGCCATGAACGCGATGAATTTTGGTCCGGACGGGGAGCGATGAAAGAAGCGGGAAGATCGAGACATTCTGCGGTTGAGTCTACTAGAGTTTGCCGTTTTGAATCGAAAGGGCAGGACAGCTGGGACCAGCGCTTTGGAGAGACCGCCGCCCGAATCGGGCCACTGTGGAAAACAAGGAGCGCAGAGGGTTGGCGAATCTGGAGGCTGGGTTTTCGACCGGACAACTGGCCAGCAATTACCGGCCCAAAGTGCTTTATTTGAACTCCTTATCGTGAGCCGGAGCACAAATTTGACCAAATCAATCCAAATTGTAGTGTAGTGAATACAACTTTTGCACAAGCTGCGCCACCCCTCCATCTTTCCCCTTTCCGGTGTTGCCAGTCGTCTTTTCAGGGGACTAGTATTCCCGTTAGTTTGGGGGGTCCGCAACCTCGGACCGAAAAATCTATCCTCCACTATGAATGCAGTTGTTCCCAAGTTCACAGAGCTTCATCAACCAGCGGCGCCTGACAGTGTTGGCGTGCGCGGACGGAGTGTCTCGTCATGGCATGGTATGCCTACTGCATCGGTGAGAAACAAGCATTTCCAGCTTTAGCCCGCCATCGCAAACCAGTCGCGATGGAATCGGTTTTCGGAGTCAGTGGCAATCAGGTTTTCCTTTATCCCGCAAGCGATTTGGCAGTGATCGTAAGCGAGCACAACCCCCAGGAAAGCTTTAGCCAGCGTTCAGGCGTCGACCACGCGCGCGTGATCTCGGACTGCTTTCAACGCTCCACCGTACTTCCCTTCCGGTTCGGCACCGTCTTCAACGACGATGAGTCGCTGCGCAAATCCATTCGCTCGAATCAGCGTCAGTTTCAAGGCAACATTGACAAACTGCGCGGCAAGACTGAGATGCACCTGAAAATCTTCGTCGACGATTGCTGCGGCAAAGAGATTGAACGACGCTTGGGCAGCGAGGGAGTCGGCCGCGAGTATCTTAGCAATCTGAGGGAGAATGCTTCGCGGGCGCGCGAACGGCAGACGCGGGCGCGCGCCGTCAGTTTCCAGATGCACAGGCTGTTCCTTCCTCTGGACGAGGAAGTGAGCTGCCGGCTGATGGATAACGGTAAGATGATGCTGGACATTGCCCACCTCATCGACCGCAAATGCGTGGAGCGGTACCAGAACAAGTTCGCTACCACCAGCGCCATCATGCGGGAGTGCCAGATGCAACTGTCTGGCCCATGGCCGCCCTATCACTTCGTTCACCGCCTCACCCGCCCTCTACATTCGACCTCGCAGCAGGCACCTTCCTCAATCGTTGCTCCCCCGGTCCCTATTTTGGAACCCGCGCCGGCCCTCGCATAGTCGGATTCGAATCCGTTTGACGCTTTCAAGAAAAGCCCCAGCCGAAGCTGGGGCTTTTCTGCTTGTCCCACCTTCGCGTACCGGTTTCCCGCCGAATACCCTAATCTAGAAGCATGAGCGAACCGCCGGCCGACGGGACGAAGATCTCTGAAGCGATGACAAATCCGATCCTCGATCTGCTTGTCGTGGGTGCCGGGCCCACGGGCTTGGCCACCGCCATCGAGGCGCAAAAGGCCGGCTTTCGAGTGGCGCTGGTGGATAAGGGCTGCGTCTGCAACTCCCTCTTTCACTATCCGGCCCACATGACTTTCTTCACCACCTCGGAACGCCTCGAGATCGGCGGCGTCCCTTTCCCCAGTGTGAATGCAAAGCCCACGCGCGGCGAGGCGCTTGAGTACTACCGCCAGGTGGCAGCCTACTACCATCTGAACGTGCACCAATACCACCGCGTGGAGAACGTAACGGGTGCCGATGGCGCCTTCACCGCGCACACCGTGGATCGATTCGGCCGGCCTGGCCAGCTGCACGCTCGCAAACTGGCTATCTCCACCGGTTACTACGACCTGCCCAACTGGATGGGCATTCCCGGTGAGAATCTGAGCAAAGTGCACCACTATTATCACGATCCGCACCCGTTTTACGGAATGGACGTCGTGGTCATTGGTGGCAAGAACTCGGCTGCCATTGCCGCCCTTGAACTGTGGCGAAGCGGCGCGCGCGTCACGCTCATCTACCGCGGACCCCAGATCACGCCAAACGTGAAGTACTGGATCAAGCCGGATATTGAAAACCGCATCAAGGACGGAGAGGTCAAGGCATACTTTTCGACCGAGGTTCTGGAGATCACGCCCGACGCGGTTGTGGTTGAGACTCCTGCAGGCCGCGAGACATTGCCCAACGATTTCGTCTTTGCCATGACCGGATACCATCCAGATTTTTCTTTTCTCGAGCGCCTGGGCGTGGATTTCGAAGGCGACGACCGGTGCCCGCGGTGCGATCCCGCGTCGCTCGAAAGCAACGTGCCGGGCATTTATCTGGCCGGCGTCATCGTCGCCGGCGCGCGCACCAGCGAGATCTTTATTGAGAATGGCCGCTTTCATGGAAAGCAGATTGCAGATTCCCTGCTGGCCAAGGCGCGGTCGCGGGATGGTGTGCGCGATGCGGTTACCGCATCCAACTCGATAGGCTAGTTGACTGGCCGTCTTCGGAGAGGATCCGTGCAATGCGCTGGTGGCCTCGATCCATTCGCTGGCAAATATTGGCCGGCCTGCTTCTGCTGGAAATCCTCTCGATAGGACTGTTCGCCGGGCTGCTGACTTGGCAGCAATTACGCCGTACGAATCAACGAGCGCAGTACTGGCTTCAGTACGAGTCGACCGCCCTCGCCAATGAGTCGGCTGAGGCGCTTGAGCAACAGAAGCCGAGCTGGGTAGATCTGGCGGTGCACACCATCGTCGACGCGCCGATTGTGCAGTCAGCCAAAATCGTCAACCCGTCCGGAGAAGTTCTCTTCTTTAGAAGCGTGAAGCAGGAACCGGCTGCCCTCAGCGCGATTGAGCGAGCGCAGATTCCCGCTGCCAAACGCGATGAGTCGAGAGTTTTCCCAACGGGTCACGGCGGTTGGGAAGCGATCCGGCCCATCTATACCAGATCCAATCTTCGGGGCTATGCCTTTGTGACGTTCGACCGCAGTGCGGCGCGCCAGCAGTTGGGTTCGCTTTTGGACGACACGGCCATCTTCGGCAGTATCTGGATCGTGGCTTCGGCACTCCTGGTGCTGCTGATGGGTCGCACCATTACGCAGCCTTTGGCGCTTTTGCATCACGGCACCACCGCGCTCATGACGTCGCCTGAAGACGGCAGCGGTTTTCCGCTTCCCGTGCGCGTCCAAAACGAGATTGGCGATTTGATCGAAACATTTAACCGTATGGTTGCATCGCTGGCGGAACAGCGCGCTGGCTTGAATGACACGCTTTCCCTGCTTGACTCCATGCTGGCCAATGCGCCCATCGGGTTGGCATTCGTTGATCACAATGGCCGCGTGGTGCGCGTCAACCAGATCTTCGCTGACCTGACAGGCATCTCCGTCAACCATCACCTCGGCCGCACTCTGACGGACCTGCTACCGAAGACCGTGGCTCCTGAGATCGAAGGCGCAATACACCGCGTTTTTTCCAGTGAAGAGCCGGTGCGAAATCTGGAACTGAGCGGCGAAGGCGGAAGAATCCGCCGCCCCTGGACCTGGCTGATCAGTGCTTACCCTGTGCGCACGATGCCGAACCAGGTGCGCTGGGTGGGAATCATCGCGCTTGACGCCAGTGACCGCAAGCGCAGCGAGGAAGCCTTGCGGCGCACTGAGAAGCTCGCGGTAACCGGACGTCTGGCGGCCTCCATTGCGCACGAGATCAATAACCCTCTTGAGGCTATAACCAACTTGCTCTTCCTGCTCCGCTCTTCCAACGATCTTCCAGATACGGCGAAGCAATATGTGGCGATGGCCGACAATGAGGTGCGGCGCATCTCCGAAATCACGCAGCAGACCTTGCGCTTCTACCGTCAGCCGACGCAGCCTGCCAGGGTCGCAGCAGATGAATTGTTTGACTCGGTGCTGGATCTCTATCAAAGCCGCATCCACTCGGTCGATCTCCATGTGGAGCGCGACTACGAGCCTGGGTTAACCCTCTTCTGTTTTGCCGGCGAAATCCGCCAGGTCTTTGCCAACCTAATCGGCAACGCCATCGATGCCAGCGGCGCCGGAGGGCGCCTGGTACTGCGGACGCGGCGCTCGCACGACTGGAAAAATCCCGCGCAATCTGGAGTTCGGTTTGCCGTTGCCGACACAGGCTCGGGTATGGAACCGGAGGTGCGCGAGCATATCTTTGAGGCCTTCTTCACCACGAAAGAGACAACCGGTACCGGACTGGGACTTTGGGTCAGCCAGGAGATCGTTCTGAAACATCATGGGATCATGCGCGTACGCAGCCGGGTCGCCTCGCCGGAAGAGGATCATTCAGGAACGGTCTTCGAGATTTTTCTTCCCGACGAGGCGCCATCCGTCGCGTCATCCGGTTATTCTGCCGGGAACGTTGCCGCAGGCACCGACGTGGCATCGCAACCCGCTGATCGTATCAAGGCCTGAAGGTCCGCACCCCCAGTCATCGAGAAAAAAATCTTGCCGGCATGCTTGACAATCGATGTGCTCTATGTGTTACTGTCAGTAACACTATGGACCGTAACACACAGCCCGATCACGACCCCAGCGAATTGGGGGAGCTCGAACGAAGTATCCTGCTCACCATTTGGCGCAAAGGTACCCTTACCGCGGAACAGGTGCGGGAAGAACTCGGCCGCCCGCTCAAGGACTCAACCATACGCACGGTCTTGAGGCGACTCGAAGAGAAGGGCTACCTCGCTCACACCGTTGAAGACCGCACCTTCATCTATCGCCCCGCCGAATCGCGCCAGCGCGTAGCCGGGCGTGCCGTCAAACGCATTGTGGACTGGTTCTGCGCGGGATCGGTGGAGGCACTGCTTGTCGGCATGGTCGACTCCAAGGTTCTGGACCGCAATGAATTGCAGCGTCTTGCGGAACGCATCGCGCAGGCGGAAGAGAGCGGCGCGTCCAAAGACGCCGACAAGGGCGCTGCCAGGAACGCCCGCAAGAAGGAGGGAAAATCGTGATTCGATTCGCGCTGCCCGTCTTGTTTGAAGCCGTCTTGCGCGCCGTCGTGGCCGCTTGCATTCTTGGCGCTGGTCTGCGCCTTCTTCGCGTAACGAATGTCCGCGCGCAGAAAGCGGCCTGGAGCGCGATGTTGCTCGCCGGTATAGCATTGCCTCTGCTCACGCTGTCTCAATGGATTCCTTCTTGGGCAGAAATCCGGTTGACGGCGCCGTCGTGGTCCCGAGTCATTCCTCGTCCGTCAACTCCGGCAGACAATGTGCGGGCCGCGGTGGCGCCTGTTCAGACCTCCGCAACAATGCCGAAGTCAATTCCTGTTGCATCCAGAACCAGTTTGCTGCGTCACGCCCGCGCCGTTAACTTCGAAATCTTGCCGGATGACGCAACGCCAAACACGACCGTTTCCACAGCCGCGCCGACCAGCGCGGAGTCAACAACGCCCGCGACCCAAAAGACCAGCGGATTCCCTCTCGACGCGCTCACCATCGCCTGGTTCCTTTACCTCGCAGTTTCCGCCGCGCTTTTGCTTCGCTGGTTCATTGGCATCGTTTCATCGACTCGGCTTTGGTTGCACGCTTCGCCGGTCGAAGCCGAAGAACTTGGCGACATCGACTCAGCCATCGCCACGCGCTCGAGCAGCCGCGTCTTTTCTCCCGTGAACATTGGTTCCGGAATCGTCCTCCCTGCGGATTATTGGGAATGGCCGCCGGAAAAACTGCGCGCTGTGCTGGCCCACGAGGGCTCGCACGTTCGCCAGCGCGATTTCTATTTGCAGCTGCTGGCAGGCTTCTATGCCGCACTCACCTGGTTCAGCCCGCTGGGATGGTGGCTCAAGCGCAAGCTTTCCGAACTGAGCGAAGCCATAAGCGACCACGCCGGTCTTGAAGAATCTAGCAGCCGCTCCGCTTACGCCCAGCTCTTACTCGAATTCGCGGCACTGCCGCGCCCAACTCTCACAGGAGTAGCTATGGCCCGCTCAAATAATCTCTCCCATCGCATCGACCGTCTGCTCAACGAATCCAGCTTCAAGCAGGCCTTCGCCGGTAGCCGCCGCGCATTCGTTGCCGCCGTGATTGTTCCCGCAGTAATCGTTGCAGCCACTGCGCTGTTTCGTGTGCAGGCTGCGGCCGCGCCCGGACAAACCACCTCGCCCCAAACGGCCAGCCTTTCGAAAGACCCGTTGCCGTCATTCTCAGCCGTAACGGGCGAGCCTGGTGCAGCGCCGGCGCAGTCGTCCGATTCAAGTCCGACGCAAACGCCGCCTCCGGCTGCGCCGGAAGCAGCGCCCGCACCCGCTACTGTGCCGGATCCGAATCCCACTCCCGAGCCCGCGCCGGTCCCGCCCTTGCCGCCCGCCGGCGCTCAAAGTCTTCCCGCCATTCCGCCCATTCCGCCCATTGACGTCCACGTTGATGTGCCGCCGATTCCTCCTGTCATGGCTTTCATGCACAGCTACGAAGGCCACGCGCACTGCTTCGCCGATGGAGACGCGTACGCGCTTGTCGGCGACTCTGGGACTGAAACGCGATTCTGCGGCAACACGGGCGGCGAAATGGAGGCCGAAGTGGAGAAAGCGCGCGGCGCGGCCCATGGACATTTCCTGCTCTTCCGCCACGATGGCAAGTACTACATCGTCGACGATCCCGCAACCGTGAGCCAGATTGAGCAGATGGATAAGGCCGTGCACGATCAGGGCGAGCAAATGCGCGCGCTCGGCGAGCAGTTCCGCGATGCCGGTCGGCAGGCCCGCGACGAGGCCCGCGAAGAAGCGCGCAAAGCCGCAGCCGCCATTCCTGCGCCCGACCTCTCAAAGGAGATGGCCGACTTGAACGCATCGGTGGCCAGTCTGACAGCCAAGCAGGGCGCCACTGTTTCGCGGGAAGAACTTCAGCAGGTGCAGCGCGAGATCTCCGAGATTCAGCGCCGCGTGATCGAGGCCGAGGTCAATACGGATATGAAGAACTTCAACGCAAACTTTAGCTCGAAGTTCAAAGCCGACGAGGACAAGTTCAGCGAGCAGATGCGCCAGATGGGCTCGCAACTGGGCCAAACCGTTCAGCAAAATCAGCAGAAGATCAACTCGATCATCGACGACAGCTTGAAAAGCGGTAAAGCGAAACCTGTGAACTGAGCAGAGATTGGAATGATGCCCGGCACCCCATGTCCCGATTCCGGGACATGGGGTGCCACGAGCTCAGTTTCGTTTTTTTGACTGGAGACGCTTAATCGGCTTGGCCCGACACTAGTACAGATCCACGCCGCGCAGAGTGTGGGTGTGAAGCGGATCGAAGTCACTCAATGGATGCGCGGCCGGATGCGGCACGCAGTGGCTCCGCTGCCGGATTTGGCCGCCCAAATACGACCGCGTCACGTGCAGGCGATTCATAATCACATATCGCGTGCGGAGCCCGGCGATCGTGGCCGGAAGTGAAGCAGGGACCTGCGTGCGGTCGACAAAGATAACCAGCGCGGCTTCCTTCGGGTTGTCGAAGCTCTGACCAACGCCCACGCCGAAGAAGGCCGGATTCTCTTTCATCAGGCTCTGCTCCACCTGGTCCTTTGTGGCGACTGCCTGGTTGAGCACCGTGGACGCGACCGGCGGAAGTGTATTGGATTCGGCGAGAGATTTTGGAGCCACGCCCGCCGTAAAGGCCTGCGCCGTCGTCGGAATCACCTCGGTGCGGATTCCGTCGATCAACTGTGGTGCTGAGACATTCATGCCCTGGTCAACATAGAGAATCACGGCTGCCTCGCCCGCGTGGTCACTGCTCTTTCCTGTTGCTACACCCAGGACTCCGGCTGAAGGATTGATCAGGATGCGCGCCTGCGATAGCGCCTGCTGAGCAAGCGAGGTCTGCGCGTCTGCAAGTGTCGTGGCCTGCGCCGCGGTGACCGTGCCGTTGCCATAGTTCAGGCAGCTGACCGGGTGGTCCGCAGTGCCAACAAATGTGTACGAGGTGTTCTCCTGCGCGCCGAGTTCCGTCAGGACTGCCGATACTGGATTGGCCACACCCTCGCTGACTCCGTTGGCCTCGCCGCCGGCGAAGAACAATCCAACCGGCTCGGCATCCGTCGAATCCACAACCAGCGATCCAGAGTCGCCCGCGTCGCTGAATTGATTGCCTTCGATGGAGATTTGGTTGGTATAGGTCTTGGTCAGGTATGGTTCGGTCTCTTCGCAGTTCTTGAAGTAGCTCACTTCCACGGTAAGATTCACCGCCGCAATGTTGGCACATGTCAGTCCGGTGGTGCGCCCGCTTTTGGCCACCGACATGTTGATGGTCGGAAGCTCACCCTTGCCGCCTGTTGAAGAGATGCCCGGAGGTGCGGCAGACAACACACCGCCCGCTCCTGGCGTACCCAATTCCATGATTGCGCCAGTCGTATTTACCGCGACTCCCGTGCTGATCTGCGCGATGGCCGCATCCACGTTTGTTGTGCTGGAACTGAGCGGGAGCCAGGTTGTCAAAGAGCCCACGTCCGTCTCTGTCCCCCCGTCTCCGCTTGGATAGCAACCGTTATCGATGAGCCCGGGTTGCACAATCATTTCGCCGACGGAGGCCTGATCGCTGCGCGCCAAAACGTGGTTGCAGCTCAAGATGTATTGGGTGCCGGTGCTGTTCTGGATCATCGATCCAAGCGTGCCGCCGCAGCAGTCGATAATCTGTCCATTCTGCGTGTCGTAGTCGTTATTGTTGCCGCCGGAACTTCCGAACAGGATCGGCAACGCCAGTTGCGCCTGGTGCGTGGCAGGATTGCTTGAAATCCCCGCCGTGTTCAGCAACACCTGAGATGAGGCTTTTGACGACGATGTGCCAACCGTGCCAACCACATAGACAGAAGCGGTGGATGTAACCGATCCAGGTGCCGTGTAGGTGACCGCGCAAGACGTAAACTCGGTCGAACTACGAGTGCAGCTTGTAGATCCCAAAGAACCCTGCCCACTGCCCGATCCGGTTGCCGAGTTTGAAACAGCATAGTTGATTCCTGTGGTTCCGCCGGATTCGGCAATATAACCCGTGACGGTTACCGCTCCGTTGGCGCCAAGCGCCGAGTTTTCCGGCGAAAGCGGCTCCAGGAAACCTGGCGTCACTGTCAAAGTGGCGTTCGCCGTTGTGCTCGCGCCGGAGGCTTCCGTGGCCGTCACCGTCACTTTCACGCTATCTGCTGTCAGGTAAGGAGGCGGAGTATATTGGCCGCTGCTTGAGATGGAACCAGCACCTGCATGGGCATCCCCGCCACTTACCGACCAGGTGACCGAAGCCGCGTCGCCGCTGCTCAGGGCGGCGGAAAACTGTTCGACGGCTTGCCCCGAAGTATTGAGGGCATTGCAGCCGGTGCAGTTGGTGTCAATCGCTGCCGTGCCCGGCGAGACGGAGAGTGTGCCGTTGGATGAAGTAGACGAACCTGACGCCGATCCGCCGCAGCCGGCCAGCAAAACAAATACCGGAACCGCGATGACCGCCAGAATGCGTGCAGGCCAGCGGCCCGGCACCGATGCGCTCTTCTTTGTGACAGGCGACTTCGAACCGTTGAGTTGGAAAGGTCCCTCCGCGCGGCGGCTTGGGAAAGGAAAGCGCCGCTCTTGCGGATCGGATGTTATCGCCCTGCCATGAGCCAATCTGGGACTCAATTTACGTGACGCCTTTCTGGCCAATGTTCCTACTCGGTGCCTGTTAGAGATCTCGTCCAGTTCCTGTTAGACGGCCCGAAATCTCTCCCTCGCAAGCACAAGAGCCTGCGGAAGATCCCAAAAGATACACCTTGCCCCATGTCCTGTAATTTTAGACCCTTGCCGCAAAAGAAGAGTTGTCTCCCGATGTTCGCACAATGAAAAATCCAATGCAGTTCGCGCTTCGGGCGATAGGGCACGAAAGTACCGTGTCGTTTAATTGTCACGGTTTCAGTTCCTTTCGCGCTCATTGACGGTTGAAACCTCGCGGCTCTTGGCCAGGTCTCTCCATCGAGTTAGCCCAGGCGCTAGGGCGCACTAAAATTGATGAAGGAGCGATCATGGAATACGTTAATCTCGGCCGTACCGGACTCAAAGTTTCCCGCATCTGCCTGGGATGCATGACCTACGGCAGCCCGGCCGCAGGAAAGCCGTTGCCCGGACGCCATGCGTGGACCCTGAACGAGGCAGACAGCCAGCCGTTCTTGCGTCAGGCGCTCGATCTCGGCATCAACTTCTTCGACACCGCCAATGTATATTCAAGCGGAGACAGCGAAGCAGTTGTGGGACGCTTCCTCAAGGCCAACACGCGCCGCGAAGCGGTCGTGATCGCCACCAAATTGCAAGGGGTGATGCGCGACGAGCCGAACGGCAAGGGTCTTTCGCGCAAGGAGGTCATGTTTGAAATCGACCAGAGCCTGCGGCGCCTCCAGACCGACTACGTTGATCTCTATCAGATCCATCGCTGGGACTACGAGACGCCTATCGAGGAGACGCTCGAGGCTCTGCACGATGTGGTGAAGGCGGGCAAGGCGCGCTACATCGGCGCATCGTCGATGTTTGCGTGGCAGTTCGCAAAGGCGCTCTATCTCGCCGACCTGCACGGATGGACCCGTTTCGTCTCCATGCAGAACCATTACAACCTGCTCTACCGCGAAGAAGAGCGCGAGATGATCGGCCTCTGCAAGGCTGAGGGCATCGCCGTGATCCCCTGGAGCCCGCTGGCGCGCGGCCGCCTTACGCGTGCATGGAAGGCGGAAGAAACACTGCGCTCAGAGACCGACAAGTTCATGAAGATTCTTTACTCGGGAACCGAAGACGCCGACCGCAAAGTCGTCGACCGGCTGGGAGAGATCGCCGAGAAGCGCGGGGTTCCTCGTGCGCAGGTAGCTCTCGCGTGGCTTTTGGCGAAGCCAGCCATTACCGCACCGATTGTGGGCGCAACCAAGCCTAATCACCTCGAGGATGCTGTGGCGGCGCTGGCTGTAAAACTCACTCTGGAGGAGATGACGGCGCTGGAAGAACCCTACATTCCACATCCTGTGCTGGGGTTCAGCTGAGGTGAATCGCGGACGCTTCGCTGCCGCCAGATTGTTGCGAGCCGTCCGCGCCATTTAGCATTCGCTTGTGCCTAACCTCAGCGATCAAGTGCAGTATGTGCGCGGCGTCGGTCCGCAGATCGCTGAGATGCTGCGCGAAAAAGGTATCCTGACCGCTGAGGACCTGCTCTACCATCTTCCCTTCCGCTATGAGGATCGCCAGAACCCGATCAGCCTGGACGAATTGAAACCGGGCGAGGTGGCGAGCGTGATCGGAGAGGTGCGCGGCTCGGCTCTGCTGCGGACGCGCCGCATGCCGCTCTTTGAGCTGACGGTCGGTCAGGGCCGCCACGCCCTGAAGTGCGTCTGGTTCAATTCGCCCTACCTTCAGGGAAGATTCCTGGCCGGACAGACAGTCGCCGTTTATGGCAGGGTCGAACCGTCGCGCTCCAGCACAAACTTCAAAATGATCCAGCCGCAATTTGAGATCCTGCCGGACGCAACGGCCGACGCCGAGACGCAGATGCTCGAAGTGGGACGCATCACGCCTGTCTACGAATCGCTCGGCGGCAGCCGACTGGCCTCGCGCTGGCAGCGCCGCGTCATCTTCAACCTGCTCAAATCCATGCGAGGCGCGATGCCCAAATGCCTGCCCAAATCGATGCTCGAGCGGCTCGACTTTCCTGATCGCGAAGCGGCGCTGCGCGAAGTTCACTTTCCGCCGGAAGGCACATCATTCTCTGAGCTGCAGAGCTTTTCGACTCCCGCCCATCGGCGCCTCATCTTCGAGGAGTTTTTCTTTCTCGAACTCGGCCTGGAGCTCAAGCGGCGCCGCATGAAAGAGCGCATCGGCGTCTCCTTCGCCACCAATGAGAAGGTGCGCGAAGCCATCCGTGAGGTGCTTCCCTTTCATCCCACATCGGCGCAGAAACGTGCACTCGGCGAAATCGTCACCGACATGCGCGCGTCTCATCCCATGCGGAGGCTGTTGCAGGGCGACGTGGGCTCGGGCAAGACGATTGTCGCGTTTCAGGCGATGCTGGTGGCGATGGAAAACGGCTACCAGGCCGCGCTGATGGCGCCCACCGAGATTCTCGCCACGCAGCACTATCTCGCCGCGCGCAAACTGCTGGAGCGTTCCAGCCGCAAGCCGCGCATTGTGCTGCTCACCGGCTCGCTCGACGAAGATCGCAAGCGGACCAATCGCGGCCTCATCAACCGTGGCGAGGCAAACCTGATCATCGGCACTCACGCGCTGATCGAAGAAAACGTGGAGTTCGACCGGCTCGGCCTGGTCGTGGTTGACGAGCAACACCGCTTCGGCGTGGTGCAGCGTTTCAAGCTGATGAAGAAGCCCAACCAGCCAGAGCCCGACGTGCTGGTCATGACGGCCACGCCTATTCCGCGCACGCTGGCACTCTCGCTTTACGGCGACCTTGACCTGAGCACGCTCGACGAACTGCCACCGGGGCGCATGCCCATCGTCACGCGGCGCATGCCCGGGGAGCGAGCCGACGAAGTGTGGGACTTTGTGCGCAAACAGGTGGCGCAGGGCAGGCAGGCCTACATCGTTTACCCGGTCATCGAGGGATCGAAAGACGACCAACCGGAGTTGGATTTCTCGCGCGACGATCCTCAGTCCGAAAAAGCTGCCCAGTCGCCGACCGTTCGCCGCAGAACTCCTCCAAAGGCTGGTGGAGCGCAGCTCTTTGCAAGTGTGGTAAAGGAAGCAGCCCCAAATGCGAAATCGGGTCTCAAATCCGCGGTCGAGATGCACGAAAAACTCCGCAAGGGGCCGTTCGCCGGTTTGCGTGTGGGCCTGCTCCACGGCCGTCTCGACGCCGATGAAAAGGAAACAATCATGCGCCGTTTTCAGCGCGGCGAGATCGATGTGCTGGTTTCAACCACCGTCATCGAGGTCGGTGTGGACGTGGCCAACGCCACTGTGATGGTGGTGGAGCACGCCGAGCGCTTTGGCCTTGCGCAGTTGCACCAGCTGCGTGGCCGCGTGGGACGCGGTGCGGCCAAGAGCTATTGCATTCTAGTCACCGGTGAGCGCATCTCCGACCTTGGCGAGGAGCGCTTGAACGCCATGGTTGAAACACAGGATGGTTTTGAACTGGCCGATCTCGATCTGAGACAGCGCGGACCGGGCGAGTTCTTTGGCACGCGACAGGCCGGCTTGCCGGACTTCCGCGTGGCCAACCTCGTCCGTGACCGGCAACTGTTGGAACTGGCAAAGAAGGAAGCTGCCAGTTTCGTTCAGGGACCCGAACCGGCAGTGACGGAGGCCGAGCGCGCCGCCGTGCGCATGCAGTTGAAACAATCGTGGCAACGAAAATATGGGCTCGTAGAGGCGGGATAAATGAAATCGGGGTTAGGAATACAAGCCCATACTATTGAGAATCAAGGAGCCGATGGGGCCCGGCCAGTTTGCCACCGGTAGAGTTTACTCCAGTGGGTTCGATGCTTTCGCCTAGGCAGGCCCCGAAGTCTGCATGACGACGATCTCAGGTGGAAAAGTCTGAACCTCGAGATCGACGCTGGCGATCTCCGCACCGCAATCTCGTTGCTGGCTGCGCGTGCACTGGCAAAGTTCGGTGAGCCGGACGTGGCCGCTCTGGCTGAGCTCCAGCCCCGCCGCAATCAAGATCGTGTAGATGTCGACACAGGCCTGCCGCTCGAATTCGAACAGCATGTTCACCCTTCCGGTGTCGTTCGCGCCCCGGCTCAGCACCCATCCGCCACAGCCAAGGATAGCGCCGGTAAGCGTCTGAACCAGCCGCGACGGATCCTCGGTGGAGACGGCCTTCATCTGCAACGCCCAGGGGATGCTCAGCGCCTGCCGCCGGCTCGTTTCCTGCATCTTCATCTTCACGTGCCGTTTATCGGTGTCAGACTGGAGTGGATGAGTCGTGTTGCGGAGTCGAACGGGCATGACCGCCTTTGACACATCTCCGATACTCAGCTGTGGGTAAAACATTATCCGATCATTGGAGTCCGCTTCAGGATTCCAGTGCACAGTTTCCTTCGACGACCCAAGTCCTGCACCGCGCACGGCACTCAGACAGGCGCGCTCCCGCAGAAATGTTGTAGTTTGATAAACAAGATGATCACCGGCTCCGGAATCGACGTGGTAGAAATTGCGCGCATTCAGCACGCCATGGATCGCTATGGCGGACGCTTCCTTGATCGCGTCTTTCTCTCGCGGGAGCAGGCGTACTGCACTCGCAAGCGCAACGCGGCCGAGAGTTTCGCCGCGCGTTTCGCCGCCAAAGAGGCGGCAGCCAAAGCGCTGGGCACCGGCATCAGCTTTGGAGTCAACTGGCTGGAGATTGAGGTGGTCCGCGAGCCGGGCGGAAAGCCCAGCCTCCGTTTCCACGGTCGGGCCGCGGAGATTGCAGGCCAGTTGGGGGTTGTGCGCACTGCCGTTTCGCTTACCCATACCGCTCAAATCGCCATGGCAAGCGTTTTGTTGGAGGATGCAAAGTAGCCCAGTTCGTCGAGGTTTCGGTCCTGACGACGGGGTCCCTATTCCGCTCAAATCGCGCCGCCTCTGATATTCTCAAGGCGTTGATCCGCTGAGTTCCTCAAAGGGAGTAACGTGCCAAGCCGCAAAGAGATTCAGTGGTCGCAACTTAAAGTGGGCGCTCTGGTTCTGGTCGCCCTTGCCCTGCTGACCGCCATCATCTTTCTCATGAGCTCATCCACTGGCGGCCTCTTCGCCCGCCGGATCGAGCTGCGTTGTTACTTTCCCAACGCCGGCGGTCTGAAAGATGGTGCGGTCGTTAGCCTCGAAGGCGTCACCATCGGCAATGTCGTCCATATGCGTGTGATTCCCGCGCGGAATCCTAATCCGGTCGAGGTGACCATGCAGGTGGGTGAGAAATATGTATACGACCTGCACACCGATTCGCTGGCCTCGATCCAGGCGGCAGGCGTCCTGGGCGACAGCTACCTCGACATCGACTCCACCCATGCGACAGGGCCCCCCGTATCCAACGGAGCCGAACTCCAGCAGTCCGGGGCACCAACCATTCAGTCCGTCATCAATACCAGTGAAGTCTCCATCCAGGAAATCAACGTGCTGATCCATAAGTTTGAGACGCTCGTTGACACGCTCAACAAGGGCAAAGGCACTGCAGGCGAGTTCCTCAACGATCCCACGATGGCCAGGAACATTGGATCGATGGCCGCCAATCTCAGGACGATCACCGACAACATCTCGAATGGGAAAGGAAGCCTGGGGCAGCTGATCAACGACGACACCCTCTATAAGAAAATGAATTCGGCCGTCGATAATCTCAATTCGATTACCACGGACCTGCAAGCGGGCAAAGGCACCGCCGGCAAGCTCCTGAAGGATGAGACGCTTTATAACAATTTGAATGCCGCGACCGCGAATCTGAACCAGCTGACCGCTCAAATCAACTCCGGCAAGGGATCGCTAGGCAAGCTGGTCAAGGATCCCGAATTTGCCAGGAAGCTGGACGATACGTTGACCAACCTGGACGAAATTTCCAAGGGTATTAATGCAGGTCAGGGCACGGCCGGCCAGTTGGTCAAGAACCGCTCGCTCTACGATCACCTTGATCAAACTGCCGACCAGGCTCAGCAACTCATCAAGGGCATTCGCGAAGACCCCAAGAAGTATCTTGTGATTCAGTTGAAGGTGTTTTAAGCTCCAAGCGCGCGAGGGATCGTGAAGAATGAAGGAACCTTCGGAGCGGACATGGCGTATAGAACCGGTATGAGAGGTCATTCCCTTCCCAGAACTGCCTTTGCTTCAGCTGTAGTCTGTCTGCTGGCCGCTGCCTGCGCATTCTTCCAAGCCCACGGGACATCTCCGGCCATCGTGGCCGCTGCTACGGATACTGTGCCGGCCTATGCACCCAATGGAGAAATGCTGCCCCCAACCAATTACCGCGAATGGATCTACCTTTCCTCCGGCCTCGGCATGAGTTACACCCCGGAGCCCGCTGGCATGAGCTCGTTCGACAATGTCTTCGTCAACCCCGCGGCTTATCGCAGTTTTGTGGCCACAGGAACGTGGCCCGACAAAACCGTCATGGTGCTCGAATCCCGCGGGGCCGAAAGCAAGGGATCAATCAATCAGAGCGGTCACTATCAAGGGACCGACTTGATGGGCGTCGAAGTGCACGTCAAAGATGTCGCCCGATTCCCCGGCGGATGGGCGTTCTTCCATTTCGATTCGCCGGCCGAAAATGGCAAAGTCTTCGCACCCACCGCCGGTTGCTACTCATGCCATCAGCAGCACGGCGCAGTCGACACGACCTTCGTGCAGTTTTATCCGACCTTGTTGCCGATTGCCCGGGATAAGAAAACGCTCAGCAACGCCTATCTGAAGGAAGAGGCCACGCGGCCCGCAACGAAATAGCTCACGCGACTTCGTTGGCCCTGAAGATTCTCCAGAATTCGACGAATGCCTTGAGCCGAACAACCTGGAAAAAGTCATCGGCGACCAGGAAGAACAGCCCTGATGTGGCCGCGACGAAATGCATGGCGCCGGGACCGAGTTCGTCGCTAAACGGCAGCGGCGCGGCAGAAAACACCATCGCTACCACCAGCAGCGCCAGCTTCACGATGCCGAGCACAAGATTGATCTCGGCCAGCTTGCTCGTGAAACCGTTCCCCAGCCGCAGAGCTTGTCCAAGAGCTGAAAGCGCGGAGCGCCTTTCCAGCACAACGAGAATCGGCGCAATAGCCGGCACCCAGCTTGTGAGCGCGAAGGCCATAAAGAATCCCAGAGCCAGAGAGATGGCCCAGATGAAGTAGCCAACCAGATCAGGCTCGCCGGCTCCGGCGATATGCGTGGCCGCAACCCATTGCATCGAGCCGAGCCAACCCCACAACGTAAGCCCGAGCAGAGCCAACCATGCGCCCTGGAGCAGGATCACAGAAATCGGTCGAAACGGCACGCGCGGTTCCATTCTCATGAGCAGAAGGTTGCGGCCCACGCCGGAGACGATCATCCAGGCCAAAGCCGCAGCAGGCAGCAGCCATCGCAACAGCGCAAACCCATGCGGCTCATAGAATGTGGCGACATTCGAGATCTGCACTGCGGCGACCCATGGGTTCTGCGTATCGATCGATGCCGCTCCGGAAGAGTCCAGAGGATATGCGGCAAGAATCATCTGAATCTGCCGCCAGCAAATAAGCAGAAATGGAATTCCGAACAACCAACGCCACGCAATCTCAATCGCCACGAGCGATGGTCGCCGAACGACATCGCTCATGTGCTCTACCAGCAACTGCGTTCCCCGCACCGGAGCGTTGCCGTGAACGGTTGCCGGGGAGGCTGCCCTCATTTCAAGACCAGATTGACCGCTCTGCCCGGCACGACAATCACTTTGACGAGAGTCTTCCCGGCGATACGGGCCTTCACCTTCTCGTCGGCCAGCGCCGCGGTCTCCAATGTTTTCGAGTCTGCGCCGGCTGCCACGCGAACCACATTGACCAGCTTGCCGTTGATCTGCACCGGAACCTCAATCTCGTCTTCTCTGGCCAGCTCGGGGTCGCTCTTGGGCCACGGCGCGCGAAGAATCGCACCTTCCTCACCGAGTTGCTCCCACATCTCCGCTGCGAGGAACGGCGCGAAAGGCGCCAGCAACAGAACCAGTGTGCGCAGCAGCTCACGCACCACCGGCGCGGGAATCTCGCCCGCCGCGAGTTGCGCATCCGCGTCCTGGATCTCGTTGACCAGTTCCATGATCGCCGCGACGTCGGTATTGAAGTGCCAGCGGCCTTCAAAATCCTGCGTGATCCTGGCGATCGTCTGGTGCAGCTTCCTCAGAAGCTGGGCTCCGCCCTCTCGGGTTTCGGAGGAAACTTGTGCCGATGCTCCCGCGGCGCGCGCGATTGCAGAGAATTTCGTGACGATCCGCCAAACGCGGCCCAGAAAGCGGCTCACTCCGGCGACGCCATCCTCCTGCCAGTCAAGATCGCGGTCGGGTGGAGCGGCAAAAAGAGAATACATACGCGCAGAGTCGGCGCCGTAACGCGCTACCATGTCGTCGGGCGAAACCACATTGCCCTTCGATTTCGACATCTTCGCGCCGTCTTTGATCACCATGCCCTGCGTGAACAGACGCTCAACGGGCTCACCGTTCTTCACCAGGCCCAGGTCGCGCATCACCTTCGTCCAGAAGCGCGAATAGATCAAATGCAGAATGGCGTGCTCCACGCCGCCGATATATTGGTCAATGGGAAACCAGTAATCCGCCGTTGCCGAACCGAACGGAGCCTTGTCGTTATGCGCGTCTGTGTAGCGATAGAAGTACCAGCTCGAATCGACGAAGGTATCCATCGTGTCCGTCTCGCGTTTCGCCGGTCCGCCGCACTTGGGGCATGTGGTGTTCACAAACTCCGGCATACGCGCCAATGGTGATCCGCCCTGCTGCGTGATCTCGATATTGTCGGGCAGAATCACCGGAAGCTGATCCTCAGGAACCGGGACCAGCCCGTCACGCTCGCAATGAATCATCGGAATGGGTGTGCCCCAGTAGCGCTGCCGGCTCACTCCCCAATCCTTTAAGCGAAAGATGACCTTTGCCCCTCCAAAACCTTCACGGGCAGCCACTTCCTGCAGCCGCCTTTGGGCCTCGACGCAGATCAAGCCGTCGTACTTGCCGGAGTTCACCAGCACGCCGTCTTCTGAGATGAACGGAAGGAGCTTCGCTCTGTCTTCGTCTCGGACTGGCTTAATTACCTGTCTAATTTCAATCCCGTACTTTGTCGCGAACTCAAAATCGCGCTCGTCGTGGGCCGGCACGCTCATAATGGCGCCCGTTCCGTAATCCATCAGGATGTAGTTCGCCACCCAGATCGGTACCCGCTCGCCGCTATAGGGATTGATGGCAAATCGTCCCGTCGCCACGCCGTGCTTGTCGATCGCGCCAAGATCACCCGCTTCTCTGGCCGTCTTCTGTTGGCCGAGGAGCTCGTCTACTTTCGCCTTCAGGCTTGCATTTTCGGAGGTGAAAGCCTTCACCAGCGGATGCTCAGGCGCCAGCTGCAGGCTGGTTGCGCCAAAAATCGTATCGACCCGCGTCGTAAACACACGAATCCGCGTCTTTTCTGTTCCCAGCTTGCCTGTTTCCGGACCACTGACCGCTGACCCCTGGTTGATTTCTTCGAGGAAGAAATCGACCTCCGTCCCTTCGCTTCGCCCAATCCAGTTGCGCTGCATTGTGCGGACTTTTTCGGGCCATCCCTCCAGCGCGTCCAGATCGTCCAGCAATTCCTGCGCGTAGGCGGTGATGCGCAAGAACCACTGCACCAGATCGCGCTGCTCAACCTTCGTGTCTTCATGCCGCCAGCAGCAGCCGTCCACAACCTGCTCATTTGCAAGCACCGTGGCGCATTCCGGACACCAGTTCACCTTGCTCTTCTTGCGGTATGCCAGGCCCTTCTCGTACATACGCAAAAAGAACCACTGGTTCCAGCGGTAATACTCCGGCATGCAAGTGGTTACTTCGGCGGCCCAGTCGAATCCCATGCCGAGGCGCTGAAACTGGCGCTTCATCGCAGCGATATTCTCGAGCGTCCATTCGCGCGGCGGTGTGTGATTTTTGAGCGCGGCATTCTCTGCCGGCAGGCCGAAAGCGTCCCAACCCATGGGGTGCAGCACGTTGTAACCGCGCATCCACATCTGCCGCGCCAGCGCATCGCCAATGGCATAGTTGCGCACGTGGCCCATGTGCAGTTGGCCGCTGGGATAGGGCAGCATCTCAAGCACGTAATACTTGGGTTTGTTGCTTGTGGCGGGCTCAGCCGTGTAGAGGGTTGGATCTGCGGCCCAGCGCTCAAGCCACTTCCGTTCGATCACAGCCGGATCGTAGCGCAGTTGTTCTTTATCGTCCGCCATTACTTTTCAGTGTAAACGGAGGAGCGCGTCACTTCGGCGGCTGCTTCACCAGCCGCTTCAGCGCCCGCACATTCCGCTCCTCGTCGCCTTCTTCGTCCACCGGCGTCTCCGCAATAAAAGCGCAATGGGCGAAGCGCGGATCGTTCAGCAGTCGCCGGAATGGCT
>CAZHOO010000046.1:2515-24289 GCA_964533905.1 uncultured Occallatibacter sp. | reverse complement strand
AGAAACTGCCACAATACTGGGCTGATGTGGTCCATTCCCTTATCCGTTCACTTTCCTTGCCGTACTCAAATTCGCTGGTCCCGCCGGATGATTGTGCTTGTAATCGCGACGGAACATGATCAGCATGAATCCGCCCAAAAGGACCACTGTGAGGAACCCTCCCAACTGGATTACACGCGCAATGATCAGGTCGTGCGTGTTGGTCGTTGGATCGTAGTGGTAGCAGTAAGTAAGAATGTTGTCGACCGGCGAACCGATGCGATTCGCTGAGGCTTCATCCAGGCCCAATAGAAGGTCCTTCGGGGAGTACTCGACTCCCATGTAGTACTGGGCAAGCTTGCCCTCCGGAGTCACGATCTGAATCGAGCTGGCGTGTGCATACTGCATCAGACTGCTGCCTGGCACCGTGAGCTTGACGTAACGGAAGCCGACTGCCTGGGTGAGCGCATCGATATTCGGCTGTGTGCCTGTCAGGAAATGCCATCCGTTCGCAGTTTCCGGACGGCCGTAGCGTTTCACATATTCACGCTTCTTTGCCGCGGCCAGATCCGTGCCCTCGGTGGGATCGATGCTGACCACGATGATGTTGAAGTCCTTGCCCGGGACATATCGAACCATTTCAAGGGCGCTGGTCAAGCCGTCGAGCTCCTCAGAGCACAGCATTGGGCAGCGGTAGTACACCAGCGCGAGAATCGCCGGGCGCCTGCCCAAATAGCCGCCCAGCGTGACCTGCTTGCCTGCATCGTCAGTGAAGGCGAGGTTGAGCGGCAACGGCGTATTGAGATGCTGATCGATGCCAACACCGTTGAGCAACGTGGGCGGTCTGTCATTGGTTGGACCAGTCTCTTTGTCGCCGTAACTGGAAACCTGCGCAATCAGCGACGGAGCAGCAAGTGGCAGCACAATCGCGACCGCGGCGGCTACCGCGCTGCTGCGCAAATGTTTCCGGATTGTGCGCCCCGATTGCATGGTTATTTCTGCTCTCCCTGCTGTTGCTTCACGGCCGCTTGCTCGGCCTGTTCCTGCTCATAACTGGTGCGCGCATATCCATTGGTCAGCGGCACCGTCACCGTGGGGACAATGTCACCCGTCATCGGTGTCTGAGAATTCACCGCCGGCGCCACCGGCAGCCCGCGTTGCGCAATCAATTGCATGGCCTGCTCGATGGGGATTCTGACTGTCCCCTTCGACTGATCGACCCAGGTGTAGTTCGAGAGCAGCAGATCTTCGCGCGCATGCAGATCGGCAACGTCCTGGTCGCCGTCGTCGGTCAACAACCGCGGCGTGGGAAAAGTCTGCGTAATCTCAGCGATCTTGTTCTGGAGTTCGGGACTGGATGGCAAATTGCCAAGCTGCCGCACATCGACCGTCTTGGTCCATTTGCTGTTGGGCCCGTCTTCGTGGTTCATGCGCGCGTTGAACCATGCGCCTATTCCGTAGCAGAGCATCCCAACCACGCCGACAAAGATGAGGAGCGAGATCATGAAGACGGCGATCCCCGTTACGCTGGCATCGCTGCGCTCGTAACCCGCTGACGCGTCGATTTCTTCCGGCGCTGGCCCGTGAGAACCGAGAAACTTCTCGCCCTCTGGCTCGTTGTGATCAAGCGTGGACATGTTCAGGCTCCAGAATCTCCGCCACATGCGGATCGTTCACCTGCACCAACGGCCGCTTCTTCAGCTGCGTGCAGAAGTAGGCCACCCAGAAAGCTGTCATCGCCACAGGCACGGCAATGTACTCCAGAATTCCCCAACTGAAATGCAGGTTGCGCGCGGCGTCTTTGAAGTTCGGCTCGATCAGCCAAAAGAGGTTCAACAGGACGGCAACCAGCATCACCCGGCAAACAAAAATCAGCCGCTTCTTGTTGCGTTTGAGATCTCTCGACAGAAGCATGGTGAACGGGATGAGCCAATGGCAAATGAAATCGAGAGTGATGACAACGCCCCAGCCGCCACGAATGCGGTCAAGATACCAGTTGATCTCATCGGGAAGATTGCCCGACCAGATAATGAGGAATTGACCAAAGGCCAGGTAGATGTTCAGCATCACAAAGGCGAAAGTGAGCTTGCCCAGGTCATGCTGCTCGGTTTGCCGCAGAATGGTCTTGATCGGTTCGGCTCTGGATAGAAACAGCGAAATGATGATGGTGAAGGCCAGGCACTGGAAGCCCTGCTCAACCAGATACAACAGGCCGTAGACTGTGGAGAACCAGGTCACGTCCATCGACATTACCCAGTAGATGGCGCCGGCTGTCATGGTGAGGGAGTAAACCACGATACCGGGGCCGCTGATGTTCTCGAGCTTCTTGATCCAATATGGAGTGGTCTCGAGCCCCTCTGTGTCTCGCTTCAGCCCCAGCGAATTCAGCCGCCAGGCGTAAAAACCCCAAATGGCAAACAGGATCAGGCCAACATACCAAAATGCATTGGGATTCAGCATGGGCCGTTTGAAATTGAGGCAGTGCGCCTGAATCTCGCTGATCAGGCCAGCTTTTAATCCGTTTTCCGTCGCATCCACTGTGGTGAAGTTGGCCCACAGGTAAAGCCGCTTCATGAAAATGGCGACGACCACCCAATAAACGAGGATGAGCGGCAGCGTGCGGCTCATGGCCTCAAGTGGTCTCCGCAAGAGCAGTCCCCACTTGCCGCCCGAGCAATACTGCACCATCAGCAAGGCCAGGCCGCCCACGGCGAAGCCGAAGGTGACCATCAATCCTTCAACCCAGGCCCGCAGCAGGTGATCCCAGCCTAGACCGTCCTGCGCCTGGCCGAGGAACGCCAGAATCACTGCGAGTCCAGCGAAGACTCCCGCGATGATGAGCGCGCGAGATCTCCAGCCGTCGACAAACGCGGGGGCGCTGAGGTCCGCTGGGAGCTGTCTGGCGTGCGAGATTGCGTCGTGTGCCATTCTGTTCGTCCTACTTCTGGGCCGCAGGGGCCGGTTTGCTTTGTGGAATCGAAATCTTGGGATCGGCGGGATAAGCCGGCGCCATACCGGGTGTTCCCTCGCCGGCGATCGGTTTGTACGCCGTTACTGCCGTCGATGGCATCGGCCATGGCTGCGCGTACTCCGGATGTCCTTCCGCAGCGGCAATGTCCTTGAGATTCTTGATCTCGGCACCGGCCGGCACATCGCTCGCCTTCGCCGCCTGGCTCAGTTGCAGCGCGCGGACGTAAGCCGCGACAGCCCAGCGATCTGCCGGGGGCAGTTGCGCGGAGTAGTCCGGCATGGCGCCGTATCCGTGCGTCATGACATAGAAATAATGCGAAAGAGGCTGCGACACGCGCACCTGGTCATGGAGGTTGGCGGCGGGCTTAAATCCGCGCTGCACAATCTCGCCCAGCCCATTGCCCACACGCGAGTGACACGGAGTGCAATAGATATTGAAGCGCTCTTGTCCGCGTTCGAGCACTTCCATCGTCACCGGAATCTCGGCGGGCATCTGGTCGAGCTCCTGCTTGTAGCCGTTTGGCGCCTGCACCACACCGGTATAGAAGTAGCTGTCCTCGTGGAGCTGGCCACGCGCCACGGTATCGAGCACCTGCGGCCGCGCGCCGCGATGGTCTGCAAAGAAATCCGAACCACGCTGCGGCACCATTTTCGGCTGATCCTGCATATCCTGCCGGCAACCGGCAACGAAAAGAGTGGTAGCGATCCCCGCATACGCGGCCCAACGCCGAATCATTCTGCGATTCGTGCCGGAGGCTGACGGCTGAGACATGAAAGCTGCAAGCTGCATCAGTAGTCCACCTCCACTACGGAGTTGGGACTGAACTTCTGCAGGTATGCTTTCGTTTCCACCAGTTCGAACTTCGGATCGAGCGCTTCAAGACAGAGGAAAAACTTGTCGGTCGTCGCGCCGTCGCGGAAGTTGGGCGCGTTGAAGAGCGGATGATAGAGCGCAGGCAAACCGTTGAGCGCGAGCATCCCGAAGGCGGCGGAGAGACCGGCCCAGAGAATGGTCCACTCATATGCGGGAATAATGAACGCCGGCCATGAGTACAAAGGACGACCCGCGATGTTCAACGGATAGGCCAGCGTCGAGATCCAGGTTTCCAACGAGAACATTGCGGCGCAGCCCATCAGACCGCCGATGAGCGTGAGCAACGGCACCTTGTTCCGATGGAAACCGATGGCTTCGGCAGCCTCTTCCACGGGATATGGCGTATAGCAGTCCAAACGGCGCCATCCGTCTTCGCGCGCCTGCCGCGCAGCCCTCACCAGGTCGCTGGGCGTATCGAATTCAGCCAACAGGCCGTAAGTTCCTTCGCGCGCGGGCATAGTTAGTCAGCAGCCTCCGCCACCTTGGGCTTGATCTTCGCTCCGGGCAGCAACATGCGAATTTCGTTCATCGGAATCATGGGCAGGAAACGGACAAACAACAGGAACAGAAAGGTGAAGAATCCCAGCGTTCCCACAAAGGTCATATAGTCCCACTTAGTAGCCCGGTAGGTGCCCCACGAGGAGGGTAGGAAGTCGCGTGTGAGGCTTGTGACGACAATGACGAAGCGCTCAAACCACATGCCGGTGTTCACAATGATGGAGATGATGAACATGAACGTAATATTGGTGCGCAGCTTGCGCGACCACAGCGTGGTGAGTGGAATGGCGAGATTGCAGGTGATGAGCACCCAGTATGACCAGCCCATCGGGCCGAAGGCGCGATTCCAGAAGGTGAATGCCTCCCAGTGATCGGCCGAGTACCAGGCCATGAAGGCTTCCATGGCGTAGCCGTAGGCCACGATAAAGCCGGTGGCGAGCATCACCTTCCCCATGTTGTCAATGTGCCGCTCGGTGACCAGCGCCTCAAGGTGGTAGAACTTGCGCAACGGAATGGCCAGCGTGAGGACCATAGCGAATCCGGAGTAAATAGCGCCGGCGACGAAATAAGGCGGGAAGATTGTCGTGTGCCAGCCGGGCAGTACCGCGACGGCGAAATCGAAACTGATGACGGTGTGCACCGAGAGCACCAGCGGGGTGGCTAGTCCGGCAAGCAGCAGCGATGCGGTCTCGTAACGCATCCAGTGACGCACGGACCCGCGCCAGCCGACGCTGAGCATGCCGTAAAAATACTGGCCGATCTTCGATTGCGACTTATCGCGCAGCGTGCCGAGATCGGGCACCATGCCGATGTACCAAAAGACGACGGAGATCGTCGCGTACGTCGAAACCGCGAAGACGTCCCAAAGCAGTGGCGAGCGGAACTGCGGCCACACCGTCATGGTGAACGGCAAAGGCAAGAGCCAGTAACCCAGCCAGGGACGGCCGACGTGAATCAGTGGGAACAAGCCAGCGCAGCAGACGGCGAAAATCGTCATAGCCTCGGCAAAACGGCTGATGGCGTTACGCCAGCCCTGCTTGAACAGCAGAAGAATGGCCGAGATCAGGGTGCCCGCGTGGCCGATACCGATCCACCAGACAAAGTTGATGATGGCAAATCCCCAGTCAACCGGCTGCGTAATGGCCCAAATGCCGACGCCTTTCAGAAACAGCCATGTGACCGCAGTGAGAAGAACCACGGCTCCGCCGCCGGCAACTGTGAAGAGCGCGAACCATCCCATGGGCGTGTGCGGGGTGAGCACAATGCGCGCGATCTTCTCGGTAATCGACCGGAAGGTCTGACCCTGCCCGATGACGCGGAATTCTCCGGTTGCCGGGTCGATCATGGGGTCGTTGGGTTTTACTTCCTTGGTTGCCATGGCCGCTTCAACCCTTCGCCGGCGCGATTTCCGTCGGCGTCGCTTCGAGTTCCTGGTTCACGTTCAGCACTTCAGCAATGTATTGCGTGCGCGGCCGCGTATTGATGTCGGCAATCACCCCGTAACTCCGCTGCTGGGCGCGGAGTTTCGACACCCGGCTGTTGGGATCGTTCTTGTTACCGAAGACGATCGCTTCCGCTGGGCACGCCTGCTGGCAGGCAGTCACGATCTCGCCGTCACGAATGTTGCGGTTTTCCTTGTCGGCGCGGATCTTCGCTTCCTGGATGCGCTGAACGCAGTAGGTGCACTTCTCCATGACGCCGCGCGAGCGCACGCTTACGTCGGGATTGCGCATCAGTTTCAGGCTCTCGGTCTCGTAGTCGGAATAGAGCAGGAAGTTGAACCGCCGCACCTTGTAGGGGCAATTGTTGGAGCAGTACCGCGTCCCGACGCAGCGGTTGTAGATCATCATGTTCAGGCCTTCGGGCGAGTGCACGGTGGCGCCGACCGGGCAAACCTGCTCGCACGGCGCGTTTTCGCAGTGCTGGCAGTTCATGGGCTGGAAATGGGCCCGAGGAGCCGACAGATCGCCCTCAAAATATGTGTCGATGCGGATCCATTGCATGTTTCGGCCGATGCGGACCTGCTGCTTGCCCACCACGGGGATGTTGTTTTCGGCATAGCAGCTGACGATGCAGGCATTGCAGCCGGTGCAGCTGTTCATGTCGATCGAGAGGGCCCAGGCGTTGGCCTCGTTGTACTCCCAGTTGGGGAATAGCGAGGTATCGCGGCTCGGCGTGTCGTGCGTGATGCCCTCGTGCGCGAAGTTGGGATTGGCCTTGAATTCATCCAGCGTGGCGTAGCGAACGATGCCGCGTGGGCCGATCGCTTCGTCGCCCTCGAGGGAGTTATTGCCGTTGCCTTGGCCCAGAAGCGAGGGAGCGCGCTTGTCCTGGTAGTGGCTTTTGGTGATCGCGATGCCCCACTTGCCTTCAATCTTGCGGATGGAGCCAGTCGCGTAAAGCGGCGCCCAGGTGTTGCGGATGAGATAAGCGTTGAAGCCCTGCCCGGAACCGACGCGCCCGGCAAACTCGCGGCCGTAGCCGAGATAAACGGTGACCGAGTTATCGGGGTGACCGGGGGCAACGATCACCGGCGCTTTGACGCGGCCGTTGCCGACCGTGATTTCGACGATGTCGTCTTCTTCGAGGCCCAGCTTTTCCAGCGTTGCGCCCGAAACGATCGCAGCGTTGTCCCAACTCAAGTTGGTTACCGGTTTGGGTAGTTCTTGCAGCCAGCCGACGTTGTTCCAGCGGCCGTCATAGATGTTCGGATCGGGCCGGAAGATGATTTCGAGCGAATCTTTCGGCGTGGGCGCGGGGATTGCGCCGTTGAACGCGCCGCCGGAGCTCGATTTCGCGGGACTGCTCGAAACAGTATCCGCAATCCAGCCATCGTGCAGAGCCTTACGCCAACCAGTCTCAAAGTCGCCCTTGATCACCGGCTTCCACGTCTCGCGAACCGCGTCGTATGGGCTCACGGCGGGATCGCTTAGAAGCGTCTGGAAGACGTGATGCGCGGTGTGTCCTCCGTAGAGCGGATCGATCATTGGTTGCACGATAGAAACCGTGCCGTCGTAGGCGCGCGCGTCAGACCATGACTCCAGATAGTGCGCGGAGGGAATATGCCAATGGGACTGCTGTCCCGTTTCGTCGTAGTGCGAGCCGAGGTGGGCAACGATGTTGGCTTTATTGAAGGCGTCGGTAAAATTCAGATCGACGGGCGCGTCGTAGATGGGGTTGGCGTTCAGAATTACAAGCCAATCAACTTTGCCGGCGTTCAAGTCGGCGACAAGCGCCTTGAAGTCTCCAAGTTGGTCGCTCGGTATGGGAATGGCCGGATCCGATGCGACAAACACTGTCTTTCCGACGTTGCCCAGCGCGTTGTTGATCGCAATCGCCAGCGCCGCGACCGACGGATCCTGATACAAGCCGGGAAGCACAGCGCTCTTGCCTGCGTTGGCCTTCAGGTCCTTCGCCAATGCGGCAAGAAACTTCTGCTGCTCAGCGGTCCACACATAGGATGGAGCGCTCACGCCAGCCGCGCCGACTCCCGCGGCCAACGCGGCCGCAAACGCCGGAATCTCGCTCGCGCGCAGTCCCAGCCGGTGTTCGGCCTTCATGCCGGTAGTGGTGGTTGAGCTTTCAACCGCATAGAGGCGGTTCAAGCCATTTTCAGGCTGCTTGCGCCGCGCGGCGTAGTCGCGGACGAGCTTGTGGAAGCCGGGATAGGCCGCGGTCGAAATGAAGTCCGCGTCGAGCGAGACGATCACGTCGGCCTGGCTCAGGTCGTACTGAACGTTGAGGCCTTTCTCGAGGAATGTGCCGGCGATCGCGGGATCATACTGCACCAGCTTGGCTTTGGGCCACGCTTTCTCAACCTCGCTCCACTGCCGAGCCAGCGTTGGCGACGTGATGGTAGCGCTGAGGAAATAGATCCCGGTTCCATCTTTGGTCGAGGCGACTTTGGCCTGCAACGCTTCGGTAAACTCTCCCCATGAACGGCCCTCGCCGCGATAGGTCACATGCTGGGAGCGGTCTGGATCGTACAAATCGAGAAGCGTGCCTTGCGTATAGGGATCGGAGCTTCCGTGGTTGTATGCATGCTCCGGATTGCCGTCAATCTTGATGGGACGAAATTCGTCGCTCTTGACGAGCAACGGCACAGCGCCCGTTGTAAATGGATGCGCCGTGGCAAAGTACATCGACTTGCCGAGGATCAGATCTTCAGGCGCCTTGACGTAGGGATAGATCGGCTCATCGGGCTGCTTGGTGCAACCGGCGAGACCGGCGAGAGCCATCGAAGCGCCCATCAATTTGAGGAAGCCGCGGCGCGAAACAGGATCGACCCACTCCTGGGCTGCCGACGGAAACTCGCGCTCTACAGCGGCCTGAAACTCCTCGGTATTAGCCAGCTCATCGAGCGAACGCCAGAACTTCTTACCCTTCGTGCCGCTCAGCTTGTGGCGAACCGCCTCAAGCGTCATCGGCTCCGAACTCTGCGGCTGCCGCTCGATCGGCCTGTCGACTTTGCTTTCGCACTTGCTCATCGGTGGCATACCTCGCAGCTCTGCAGGTCCTTCGGTGTCCGGATCTTGTAGTGGTCGACGAGGAAGTGGCCGAGGTCTTCCTGGCTGGTGAATTTCTGATAAGTTGGCGGGGCCGCGGGCGTAGTCGCAGCGGCAACATCGCCCGCCAGGCCCTGCGGGCCTAACGTTGACATTCGCAACGATGCAACTTCGGGTCCCGCGCCGCTCGGATCCCTGGTCGTGCAGTTCACGCTTTGCGCCGTGGGTACGCCTGCTTTGTCCTCTGCCGCAGCGCACCAAACCGGATGATCGTCAGCGGGCGCTTGCCAGTCCATGTTATAAATCTGGCTCGTCGGGCGCAGGTTTTTCGCGGGGTTGCGATGGCAATCCAGGCACCACTCCATTTGCAGCGTGTTCTGCGCGTACATCAAAGGCATTTCATCCACGTGGCCGTGACAGCTTTCGCAGCCGATGCCCTTGTTCACGTGAATTTCGTGATTAAAGAATACGAAGTCGGGAAGGTCGTGCACCTTGATCCAGGGAATCGATTCGCCCGTATACCAGCTTTGGCGCACCGGCTCAAGCAACTGTGCATTGGTCCAAATTTGCGCATGACAGTTCATGCAAGTGCGTGTGGGAGGAATGCCCGCGTAGCTGGACTTCTCAACGGTGGTGTGACAGTACTGGCATTGCAGGCCAAGCCCTTGAACGTGATGCTTATGGCTGAATGGCACCGGCTGATCCGCGCGCTGGCCCTGCCGTGTGACCCACGGCGAACGCTGCAGCTGATCCAGCGTGACCCCCAGGGCAATCACGATCAACCCCGTCAGCACCAGACTCATCCGAGCCAGTGCATTGGAGCTGCGGTCAAAGATTTGCGCCATGAACGATTCCCGGTCTAACTTTCGTTTGGCATGCGCCGCGTGTATCGGCGGTCACATAGGTTATGTACAAAAATGGCTCAACGATAGAACTACAGGGAGCGGGCGGAACGCCCGAAGATTCAATATAGCAGCCTGTGACGGATTCGCAATACGCCGAGAACAGAAAATTGCCAAAATTATTTGTGGGAAACCGCTTTGCAACCACTTGAAAAGAAAAACCCTTGTGACAAGCGCGTTTGAGACGTACGCACCACTATTCCCCTGGCAAAAGACGTACCAGAAGTTGGGATCGTCAGAGAAAAAATATCACGCCAGAACCTTCTTCTGGAAGCGCGCGCAGCGCACCTGGTCCGGTCGTTCAATTAGTCTTCATATTTGCCGCTTCCCTCGCCGGAGAGTACTCAATCAACCCGCCGAAGCCCGGCCCGCACAGCAGCGTTCATCTCTGCATGCCCCAGCGCAAATCTCGCCACATCGAGCCCGATGGGATTCTGCAAAGGAGTTCTCTCGTGACATGCGCGGCGAACCAACGATTACCAGGAAAACATCGACGACAAAAAGGGCAATCGCCATATCGTTGAACAATATCGCCCGCGGCGAATCCGGCCAGAACTGGTTCGCCGCCCAGAAGAGGAAGGCGACGGCTAACAAAACTGCCTTGAGGAGCTCAGTCGCAGGCGGCCGTTGGGCAATCTGGTAAACGAGGTATGCGAGAGCGATCATAGTCAACGAAAGCGCCGCTAGTAAGGCATGACTCCGTGCCGGAAAAAGACTCGGAAAGACGTCCCAGCCCAACAGAACTGCGACGCAGGCAAGCGTAACGGCGCTGAGAGAGACAGACACCGAACGCTGATTTTGGCCGAGGCGCAACGACATACCTCATTGTTCCCCGCAACTCGAAAAGAAACCGTAAAGACCAGTCGCTATCCGCAGCCTATCGAGCTGAGCCGGCATTCACGATTGAATCGTTTAGAATTCAAAGGAACGTAACAATCGTTTTTATCACCACATCAAAACGCAAGGCCCATTCGCTCGACTCGGTGGTTTTTTCCATCATCGTCGAGTGAATACCCGCCGAAGATTCGTCAATGCCAAGATTCGCTTAAGAGGAACAAGGGAAGACACTATGAAATACGCCGGACTGCTCGTGATGCCTGCCGGATTCTTTCTTACGCTTGCGGCGCTGGCGCTTTTTCCCGATCCCGGGCGTCGATTCGGGTTTGTACTCTGTGGTCTGGCAGTCGAGGTTCTGGGCCTGATCGTGGCGGTGCGCGGGCACATGCTGCCCCGCGGGGGCAGCCAACCATGAGCGCTGTTCCTCCTATGGTTCCGGTGTCGGCTCCCGCAATGAGCGACGCGGTTTTTGCGATGACTCTTGCGTTCATGCTGCTTGCGCCGATGGCCATTGCCGGCGTGGCGCTCATCAATACCGGGCTGGGCCGTTCGCGTTCGGCGGCGCAGGCGATGCTGGGTAACCTGGCGCTGATTGCCGTTGCCGCGATCGTCTTCGCTTTCATTGGGGCGTCGCTTGCGGGAACGCTTGGATCGGCAGAAATTGTTGTCCATGCAGCCGGTAAGACCTGGAGCGTACTCGGCCTTGGTTCCTTTCTTCTCCGCGGGCTTGGCGCCGCCACGCCCCAGGCTCAACTCGCAGTCTTGTTTCAGTTTTTGGCTGTCGCCATGGTGGTTTTGCTCCCATGGGGCTCAGGTGCGGACCGCTGGAGACTCGCCGCTGGTTGCGCATCCGCGGCGGTTTTGGCGGCTATCGTTTTTCCGCTCGCCGCGCACTGGATCTGGGCGGGCGGATGGCTCGCGGCATTGGGCGCGAACTTCGCAGTGGGCGCGGGCTTTCTTGACGCAGGCGGAGCTGCCACTGTGCACGTGATCGGCGGCTTGAGCGCGCTGGCCGTGATCTGGATCGCCGGGCCGCGGCGAGGAAAATTCCCGAAAGAGGGGCTCTCCACGGCAATGCCCGGCCACAACGCCACGTACGTCCTCTTCGGCTGCTTGCTCGCGCTGGTGGGTTGGGTCGCCTGGAATCTGGCCGGAGCGGTTATCTGGGTTCATGCTCCGCTGGCTGCGCTGCCCGGAACCGCGATCAATACGCTACTCTCCGCTTCCGGCGCGCTGGCCGCCACTTTCTCGGTCACGCGCTTTCGCTTCGGCAAACCCGACGCCAGCCTCTGCGCCAACGGCTGGCTCGCTGGTCTTGTTGCATCGAGTGCTTGCGCGGCCTTTGCCTCACCCGTCGGCTCTCTTTTTGTCGGCGGCGTAGCCGGAGTGTTTACGCCCTTGCTCGTTGAGGTCCTTGAACTCGCACTCTCGATCGACGATCCAACAGGCGCCATCACAGTTCACGGCGCAGCCGGCCTGTGGGGATTGGTTGCGGCAGGATTTTTTGCGCCCCAGCCCGGGCAGCTTCTGGCGCAGCTTATCGGCGTTGCCGCGCTGCTCGGCTTCTTTTTCCCGCTCATTTATCTGCTTTTCGCGCTGCTCAACCGCTTCGTTCCCTTCCGCGTCGATCCCGATGGTGAGCGCATGGGCATGGATTTGCACGAAATCGGTGGAGGAGCCTATCCGGAATTTGTGATTCACCGCGACGAATCGTACCGCTGAACGCAAATCCGCCCTGCGGCGAAACCGCACTTCGGAATCAGTGCCGAGCCATCAGCAGCATCACAACGAATAATGCCAGCGGCACGAGTGCCAGACCGGCATAGAGTGCCAGTTTGCGTGCACTGATTGAGAACCGGCCGAGCCGAACCGGCCCGTGCTGGCCGCCGCTGTCGAGACCCACCAATTCCTGATGCTCCAGTTCCCAGGCCATGTCAGCCGCAGTTGAATAACGATGGCGTGGATCGCGCGCCATTGCACGGAAAAGAATCTCTTCGACTGCGGCAGGAATCTCCGGGTTCAACTCGCGCGCCGGAACGGGATCAGCGAGTAGACGCTCGTTCATGACCGCCAGCGGACTTGGTCCTGTGAATGGCGGCTGGCCGGTGAGCATTTCATAGAGCATCGCGCCCAAGGCGTAAACATCGCTGCGCTGGTCGCCGTGCTGGCCTTTTACCTGCTCAGGAGAGATGTAGTCGGGCGTACCAAGCGCCGGCGTAAGGCCCACCTGCGTGATGCGACGGGCGTCTTCTTTCAACGCAATACCGAAGTCGATGATCTTGATGCGGTCGTCATCCAATACCATGATGTTTTCCGGCTTCAGGTCACGGTGCACCACGCCATGTTTGTGCAGGTTGTCGAGAGCATCGCAGATGGCAACTGTAAGGGCCACGGCGCGATCGACGGGCAGCTTTCGCTCCTGGTTCAGAATGGCGCGCAGCAGGCGGCCCTCCACCCACTCGATGACCATGTAGCGGCGGCTGCGATCTTCGCCGTCGAAGGTTTTTACGACCCCCGGATGATCGATCTCCTGGCCGATCGCCTCCTCGCGCCGGAAGCGCTCAAGAAGGACCGGATCAGCTTCCATCTCCGGATGCGGAACCTTTAATGCCACCGGGCGGCCATTGCGCAGGTCGGTCGCGCGGAAGAGGGTGGACATGCCGCTGCGCGCAACTTCGGCGTCCAGACGGTAGTGGTCCAGTGTGTCTCCCGCTGCCAGTTTCGTCATGACTTCAGTCAGCATCGCAGGTTCGATTGTTGCACGCAATTTGTAAGAAAATCGCAAGGATCGGCGAGGCCCCTGGTTTACCGCAAAGCCGGACCAGAACCGCAGCCGGCGCCTTGGATTGGCCCAAGAAAAACGGCGTGGCGAACTGTCACGATCCGTGGCAAAAATCTCGCGTCCTATCTTACCGGGAATCATTATGATGAATGTCACGATGTCCCGTTCGATTCGTATCGCCGCAGCCTGCCTGGCGCTGGCCTGTGCGGCATGGCCTGCTGATGTTCGCGCGGCTTCGGGCAAGCCTCGCGTGGCGACTGCGGAGGGCGTGCAGGATACGGGTTTCCTGAACCGGCGTATCGTGCTCAACGGAATCACATATCGTTTTCAGGTCTATTTACCCGAGGAATGGCGCCGCGACGACGACAAACAATGGCCCATCATTCTCTCGCTGCACGGGCGGGGGGAGCGGGGCTCGGAAGGAATGTGGCAGACGCAGTTCGGAATCGCCCAGGCGGTGCGCAACCATCCCGACCGCTGGCCCTTCGTGATTGTGATGCCGCAGTGCCCTGAGACCGCGCACTGGACCGATCCGGCCATGATGGAGCTGGCAATGAGCGCGCTCAACCAGGAGTCGACCGAGTTTCACGGTGATCCATCACGCACGTATCTGACCGGTCTTTCGATGGGCGGCTACGGCGCCTGGGAGCTGGCGCGTCTCCATCCCCATCGCTGGGCCGCCATTGTGATTGCGTCTGGAGGAGTCTTCTGGAGCTACGAGCCGGATCGTTGGCAGGAGGTCTCCGTCCTGCCCGGCGAATATGCCCGCGCTATAGGGCACACGCCGGTGTGGCTGTTCTACGGCAGCCTCGACAATGTCGTACCGCCGCGGCAGAGCGAACTCATGTATGACGCCTTCAAGACCGCTGGCGGGAACATTCGACTTTGGATCTACGAGGGGCTCAAGCACGATTCATGGAGCCGCGCCTACGACGAGCCGGCGCTGCCGCAATGGTTGCTGGACCACCATCTTCCCACGGGATCTGAAACCCTGGCCGAACGCCTTGTGATTCCGCTGCGCCCACCGGCAATCCAGCTTTCCGCAGCACAGCTCGACAGCTTGGCAGGGCAGTATCGCGAGCCCAACGGGAAGGCTATCTTGACCATCCTCCACGAGGGCAACCAGCTCTTTGAAAAAGGCTCAACCGGGGAAGCCATCTTGCTCCAAGCGGAATCGGCGGATACGTTCTCGCGGCCCGGCGATACGATAGGCGCACAAGACTTCCACCTGATCTTTGAGCACGATGCTAGCGGGCGCGTCACAGGGTTTCTGCTCGATGACAACCGCCATCAGGAGCGTTGGGGCAGGACCGGCGCGGACATGAAGTAACTTGGGGGCCCCCGGCGTTTTGGTTTTTCGCTGGCCCGATTGGAACGTTCTTTGTCGTAGTTGCGTATTGTTGTTCGACGGCAAGGAGGCAATATGTTTTGCAGCGGATGCGGTCGATCGCTTGCACCAGAACAGGTCGTGTGTCCACAATGCAACCGTCCAGTAGCGGCCCAGCTACCTCCTTTGCCCGGATTTGAAATCGTTTTGGCGGCATACGCCAGCAAGATCAGGGTCCTGGGCGTCCTGTGGCTGGTTTACGCCGGAATCACTCTAATCTTCGGCATCGTTGGACTGGCCTTCGCGCACGCATTTCTTTCGGGGGCTCCGTGGGCGCACGGACCCCTTCCCAACGCCTGGTTTTTTCCGGGGCTTCTGCGCTTTGCCTGGCTGTTTATGGTGGGTAGAGCCGTTTTGGCAGCGCTGGCCGGATGGGGCCTGCTGGAGCGCACCGAGTGGGGCCGGATCGTCGCCATCATTGCAGCAATCCTTTGCCTCATTCGGATTCCCCTAGGCACAGCGCTCGGCATCGCCACACTGATCATCCTGATCGGCACGCGGAATTGGGCACTCTACGAAGATCTGTAAAAGCAGCTTTGAGCCATTAGCTCTTAGCTATTTGCTCTGCTGTGCTTGCGACACGGATCCAACTAGGTGTCTGGCACATGTTGACTGAGGTTCTCCCGCAATTCTGCTATCAGCTAAAGGCTAGAAGCTGGCAGCTAAAGGCTGCCTTACAATCATTCCATGACTTTCCCCGTCAACCGGATGCGGCGATTGCGGCGAACTGAGCCTCTGCGCGCGCTGGTGCGCGAGACCACGCTCGACCCGGGCGACCTGATCTATCCGCTGTTTATCTGTCCCGGCACAGGGATCCGTAACCCGATTGGCTCCATGCCCGGCGTCTTCAATCTTTCGATAGACGAAGCGGTGCGGGAGGCCGAGGAGGCTGCGCGGCTCGGCCTGGGCGGATTGTTGCTTTTCGGATTGCCCGAGACGAAGGACGATCGAGGCAGCGGAGCGTGGGATGACGGCGGCATTGTGCAGCAGGCGCTGCGCGCGTTGAAAAAGTCGGAAGCCTCAAAGAAACTCGTCCTGATCGCCGATGTTTGCCTTTGTGAATACACCAGCCACGGCCATTGCGGCATCGTAGTCAAGTCGGGCGGCCGCCCTCATGCGAATTTTGAAGTGGAAAACGATTCCACGCTCGAGTTGCTGGCGCGAACGGCGGTGAGCCAGGCCAAGGCGGGCGCGGACGTGGTTGCGCCGAGCGACATGATGGACGGCCGTGTGGCCGCCATCCGCAGCGCTCTCGATGCCGAAGGTCACGCGCAAACGCCGATTCTCAGCTACGCTTCAAAATTTGCGTCAGCTTTTTACGGGCCTTTCCGCGAAGCGGCGGATTCCGCGCCGCAGTTCGGCGACCGCAAAACCTATCAGATGGACGGGGCGAATCTGAGGGAAGCGATGCGCGAGATCGAACTCGACATTGAAGAAGGCGCGGATATGATTCTGATGAAGCCCGCCATGCCCTACCTTGACGTGGTGCGCGCGGCGCGCGAGCGTGTGGACGTGCCCATCGGCGCGTACCAGGTTTCGGGCGAGTATTCGATGCTGCAGGCTGCATTCGAGAAGGGCTGGCTCGATCGCGATCGCGCAATTCTGGAATCTCTCGTCGGTCTGCGCCGTGCAGGCGCTGACTTCATCGTCACCTACTTTGCCAAGGACGCGGCTCAGCTGCTCGCATGAAGCGGGCGAGCCTCGCTTGCCGAGCCTAAAAGCTCCGCGTTCAGAATTCGCTTTGTATCCGTCCGGCAGTGTGTTTTTCTATCTAGAATCCTTGGCAAGATTTCCTTGATGATCAAGCGACTTGAATCCTACTTCGAATTTACGCGTCTGGGAACGAACTGGCGCACGGAGATCCTCGCAGGCGTCACGACTTTCCTGACGATGGCCTACATCGTGCTGGTGAACCCGGCGATCCTCGCCGATGCCGGCGTGCCATTGCCCGCGGTTACCGCGGCCACGTGCCTGTCGGCCGCCTTCGGCTCCATCCTGATGGGCATCGTTGCGCGCTATCCCATCGCGCTCGCGCCGGGCATGGGCTTGAACGCCTACTTTACCTATACGGTTTGCATCAAGATGCACGTGCCCTGGCAAACTGCGCTGGGAGCAGTGTTTCTTTCCGGGGTGATTTTTCTTGCGCTTACGACGGTCGGCATCCGGCAGATGATCCTGCGCGCCATTCCTCACCAGCTTTACGCAGCGGTTGCCGGCGGCATCGGCCTGTTCATCGCGTTCATCGGTTTCCAGCATGCGGGCCTGGTGGTGCGCGATCCCAACACGCTGGTCGGAATGGGCAATATCCGCAATCCAACCGCGTACCTCACGCTGGGCGGCTTGATTCTGATGGTCGCGCTGGAAATCCGCAAAGTGAAAGGCTCCATCCTGATCGGCGTGCTCACGATCACCGGAATTGCGTGGGCGTTTCACATGGTCAAGTGGACGCCGTCGGCCGGCGGCTTCGGCGCGCTGACCCAAACGGCATTCAAGCTGAACATCATGGGTGCGGTGAACAAAGGCCTGCTCGAAATCATCTTCGTGTTTTTCTTCGTCGATCTTTTTGACAATCTCGGCACGTTGGTTGCAGTGACCAAGCGCGCAGGGCTCATCGCGCCCGACCACTCCATTCCGCGATTGAACCGAATTTTATTTGCCGATGCGACGGCCACGGTATTCGGTTCGCTCACGGGAACTTCCACCGTGACGAGCTACGTGGAATCCACTGCGGGCGTTGCCGCAGGCGGCCGTTCCGGCGTGACCGCGATCGTGACCGGCCTGCTTTTCCTCGGTGCCATCGCCGCCGCGCCGTTTATCGGCATCGTGCCCGCGGCGGCGACGGCACCGGCACTCATCCTCGTGGGCTCGATGATGCTGGCCGCCATCACCGAGATTCAATGGCACGAACCGCTCATCGCTGTGCCGGCGTTTCTCACGCTCATTCTGATTCCCTTCACCTACTCCATCGCCAATGGCCTCGGCTTCGGCATCATTGCATGGGCGGTGCTGCACCTGTTCGCGGGAGAAGCTCGGCCCAAGGATTGGCTGCTCTATCTGCTCGCGGCACTTTTTCTGGCGCGGTTCATCTACCTCGGTGCGAGCTAGCATCGAATACGATGGTAGTCGCAGAAAGAAGCGAGGCAGTGCCATGCTCTTTGTTCACTTGCTCGAATGGTTTTTCGGCGGAGCGCTACTGGCCAACTCTGTGCCGCACATCGTGAATGGAATCTCCGGCCGTCCGTTCCAATCGCCCTTCGCCAAACCTCCGGGTCAGGGGCTGTCATCGTCGACGGTCAACGTTCTCTGGGGGTTTTTCAATCTGGTTCTGGCTTACGTTTTGCTGGTGTGGCTGGGTCACTTCAACATCCATTACTGGTGGCAGGTGGTCACAACCTTCGCCGGAGCGCTCGTGCTTTCGGTCATGATGGCTCGCCACTTCGGGCGCTTCCACGGTGGATTGTTAGGCTGATCCCTCCACTGCGCGCACGCACATCGGCGTAGCCAAAAAGACGTAAACTCGACTCATTCGCTCCTCGTAGGATGAGTGGGAGGTCGGTTCTTCCGACGATGCGCGCCACCGGCTTGAACGAAAACCCGCGGATGGGAAACTCGCGGCGGCTCACCTTGCCGCGGTTGGCTTTAGCAGTCGTCGCTGCCTCGATTTTCGCGTTTGGAATCTCAGCCTGTGTAAAGGTCGCCACTTATACGCAGCCAAGCTTGGTGCGCTTCATTGACGCTTCCTATATTGCTCCGGCGGCAAATGCCGTCGTCGAAGGCCAGCTGATCGCGGCCAACGCCGGCGCGGGAACCATTACGCCCTACGGCACAGTGCCGGCGAGCCAAGCGGCCCCCGTTGAGATCACTGCGGCCACAGGAGGTTCGACGCTGGTGAGCACCAGCGGCACACTTTTACCCGGACATCAGCACTCAGTCTTCCTGACGGACAACGGCGCAGCGCCCACCGGCTACACGGTGACGATTCTCGAAGATCAGGAGATCGCGGCCGCCAGCAATCTATCGGCTTTCCGTTTTCTCAACCAGGCTCCCAAAACCGGCGCCGTCGATATTTATATGGTTCCGGCGGGAGTTTCGCTGACCGATGCTATTCCCTTAGTGAGCGACCTTCCTGTCGGCGGCACTGCCGGATACGTCAGTTTCACCTCGCAGACTGTCACCATGGTCATTACGCCCACAGGTCTCACCAAGCCGTCGTATACTTCCACGCCGATCTCCCTCATTGGCGGCGAAGTACGCACCGTTCTCATCATGGATACACGGTTGACGAGCAACCCGCCTGTCCAGGTTTCGATGGCCGATGACGCCGGTCCGGCGAATTAAACGCGACTCTCTATCTATGCGCATCTCACACCTTCGTCGCGCACTTGCAATCGCTACTCTTCTTGCGGTTGTCGCAAATCTTGCCTTCGCGGCGGATGGCTATCGCGTCATCCATACCTACCCTCACGACCCACAGGCCTACACGCAGGGGCTCCTCTATGAGGATGGGAATCTTTACGAGAGCACTGGACTCAACGGGCGCTCCTCGTTGCGGATGGTGGATCTGGGAACCGGGCGCGTGCTGCAAAAAGCCGATGTGCCTGCGCAGTACTTCGCCGAAGGGCTTGCCTCCTTGGGCAGCACGCTTATTCAGCTCACGTGGCAGTCGCACGTTGCCTTCGTCTACGACCGTTTCAGCTTCCGCCTGCTGCACACCTTAGCTTACAAAGGAGAGGGCTGGGGTCTGACAGAGGACGGGAAGGATCTGATCCTGAGCGACGGAACTGCGACACTGCGTTTCTTCGATCCCGGCACATTTCGCCAGGTTCGCAGCATCGTGGTCAAAGACCACGGCTCGCAGATAAACCAACTGAACGAATTGGAGTACGTACATGGGGAGATCTATGCCAACGTCTGGCATACCGATCGCATCGTCCGCATCTCGCCGGCGAATGGCCGCGTGCTCAGCTGGATCGACCTGAGTGGGCTGCTGGCGTCCGGCGAAGTGTCTGACCCGGAGGCCGTGCTCAATGGTATTGCCTGGGATTCCGCAGACGACCGGCTCTTTGTGACCGGCAAGCTCTGGCCGAAACTCTTTGAGATCAAAGTCGTGCCCGAATCGGCAAACCTCGTTCCCGCGAAACATAGGAAGTAACAAATCGGGACCGGCCGCACCGGCTATGTGCCGCCATCACTGCCTCACCGTCCGGCGAGCGCTATACTCTCCGCCGTGACAGGTGAAACGGCAATGGATCCGTCGACCATTTTGACAACGAGCACGCTGCAGAATGCGGCTGTGCTCACCATCGTGCTGGCCTTCGCCGGCTATTTCGTCACTTTCCTGAGTAACCGCATGATGGCTCGCCGCGCCGACCGGCTGCGGCTGGTCAACCAGCGACTCAATGAGTTTTACGGTCCGCTCTACGTGGCCACCGTGGCAGGGAACATCGCTTACAAGTCGCTGCTCACCAAGCAGGGCAAAACCGAGTGCCATCCCATTCGCGACGAGGATTTGAAGGAGTGGGTGCTGTGGACAAAGACCATCTTTATGCCTCTCAATAACGTCCGGGAAAAGATCATTATCGAAAACGCACACTTGATAGTTGAGGAGCAGATGCCGCAGTGCCTGCTCGACTTTGTCACGCACGTGGTCGGCTACAAGGCGCTGCTGTCGAAATGGGCCGAGGGCGACTACACAGAGCGACGCTCAATGATTGGCTGGCCGCCGGAGTTCGATGGCTATGTGGAGAGATCGTACAAGCAACTCAAAGGCGAGCAGACGCGGCTGCTCCACAATGCGATCTGGCGCGCGTGGCAGCGCAGCTTCAAGAGACTGCCACGCTAGCTTCCTCGCAAGCCTCTGCGATCAACTTGCAGAGCAGCTTTGACCATTCCACGTCGTATGCGCGACTCCCCGTTTGCGGCATTTCCGCGATGATTCTTTCAGCCTCCATCAACGCCACACTCGCATCCTCTGGCCGGCCGTTCACGCGATTGACCGCGGATTTAGCGAGCCAGTAGCCCGCGTCGGTGCGGTCGGGATTTCTCGATTCCAGGCGTTCCCACCAGCGGCGCGTCGCGGTTGCATCATCGCGCAAGCCCCCGTGTCCCAGGACAAACGATATCTCTGTCTCCGCCTTGAGAGCGCAGGAATCGTAAATCTGCTCGGCTTCAACCAGCGCAGCTGCGGCTTCAGCGAACTCTCCGCGTTCGAAACAGGAATCAAAAACATAGAGCTTCAAGTAATGACCTTCAGTACCACTGGGATAGGCCTGAAGGGCGCGATGAATCGCCTCAATGTCATAATCGCGCGTACGCAGTGAAGTCTCCGCAACAGCCCGCACGGCCTGCAGTACGTACGCAAGATCGCCGAATGGAAGCCGGAAAGCGTGCTGACAGATCCGCGCGCCATCCGAGTAATATGCGCCAAGCCGGAAAGGCACAAGGTTGCAGAGTCCAATGGCCAAGCTCATGGCGCCGAATAGAGCCAGGATTCCGTGCGACTCGAGCAGAGCATCGTTGTTCAATGATTCACTCGCCCAAATCGCAATCGTGCCGGTGATGAGGTTAATGGCGGGACCGCCCGCGGCAATCACGATCGCATGCCAGTGCGGCGGCGCCGCTGCGGCGGGTAGAAGCCCGATCGCTCCGCCGCGGTTCACCAGGAGTTTCCGCGTGAACTCAAACCTCCATTTGCACCTAAAACGCTTGATCTGAAATGGGCCGAGAGCGATCAAGCGCAGCCTCATTCCGAGGGCTAAGCCTGCAATGGCATGCCCTGTCTCATGGACAACGATGATCGCCGCAGTTACGGCAAGGAACGCAACGTTATCCAAAAGAAAGCTTCGGTCTGGCCAGAGATTGCGCTCATTTACCCAGGTGCACCACCAGGAGTACGCCCCGCAACCGGCGGCGAGCGCTAAAAGCCCTGCTGCCTTATTGACCAGGTAGATGGTTCCATCGCCGGGTCTTGGTGCGCTTTCGTTCGTGGCCGCGCCGTCAACTTTTCGCGCAGGGCGCGCGAATGCGACGATCCCCAGAAC
>CAZHOO010000046.1:0-2415 GCA_964533905.1 uncultured Occallatibacter sp. | reverse complement strand
GACCTGGCGAGGCGGCCCTTGCACAACGCGATATGGCGCGCGTGGCAGCGCATTAACGGCCGCACGCGATAAAAGGAGACAAAGTGAGCTCCGATCCCCTAGGTCGCCGCGACTGCGCTTAGTGAAGTGACCTGTGCAACAGCCTTTGTTAAACGAGCCTCGCGCGGACGCTTCGACTTCTTGTCGGGCCTTGTATAAACGTGCTCGATCCTGTCAATCCGGTAAGCGCCAGGCGCAAGGTCATCCTGTTCGAAAGTCCCGTCACCTGGCAAAAGAACAATGTCGCCGGGTTTGGGCAGCGAGTGCAGCGATTCCAGAGGCACCAGGTTGACGCAGGTCCCATCCTCTACGACGAATTCCAGGCAGTCCGCGCTGTACAACGCACCTTCCCTGGCCAGGCGCGCTTCCGTTCGCGCCCTCCACGACTGATAGTAGGCGCCGATCATCGCGGGCAGGCCGATGATAAAGCTGAAGAGACTGGTGTAGGGCGAGAATTGAGTGACTGGCAGAATCATGGCGTAGCTCATCTCCTGGTGTTGTCGGTTTTTGCGCGTGTTTCCGCAGATTCGCGGGCGCAAAAAGGACGGTCCGTGTCAGGGTCCGCCTGAGAAGCATACATGCCGCGCCATGATTTCGACGGTTACATTTTGGTCAATCGCCGCCTGGCAGTCAGACCGCAGAAGCGCGCTTCCCGAGGAGGGTCGCGAATTCGATTAGGCTCGAGGCGATCGAATGCGCCGAGGCAGACGAGATTTATTGCCCGAACAATGGCCGAAGGGCGAAGGGCTTGAGCCCCATGCGCTGCGCAGGACGAAAACTGCGAGGTTAGTCAGGCCGTGACTGCCGGATTGAGGGACGTCACTCGAGCGACGGCCTTGGTCAGCCGCGCCTCGTGCGGCCGTCCGCCCTTCTTTTCATAAGGGGTATAGATATGCTCAATGGACTCGACCAAATAGGCGCCGGGAAGAAAGACTGAGGCATCTCCCACACCATCTCCCGGCAGCAGGAGAACGTCGCCTTCGCGAGGCAAGGAGTGCAGCGTTTCCAGCGGAACCAAGTTGATGCAGGTGCCATCGCCGGCGATGAATTCCAGGCAGTTGGCGCTGCGCAGGGTTCCTTCGCGCGCTCTCCGCGCCTCCTGCCGCGCCCGGAGCGATTCAAAATACGTGCCCCCCACAATCGGCAGCCCGATCATGAATCCAATCACACTGCTGTACTGCGCAAACAGGTTCATCCAATGATGCGGCATGCGGTCTGAAGCCTCCCATGCCAAGGTTATATCGAATTCATTTCGAGGCACTGGTGGTGCTGTCAGGCGCAGCACCTGCGTTGTTACTTCTGCGCCGCGAGCCCCAGACTTTCCCACAGCCGCAGCGTGGGGCCAGCTTGATTGATGGTGTAGAAGTGCAGTCCGGGTGCGCCGCCGCGGAGCAGCGTTTCGCACAATCGGGTCACGACGCTCAGTCCGAATTCGTGAAGAGCGGGCTTGTCATCCTGGAGTTCTTCCAGGCGCAGGCGCACCCATCGCGGCATGTCCGCGCCACAGCCGGAGCAAAAACGCAAAGTGTTGGCGTAGCCGGTAATCGGCATTATCCCCGGCACGACGGGAATCTTGATCTCAGCCCTCTCGCAACGCTCCATAAAGTCGAAATAGGCGTCGGCGTTGTAGAAGAGCTGAGTCAGTGCGGCGTCCGCGCCCGCCTCCACCTTGAGGCGGAAGTACTCGAAGTCATCTCCGGGCTTGTTGGCCTGCGGATGCATCTCGGGGTATGCGGCCACTTCGATCCTGAATGCATCGCCGTATTCCTTGCGAATAAAGCTGACCAGGTCGCTGGCGTAATGGAACTCGCCGGGCGCCGATGCGCTCATGGCTGTTGCCGGCAGATCACCGCGCAAGGCAACGATGCGGCGAACGCCGGCGTCCGCATAGCGCTTTAGCACCTCCGCGATATGAGCGCGCGTGGAGCCGACGCAGGTGAGGTGTGGCGCCGCTTCAATTCCGGTATTGCGCACCACGGACATGATGGTCTCGTAGGTGCCTTCTTGCGTAGAGCCCCCGGCGCCGTAGGTCACCGAGAAAAAATTCGGCCTGACCTCAGCCAGCCGCTCGATCACACCGGGCAGCTTGGCGGCTGCCTCAGGCGTTCGCGGCGGACCCAATTCAAACGAGAATGAATGGTTGGCGGTCATGGCCAGTTCGAAGTTTGCAGTTCACAGTCGCAGTTCGGAACTCCAATCGGGTTGGATCCTGTGAACTGCGAACCGTGAACTATGAACTGATTCCTAGTATCTGTAGTTCTCGGACTTGTATGGCCCCTCGACCGGCACGCCGATGTAGTCCGCCTGCTTCTTGGTGAGCTTGGTCAGCTTCACGCCGATCTTCTCCAGATGCAGCCGCGCCACTTCCTCGTCCAG
>CAZHOO010000045.1:18664-24502 GCA_964533905.1 uncultured Occallatibacter sp. | reverse complement strand
TGATCGCCGAAACCGCTGCCTGGTAGCGCGCATCCACGTCCGGCCGCTCGTCGCGGTCCACCTTCACGGCCACAAAGAGCTCATTGATGAGCGCAGCAATCTCCGCATCTTCGTACGATTCGCGGTCCATCACGTGGCACCAGTGGCACCAGACTGCGCCGATGTCGAGCAGGATCGGTTTGTCTTCAGCCTGCGCGCGCGCAAACGCCTCTTCTCCCCACGCGTGCCAGCGCACCGGCTGGTGCCGCGCCGATCTCAGATACGATGACGCCGCATGTTCCAATTGATTTCCGGTTGCCGAAGAAGCGTGCTCGCCCATGAACTGAGCATACAGGTCACGCAGGCGTCCCATCTACACCGCTCACGGCTGAATCTACGACGTGCAAATCGGTATCATATAGATAGCCCATGGCCACTCAGGCAGCGCAGCCGGCGCAAACACACGCGGCAAACACAAATCCCCCGATCATCGGCGTCCTCGCCCTCCAAGGCGACTACGAAGCCCACGCGCGCGCCTTCAAATCCAGCGGAGCGCAGACTGTGCTCGTCCGGAAACCCGAACAGCTCGACTCGCTCGATGGCCTCGTGATTCCCGGCGGCGAATCCACCACCATGCTCAAGTTTCTTGAGAAGGATGGATTTTTTGAGGCTCTTTCGAAATTCGCCTCGGAAAAGCCGGTCTTTGCCACCTGTGCCGGCTGCATCTTGCTTGCGAGTGAAGTGCTTCATCCGCCGCAGCGCAGCCTGGGTGCGCTCGATGCCACCGTCGAGCGCAACGCTTACGGCCGCCAGATTGACTCGACCATCCTGACACTGCCGACTGAGATTTCCGGAGGCCCGCTGGAGATGGTCTTCATCCGCTCGCCACGCATCACCCGCGTGGGCGAGGGAGTTCAGGTGCTAGCCCGCCGCGAGAGTTTCCCTACCCTTGTGCGCCAGGGTCATCTTCTCGCTTGCACCTTCCATCCCGAGATGACCAATGACACGCGCGTACAGCAGTTGTTCCTCGAAATCGTGCGCGAGCAAAAGGCTCGTTGAGCAAGAATCCCTCTGACACGGGGACAACTACCTTCGCCCAACACGGCGATCCGTTGAATCCAAAGCCTTCGCAGTAAGCTTCTGCTTCAATCCTTCCATGTCCGCCCACGGATCGTGCCGCAAGCGCTGTTTCCATTCGTTGAAGTCCGTGACATGAAAGGACGGTGCCTTCGCTGCGTTCAGCTCGCTCCATCTGAGCGGCATGGCCACCGTAGCGCCGCTTCTGGCGCGCGGCGAGTAAGGTGCCACCGACGTTGCTTCGCGATCGTTGCGAAGATAGTCGAGATAGATACGGTTCTTGCGCGTTGCCTTCGTCATCTTCGTTACGTACAGCTCAGGATGTTCTCTTTCCATCTCCAGTACGAGCTCGTGGGCAAACTCCTTGATCACAGGCCACTCGTGATGGGCCCGGATGGGAGCCACAACGTGAAGCCCTTTGCCACCTGTGCTCTTGAGAAAACTCTCCAGCCCCAGCTTCGCCAGTCTGCGTTTGAAGCTGCGCGCTGTCTCGGCCAGAGTCTTCCACTCGATTGCTACATCGGGATCGAGGTCGAAGACGATGCGATCAGGTTTCTCAAGCGACTCATTCCGCGACCCCCAGGTATGAATCTCGAGCACGCCCATCTGCGCCAGCCCAACTAGGCCCTCCACTGAATCCACCGTGAGATAGTCTTCGCTCTTTTGGCTTTTTCGGCTGGGAACCGAAACGGTCTTGATTCCCGCAGGCAATCCAAATCCCACGTGTTTTTGGAAGAAACATGGCTTGCTGTTCCCATCCGGGCACCGCACCACACTCAGCGGGCGGTCCGCAATGTGCGGAAGCATGTTTTCGGCGACTGCCTCGTAATACTCGGCGAGCTGTCCCTTCGTCATTCCGCTTTCCGCATCCAGAACTTTGTCAGGGTGCGTGATTGCCGGATTCTTCATCGAGTTTGCGTCCTTTCTGCGGAGACGTGTCGCCGGTTTGCCGGGGATCGGCAAAGCACCAGAGGACCCGTTCGCACCAGCCGGAGTCTCTCGCACCACTTCCGCCGCTGGCTTATCTTCGCGCAATCCCTTGAATGCTGCCTGCCGAACCAGGTTGTCGCGTGTCCACGTCGAGAATTCAACCTGCGCCACGAGCTCCGGCTCCAGCCAATGCGCATCGCGCCGCATCTCGCGGGGCACATGGGCAAACGGGGAGACCTTCGTTGCGAGTCGCTTGAGCTTCGCGCTTAGCAGCCGGTGTGTGGCCTGGGTGAATCCAGTCCCTGTGCGGCCCGCATATCGGAGCTTCCCATCCTCGTAATACCCAAGCAGTAAAGCGCCAACTCCTTCCAGCCCGTTCGAAAGCCGGGTAAATCCGCCGATGACGAATTCTTGCTCGAGACGGCATTTCAATTTCAGCCACGCCCCGCTTCGCCCCGATGTATATTTCGCCGAGCCGAGCTTTGAGACGATTCCCTCGGCCCCCAGCGCGCACGCCTTCTTGAAAACCTCGTTTCCATCGGCCTGTAAATGCTCGCTGTATCGGATGGGCGAGTTTTCCCGCGCGTCACCCAGCAAATCCCGCAGGATCTCTTTCCTCTTGAGAAGCGGCAACTCGCGCGGGTTGCGCCCATTCAAGTGCAGAAGATCGAATGCGAAATACGTGATAAATCGCTCGCGCTTCTCCTGAAACGCCGCCTGCAGATCGGCGAAATTACTCACGCCCTTGTCATCGAGCGCGACCACTTCGCCATCCAGGATCGCGTCCTTCACGCCCAGCTTCTTTGCCGCCGCCGCAATGTCGGGCATGCGTGCAGTCCAATCGAGCCCCTTACGCGTCAACAGGCGAACTCTTCGTGCGCTCGTGCCCTTCTCGCCGGACCTGATCTGAACCTGAATTCGATATCCGTCCAGCTTAAGCTCATGCATCCAATCGCCGCCGTTTGGGGCCGACGTCGTTTGCAGTGCCAGCTGCGGCGCGATGAACCCGGGAAATCGTTCGAGGGGAGTACGCCCAACATCCGCTTTTTTTTTTGCTCGCGCCGGCTCGCGCTTCACCGTGGCAACAGCCCGGCCTTTGCTTGCAATAGCAGCTTTCCCGCGCGGGCGCTTCACTTCCCCTTCGGTTGAACTCCAGACGCGGTTGCTCTTGGCCGCAATCTCGTCCATCGTTCGGCCACTCACCGCGCTGTCGGGCTCTTCGTCCGTAATCGCCTCGGCAGACTCGCCGCGCGCATATTTGTCCTTCTCTTTGATCAAGAGCCAATTCTGCTTGCCAGAATCGCCGGCCCGCCAATGCATCCGGACCAGCACCCAGGCCCCTTTGAGTTTTTTCCCGTGCAGCTCAAACTTCAGGTGACCGTCTTTGAGTCCCTGGTCCACATCGCCGAGCGGAGTCCATGTGCCCTGGTCCCACACCATCACAGTTCCGCCGCCGTATTGGCCCTTCGGAATTGTCCCTTCAAAGTCTCGGTATTCCCATGGGTGGTCTTCCACCTCGACTGCGAGCCGTTTGTCGGCTGGATTGTAGCTCGGGCCTTTCGTCACGGCCCAGCTCTTCAACACGCCCTTCCAGCCCAGCCTGAAGTCGTAATGCAATCGCGTGGCCGCGTGTTTCTGCACCACGAACGGCAGCTTTTCTTGAGCCTTTGCTTTCCCACGAATGCGGGCTTCGCCGCGAGGCTCTCGGGTCGCGCTGAAGTCACGCATCTGCTGGTAGCGTGCCAGCGGGCGGCTCGGCCCATCGTTCTTCGTCGAACGCTTTCGTGGAGTCATGGCCTAGGCGGCCCTGTGTTTGCGCTTGGCTCCCACAAGCACAGGACCTTTTTTCGTCTCGGCTCTGGAGCTCACGTGGCGCTCGCTTGCCACCGGCTTCTTTGCCTTCGAAACGCTTTCCCGCAGTGCATCCATCAGGTTGATGACCTTCGTCGACTTTCCTCTTTTTTCTTCAAGCGGTAGCGGCGTATTCTTTTGCTTGGCTTCAATCAGATCCCGCAGCGCCGTCTCGTAATCGTCTTTAAATGCGTTGAGCTTGAAAGGATGCGAATACGATTCGATCAGCTGCGTCGCCATCGCAAGCTGCTTCTTATCGATGGCTTTTGTGTTGCCGGCCGGAATCTGCGAGAAATACTGTTTGCTGTCGCGCAACTCTTCTGCATATCGGAGTAGATAGGCCATCAATCCCGGCTCCGAGTGGTCTGCGGGGACAGAAATTGCGACCAGATGCTCACGACCCCCGAATGCAAGCTCCCCGATCGCTGCCTTCCCCGTTTCTTCCATCGCCTTACGAACCACGGCAAAGGCTTCGGGAGGTTCCTTGGGCTCCGGCACGACGAAATAGGGCTTCTCAAATAGCTCAAGTGGCAACTCGTCTGTATCAACAAACTGCTGTACATCGATTACGTTTTTCGTTTCAATGCGGAGGTTCGCGATCTCGTCCGGCTCGACGATCAAATATTTGCCCTTCGTGTACTCGTAGCCTTTGACAATATCCGAGTTCTCTACCGGCTGATTGCCATCGATCACGTTCAAATGACGGATTCTCTCGCCGGTCGAGCGATCAATCTGGTGAAAGGTTACGCCGCTTTGAGGGTTCGTAGCCGGGAAAAGCTGAATACCGAACGAAACCAGCGAAATCCTGAACTGACCTGACCAATAAGGACGACCGGCCATCATTGCCTCCGCGCGCGGCCACACGAATCCTCCGCCCGTATCTGAATCAGATGCCTCGCCAATAACGGTGGTTTCCTCAACCTCACGGGTTTTGGCTTCCTTAACGGGCGCAACGTTCGAACGACTGTTCACTCGCTAAACTTCCAAAGGAACGGGCTTGCTTGACTGGTTGCTCGTTTCCTCGCCCGCGAGTGACGCCGCTCCCGGCATTCCTGTGCCAGGCAGAAAAACCTTGAAGCACGTGGCGCACTTTCCCGAGTGCCGATAGGTTCTAAACGCGATGCGGCCGTTGTACTTTTGAACAATTCCTTTGCTGATCCAGAGCCCCAGGCCGGTTCCTTTTGTCGATTTGGTGCTGAAAAACGGCTGGAAGATTCTCGACGCATCTTCAGCCTTGATGCCCGTTCCAGAATCAACGATTGAAATCACGACTCCGCGCCGCTGGGTGGCCCAGTCCGTCCCTATACGTGCGCTCACCCGCAGCTCGCCACCATCGGGCATGGCCTGAATCGAATTGCCGATCAGGTTCAGAAAGATTTGCCGAAGCTCAACCGGAAATCCTTGCACAAAACAGGAAGTGAAGACGGGCGTTTGAAGTTTGATTTTATTGGCCTGCATTGCGTGTTGCTGAAGTGTCAGCACGCTCTGAAGCAGCTCTGATATCGAAACGGCAATCGGTTGCTTGGATTCACGATAGAAGCTAAGCGTTTGACGAGTAATGTGACTCACGCGCCGCAGCTCTTCTTCGGCCAGGATCGCGCAATGCCGTGCCTCATCATCCAGAGAGTGATGGTTGCGAAGAAGATAGATCAGATTGGTAATGGCTTCGAGCGGGTTATTGATCTCGTGCGCGATGATACCAGCAACACGGCCCATTGCCGCCAACCGCTCCGTCTCACGCAGCGCTTCTTCCGCGCGCAAACGATCGGTAATGTCGCGGCCAACCTCGAGAATCGCGTTGGACTCGCGATTCAAGGTTTTGCGGTATGCCACAACAATCTCTGAGCCATCCTTCGTCGTTTGAACCAGATTGCCCTCCCACCATCCGCGGTCGAGCAGCTCGGCCTCGACTTCTTCTCTTGTAACGGGGAATTCCGTCTTCAGCACGCTATGAAGGTCCTTGTCCAGGATTTCGTGCTTCTGCCATCCAAACATGTTCTC
>CAZHOO010000045.1:12416-18564 GCA_964533905.1 uncultured Occallatibacter sp. | reverse complement strand
CCGGAGATGAAGATGATGGCGGTCTTCTGGAACCTGGGATGCTGCCGAATCACGTCGGCCAGTTCAAAGCCATCCACATCGGGCATACTCACGTCCATGAGGACCACTGCGACGTCGGTCTTCAGTAAAACATTCAGTGCATCGGTTGCAGATGATGCTTTGATGAGATTCTCGCCCAACTCCGCCAGGATCACCTCATAGCTGAGAAGCTTAGACGGCTGATCATCGACCATCAAAATGTTGATTCTCTCGTCAGGCGTCATTACTACTTCTCCCGGACAATCTGGATGATCAATTCAAAAGCAACCTAGCGATGCAGCCAGACGCGCAATGCGGACAACAACTGGTCGGTGTTAACCGGCTTGGCAAGGTATTCAGACGCGCCTGCTTCCAGGCATCTCTCGCGGTCGCCTTTCATGGCTTTAGCGGTAAGGGCGATGATGGGCAAACGCCGCAATGCGGAGTTCTGGCGAATGACCTGCATGGTCTCGTATCCATCCATTTCGGGCATCATGATGTCCATCAATACTATGGCCAGATCCGGAGTGGATTCGATCGTCTCGATGGCTTCTCGCCCCGTCCCCGCTGAGAGCACTGTCATGCCACGCCGCTCAAGAACACTGGAAAGCGCGAAAATATTCCGCACATCGTCATCGACCACCAGCACTTTCCGGCCGGCTAACGCGTCGTCGGATCGGTGCAGGCTGTCCAGCATTCGTTGTTTTTCCAGTGGCAGATCGGTGATCACGCGATGAAGAAACAACGCCGTCTCATCGAGCAGCCGCTCGGGCGATTCGACGCCCTTCACCACGACGCTGCGCGCAAGCGTATGCAATTGAGCATCCTCGTCCGGACTCAGTTCCCTTCCGGTGAATACCACGACAGGAAGATCTTTGAGTTTGGGCGAATCGCGCAGTTGTTCAAGAACCTCGAATCCAGTCATATCGGGGAGTCGAAGATCGAGGACCACACAATCGTAATTACCGGTTTCTAGCGTCTGGAGCGCAAGCGCGCCGGAATCGGCCATATCGATATCGATATCCTCGTGCCAGAGAAGCTCCTTAACGCTGAATTGCTCGGCTGGATTATCCTCGACTACCAACAGCCGTTTGCGCCGCGGCTTTGAGAATTCTCGAATGCGCGTGAGCGCCGAATCTAGATCCTCCGTTGTCGACGGTTTGGTAACAAAGGCAAATGCACCGCGCGATAGACCATGATGCCGATCTTCATCGAGCGTGAGCATCTGCACAGGAATGTGCCGGGTCGAAGGATCCAATTTAAGACGATTCAGGACTGTCCAGCCCAGCATGTCTGGCAGGAACACATCAAGCGAGATTGCGGACGGGTTGTATTCGTGCGCCAGCGTCAGGGCCTCGCTTCCTGTGGAGGCAACGAGGGTTTTGAATCCCTTGTCGCGAGCCAGATCGCAGACCACGCGCGCATAATGAGGATCGTCCTCAATAATCAGCAGCACGGCATCACCCTCGGCGATATTGCTGCGGTCATCCTCGATACGTGCTTCTTGCTCAACGGCGGTAACAGTCGTGAGGAAAACCGGCATCGGCGCCGACGAGTTCTTTTCGTTCTTGGGAACATTTGGCACCGCCGGCCCAACGTAGGTCTGCGGCAGAAAGAGCCTGAAAGTACTCCCTTGTCCGGGCGCACTTGTGAGCTGAATCTCGCCACCCAGCAGGCTGGCCAATTCGCGGCTGATAGCCAATCCCAATCCCGTCCCACCGAATTTGCGGCTGGTGCCCGCGTCAGCCTGCTGGAAAGCCTCAAAGATGATGCGCTGCTTTTCTGGCGGAATCCCGATGCCCGTGTCACTTACCTCGAACGCAATCACTGAGCCAGCGCCGCTCAGAATCGGATGCCCTTGACTCCACCCACCGGCGGCGCGAGACACCGCCAGGTGCACCGTGCCATGTTCGGTGAATTTGAAGGCATTCGAAAGCAGGTTCTTCAGCACCTGTTGCAACCGTTTTGAGTCGGTGACCAGGCTCTTGCCCATTTGCGGATCGCCCGTGACTTCAAAGTGTAGCCTGCGATTTTCCGCTTCGTGCCTGAAGGGCCGCGATACCGCTTCAAGCAGTGCGCCGAAAAAGACTTCCTCGGCTTCAACCGAAACTGTTCCCGACTCGATCTTGGACAGATCAAGAATGTCGCTAATGAGGTTTAGGAGGTCGGTGCCGGCGCCGTGGATGGTGCGCGCAAACTCCACCTGCTTTGACGTGAGGCTGCCGTCCGGATTGTCAGCAAGCTGCTGGCCGAGGACAAGAATGCTATTGAGCGGCGTGCGCAGTTCGTGCGACATGTTGGCGAGGAATTCCGACTTGTACTTGGATGTCAGCGCCAGTTCCCTGGCCTTCTCTTCCAGTGCGCGCCGCGCCTGCTCGATCTCCTGGTTCTTGCGTTCCACCTCATAATTCTGCTCGGCGAGTTGCTGCGCTTTTTGCGCCAGCTGCTCGTTGGTCTGTTGCAATTCTTTCTGCTGAGTCTGCAGTTCCGTCGCCAGCTGTTGCGACTGCTTCAGCAAACCTTCAGTCTGCATCGTGGCTTCAATGGAGTTGAGCACGATGCCGATGCTAGCGGTCAGCTGTTCGAGGAAAGCGAGGTGCGAAGCGGTAAATCCGCTCAGGCTAGCCAGCTCAATCACCGCTTTTACGCGGTCTTCAAAGAGCACCGGCAAGACAATGACATTCTTGGGTGTCGCCTTGAATAAACCAGAACGGATGGGCGCGGTCCGCTTTGGAAACTCCGTGATCAGCATTCTGCGCTTCTCTGAAGCACACTGCCCAACCAGACCCTCACCGATTCTGACTTCACCGATGTAACCCTCCGGCGTGTCGGCATAGGTGGAAAGCAGCACCAGTGTCCCTTCTCCCGAGACAGGCTCGCCGCCCATCCGGTAAATCACGCCCTGCTGGGCGTTCACGAGCGGCGCCAGTTCGGAAAGCAACATCCTTCCCACAGTTACCAGGTCGCGCTGCCCCTGCAACATTCCTGTAAAGCGCGCAAGGTTCGTCTTGAGCCAGTCCTGCTCCGTGTTCCGATCGGTTGTCAGGCGCAGGTTGTCGATCATCGTATTGATGTTGTCTTTCAGTTCGGCAACTTCACCCCGCGCCTCCACCTGAATGGAGCGGGTAAGATCGCCCTTGGTGACGGCCGTGGCAACTTCGGCGATGGCACGCACCTGATTCGTGAGGTTATCGGCGAGCAAATTGACGTTGCCCGTCAGATCTTTCCATGTTCCCGCGGCGCCCGGCACGTTAGCTTGGCCGCCGAGCCTCCCTTCCACGCCCACTTCTCGAGCCACGGTTGTCACCTGATCGGCAAACGTCGCCAGCGTGTCGGTCATGTTGTTGATCGTCTCGGCCAACGCGGCAACTTCGCCCTTGGCGTTAACGGTGAGCTTCTGCGTGAGCGCGCCGTTGGCTACAGCGGTCACGACCTTCACAATTCCACGGACCTGCTCGGTGAGGTTTGCAGCCATCACGTTGACGTTGTCGGTCAAATCCTTCCAGGTACCAGCGACGCCGGGGACCACGGCCTGGCCGCCGAGTTTTCCGTCGGTTCCCACTTCGCGAGCCACGCGGGTCACTTCCGCGGCGAAGGCGTTGAGTTGATCGACCATCGTATTGATGGTGTCTTTCAGCTCAAGAATTTCGCCTTTCACGTCGACGGTAATCTTGCGCGACAGATCGCCGCGGGCCACGGCCGTGGTCACTTCGGCAATGTTTCTCACCTGCGCCGTCAGGTTGCCGGCCATCGCGTTCACCGAGTCGGTAAGGTCCTTCCACGTACCGGCGACTCCGGGCACGTTCGCCTGGCCTCCCAAGCGTCCTTCCGAGCCCACTTCGCGAGCCACGCGGGTTACCTCGGCAGCAAACGAACGTAGCTGCTCGACCATGGTGTTAAGCGTTTCCTTAAGTTGCAGAATCTCGCCGTGAACGTCGACCGTAATCTTGCGCGAAAGATCGCCGTTGGCGATAGCCGTTGCGACCTCGGCAATGTTTCTTACCTGGGCCGTCAGGTTGCCGGCCATGAAATTCACCGAGTCGGTAAGATCCTTCCAGGTTCCCGCGACTCCCGGCACTTGCGCCTGCCCGCCGAGCTTTCCGTCCGTGCCCACCTCGCGCGCCACGCGCGTCACTTCGCCGGCGAACGCGTTCAGCTGATCGACCATCGTATTGATCGTGTTCTTCAGCTCCAGGATTTCGCCCTTCACATCGACCGTGATCTTGCGCGACAAGTCGCCGCGAGCCACAGCTGTCGTCACTTCGGCGATGTTTCTCACCTGCGCCGTCAGGTTTCCGGCCATGGAGTTCACCGAGTCGGTAAGATCCTTCCACGTTCCGGCAACGCCTGGCACGTTGGCCTGCCCGCCAAGCCGGCCCTCTGTGCCCACTTCACGGGCCACGCGCGTTACTTCGCCGGCGAACCGGTTAAGCTGGTCCACCATGGTATTAATTGTTTCTTTGAGCAGAAGAATCTCGCCGCTGACGTTCACTGTGATTTTCTTCGACAAGTCACCGGTGGCGATTGCTGTCGACACTTCCGCGATGTTTCTCACCTGACCTGTCAGGTTGCTGGCCATGGAATTGACTGAGTCCGTCAGGTCCTTCCACGTCCCCGCGACTCCCGGAACCTGCGCCTGACCGCCCAGCTTGCCGTCGGTTCCCACTTCGCGTGCAACGCGCGTCACTTCGCCCGCGAACGCATTCAGCTGATCGACCATCGTGTTAATGGTGTCTTTCAGTTCCAGAATTTCGCCCTTCACATCGACCGTGATCTTGCGCGAAAGATCGCCACGGGCTACGGCAGTCGCCACTTCCGCGATGTTTCTCACCTGTCCGGTCAGGTTGCTCGCCATGAAATTCACATTGTCGGTCAAGTCTTTCCATGTGCCCGCCACGCCGGGAACGAGCGCCTGAACGCCAAGCTTTCCGTCGGTTCCCACTTCGCCGGCCACGCGCGTCACTTCGCCGGCGAACGCATTCAGCTGATCCACCATCGTGTTAATCGTGTTCTTCAGCTCAAGGATTTCGCCCTTCACGTCCACTGTGATCTTGCGCGACAAGTCGCCGCGGGCTACTGCCGTGGTCACTTCCGCGATGTTTCTCACCTGCGCCGTCAGGTTTCCGGCCATCGAGTTCACCGAGTCTGTAAGGTCCTTCCACGTCCCGGCCACACCCGGCACATTGGCCTGACCACCGAGCCTGCCCTCGGTACCCACTTCGCGTGCCACACGCGTCACTTCGCCGGCAAACCGGTTGAGCTGGTCCACCATCGTGTTGAGCGTTTCTTTGAGTTGCAGAATCTCGCCGCGCACGTCGACCGTAATCTTGCGCGAAAGATCTCCGTTGGCAATGGCCGTTGCCACTTCGGCGATGTTGCGCACCTGGCCTGTCAGGTTTCCGGCCATGAAGTTCACGTTATCCGTCAAATCCTTCCAGGTTCCGGCCACGCCGGGAACATTGGCCTGGCCTCCAAGCTTGCCTTCCGTACCCACTTCGCGGGCAACGCGCGTCACTTCGCCGGCAAAAGCGTTCAGCTGATCCACCATGGTGTTGATGGTGTCTTTCAGCTCCAGAATTTCGCCCTTGACGTCCACCGTGATTTTTCTGGAAAGGTCGCCGCGGGCCACAGCCGTCGTGACTTCCGCGATATTTCTCACCTGGGCGGTGAGGTTGCCTGCCATGGCGTTGACAGAGTCGGTCAAATCCTTCCACGTTCCCGCCACACCCGGCACCACTGCCTGGCCGCCAAGTTTTCCGTCGGTTCCCACTTCGCGCGCCACGCGCGTCACTTCCGACGCGAAGGAACGCAACTGATCGACCATCGTATTGATGGCCTCTTTCAGCTGCAGAATCTCTCCGCGCACGTCCACGGTGATCTTGCGCGAAAGGTCTCCGCTGGCCACGGCCGTCGCGACTTCGGCAATGTTTCTCACCTGACCGGTGAGGTTGCTGGCCATGGAGTTTACGGAGTCGGTTAAGTCTTTCCATGTGCCGGCCACACCTGGCACCAGCGCCTGGCCGCCGAGCTTACCATCCGTCCCAACTTCGCGAGCCACACGCGTCACTTCAGCGGTGAAGACTCCGAGCTGCTGAATCATTGTGTTAACGATTCGCGCGGAGCGCAGGAA
>CAZHOO010000045.1:5395-12316 GCA_964533905.1 uncultured Occallatibacter sp. | reverse complement strand
TGAAGACTCCGAGCTGCTGAATCATTGTGTTAACGATTCGCGCGGAGCGCAGGAACTCGCCTTCGAGCGGGCGGCCATCCACGTCGAGCCGGACAGTCTGAGTCAGATTGCCCTGGGCAACGGCCGCAATCGCGCGCGTAACTTCAGCGGTCGGGCGCAGCAAATCCTCGACCAATGTGTTGACTGAAACTTCCATGTCGTCCCAGGCGCCCCGGCGCTGCTCTACGCGAATGCGCTCCCGGGTCTTTCCCTCTTTTCCCACAGCCTGGCCAACGCGCTTAAGCTCCGATGCCATCTGCTCGTTGGCGATGACAATCTCGTTGAAGTTGTCAGCAATTTTTCCGGCGAGGCCGGTCCACGAAACCGGAAGACGAACACTGAAATCTCCATTCTTCATCGTCTGAAGACTCTGAAGGATGATAGCCAGAGGCTCAGGCTCGGCTAATTGCCCGTTCGAAACTGGCAGTTCAGCTGGTGGCATGTTGGCGACAGGAAGGTAATCCTGTCCGGTTTTCCCGCGGCTCGCTTGCTTCACGGAGATTTCCAAGATGATGGCTCCTGTCGGAGGGGTTTTTGCCTTTTAGACCACTGGTATCCACGCATGGACACAATTCTGGGGATGAAAAATTGATGCCCGCGGTTTAGCAAAGGTTGCTTGTCCGCATGCTCCAATTAAGGGCCACACGACCCTCCTTCGGACACCCGCTCAAAAGTTTCTTTTGGGACCTCGCGGCCATACAACAGAAGGCGTGGAATTTTGCATCAAAAGTAACGAGCCATTTGAGACGCAGGTATGGGCTGACTGACTGGCCATGCTCCGCCCGGCCTTAATCAATGTTGGAAACTTTGTGAAATCGAGGCCAAGGAGCCTCCGACAAGATGGAAAGTAGCCGGGGAGTCGTTTTCGTCGTCGACGATGAAAGGTTGATTGCGCAAACGTTGAAAATGATCCTGTCACAATCAGGATTTGCGGCAAGCGCGTTCGAAGATCCTTACAAGGCATTGGAAGCGGCCGCAACCGGCCCTGTGCCCGACCTTCTGATTTCGGATGTGGTGATGCCGGGCATGTCCGGGATCGACTTAGGCGTCCAATTTCGCAAAGACTATCCCACGTGCAAGGTCCTTCTCTTTTCCGGACAGGCGGCAACGGCAGATATGCTGGCGACGGCCAAATCACAGGGGCATGAATTTGAGGTCCTCGCCAAACCGGTCCATCCGTCCGATCTGCTTGCAAAGCTCCGGTCGCTCTCTTAGAGCGGAGCTGACAAATCCAACCTTCAATTCTGCAGTGAGTCGAGCGCAAATTGACCCCTCGATTGCAGTTCCCAGAAAGTGATCGATGGGGTATTGCGTGGCCTGAAACCTCGAAAGATGAGGTATTTAAGCCGGAAGCAAAACTTGACGTCAGAAAACCTCGACCGGTTATTTCGCATCCCAGTAAAGCAGATTCTGCTGCTCTATTGGCGGGTTGGCTTCCCAATGTGGCCAACTTGAAGGTTTCCGTGGCCAATCCGTGACGGCTGTGTTTTTTGTTGAGGTCGCTCATGCCATTGCCTCCCCACAATGGTCGAAGGCGCGCGGTCATTGAGGACGTCAACCCTCAAGTCAATTCTGGTCGTTATCCGGTCTGCCGGGTCGTCGGCGATGAAGTCGTCGTCACCGCTGCCATATTTGCTGACGGCAAAGATGAAGTTGCGGCGCGACTGCTGTTTCGTCATTCCGACGACCGCCGATGGTCGTTTGCGCCAATGCGAGCGACGGGCAACGATCTCTGGATCGGGTCATTTCGCATTGATAAGCTCGGTTGCTGGCGCTATTCACTTCTTGCCTGGATCGACCACTTCGCAACCTGGGCCAATGAATTGACCAAGCGGATCGCCGCACAGAATGACTCTAGGACCTTCGGAGCCGTGCCAGGAAACGGTGCTGGACCGAATGCCAAATCCGAACCCAGCGCGAACGACGTTGCGCTCGCACTTCGCTCTGGAGCAGAGCTGGTTCACGCAGCCGCACAGAGGGCTCATGGAAATGATGCACGCAGTCTGCGCGAGATTGCCAAACGGTTAGAACAGCTCGCGACCGAAAATCGGAGTGAATACGACGACCCGTGCGACGAAGAACTCTTGCAGTTAATGAGCAGTTATCCCGATCTAGCCAACTCTACGCGTTACGACAAGGAATTGCCCATCTGGGCAAATCGAGAGCGAGCGCGGTTTTCATCCTGGTATGAACTCTTTCCTCGTTCTGCCTCTCCAATTCCAGGACAGCACGGGACCTTTCGCGATGTCGAAAGCCAACTGCCGGAAATTGCCGCCATGGGATTCGACATCGTGTATCTGCCGCCAATTCATCCCATCGGGCGTTCGTTTCGCAAAGGGCCGAACAACACGGCCGATGCTCCGTCGGGCTCGCCGGGAAGCCCATGGGCCATTGGGGATCGCACCGCCGTTATCAATGCTCCTTTGGGCGCGCAGTCCGCCGGCGATCGGGGCGGCCACAAATCCATTCATCCGCAACTAGGCACGTTTGCTGATTTTGACAGCCTCGTCGAAGCAGCTAAATCTCAGAGTGTCGAGATCGCCTTGGACATCGCATTCCAGTGTTCCCCTGATCATCCCTGGGTCACCGAACACCCCGACTGGTTCTCCATTCGTCCTGACGGATCGATTCAATATGCTGAGAATCCGCCAAAGAAATATCAGGACATCTATCCGCTCAATTTTGAGTCACCGGACTGGCGTGCACTGTGGGATGAGCTCTATTCAGTGTTCGAATTCTGGATTCATCGCGGCGTCCGCGTCTTTCGGGTCGACAATCCGCATACCAAGGCTCTGCCCTTCTGGGATTGGTGCTTGAACTCCCTGAGGGCGAACTATCCCGACGTTCTTTTTCTGGCTGAGGCTTTCACACGGCCGCATGTGATGTACGCGCTTGCCAAGCGCGGCTTCACACAATCGTACACATACTTTACTTGGCGCAACTCGAAGTCCGAATTGCAAAGTTACATGGAAGAACTAACAAAGCCACCAATAAGCGAATTCTTTCAACCCAACCTTTGGCCGAATACCCCTGACATCCTGCATAAAACGCTACAGGAAGGCGGACGCGCGGCGTTTATGCATCGTTTGATTCTTGCGACAACGCTGAGTTCGAGTTATGGCATCTACGGCCCGGCGTACGAATTGGCAGAAAATGTTCCCGCACCGCCTCCTGCCGGAAGGGTCGAGTCAGAGGAATATCTTCACAGCGAGAAATACGAGATCCGGCAGCGCAATCGCAACGTGCCCGAATCGCTCGTTTCTTTGATTACCAGCCTCAACCAAATTCGTCACGCGAATCGGGCGCTCCAGGCTAACGCATCGCTGCACTTTCACTCAGTTGATAACCCGGAATTAATTTGCTATTCCAAGTCGACTCCAGCCTTCGACAATACGATTCTTGTCGTCGTGAATCTTGACTCCTTCAACGTGCAAACGGGCTGGACCCAACTTGATCTCAGCCAGATCGGTTGTTCCCGCAATGAAAGCTTTCTTGTTGAGGACTTGTTAAACGGCGTTCACTACAACTGGAGCGAGCACAACTATGTAGCTCTGCGGCCCGGCGTCCAGCCGGCTCATGTCTTTCGTGTCAGCCGAATCCAATAGCGGAGATGTGAATGAGATTCCCGGGAGATTGAAAGAGTGAAGAAGATCGCAAGCACAACGGACGCTCTCTGGTACAAGGACGCGATTATTTACGAGATCCATGTTCGCGCCTTCGCGGATTCGAACAACGATGGCATCGGTGATTTTCCCGGTCTTCTCACACGTCTTGATTATTTGAAAGACCTTGGAATCACTTGCATCTGGCTCCTTCCGTTCTTTCCATCGCCATTACGCGACGATGGATACGACATCTCGAGTTACAACGACGTCAATCCGTCGTACGGTACGCTCGCGGACTTCAAGGCGTTCCTCGATGCTGCTCATCACCGTGGGTTGCAAGTCATGATCGAATTGGTGGTCAACCACACCAGCGACCAACATCCATGGTTTAAGGCGGCGCGCCGGGCTCCCGCGGGTTCGCCCGAGCGCGACATGTACGTCTGGTCGATTAGCGACGACAAATACAAAGACGCCCGGATCATCTTTACTGACACAGAACAGTCAAACTGGGCATGGGACGATATCGCAAAGGCCTATTACTGGCATCGATTCTTCTCGCACCAGCCGGATCTGAATTACGACAGCCCGCTGGTAATGGAAGAGGTCCTGAAGGCCATGCGGTTTTGGCTGGATATGGGCGTCGACGCGCTACGCATCGACGCGATTCCTTATCTCTGCGAACGCGATGGGACTTCATGCGAAAACTTGCCTGAAACTCACGCGGTGGTAAAAACCCTGCGTTCTGCGATTGACGCAGACTATGCCAACCGCCTGATTCTTGCCGAGGCCAACCAGTGGCCTGCCGACGTTCGTCCCTATTTCGGCGAAGGCGACGAGTGCCAAATGGCATTCCATTTTCCCCTGATGCCCCGCATCTACATGGCGCTCCGCCAGGAAGACCGGCTCCCCATCACCGACATCATGGCTCAGACGCCACCGATTCCCGATAACTGCCAGTGGGGATTGTTTCTTCGCAACCATGACGAGCTAACGCTGGAGATGGTCACGGCCGACGAGCGCGACTACATGTATTTCGCCTATTCAGCCGACCCGCGCATGCGTATCAACGTCGGCATTCGGCGCAGGCTCGCTCCGCTCGTCGATAACAACCGTCGCCGCATTGAATTGTTGAATTCCCTGCTTCTTAGTTTCCCCGGCACGCCCATTCTTTATTACGGCGATGAAATCGGGATGGGAGATAACATCTATCTCGGCGACCGTAATGGTGTTAGAACTCCGATGCAATGGACGTCGGATCGAAATGCGGGCTTCTCAAAGTGCGATCCCGCGCGTCTATATCTTCCCGTTGTCATGGACCCGATCTATGGCTATCAGGTCGTCAATGTCGAAGCGCAGCTAAGCGATCAATCGAGCCTCTTGCACTGGACGCGCAATATGATTGCGCTGCGAAAACTCTTCCAGGTGTTCGGCCGCGGTTCGCTTACGTTTCTCAATCCATCGAATCGCAAGATACTTGCTTACCTTCGCGAACTTGACCAGGGAGACGGCTTCCGCGAAACCGTGCTCTGCGTCGCGAATCTGAGCAGATTCGCTCAGCCGGTGTCGCTTGACCTCGCCGAGTATGCAGGCTGCGAGCCGGTGGAGATGCTGGGTTACGTTCGTTTTCCCACCATCACCCACGAACCCTACGCGCTCTCATTGGCGCCCTATTCATTTCTTTGGCTTGAGTTGCAGGCTGCCAATGCGGTTGAGGAGTTGTCTTCGGATATTGAAGTGCCTGATCGGCAGCCGGTGCGAGAGAATGAAACCGCAGTCCAACCAGTCTTCGCAAATAGTTGGACACAGTTCATCGGCGGCGGCGGTTCCGCGATTCTGGAGCCAGCTCTGCTTGACTGGCTGCCTCGTAAAAGATGGTTCGGCGCCAAAACGCGCAAGATCGAGTCCGTGCGTGTTCGGAATTGGGTGGAGTTGGAGTCCGATACCACGACGTCAGTTAGCTCGACCGAAGGCGAATCGAAACAGGGAGACACTCTGAGTGCGCTCTTCTTCTTTGACGTGACCTACTTTGACGGCCGGCCGGATGTCTATCAGATTCCGCTGGCTTTGAGTACCTGCGCGGCACTCGACGAAATCGCCACGCATCAACCCGATAGCATCATCACCAGATTAACGACCGCCGGCGGTCCCGCGATCTTGAATGATGCCACAGTCAGCCAAGAGTTTCACCATCGACTCTTGCGCTTGATCGCCAGCGATTCGACGTTGCCAATTCAGCAGTCTGAAAACCCCGCGCGAGCGCCTGAAGATGGTTTCAATAACAAGCTGTCGTCGGAAGATGAGGCGCAGTCTGTCGCAGTAGGCAACTCGATCGCTCCGGCTCCTCTCAGCGCCCAACCCGGCGATACTGCTACCCCACCGCGTGCCGAGACTTCGGTCAACCAGTTAACTGACGCATCCCGATTCCAGCCTCGGGAGTCTCCTTCTGCGGGAGACCCTTGCCCTGATGGCAGCCGCCGGCTCGATGCTCGTGCTTCTAACGCATTTCTGCCCGTGTTCGCGACTCATCAGCCGCCCTCGCACGTCCTCTCCGCGGAGCAGTCGAACACATCTATCACATTTGGCAAGCAGTTGTTTCTCAAACTCTACCGGCGTTTGCAGCCCGAGGAGAATCCAGATGTGGAAGTTGGCCGTTTTCTCACGGAAGTGGCCCACTTTAACCAAATTCCGCCCTTCCTTGGCGAAATCTCTATCAGCTGTGGCAATGCTCCGAAAACAACACTGGCGTTGCTTCAAGGGTTGGTTCCAAATGCTGGCGATGGCTGGCAATGGTTCCTGGATGAACTCGCCAAGTGGCTGCCGGTATCATCGCTGCCTCCAGCTCCCGCGTTATCCGTCGCCTTGAACTGGCCTGACAAGGATGAGAAGATCCCTGAAGCTCTGGAGCCGGCTCGCTCAACACTTGATGCGGCGTCTCTGCTAGGCAGGCGCACTGCCGAGCTACATCTCGCGCTGTCGAGCGGCTCCGCCCTGACCGCCTTTAGTTCTGAGCCGATGACAGCCGCCGACCTTGCCCACGACGCTGAGCGGATCGAATCACAAATCAAGTCCGCCTTTGACGCGCTCAAATTCACCCTTCCGAAAATGGATGATGCGACCGCGGATCAGACGGCCCTGCTTCTATCCCGTCGCACCGAGCTTGGTCAACGAGCGCGTTCCATTCAATCCGTCGCGTCAGCCGGCCAGCGCATTCGGATACACGGCGACTATCATTTGGGTCAGACATTGCGGACCGCGCCCACCAGCAACGCTTCGAACG
>CAZHOO010000045.1:4211-5295 GCA_964533905.1 uncultured Occallatibacter sp. | reverse complement strand
GACTATCATTTGGGTCAGACATTGCGGACCGCGCCCACCAGCAACGCTTCGAACGCGGAGATCGACGGAAAAGGAGATTTCGTCCTGATCGACTTCGAAGGCGAGCCGGCACGCCCTATTTCTGAACGGCGACGAAAACAATCTCCGCTAAAAGATGTCGTTGGCATGATGCGCTCATTTGCTTATGCCGCGTTTTCTGCGGTCGATCGTTATTGCGCCGCTCAGAGCAGTACGGATCGCGCGATTGATCGTACTGTACTCATTGAACGGGCTGAGAATTGGCGGGCTGTCGCGACCTCCCGGTTCCTTTGGTCCTACCGCGAGGCCATGGGGCAGGCAAATCCAAGTCTGTTGCCGCCCCAGAGCGAAGCTCGGATTCTTCTCGACGCTTACTTGCTTGAAAAGGCTTTGTATGAATTGCTGTATGAACTGGACAACCGACCCGCGTGGGTTTGGATTCCTCTCACCAGCATTCTGGCTTTATGGGATTCTTCGTCGAGACTTTGATCTGGCGCCTGACCCTGATTCATTGAGGATTTCTCAAGAAAACGATGGCAACGGCAAATCCAATCTCCGAGAACTCGCTGGCCGCGGAACAAAGTGCGGCAGATCTTCTGGTGCTCGTCACAGCGATGGCGCCCGAACACTTCGCGGGGGTTCTGGCGAATCTTCAGACTGCATTTTCTCCTGACAGCCTGGTCGTTGCGACGCAAAACGAATTGCCTGCCGATCTTCCCCCCAGCCTCCGCGTTGTTTCAACTCCTCAAACCAATGCGGCATGGTCTCTTAAGCCGGTCGACTTTGTGAATGCGGTACAGTGCGGCCACGATCACGGAGCAAAGGCGTTTCTGATTCTCGGCCCAGAATCCGATTCGCTGAGCCCGGGTGCCCTGCGCAGCCTCGCCGATGCCGTTTTAAAGTCGTCGATCGATCTGGCCGTACCGCGCTATTCTCTTCCCGCGCATGCCGGCCTCATCAATTCCGCGATTTTGTATCCGCTTACGCGCGCAGCCTTCGCTTCCCGCGTTCGCTTTCCCCTGTCCATCGATCTCGCGATGTCGCTCAGGATGGCAGACCGGCTTGC
>CAZHOO010000045.1:0-4111 GCA_964533905.1 uncultured Occallatibacter sp. | reverse complement strand
CACCTTTTGGGAGCGTTGATTCCCCTCTATCTGGCGTGGGTGGCCGGGCATTTCAATGTAATGGCATCGGGAACGCCGCCCGAGCGGCACATTGAAGCTGTTGCAGCAGCGTTCGAAGCTGACAAACCCTATCTGGTCGCGCGCTGGCGCTGGCCAGATCGGTTTAACTCGTAATCACTCTTTGCGCCGAAGGCTCTCTGTGAATCAGGCGGATGGGTGAGGAGGAAATTCAATGCAATCTCTCGTTGATATTTCGATGCAGCAAGCCACTGGAAATACCGCCGCTCAGATCTATAGCGAAAACGTGTCGATCTCGCACCACATGTCCGAAGCTTTGCATCAGTCCCTTTACCGCGTACTCACACTGCTAATTGCTCTGCTGCCGGGAATTCTTGCATTCTTTGTCGCGGTGCTGCTCTTTGCCGTGGCTGGAGTGCTCCTTTCCTGGGTTTTGCGCCGGTCCCTTACCTGGGCAAAGTTCGACGCACGGGTCGCCAGAAGGAGCGGAGCAGATTGGGCTCCAGCGAGTTCGCCAACCGAGATCGTCTCCCGTTCCTCATTCTGGATCTGTATCCTGCTCGGCCTCGTCATCGGCGTTTCGGCCTTCGATACGTCCTATGCATCGGGCACAGCTCCGGCAATTTCATTATTGCCCTATCTCACTCACGCCATTGGCGCCGCTCTTCTGCTGGTCGCCGGTGTCTTGATTGCCCGATTTCTTGCTCGTTCCGTCCTGATCAGCGCCGTGAACGCTCAGTTGCAATACGCAAGAATCCTCTCTCTTGGAGTGAAGTGGCTGGTTCTTGTCCTGACCGCGGCCATGGTCCTCGACCATCTGCAGGTTGGGGAGAACATCGTCGAGCTGGCGTTCGGCATTCTGTTCGGTGGCATCGTTCTCACCCTGGCCCTTGCGGTTGGCCTCGGCTCGCGCGATCTCGTTAGCCGTTCACTGGAAAGCCACGTAGAGCATACCGGCGAACGGACGCACGTTCCGGACGAAGTCCCGGCAGCGAGCCAGCAAATCAGGCATTTTTAAGAGGGGGATTCACTGAGGACGGCAACGGAATCGGATGGGAGCGCTAACTTGCACTCGCTCATTTGAGTCGCGCTCTGTGACGCGAGAACGATGCGGCTGTGCGGAGAAACGTCGAATGTCTGCTCCCGGCGGTCGAGATTGCAAATGACGGTTACGTCTCCGCGTTTCATACGCAACCACTTTGCATCCTCATCGAATGTGACTCTTACATTGCCGGCATTTCCATCGTTGAGACATGGAGTCTCTCTCCGAAACTGAATCAGCGACTTGTACCAACCAAGCATCTCGGCGTGAACCCCTTCGTTTCCCTCATCCCAGCGCAGCTTCGATGTCTCAAAGGTTGATCGGTTCTCAGGATCGGGTATCGAAGCAGGATTCCAACCGAATGCAGCGAACTCCCTCTTTCTTCCCTCGGAAACAGCGCGTGCCAATTCAGGATCGTTGTGGTCGGCAAAGTATAAGAATGGTGTCCCAGCGGCCCACTCTTCTCCCTGAAACACCATTGGCACGAATGGGCTGAGGAGGTAGAGCGCAGCCGCTATCTTTGCACGTTCCACGCCTACGATGCAGCTGATCCGGTCGCCGACTGCGCGGTTGCCCACCTGATCGTGCGTTTGGATGTAACCAAGAAAGCGATGTTGTGACAGCGCACTCGTGGGCCGACCATGAATGCGGCGTCGATAGTGGGAGTAAATGCCGTCATATACAAAGGTCCGTTCCAGCGCTTTGGCGAGCTGCCCAAAAGTGCCGAAGTCTGCGTAATAGCCTTGTCTCTCGTCCTCATTCAGAACTGCGAAGAGAGCATGATGGAAGTCATCGCTCCACTGCGCGTCGAAACCCATCCCTCCCGCTTCTTTCGGAGTTACGATGCGGGGATCGTTCAGGTCGCTTTCTGCGATCAGCACAAGTTTTCGCGCGACTGTAGCCTCCAGCGCTTCAACTTCGGTCGCCAGCTGTTCCAGAAAGTGAATGGCAGAACGGTCTACGAACGCATGCACTGCATCAAGGCGCAGTCCGTCCAAGTGGAAGTCGCGTAGCCACATCAACGCGTTGTCGCAAAAGAACCGCCGGACTTCCGCAGACCCTGCATCTTCGAGATTCACCGCTCCTCCCCACGGCGTGTGGTGCGACGAAACAAGATACGGTCCGAATTTTCCTGTGTAATTGCCACTCGGCCCAAAGTGGTTGTAAACCACATCGAGCAGCACGGCAAGCCCTGCCAGATGCGCCGCATTGACAAATCGCTTCAGGCCGTCGGGGCCTCCGTAGGGCTCGTGAACGGCGAACAAAGCAACCCCGTCATATCCCCAGCCATGCTGTCCATCAAACGCATTCACGGGCATCAGCTCGACATGCGTAACGCCAAGTTCGGCCAGGTAAGCCAGCTTGCCCGCGGCCGCGTCCAGTGTTCCCTCTGGCGTGAATGTTCCGATATGCAGCTCGTAGATGATCGCGCTTCCGAGTGGACGCGCCTGAAACCCAGCATCGTCCCACTTAAACGCAGTCCCATCAAAGACGCGCGAGAGTGCGTGCACGCCGTTCGGCTGCCACTCAGAGCGTGGATCGGGATAGCGCTTGTCATCGTCGTCGAGAAGGTAGCCGTATTCGGTTCCGGGCCCCGCGCTTTCAACTTGACCGCTCCACCAGCCGCGATCGTCCGGGCCTTGCATCGGATATGCAGTTCCGCCGGCCTCCACCAAAACGCGATGCGCCAACGGAGCCCAAACACTAAACCGATGCATCTGCACCTCCGTCGCGCACCAAAAGCGCTACCGGGAATTTCAGAAACAATTGCTGCACTCGGGTTCTTCCGCCAGCCACTGTTTCGCCTGTCAACAGGTTGCTCCAGTTCCCCTCTGGCAATTCAGTTGTTGTTGAGCCAAACCCGCTGCCGAGCTTCACATTCCATCGCGGAGCGAGCACCACAACAGAGTCTCCGCGGGAAAACGCGATCAAATGCTCTCGCTTCGGCCCCTCTATAAGAAGCGGAGCGTATGCAGCTTCCCTGCCGAACCATTCGGGCTTTTCGCGTCGCAGGTGCAGCGTCTTGTAGATCACCCATAGTTTAGGCATCCCGCTGTCCATCCGGCTCATGATCTGCTCGACGCACATGCCGGCTTCGAGTTCCCCGAGCATCGCCTGTCTCGATTCGTAATCGACCGGCGTGCGATTGTCAGGGTCGACAAGTCGTAGATCCCATAATTCGCTGCCCTGGTAAGTGTCCGGAACCCCGGGCGCTGTGCATTTGATAAGGGTCTGCGTCAGACTGTTCAGTCGTCCGGGCAACAGCACCTTCTGGACAAATTCGTCGAGCTCCGAAACGAAGCCATCTGCAGACAAGATCCGTTGAATGAAGAGCTTCAACGCGTCTTCGAACTCCTTATTGGGTTGTGTCCAACTCGTCTGCTCCTTGGCTTCCCTGGCGGCTTTTTCCATATAGGCCGTCACGCGTTCGAGCGAAATTGGCCACGTCCCAACCAACGTCTGGTAAAGGAAATACTCGGTATTCCGGTCGGGGAACTTTCCCGTCTTGTATTGCTGGTTCCTTCGTGCCCAGCGATGCACCGTGGAACGCCAGTTTCCCGGCATCTCGGTCAGAACGGCCAGGCGCGCGCGCACGTCCTCAGATCTCTTGGTGTCATGTGTGGTTAGCGTATTCATGGTTTGCGGATGCATGGCCTGAGTCCGCTCGCAAAACGAGTGAAATCCATCGAGAGTGGTGCCGTTACGCTCCGGCGCGCCGCCCACTTCGTTGAGCCCGATCATCCGGTTGTAACAGTAGAAAGCTGTATCCTCCAAACCCTTCGCCATGACAGCTGAGGTGAATTGTTGAAAGCGAAGCAGAAACTCAGTTTCAAGGGCGCCGCGCGCGCGCAAGGTCAACACGTCGCAAATAAAATCGAAAAGATCGGGCGAGAGATCGGTCCTCTGGGTTTTCGCATAGGCAACAGCATTCGAAATCTGCTTGACATCCTCCTCTGTAATTTCGTCCCGCGCGGGCGCAACATACGTTCTGTAGACCGAGAAGCTGGCCGCAACTTCGCGAATGGCCCGCCTTATCTCGGCGCGTGTGTA
>CAZHOO010000044.1:0-25733 GCA_964533905.1 uncultured Occallatibacter sp. | reverse complement strand
ATTTCGTCGGGAAGATCGTGCATGGCTCCCCCGATCCTTCTCAGACGATGTTGAATTCAGTCGCCCGTCGCGGCTTCGTGCAGGCTCTTATCTGGCCAGGGTGGTAGCAGCTTGACCAGCGCCCACAGAAAGAGCAGCGGCAGGATGGTCAACCCGATGGCGGCAAGCAGACCCTCGCGCGTTACGAGTTCCATCTTGTAGGTTGTGAAGCCAAGAAAGCTCTTTGAAAAGAGCTGGCCGCCAATCACCACATTCCAACGCATGGCGAACACGCTGATCAGAATCAGGGAGCCGGAAAGCACGAAGATTCGCTTGCGTGCAACTTCCGGCAGCTTTACCACTTGCGTAATGAAGAGCAGGATCAGCGGCACCAGCGTGCCCACGAGGATTTGCACCACGATCTGCGAAATGAAGAGTCGCGTGTGCACCATGAAATTGAGGCTGCGGAACGATTCATCGGCCTCGTAAACGCGGTGCACCAGGTCAAGCATTTCCAAACTGAAGTCGATGATGAAGATGTAGAACATGTACATCGCGATCGTGTCCACGCAGCGCATGTCGATCTTCAGCCCGCGCAGTTTTGTCGTCGCCATGTAGAGCAGCATCACCGCAGCGATTCCCGACACCATGGCGGAAAAGATGAACACCACCGGCGTCAATGGCGACGACCACCAGGGATTGGCCTTGATGGAGCCGAAGATGAAGCCGACGTAACCGTGCAGCAGAAACGCCGATGGAATGCCGACCAGCGTCACGATCCAGCCGACTTTATCGTCGATATGCAGAGAGCGCGCGCTGATGTTGCTCGAGCCCAGCGTCATGATCTTGTAGATCAGGCGCATCAGGCCTTTCGAACTCTGCGACATCAGCACGATGTCGCGCCGATAGTCGAGCCAGATCTCGAATACCAGCACCGCCATCAGGTACCAGAGGTACACATATCCGAACATCGCCATGGCCGAGGTGCTATGCGGCGTGAAGTACATCTCCGGCGAACGCTCAGGATGGCCGAGATGAAGCTGCAGCGGCAACGGCGCGTCGAGCAGAAAAGCCAACGCGGTCAGGAGAGCCAGCCTGTACGTCGGCTTCACCGCTTCCACGCGAAACACGCGCTCCAATGACGCCAAGATAAATGCGCCAGCCACCAGCCCCGTGATGAACGGGTACAACACGATCAGCACGCTCCAGTACAACGTCGCCTCATTGGGATACATGTAGCCTTCAACACCGCTCATCGAATTAACTCCCAGCAATCAGCCTTCAGCTTCCAGTTCGCCCACTTGGCTTCGGCCCATCAGCTTCCCGCCGTGGCATTCCGTTAGCAGCAAGAAGCCAGTGGTCAGAAGCTGCTCTCACCGCACCGAGCCATCCAGCCCGTTATAAAAAGCCTTCGCCCCGGTGGCCATCTGCGGCTTCAACACCTGCACGTCGTGCGCCTTAAGAAACTCGTGAATCGGGTCATTTGGATTCTTCAGGTCGGCCAGCTGCCGGGCTCCGGTCGGGCACGCCTCGCAGCAAGCGGTCGTCAGCCCTTTGGTGATCCGGTGGTAGCACAACGTGCACTTATCGGCGACCTTCTTGGTCGGATGAATGTAGCGGCATCCGTAGGGGCAAGCCTGCACGCAGTACGCGCAGCCCAGACAATACTTCTGGTCGATCAGCACGACACCGTCCGGGGCGACAAACGTCGCGCCAACTGGACAGACCTGGGTGCAGGGCGAGTCCGCGCAGTGGTTGCACATTTTGGGAACGAAGAAATACTTTCCCTCTTCGCCCGCCGCGACTGCCGGAAAACCCTCTTTCCCGCCGTCGGGCGAAATCACTTCGGGGCTTTCCAAGTGAATATCCGATCTGTGATATCGCTCCACCCAGGTGCGGAAGAATCCATCGGGAACATCGTTCTCCGCCTGGCAGGCGCGCACGCAGTTGCCGCAGCCGATGCACTTGGGGATATCGATCAGCATGCCCCACCAGTGCTCGCTCATCTGGTAGTTCGGAGAGTCTTGAGGAGAACCGGCCAGCACGTGCTTCCACGCGACGGCTGCTGCAGGCAAAAGGACGAGCAGATGACGCCGGCTGATGTTCATTTCGAACCTCCCTTCGCTGCGCTCGGAGTGGAATCGGAACCAATAACCGGGCTGTGGGGGTTGTGACAGGTCTCGCAGGGAACTCCGCCCGAGTGATCGGCCGGATCCACCTGCGGAAAGCTCGTGGGCTTGGCTGCGCTTGCGGAATGGCATCGAGCGCATAGGACCGCCGTGTCGGGCTTAACCGGCGTCACATTCGCCGGATCGTCGGCATGCGCCGCTAATGCCCCATGGCAGGCCTCGCAGTTCACATGCGCGTGCGCGCCTTTTGTCTTGGTGTCGGCGATATCCGTATGGCAGGTCTCGCACGTCTGGTGGCCTGCGAACTTCACCGGTCGCGCAGCAATCTCGCCGATCGCCGCTCCGCGATAGTGCCCATACTCGCCGAAGCTCTTTGGCACCACGTACGACCGCACTGCGAGAAACACGAGAAATAGGAGAACGAAAAGCCCCGCAAACCGGAAAAGATGTCCTGCATCCTTCAAACTGCTCATTGGGCGCCCTCTTTATGGGTCATCCGCCGGAAGCGGAAAGTGATCCTTCGGGTGATCTGGGACACTTCCGACACCGACCAAGCTAGGCCGCTGATGCAGCACTGTATGTGAGCCTGCTCACAAACCCATGTGACGCGTTGGGTGCCTTCAGGCTGAGGCGCCCCAGGCGATACCATGAATCTTTGGAGCCAAGAATGCCAAAGGTCCTCGACGGTGCGTCCATTGCCGCGGCCATCAAACAAGAAGTGGCCGCGGAGGTCCGCGCGCTCGCCGCTCAGGGCATCAAGCCGGGCCTGGCGGCGGTGCTGGTGGGCCACGTGCCCGCATCGGAGATTTACGTCCGAAGCAAAGTGCAGGCGTGCGCCGAACTCGGCTTGTATAGCGATCTGATCACTCCGCCCGACACCGTTACGACCGAAGAGATGCTCGGGCTGGTGGCGCAGCTCAACGCGCGCGACGACGTGGACGGCATTCTGATCCAGTTGCCACTGCCAGCACAGGTCGACGCCAAGGCTCTGCTTGACGCCGTCGATCCGGCCAAAGATGTTGACGGTTTTCATCCCGTGAATGCGGGCCGCCTGCTTGCGGGGCGGCCCGCGCTTGCGCCCTGCACACCTGCCGGCGTGATTGAGATTTTGAAGCGCAGCAACATTCCTATCGCGGGCCAGCATGCCGTCGTTGTAGGGCGTAGTGACATCGTAGGGAAGCCGGTTGCAATGCTTTTGCTCCACCAGAATGCGACGGTGACGATTTGCCACTCGAAGACGCGCGATTTGCCGGCGATCACGCGGCAGGCGGACATTCTTGTTGCCGCGATCGGTCGCCCCGGCTTCATCACGCCCGGCATGGTCAACCCTGGCGCTACGCTTGTCGATGTCGGGATCAACCGCCTGACCACGCGCGAGGAATTCGATCGCTTCTTCAAGGGCAACGAGAAGCGCGAAGCGGCATTTGCCAAGCGAGGAGCTGTTGTCGTCGGCGACATCGATCCCAAGGCCTTTGAGATTTCCGGCGCATACACACCTGTGCCCGGTGGCGTGGGTCTGCTGACGATCGCGATGTTGATGTCCAATACCGTGCGCGCCGCCCGCATGAGACGGGGACTGTAGTCGATGCTGCGCGTCGGCCTCACCGGTGGTCTCGGCAGCGGCAAAAGCACTGTGGCCGCGATACTGCGCGAACTCGGTGCGCAGGTGATTGAGGCTGACGCTCTGGGCCGCGAAATGATGGAACGCGGCCACGAGGTTTACGAACAAATTGTTGCGCGCTTCGGCCCCGAGGTGCTGAATCCCGACGGCTCTCTCAACCGCGCCCGACTCGCCGATCTCGCTTTCCGTCGTGGCCGCCTCCAGGAACTGAATGGCCTCGTGCATCCGCCGGTGATTGAAGCGCAGCGGCGCTGGATGGACGAAGTCTTCGCACGCGACCCCGCTGCCATCGCCGTCCTCGAGTCGGCGTTAATCTTTGAGGTTGTTCGCGATGCTCGCGCGCGCGGCGAAACAGAAGGGATTCTTGCAGACTTGCGACGGCGCATCGACCGCATCATCGTGGTTACAGCGCCCGACAATCTCAAAATTGCGCGCTATGCCGGACGCATTGCGCCAGATGTTGCGAACCGCGCGGCAGTAGAAGCGGATGCGCGCAATCGGCTCGCGCACCAAGTTTCCGACGACGAAAAGGTCGCGCAGGCCGATTATGTGCTTGATAATTCGGGCGATATCGCGGCGCTTCGCGCACAGGTCGAGGCCTTGTGGCCGCGTCTCAAGAACGAGAGCAACAAATTGCGGCAGAACTTGTCACTACAATAAGAGAGGCGTTACGGCCTGCCGAGCGGAACTCCGCGTCGTTCAAATCGTACCTTTACCAGGAGGGTCTTTCAGATCGACCAGCTATGAAATTGACCCGGATTCTGATCATCGTTTTGATTTTTTTGTGCGGTTTCTGGCTCATCACCACCCGATTTGAGCATGGGTTTTTCGGAACTCACTCCGGGCTGATCGGGTCGGGCGGATCCAATTCTCCGCTCGAACTGACTGAGGCCCATGCCGCGCCCGCTTACGACGCCGAAGAGCAGAACAATATCGCCATCTACAAACGAGTGCTGCCTTCGGTGGTCAACATTACTTCCACCGCGCTGGTCTTCGACTTCTTTTATGGCAACGTTCCCCAGCAGGGCCAGGGATCGGGATTCATTCTCGATAAGGCCGGCCACATCCTCACCAACTTTCATGTTGTCGATGGCGCTAATCGCGGCATTGAGGTGATGCTCTCGAACAAGCGCCGCTTCCCAGCTCGAGTGGTGGGCACGGACAAAGTTCATGACCTGGCGCTGCTCCAGATTGACGCGCCCGATTTGCAGCCCGTGACGCTGGCTGACTCCTCGCAACTCAACGTCGGCCAGAAGGTCTACGCTATCGGCAATCCGTTCGGCCTGAGCGGCACCATGACGAGGGGAATCATTAGCTCGATCCGGTCGATCCGCAACGCAGAGGGCGCGCCGATTGAAGACGCTATCCAGACCGATGCGGCGATCAATCCCGGCAACTCCGGCGGACCGCTGCTCAATTCGTCGGGCGAAGTCATCGGCATCAATACCATGATCGCGTCCAATGGCGCCGATCAAAGCTCCGGCATCGGTTTCGCCATTCCCATCAATACCGCCAAAGCGGTGCTCGCTGACCTCATTCGCTACGGACGCGTGAAGCGGCCATCGCTGGGCATCGTGTCGTATCCAATTGGTCCGGATCTCGCCTCGCAGATGGGCCTCGCAGCCGAATCCGGCGTTCTCATTCAACGAGTCCTTCCAGGCGGAGCGGCCGAGCGAGCCGGCCTCCGCGGCGGCAATGAGCAAGCCTACGTGGGCAACCAGCCCATCATGATCGGCGGCGATCTCATCGTCGCCATTGACGGCCAGCAGGTGACAGATCCCGAAGACATCAGCGCGCTGATGGATAAGCACCAGGCCGGCGACACGATCAGCGTGACTGTCGTTCGCGGCAAGAAGCAGATGACGCTGAAGCTGATTCTGGGAGAAGCGCAGGACACGAACATCTAGGGCGTGAGATTGAACCAGACGATTCATTGTGATTTCGCGGGCCGCTCCGCCAAGAAGCGGCTCGCATCGTCTGCGCATATCCCGCAGTTGAATCTCACTCGCCAAAGACACCGGGTCTTCAGAAGCCGGCGTTCATCTCGGCCTGCGCCGCCTGCGCCACCTGCGCGCGCGCCAGTTGAATCGGCTCGCCGTAGTGCGCGGCGACAATCTCCGCCGAGCGCGAGTTGTTCAAGTACGGTTCGATCGCGGCCAGTTTTACCTTGGACTCGGACGCCATTTGCGCCACCTGCGCCTTGCCCGAAATCGACTGAACGAGCGACAAAATGGCGACGACGATTGTGCCCACTCCCTGAATGGCTGCGAGCGCATGCTGCTGGCTCTTTTGATCGACGATCCTGGCTGCCTGCAACAGCGCCGTATTCACCTGTTGCTGGAGGGTCACGATCTGATCCTGCAATCTGCCGAGCGTGCTACCCGAAGGATTTGCGAGGTAAGCCTTGGCCTGCGCGACGAGCAGATTGCTGGCCGCGTCGAAGCCGATGGTTGCCTCCGCGAAGATGGGCGCGTCGGCCGGCGCAAGCAGCGCCGCGGTTGAGTCGACAGTGGCCACCGCGCTTTGCAGGGCCGGAGTCCAGTTGACGATGTTTTGCGCTACGCCGGCCACGGTGCAGCCCTCGATCCAGGGAAGCGGGATGAGCAGGGCAATAAACATCCATGCGCCCAATTTTGCGGTATTTCCCTGGCCGCTCGATCCTGTGTCAGGATCCTTTGCCAAAAGGCCGAGCAGAGCCGTGGCCAATGCACTGGCCAGCGACACCACTGTGCCGGTTCCCACTTTGCCCAGCGAAACGCCCTGCTGCGACAACACACCGGCAACGCTCGCGACCGCAATGAGCAGCCCCGCCGCCGACGTCTTCGGATGATTCCAGATGTTCTTGAAGTTCATGGTTCACACTCCTCCGTGCCGCAACTCTTTGTGCGGCGTGCGGGATTTCGATTGAAACTGTAGTTTTGCGTGTCGATTTTCTTGCGCACGGCCGACTCGATTCCGTTCAAATCGCCCATCGGCCATGCGCATAGTTCCGCGGCGGCTCCCCTTGGCTCCGGCCGTCTCCGTGGTTGCGGCACGGCGCCGGGTGAAGTGCTGCTGCGCGCAGACGAAGACGGTCCCAAGCCCCGGCGCCCATCCGCACGCGCGGTCCTCCGGCAGCGCCCCAGTCAAATTTGAGGGGCACGAACGCTCAGAGAACCGCGCCAGGAGGGCGAACACCTTCGCCCAGCTCGGTATCTCCGCACTTTGTCTGGTTATGAATTAAGGATACGAAATTCGGGGTTAATTACCGGCAAACTTGGCAAAGTTTTAAATTGATGAAAAATAAGGAAGTTACAACAAATATTCGGGTTTGCCCCCTTGACAAGCATTCGGAGCAGACAAAACCGAGGCTGGTTTTGGGGCGCTTGTCGTCTCCGCGAGGAGTCGATTTCGAGGCGGGCGGAGCGGCTCGAGCGGAGGATTGCCGGAACCGAAAGCGAAAAGGGAGAGGAAGTGAAACAAGGCGCATGAAATGAGGTAGTTAATGGGTGGATGCGCACCGGCTGCAAAGGAGCAGACCGAGTATTGATTCCAAAGGAGTTGTTTGCTATAACGTCATGCAATTTGACGTATTTTGACGACGCTTGTAGAAGCAGTTTTACTGATTCTAAAAGAGTTACATGGCGAAAATCAGGCGAAATGTCGCAATTTTTTTATTTAGTTATTTCTGGCTCAACCTCAGAGGAGGTTTGCCAGGCTTGCGACTCGTGCCCACCTAAGACAAGTATAGAGATTTGGGGATAATAATCGGCAAACTTTGGCAAAACAGGTAACAGGGAATAGGGATAAGGGAATGAAGGGTTTACGGGGGGACGGTAAGACTATTTTGAGCCATGGGGCTTGACACCGCGCCAGAGGGCCAGTGAGAGGGGGCAGCTACGATGCGGCTTTCACGTAAAGCCGACCACGGATTTCGTACTCGCCGCTGACGACCCGGGCAATGGCCTCGGTGTAAGCCAGGTGCTCTTCCTTCAGGATCCGGGCGGCGAGGGAATGGGCATCGTCGGTGTCGAGAACCGGAATGGCGCGCTGGACGACGATCGCGCCGTGATCGAGCTCCTCATCGACAAAGTGCACCGTGCAGCCTGTTATCTTGACGCCGTAGTTGAAAGCCTGCTCCTGCGCGTCGAGGCCTGGGAAGGCGGGCAGCAGCGAGGGATGAATGTTGAGGATGCGATGCGGAAATGCGGCTACGAACTGCGACGAAAGCAGGCGCATGTAGCCGGCGAGGCACACCAGGTCAACGCGATTCGCGCGCAGGCAAGCGACGACGTCCGCGTCATGTTCTTCGCGCTTGCGGCCGCGGGAAACGAGAACCTTTGTGTGCAGGCCCATCTCGCGCGCTTTGGCCAATCCGGGAGCGTCGGCGACATTTGAGATGACGACAGCGATTTCCGCGCTCGGCAGGCGGCCGGCGCGAATGGACTCAGCGATGGCGAGGAAGTTTGAGCCGCGGCCGGAGAGGAGGAGTCCTAGCCGGACGGGCGGACGGCCTTCGGCCCCTTTCACCTTGATGTCCATTGTTGGGGCTTCCGGATCCTCGCCCTCCGGACTCACGTGTACTGCACCCGGCGCTCGCCCTTTACGACGCGGCCGATGACGTAGAACTTTTCTTCGGAGCGGTCGAGGAGGTTCTTGGCGCGCGTGAACTTTGCCGCCGGGATGACCGCGATGAGCCCGATGCCCATGTTGAATGTGCGCATCATCTCTTCCTGCGGAATGTTGCCGAGCTCGCGGAGGTGCTCGAAGATGGGCAACACGGGCCACGATCCGATCTCGATCTGTGCCGTAACACCCTTGGGCAGGATGCGGGGAAGATTTTCCGTAATCCCGCCGCCGGTGATGTGCGCCATGCCCGTGGTGAGGCCGCCAGTCACGAGTTTCTGGATCACGTGCAGGTAGCTGCGGTGCGTGCGCAAAAGGGATGCGCCGGCCTTTTCTTTGATGGCAGTGACGTATTGCGTGGCCTTGTAGCCGGCCACCTCGAACAGGAGCTTGCGCGCCAGCGAGTAGCCGTTGGTGTGCAGGCCCGTCGACGGCAGGCCGATGAGCACGTCACCGGCTTTAATGCCCACGCCGGTCAGCATTTTGTCGCGGTCGACCGCACCGACGATGAAGCCGGCAAGATCGTACTCGCCGTCGGCGTAAAAGCCGGGCATCTGCGCGGTCTCACCCCCGATCAGCACGCAGCCGTTGGCTTTGCAGGCGTCGGCGAGCCCGCTCACCACGCTCTCGACCACATCCTCGTCGAGTTTGCCCGTGGCGAGGTAGTCGAGGAAGAAGAGCGGAGTGGCACCCTGAACGGCAACGTCGTTGACGCAGTGGTTGACCAGGTCAACTCCGACGGTCTGATGCAGGCCGAGTTGAAAGGCCACCTTTAGCTTGGTGCCAACGCCGTCAGCCGAGCTGACCAGGATGGGGTTCTTCCAGCGCTGCATGTCGAGCCGGTAAAGGGCGCCGAAGCTGCCGATTCCGCCTAAGACATTGCGATTAAAGGTCTTTTGCGCCAGATACTTGATGCGCTCCTTGGCGTGGTCGCCGCTGCGCAGGTCGACCCCGGCATCGGCGTATGTCACGGTTTTCGGTGCGGTCTCTTGTGCCACGGCCCTGGCTTTCTTATGAATGGATTGCTTCGGCCGGGATCAGCCGGAAAAAGGAATTCTAGCAGCAATCAACGAAGCCATTTCCCACAAATCATCCGGGCGGCTACCACTTCAGTCGGAGAGCAGGTGCGGGACGCGAGGCGAGGATATTGCCTGGAAAAATGGAAAGTCGGCTTGACATGAGAATCGATCCGGGCTACTCTGGATTGGAAAGTCGGCTTTACATCAGGCTGAGCGCGGAGAACGTGGCGCAAACCATTACAAATCGCGTCAAGGAATTGCGAATGGCCCTGGGCTGGACGCAGGAGCAGCTTGCCGCGGCAGCGGGTGTTTCGCGGCAGAGCATTAACTCCATCGAGCGCAACCGGTATGTGCCGTCACTGGAGCTGGCTCTGACGTTCGCACGCATCTTCTCGTGTTCGACCGACCAAATTTTTCAGCTGGAGATCCAACAATGACCCATCCAATTCTGAACCGCATTTTTATGCTCGACCAGGTTGCCGATGAGCGATCGCGCGAGCATCAGCGCCGGTCGACGAGCGCAGCGGCCATTGTCGGCATACTCATCGCCTTCGTGATGCTCGAGTATCACCTGCTGGTGGAGCACCGAGTGCCTTGGGATTTGATTGCCGTGATCTATGCGATGGGCATAACGAAGGTTTCACTCCTGCGGTGGTACCGCTACAGAAACTAAGTTATCAAAAGGAGTTTTTCCATGCGCCTGTTTCGACGCCGTCAACTCGATTACCGCCGCATTCCGGCCGCCGGAATCCTCTGTCTTTTCGCCGGTCTCATGCTGGCACTCTTTGAGGTTCGCTACCGCCCGGAACCCCTGGCCATCTTCCACGGCCTGCCCCTTCTACTGGTTGGCGTGGCCGTCATTCTATTTTCGCGGTCCTTGCGCCGCACTGGCGGCTCCGGTTCTCGCGCCTGAAAGGAAGTCCGATGCTTACGTTTGATAGCTGCAGTCTGAAAAAGAATTTGCCGATTCTCATTGCCTTGCTCCTGGTTGCTCAGGTCGATTTGGCGAGCGCCTTCGGCTGGCCGCCATCGCTCTTGTCGGCGTTGCATCTGACTGCCGCAAATAACGACTTATGCAGCGGCGTTTGCACGGGGTTGGGAACTTCGATTGATGTTCTGGTGATCTACCAGCTTGCACGCATGTGGGCCAAACGCGCGCTGCAGGGCAGAGAAGAACCGGAACGCAATTGAAACCGCTCTTCGTTTTCGATGGATCAAGTACTTCACTTCCGAAGGAGACTCAACGATGCATTCCTTGATGAACCGTCTCGACCAGAAGCACCGCCGCCTTTTCCAAATTGCCAACATCGCGCTCATTCTGGGCCTCGTGCCGTGGGTCTTTCGCGAGTCCATTACGGTCAACCACGATTGGCTGGATGCGTGGTGCGGGTTTTTCATGGGGCTCTCAATCACCATCAACCTGGTTTGCCTGCGCGCGGCGCGGCGCTGCCCGCGAACAGAGGCCTGAATGAATCCTTCGCTCGCCCGCGCTTCGGGCGGGAATTGGAATCGCTAAAAGCATTTAATTTGGAGGCAAGAAAATGATTCTACGTAGATTCAACGACGCTCCCGAAAAGATGATTCCTGCCGCCATGGCGCTGGTTGTGGCTGGATTGTCGATCGTCATGACCGGGTTCGCGTGGCCAAGATTTTCGGCGTCGATGCCGCATCCGGGAACGGACTGGAACGATTTCGTTCGCGGCGCTATCTTCGGCTTCGGCATTGTCGTTGAAATCGCCGGGGTCGCGCTCGCCGCGAACGCTGCCGCGCTCAAGAAACGCAACGCGGCGTAGAGACCGGCCGCCGATTCCTTCGGCTTGTCGCATCTCGCGTCGGGAGCGGAATCGGCAAATTCCCCTCCACCGATCCGCGGCCCGCGGAACACTATACTGAAGCCACTATGTGCGCAGAGAGTGGGAGCGCCGAAGTTCGCCAACCGAAACATGCCCGTTCCAAAGCGTTGCAGGGACGCGCCGAGCGATACTTTCCCGGCGGCGTGAACTCGCCGGTGCGGGCATTTCGCGCCGTGGGCGGATCGCCGCCGTTTCTTGAGCGTGCTGAGGGCGCCTATCTCTACGACGCCGACGGTAATCGATATATCGACTACTTCGGCTCGTGGGGACCGATGATCCTTGGGCACGCGTTTCCGCCGGTCGTCGAGGCCATTGAGCGCGCGGCGCGGAACTCTGCAAGCTTCGGCGCATCCACTGCTGCCGAGGCTGATCTTGCGGAGCGCATCGTGGCCTGCTATCCAGCGATTGAGAAGATGCGCTTTGTCAGCTCGGGCACTGAAGCGACGATGTCGGCCATTCGCGTGGCCCGCGCTGTGACCGGGCGTGACATCATCATCAAATTTGAGGGCTGCTATCACGGCCACGCCGACGGACTTCTTGTTAAAGCAGGCTCCGGCGTTGCGACCTTTGGAATTCCAGGTTCAGCGGGAGTTCCGGAGGAAGTGGCTCGTCTGACCTTGGCTCTGCCGTATAACGATCTTGATGCGGTCGAAGCGGCTTTTGCCACGCACCCCGACTCGATCGCTGCCGTGATCGTTGAGCCCATTGTGGGGAATGCGGGCTGTATTGTGCCTGTGCCGGGCTATCTGGCCGGTCTCCGCAAACTGACAGCGAGCCACGGCGCGCTGCTCATCGTGGATGAAGTGATGACGGGATTTCGCGTTGAGCTCGGCGGCGCATGCCAGCTCTACTCGATCGACCCCGACCTGGTGACGCTGGGAAAGATAGTCGGCGGAGGGCTGCCGGTCGGCGTGTTCGGCGGGAAGCTCCGTTTCATGGACCTTCTGGCGCCTCTGGGGCCGGTTTATCAGGCAGGCACTCTCAGCGGCAATCCACTGGCCATGGCTGCGGGGATCGCAACTGTCGGCTATTTGCAGGAGCATGCCGGCGAAGTTTACCCACGCCTCGAAGCGACGACCAAAGCTGTCGCCGAGGGCGTTGCGCGGGAGGCCGCGCGGGCCGGCGTTCCGCTCACGACGAATCGCGTCAGCTCCATGTGGACGTGGTTTTTTGGTCCGGGTCCGGTTACGAATTACGAACAGGCTGCGCAATCCGACACGGCACTGTTTGGGCATTTTCATCGGGCGATGCTCGATCGCGGCGTGTGGCTGCCGCCGTCGCAATTTGAAGCGGCATTCGTCTCTACAGCGCATGGGGAAGGCGAAGTGGAAGCGACAATTGCCGCCGCCCGTGTAGCTTTCGAGCTACCGCACAACCGTTGAGCTCAGGGCCACGATTCAGGCGCTTCAAGCATCCAGCGTCACAAACCCGTGAGCTAATCGTCCGCTCGGTCATGGGCCCTCGCCTGCCTGCAGCTTTTCGCAACTCGGAAAAAAGACCACTTGACAGTTCGTCGCGGTTATTGTATTTAACCAATAGGTTACTTAACCTAATGGTTCAATACGAAATGAAACACGATTCCCTCAGCGCCACTTTTTCCGCCCTCGCCGATCCGACCCGGAGAGCTATCCTCGCCCGGCTGGCTCTGTGCGATGCTTCGGTTACTGAACTGGCTGAGCCATTCAGAATGAGCATGCCCGCAGTGTCGAAGCACTTGAAGGTATTGGAGCGTGCCGGGCTGATCGAGCGCGGGCGCGAAGCACAATGGCGGCCGTGCCGCTTACGAGCAGGTCCGTTAATGCATGCGGCGGGATGGCTGGAAGATTATCGGCGCTGCTGGGAAGAGAGTTTCGATCGATTGGACGAATACCTTCGCACACTAAAAAAGGAGAAACAACATGGCTCAAAGCAGCGCAAGCATTAGCACGGCGGAGAATGGACTCGGAATGGAGGTCGCATTCACGCGCACCTTCGACGCCCCACGCCGCCTGGTCTTTAAAGTCTGGACTGATCCCAAGCATCTGGCCGCCTGGTGGGGGCCGCATCGGTTCACGAATCCACGCTGCGAGTGGGATGCGCGTCCCGGTGGTGGAATTCATATCGACATGCGAGGCCCCGACGGCCACATCTACCCAATGTCTGGAAGGTTCCGGGAGGTCGTTGAGCCGGAGCGGCTTGTTTTTATCAGCGCGGCGTTGGACGAATCAGGAAAACCAATATTCGAGGTCCTCAATACCGTCACGTTTGCTGAAAGCGGGGGCAAAACGATCCTCTCCCTAACCGCGCGAGTGATCACTTCGACGCCGAACGCGCCGCAATATCTACAGGGAATGGAGATCGGCTGGACACAGAGTCTTGAGCGGCTCGCGGCGCAAGTTGACAAAGCGCTCTCTACAGGAAGAGCGTAAGAATTCTTCGCTTGGCCCGAGTCGATCCAATCAACCATGCGTGGGTACGGCCGCTGCCTCGCCTGCCCACGCATCGAGCGTTACAAACTGAACGTGATGCCTGTAGCGCACGATGAGCTTCTCCGCGGCGACCACGGATGCCACGCGATTTGCCGCGGGATCTCTGTGGCCGCCGTCATGCAGCACAATGTTTGCCGCGCGGCCTTTTTGGCGCTGGCGCTCAATCTTTTCCGTCAGCCGCAGCGCGATCCGCTGCGGTGAGGGATCGCTCCAGTCCGAGGTCATGGCGTTCCAGAGCACCACATTCAATCCGATCTCGCGCGCGATCTGAAACACGGCCGGCTTGCGTGCGCCGTAGGGCGGTCGGAAGAACTTTACCGCAGTGCCCGTGATCTGCTCCAGCATGTCCTGTGTGCGGGTCAATTGTTCTCGAATCACCTCAGGAGCGCTGCGGGCCAAATCGGGATGGTCCCAGGAGTGGTTTCCGATGAGATGACCGGCCTTTGCAGTCCGCTGCACCAGCTCCGGCTGGACTTTGGCGCGACCGCCAAGCACAAAAAACGTTGCCTGGATATTGTGGGTGGCCAGAATGTCGAGCAGCTTTGGGGTCCACGTCGCGTTGGGTCCGTCATCGAAGGTGAGTGCCAGCTCGCCGGGCCGCGGCGGTGCAGTGAGCGCCGTGCCGAAGAGGCGCGACTCCGGCCACCTGGACGCATAGGCATACACGCCGGCCGCGACGCCCGCGCAAGCGGCCAAGCCGAGCCCTGTATAAATCCCTGTTGCAATGGGGGTGATCATGTTGCCTGCCAGTATGCTCCGCCGCGGGGAAAATCGGCAAGCAGCCGGAGAGCTTTCAGAGCCTTATTCGTTCACAGCGTCTTCGCGGGGATTCCATCGTTGTTCAGCTGCCCGGTTTGGGATGCGCCCGCTTGCATTCGCTGCCTGGCGCGCTTTTCGCTCGAGCGCCGCTCCTGCCGCCACGTGGTTATCGATGTTACGCCGTAGTTCCACACTGCGGTGAAGAGTAGACCCGTAATCGCTGCCAGCACCCAAGGAACTCCTCTGCGGAATGCCTCGCTCGCAATGGCAACATTTGCGGCCACACCCAATCCGCAGGCCAGGCAGAAGGTGATGAGGCCGCCCCAGAATCTCCATCCCTTGAGACGCCGGTCGCGGTAAGTAACGGAATTGTTCAAGACAAAGTTCAGAATCATGACAATGAATGTGGTTACGGCCTGGCCCGCGGCGAAGCTCAACCCGGCAAGCTTGAGCAGCGCGCTCAGGATCAGGAGGTGCACGCACACGCCCAGCGCGCCCACCATGGCGAAGAGCACAAAGCGCACATTGACCACGCCGCCGAGGTGCTTATCCACGAGGAGCTCGAAGTATTCCAGACCCACCAACAGATCAAGCTTGCTCTCGCCGTGCTCGCGCAGCCTGAAGCGATAAGGCACCTCGCCGATGCGCAATCCGGGCCCTGCCGAGAGCACAATATCGAGGAGGATTTTGAAACCGATACCCGAAAGCCTGTGCGCGAACTGCTCGAAACTTGTTACGCGCACCATGAAGAAGCCACTCATGGGATCGCTCAGCTCATGCTCGGCGCCCATCAGGCTCAAGCGACGACCAAGCTGGCTCAGCTTTACGCGCGACTTGGTAAATTCGCCCATGCTGCCGCCGGCAATGTTGCGCGAGCCCACCACCAGATCGAGATTCTCTTCACGCATGCGGCGAAGCATCTCGGGCAAGATGGTTTCGTCGTGCTGCATGTCTGCGTCCATCACGGCGACGACGGGCGCCGCAGCGCCGAGGATCCCTTCGATGCAGGCTGACGCGAGGCCTCGCCGGCCAATCCTCTGTAGCACGCGGAGATTGTTGTACTTTTCAGCCAGCGTGCGCACTGCATCAGCGGTGCCGTCGGGCGAGTCATCGTCCACAAAAATTACTTCGTAGTGGACGCCCGGAAGCGCCTTTTCCAGGCGATCGACAATCGGACCCACGTTCCCTCGCTCATTGAATGTGGGCAGGACGATCGCCAAATCGTAGGCCATGGTTTTCTCCGCGGCGCTCCAGACCATTCGGGGCGATCGGGCTTGGCAGCCGACCCCGCTCTCAACCTTATAGCACTTGCGAAGAACCCGTGAGTCGACGCTGTTTCCAAGGGGACTCAGCAGCGTATACTGGGCTTGTTCGGGTCGCATCCTGAGTTTTCGGAGCGGCACTGGAGCCAACCATGAGCCTCACCCAGCCCCCTTCGGGCGCGCATCATTCCGATCCGTCTCACCGCGCGCAACCCGGCGTTTCCATCCCCAAGGTCACCATGCCCGCGCTCATTGAGATGAAGCGCCAGGGAAAGCCCATCTCCGCGCTCACCGCGTACGACTACTCAACAGCGCGGCTCGTCGACGAGGCCGGCGTCGATCTGATTCTCGTGGGCGATTCGCTGGCCATGGTCGTGCTGGGCCAGGAAAACACGCTCGCAGTTACGGTGGATGAAATGCTCCACCACACACGCGCCGTGCGACGGGCCGTTCATCGCGCTCTTGTGGTCGCAGACATGCCCTTTGGCAGCTATCACGGATCGATTTCCGAATCGGTTTTGAACGCCGTCCGCTTCGTGAAAGAAGCCGGCGCTGAGGCGGTCAAGATCGAGGGTCCGCGCGTCGAGCTGGTTCAGGCCCTCGTTGAAGCGGAGATTCCTGTCGTCGGCCATCTTGGGCTCACGCCGCAGAGCGTCCATCGCATGGGCGGATATCGCGTGCAGGCCCGCACCGCGGAGACGGCGCGCGCGCTTGAGGTCGACGCGCATGCGCTCGCCAGGGCCGGCGCGGGCGCCATCGTACTCGAAGGAGTTCCCCGCGAGGCTGCCGCGGCCATTACCGCGGCGCTGCCCATTCCAACAATTGGAATCGGCGCGGGCCCGGAGTGCGACGGGCAGATTCTGGTGTTTCACGATCTGGTTAATCTCACCTTTGCGCCTGCGGCGAAATTCGTCCGCCGCTATGCGGACGCTTCGAGCTTCTTCCGCTCCGCGATCGAGCATTATCGCGAAGACGTGGAGCATCGCACCTTTCCGTCCGACGCTGAGAGCTATCACCTGCCTGCGCGGCAGGGGATGGGCGCGGCAGGCCAGCAGACGACCGGCGTGACCGCCCAAGGCGCCGATTTCGATTCGGAGAATGCGGTCGTGAATAGTGACGCGTTCGAGGATTGGGCAGGTTGAAGCGTGCCGATCGAAATGCTAAGCGCGCCGAGTCAGATCCTCCGCACCCCGATGCAGATTTTCCGCACTGTCGCAGAGCTCCGGCGCTGGTCCCGCGCCTCAAGCTCCACTTCCGGCAGCATTGTCGGGCTTGTGCCCACGATGGGTGCTCTTCATGAGGGCCATGCCTCGCTGATTCGCGCGGCGTGCGCCGAGTGTTCTCAAGTTGCCGTCAGCCTTTTCGTCAACCCCACGCAATTCGGTCCTAACGAAGACTACTCGCGCTATCCCCGCTCGTTTGAAGCCGACCGCGCGCTCGCCGAGAGGGAGGGCGCGGATGTGCTTTTTGCTCCGGCGGTCGAAGAGCTGTATCCCAATGGGCCTGATTCGACCTTTATCGAAGTCCCAGCCTTGAGCCAACGCCTGGACGGCCAATCGCGCCCCGGGCACTTTCGTGGTGTAGCGACGGTGGTTGCGAAGCTGCTCATCGCCGCCGAGCCGGATCGCGCATTCTTTGGTCAGAAGGATGCGGCACAGGTCGCCGTGTTGCGACGGATGGTCGCCGACTTGGGCTTCGCGACGGAGATTGTGGTCTGCCCGATCGTGCGCGAAGCCGACGGCCTGGCGCTCAGTTCGCGGAATGCGTATTTGGGTGTAGCCGAGCGCGTTCAGGCCCTCGTGCTCAGCCGGGCTATTCGCCGCGTCGAGTCGCTTGTTGCCGCGGGAGAACGTCGGGGCGCCGTTCTGATTACCGCCGCACGCGAGGTCTTCGCATCGGAACCATCCGTCCGCGTGGACTACATCGAGTTAGTCGACTGGTCCACGCTTTTGCCAACCGACGCCGCTGTTCCCGGTACGCTGTTTGCCGTGGCGGCGTTCGTTGGCGAGACACGGCTGATCGACAATACGATCCTCAAATAAGCCGGAAAAAGAAAATCGTTGCGGCGGCATGCACATTCGCTGCAACCTGAAAGCATGCCAGAGCTTCCAGACATTACGGCCTACATCGCCGCGCTCGAGCCGCGCACTCTGGGTAAGACGCTCGAACGCGTTCGCCTGCAAAGCGTCTTTGTCCTGCGCACCGTCGACCCGCCCATCGCTTCCGTTGAAGGAAAAACAGTTCGCGAAATCAGACGCATCGGCAAGCGCGTCGCGATTGGTGTCGATGGCGTAGGAGCAGCTGGGGCCGAATCGCGGTTGTGGCTTGTTATCCATCTGATGATTGCAGGGCGTCTCCACTGGCGTCCTCCGAATGCGAAGCTTTCCGGGCGCCAAGCGCTGTTCGCCCTCGACTTTCCGGATGGGAGCCTCGTCCTGACAGAGGCCGGCTCGAAGCGTCGCGCGTCGCTTCATCTTCTGCGCGGGGAGCAGGCTCTGCTCGACATCGATCCCGGCGGCGTCGAGATTCTTTCCTCGAGTCTTGACGAGTTCCGAGACGCACTCACGCTCGAAAACCGCACGCTCAAGCGCGCACTTACAGATCCGCGCCTGATCAGCGGCGTTGGGAACGCTTACTCCGACGAGATTCTGCACGCCGCACGGCTGTCGCCGATTACGCTCACGCACAAGCTCACGCCGGAGGAGTGGCGGCGCCTCTTTGACGCCACACGATCCACGCTCGAGCTTTGGATAGAACGGCTCTCGTCCGAAGCCAGGAAGAAGTTCCCGGAGGGCGTGACGGCGTTCCGGCCGGAGATGGCAGCTCACGGTCGGTTTGGCAAGGCATGCCCGCGGTGCGGCGATGCGATCCAGCGGATCCGCTACGCGGACAATGAAACCAACTACTGCGCCACCTGCCAGACCGGAGGCAAAGTGCTCGCCGACCGCAGCCTCTCGCGACTGCTTGGCGCCGATTGGCCCCGCACTCTTGATGAGCTTGAGGCGCTCAAAAAACGGTAGAGCTTCACTCAAGAAACGGTAGAGCTTCGCTCAAGAAACGGTAGAGCTTCGCTCGAGCGCCGCTAAGTTCATTTTGGAATTCGCTTTGTAACTGGTTCGTGCTATTTACCACTTCTGCGCCTAACCCTTGAATTACCTTGACATGGCATCTCTCGGTGCCGCATCGTGTTTGCGGCGACTCCTGTCAAACGGGCCGCGCGGGAACCCTGCTCCGTGAGGCTTCCGAGCGTAGGAGCCGGGCTTCAATCCCGTTGTGGAGGATCAAGAATGCAGTTTGTCAGCTATTCCGCGATGCTGCTCTCGTTTACGCTGTCCACGCACGCCATCACGGTGATCGTGGTTGCGGCCGTGATCGAATGGCTCCTTGGAGCTCTCTGGTACGGGCTGGTTTTCCGCAAGTCCTGGACGGCGATGGCCGGCTTTTCCGAGACCAACAAACCGAAAAACGGCGCCATGACCATGGTCTTCTCGTTTGTCGCATGCCTGCTCCTTACGTTTGTGCTTGCGCACGTCGTCGGTTGGGTAGGCGCCATGACCTTCACCATAGGCGCCAAGATTGGCGTCATCTGCTGGCTTGGATTTATAGCGCCGCCGATGTTCACCCAGCACATAGCCGAGAACCGCCGCGCCAATCTGTTTGCCATCAACGCAGCGTACTGGCTGCTGGTGATGGCCATCGCCGGCGGCCTCACAGCAGCCTTCCACGGCTAGCTACTCGTTGGCACCGGCCCAGGACGCGTCAATCTGAGGGGCAATTCCTTCGCGGAGTTGCCCCTTCGTATTTCATCGCCTTCGGGTGTTGAAACGCGCGAGGATTTGCGCGGGCTTCGACCGATTTTTGCATTCCATTGCTCTCCCGCCGTCATAAAATCGACCCATGACTCGCTCGAATATCACCACTGACGGTGCGCCTGCTGCGATCGGTCCTTATGCGCAAGGCGTGCGTGCAGGAAACCTCATCTTCACAGCCGGCCAGGGCGGCCTGGATCCCGTGACGGGCCAAGTGGTTTCAGGCGGAATCAAGGAACAGACGGCGCGAACGCTGGAAAACCTGAAAGCCGTTCTAGAGGCAGGCGGCAGCAGCCTCGGCCAAGTGGTGAAGGTGACGGTTTTCCTGAAGGACATGAACGATTTCGCGGCCATGAATGCGGTCTACGCATCGTATTTTGGGGATGACAGCGAAACGTTGCCCGCGCGCACCACGGTCGAAGTTGCCCGCTTGCCGCGCAATTTGCTTGTCGAAATCGAAGTCGTCGCCGAAGTGTCACCAGCCCTCGCCGATCATCGGTATCATTAATCTGTGGCGGGATCGCAAGTGTGTGCGGACATGCTTGCGCACGTCTCGCAGGAGGTTACGTTGAGCGATTCCCAAAACGATGCCGAGTCAAAAATTATTCGCAGCGACGCCGAGTGGCGGACGCTGCTCACGCCGCAGCAGTATCACGTGCTGCGCGAGAAGGGAACCGAGCGCCCTTTCACCGGTGTGCTCACCGAAAATCACGAGACTGGGAACTACCACTGTGCCGCTTGCGGTGCGCTGCTCTTTATGAGCGGCGCCAAGTTCGATTCCGGCTGCGGCTGGCCCAGTTTCATGATCCCCGCCGGCTCCAAGGCCGTTGAAGAGCACGAAGACATGAGCCACGGCATGCGACGCGTCGAAGTGACCTGCGCCCGCTGCGGCGGCCACCTGGGGCACGTCTTCCCCGACGGCCCACGGCCCACAGGGCTGCGTTACTGCATCAACTCCGCATCGCTCACGTTCGCAAAAGAAGGCAAATAGGCAAGCAAATCAGCGTTTTTGCGGCTATTCCGCGGCACGACTTCGGCGCACAACAAAACCCCGCCTCTCGGCGGGGTCGCTGGAGATTCATCCAAAAGATCGAACCGCAGAGCGGCGCCTTACGCCTTGGTGACTTTTCCGCTCTTGATGCAGCTCGCGCAAACGCGGAGCTTCTTCGGTGTGCCGTCGACTATCGCCTTGACTGCCTGCAGGTTCACGTTCCAGCGTCGCCGGGTGATGTTGTGGGCGTGTGAGATGTTATTGCCAAAACGCGGCCCTTTGCCGCAGATATCGCAAGTTTGTGCCATCGTCCAACTCCAAATCTCTCTAGTGTTTTCGGGAGCCGCGTGAGCAGGCTTTCAGTTGCCGCGTCACCAGTCAGGACGTACACAGCGTCCCGCGCCATAGCCCTGCCGAATCTTCAGTATATCAGTGATTGGCGCCGGCCATTGGGCCTCAGTCCCTGCCGAGCGGGACACGCATCCGGGCTTCATAGCGCGCCCCCTCACCGCTGAGATGGCTCTCATAGAGCACAAACTCCGTTGCCTTAAAGCATGTGAATGCGGGCTGGGTGGGAATTTTGCTCTCGAGCGCGCGCAGGTCTGCTCCGCGTCCCTGGCCTTTCGTCCGCGCCAGCGTAATATGCGGGTGAAACGGGCGCGATTCCGCTGTGAATCCGCAGCGGCTCGTCGCTGCCACCACGCTCCTTTCGAGCGCTGCGAGCTCAGGCGTAACCGTGACATCCGCAAAAAAAACGCCGGCGCGATCGAAGCAGCCGAGTTCGCCCAGTTTCACCGGAACCTCCGCACCGCGCACCGCGCCGAGATGCGCCCTCAGAAACTCCAATTGCTCAGGTGTCGCATTGCCCAGGAACTGCAGCGTAATGTGCCAGGACTCGGGTGCGGTCCAGCGCAAACGGCTGCCTGGTCTTGCAGTCTCGCCTTCGCGCAGCCGAGCGATCACATTGCCGAGTTCGCGCACGACCGCGTCAGCCAGCGGAATTCCGACAAACAACCGCATAAGGAGCTAGTCTAATTCCGGGCGGCGAACGCTTCCGCGGCGCGGGTGCGCAACCTCATCTCGCGGTGCACACCCCGCGCTGCAGTGGTACGAAATCTACTTCGATGCTGGCGGCGTGCTTGCCGGCGGCACATCGTGACCTGGGGGTGCACTCCCGGCTGGTGGTGCGCCCGGTCCGGGTGGTTGCGGAGGCACGAATTCCTCGGGCATCTGGTGGCCGCGGTGGCATGTTCCGCAAGTTACCTTCATGCCCATCGCGTCAGGATCCATGGCTGTCGTCTTGCTGATGTAATCGCCATTGATCTGCTGGACCATCTGGATCATGACGCGCGCGATCTTCTTATCATCCTTGGAGTCGTCGGCAAAATTCAGGCGCGGGCGTCCGTTGGGCATCAAGTTCTTCGGATCGGCAGCGTGGCAAAAGTCGCAATGCACGCCGAGCGACCCGGCAAAACCTTCCATGATGTCGTGCACCTGATCGCCGGTCAGGTTCTTGGGCAGCACCTGGAGGTTAGTCGGCGGCGGCAGGTTGCGCATCGGCCGGCCAGAGGGCGGAGCGGGCGCTGTTTGAGCGGCAGGCGCGCTTGCTTGCGGCTGATCTTGCTTCGCTTGCACACCAGTGGTTGTGGCAAGCACGGCTGCGGCCAACAGGGCTACCGCGGCGGCGGGTGGGAGCAGGGAAGTGAGTTTCACTTGGCTCGGTTCCTCTCAGGTCCTCGTCGCGGACCTTGGGTTAGCTACGGACCAGTTTACGGATTGACCCCTGCCGAAGGAAGATCGTTTTTCCGACAATCTTTTTGGGGCCAGAAACACATTCGTTTCCGGGCAGCACAAAGCGCAGCGGCAGCTCCACGGCGTGCCGAATGCCGATGCGGCGCGTCACCAGCACGCGCGTCACGCGCATTCCGTCGTCGCGCACCTGCAGCGGCGAATGGGGATCGACCAGGTCGAGGCCATTTTGGGCCTTGCGAGTGATTCCCATTGCTTCACACAGCCGGCCAGGGCCGCCTGTGAGGTCGCACGGCGCGGCATCCTGGGGCAGGCCGCGTCGGCGAGCCATCTGTTCCAACCCGGCGACGGGCTCGACCGCGCGCAGCAAGATTCCTCCTCCCATGCCTTCTTTTTCGCAGGAGAAATTCATACAGTAGTAGCGACCGTAGATGAAGTAGACATACGCGTGGCCTGGCGGCCCGAAAAGGACTTCGTTACGCGGCGTTGGCCCGCGGTGCGAGTGCGCCGCGGGATCGGGCGTTGCGTCGTGGGGTCCAAGGTAGGCCTCGACTTCGACGATGCGGCCAACCAGCCATCCGGAGCGCGTATGGTGCGCAAGCAGCTTGCCCAACAGGTGGGGAGCGACACGATCCGGCGCATCCATAAAGAAACTGCGCTTCAGCAGCTTACCGCGCATGTGCATTCCCTGCTCCGAGTCGGGTCGCCCTTCACGCCTTCTTGTGCGTCTTGTTCCATTCCTTGATCAGTTCCAGGACCTCTTCGGCGTGGCCTTGCGGCACAACTTTGGGGTAGATGTGCAGCAGCGTCCGGTCGGGTCCAATGACGAATGTTGTCCGCTCAATCCCCATCACTTTCTTGCCGTACATGTTCTTTTCCTTGAGCACATCAAACTGTTTGCAGACTTTCTCGTCTACATCAGCAAGGAGTGCGTACGGGAGGTCGAATTTCGCCCGGAACTTGGCCTGCTCGCGGGGCGTATCGCGGCTGATGCCAAGCACTACGGCGCCTGCCACCTGCAGCTTCTTAAACGTATCGCGAAAGCCGCAGGCCTCAATGGTGCAGCCGGGGGTATCGGCCTTCGGGTAAAAGAAGAGGATCACCGGCTTGCCGGCAAAGTCCGAAAGACTGACGGTTTTGTCTTCATCTGTTTGCAGGGTAAAGTCGGCTACTTTCTCATGGAGCTTCATGGGGCATATCCTTTCAAAAGATGGATGGCTTCAAATGCGGAGAAGGGTCGGGCCCGCGAGCAATCGTTAGTTTCGACGCGGACGCCCTGTTCGATTATTGTCGAGGAAAGTCGAAGGTGTCATTGCACCAGAAAAGTCGCTTGTGGATAAAGGAAGCCGTCCCGCTCGCCGCCGCGGCGTTCGTTTTCATCCTACCGGCTTCCGCGCAATATCCCGGCCAGGTCGGCAAGCCGGACGCGAACGCGCCTGACTTGCGTGCAGTTGCGGTGTACGAGTGGACCGGCGATGAATCCCATCCCAAGGCAGCGCGCCTCGTTCCTATCTGTATCTACGACGGCCAGGAACTGAATGACGCGGGCGTCTATCTCGCGCATCCTGAGCCGCTCGCGCTCGAAAGCGACGTTGAGTATCAACTTCAGCTGGATGGCAAGCCGGTAGGCCGGTTCGACATCGACACCTCGGCCCGCGAACAGGGTGGATGGGTGGCCTATGGCAAGTTGCTGCCGCCATTGAACGCCAAACCTGCCGCAGCACAAGTGGCCAAAGTGGACGAAGAAGACGACGCGCAGAGCGATGTGCCCGTTTTGCATCGCAAGCATCACACCGACGATTCCGGCAGCGGGTCCAGCTCCGGTTCCGGATCAGGCTCAGGTTCCGGGTCGGGCGGGCCGGCTCCCGATCCCGATCGTCCCACGCTGCACAAAGGCGGCGACGCGCCGAGTTCGGCCTCCGGCGCGGGTTCTGGCTCGAGCGGGAATTCGAGCGGCGGTTCCAGCGCGCCCGATTCCGACCGCCCCGTCCTTCATAAGAGCGATGACAGCTCCACAACGAGCAGCGCATCTTCCGATGACTCCAGCGGGCCGAAGCTCAAAAAGAAAAAGAAAGAGGACGACGACGCCTATGTTACAGACGTTGCCAGTGCCGCCGATCCGAACCGTCCGCGTCTGACTCCCGGCAGATTTGCGGGGTACGGCGCGCCCGTCGTTCCCACGCTCTTCGGCTTTCCGGTTGATATGCATCAAACCGTCGCCGTCTCCGATGCGGTCGACCGTCCGGAGCATCCCTGGAACTACACTTGGGCCAACCCCGATGACGAAGACAAAATGAAGGCGGCGATGGAGGTTCTTGCGCGGAGCGCGCTGGGGCTTGATCCTGCGCCTGCCGCCACGGCCAAACCAGCGACCAGAACCGCCGCAGCACATAAGAGCGCGAAACCCGTTCCGCCGCCCGCCCCACTCCTTGTAGAGCAGTTCCGCGTCTTCCAGTTGGCTTACGACGCGGGGGCAACCCTGGTCCTCTCAGCGCATACGAGTGGAGTGGGAGCCAATGAGAAGTTTGTCACGCTGATCGCACAGCCCGATCTTTACGGTGGCGTCGCGGTTCTCGAAAAGAGCGTAACCGACGCAGCGAGTCTCGACTTGACGCCCCGCATGCGGCTCGTTGATGCCGTGGACGCCGAGGCCGACAACCGCGGCGAGCTTCTTTTTGAGCTTCGCGGAGCGACCCAGCGCCAGTTCGTCCTTTATCGCGTGCTTCGCGGAGATGCCCGGGCCATCTTCCTCAGCTCCCCGGAGTCCATCGGCGCGGTTGCCGTAGCCAACTGACGCTTGCGGCCCGTCGTGCTGTCGAACCTTTAGAATCAACCGGCTTCACACGCGGGCGCTTGCTCCCTGTGCACTCCCGCGCAGTACTTTCGCTTGGTCTTTTCCGGAGCGTCTGCGCATTTTCGCAAGGTGTCCTATACAATAAGAAGATACAAGTGGGCACATTGACACTTCTCAAGGATCTTCCTTCGCATGGCATCTGTAATCACCGTTCCTTCAACCGAGTCCGTTGTCACTGAGTTAACCCAGCCCACTTCTCAAGTTTCCGAGTCAAATCCAGTTCCCGAGTCGGCCGCTGCCTCAGTTGCCGCAAAGGCTGTTGCCAAGTGGCGCCAGATTCGCATGGGCCGCGCGATGGCTGTCAGCGATGGTTTGAGCTGGCCGATGGTTCTTGTGATCGCCATCTTTCACCTGGGCGCGATTGCAGCGCTCTTTCTTTTCAGCTGGCAGCGACTGCTGGTCATGGCCATCCTCTACGTTCTGGCAATCAACGTTGGCATCGGGATGTGTTATCACCGCCTGCTCACGCATCGCGGCTACAAGGTGCCCAAGTGGCTTGAATACACGATGACGGTTTTTGCAACGCTCTCGCTTGAGGGCGGGCCGATCTTTTGGGTTTCGACGCATCGCGTCCATCACCAGCTCAGCGACAAAGAAGGCGATCCGCACACCCCGCGCGAAGGCGGCTGGTGGGC
>CAZHOO010000043.1:0-25928 GCA_964533905.1 uncultured Occallatibacter sp. | reverse complement strand
TCGTGTACCTGCGAACCGAGCCCACGTTAGCGTGCAAAAGAAGTTAGCCCCAGGCGCAAGCCTGGGGCCAAGTTATGCGATCAGAATCACAAGCCCGCGACAGCGGGCGATAGAACCGTCGAGCGTCCCTTTCCTAGTCCCTGGTCCGCATGTCCCTTTCTGTTCATTCTGACCAGACTGCCAACACATTACCTACCCCGTCCGAGAAATGGAATCGACGTCCACCCGGATATTCGAACGTCGGCACAACAATCGCGCCGCCAGCCGCGACAATTGCCGCCTCCGTAGCCTTCAAGTCCGACGAGTAAAGCACAACCAACGGCGCAGCATCGCCGCGAGTCTCTTCCGTCTTCGCCGTGCGAAACCCGCCGTGAACTCCGGCACGCGCCGCGTCAAAGCTGATGTAGTCCGGTCCCCAATCTTCGAAGCTCCACCCGAATACGCACGCGTAAAACTGCTTCGCTCGCGCTACATCCGTCGCCGCGAACTCAATGTAGTTGATCTTTTGATGATTTTCAGCTTGGCTCATGGCTCATCTCCTTTGCGTTGAATAGCGTTTAGGCAAGGGAAGGCTTTGCGTGACAAAAGCGCAGGCACACCTTCCCGGTATGCTCCTGAACGCCTCCATCCGCAGTCTCTCAAGAGCTGGAGAAAGCAGGTAGAGCCCGCTGGTTGGCTTTGGACGCGGGCTGCCGAGGTACAAGTTCAAATTAGCAGAAGGTACTGGTACCGGTGCAACAGGTTTTTTCTTAATGCCGGCCTTCCCGGTCGAGCTCGATCGCAACCCCACCCATGATCGTCCGCGGTGGCATATTCACCCCGCTGATCTCCTGGTAGCCCGTGTTGCTCGCATTCATCAGCCGCAAATACGGTCTCACCTTCCATGCATCGCGCGTCAACGTCGCATTCCACACCGGATACAGCGTCTGCTGATATCGCTGTGCAAGCTGAACCGCGTTCGTCAGTACGATGTTGTGCCCCATCGCCCAGGTCCAGGAAACATGTACGTTCTCGACCGGATAATTGAAGACATACTCCGACTCAAGCCCGTGCAACGCGGTTTGCGCTCCGTGCAGTGCGGTCCACTCGATCCGCACTGCCTGCGATTTGTTTGGAATCCACGTAAAGCTCGTCTCGACTCCCGCAAAGTGCAGCCCGTTCAGGTTGTCCGCGCACCAGATGTTCTCCGGGCAATTCGCCGGAAGATACGGATTTGGCGTCGCGCTCTTCACATAGTCAATCGTTTCGTGCTGCTGTGAATAAAACCCCGTCGCCGAAAGTGTGACCTTGGCCGAAGGCGTCCAATCCACGCCCCCATCGGCGGTCCACGCGGACTCCGGTTTCAAACTGGCGTTTCCCTGCGTCGACGGATCCGAGTAGTAGAGATCGGTGTACGTCGGAATCCTGAATCCATAACCGCCAGTTGCGCGCAGCTTCAGGCTGCTCGCCAAACGAAGGCTTCCAGCCAGTTCCGGAGAAAACACCGCCAGCGCTCCTCCCGAGAAAATCTCCTCGCGCGCCCCAACCGACAAACTCCATCGCTTCTTCGCTGGTCGCAGGTCCACATCTACGTAACCCGCGCCCTGGTTCCGTGCATGAACGCCCAGGTTGTTGCTATGAATGCTGTCCCCATCCGCCTCGAGTCCCATCAACAGCAACGTTTTCGCTGGCAAGCTCTCCGTGCGCCGCAACGAACCCTGCCACGAACCGTCAATATGGTTGTTCTCGTAAATTGATGGATCGTCGCGGAACAGCACGAATTCATCCGTGTGCCGTCGGTATGCGAACGCCGCCTCCGTTTGGGTACCCAAATCCTGCCTCACTCCGCCAAACCAGCCCTTCGTCCGCTCCCACGAAGGATAATCCCCGTAGAACTGGTTCGCTCCAAATGATCGATCACTTACAGCAAAAAGTAAGTCGGTCACGCCAAGCGGCGAACCCAACCAGCTTTCAGCCGACGTATCCTCGTTTCGGTAGTCGCGGTCCGCCATGAATCCCGTCGAAAAATTCCGTTCGCCAGTGAGGCGCCCACTCCATCGTCCGTGCGTCGCCCCAGCCATCAGCGTCTCCTCATTCGATTCGAAGCTGCCATCGCCCCCGCGTAGAAAAATCGAATCGTGATCCGGGGCCGCCGTCAGAAAATCCACCACTCCGCTTAGCGCGTCCACGCCGTGCAAAGTTGAGCCCGCACCTTCCAGCACCTGGATCGAGTCCATCGCTTCCAAAGGAACCGGCAAATCCAGATTGTGGTGCGAAGTCTGCGCATCGTTGATGCGAAAACCATCCAGCAGCACGAGTGTCTGCTCAAAGCTCCCACCCCGCAACACCAGGTCCGCCTGCCCCCCGCCTGCGCCGCGCTCCTCGAGAAATACCGAAGAATCCGCGCGCAAAAAATCCTGCGGAGACTCTGCGGCCAACGATTGCCCCTTCACCGGCAGAATCTCCACTGATCGTTGCGACTCGGCCAACGGCACGGGCGTCGCCGTTCCCAGGACCACCATGGTCTCCGAGTTCCCTTTCATGTGTGAGGTCGGCGCATCCGGCCCTGCGGAAGCCTTCTGCGCAGCCTGGTCCGTCGCATTCTGTGCAGCGCTCGCGCCTGCCACGCTCAATACCGCCGCCAGCGCTGCAATCTGAATCCACTTCATTCGCGTCATATTCCTTTATCCAAGAATCGCCGCCGCGCCCTCGCCGTTCAATCACAGTTTTGTATGATTTGGAATAGTTGAACTGTTAAACTAACTTTTGCAGCCGGACCGGGAAGTCAACAGAAGTACCCGTCTGTCTGGTAGAACCGGAAACTGTGGTTTCCTATGCGCATCGACGCTTTTCTTCGCGAAAGCCCCATGTTCGCGGTCAACCGCGCGGCACGGCGCTTTGAATCGCTCACTTCGCGTGTCCTCGCGGCCGACAGCCTGGGCTTCCTCGAAGCTCTTGTGCTCGCAGCCCTCTTTTTTGAGGCGCCTCGCCAGGTCAAGCCTTCGCAGTTGGCCGAGACTTTCGCCACCACCCGCGGTAATCTCAGCCACTGCATCTCATTGCTTGAGGCCAAGGGCCTTTTGCAGCGCAAAATTGATCCTCAGGACGCACGCGCCTATCTTCTTACTCTCAAACCGCAAGGCAAGCGCTGTGCTCTGCGCGTTATCGGCGCTCTGGATCGCATGCAAAACGAATTCGAGCGAGAGGTCGGAAAATCGAACCTAGCCGAAATGCTCAAGTCCATCCGCAAGCTCGAGGCACGCGCGGCAATTCGCTAAAAACCTTGAAAACGCTCCTGTAACCGCCTTCGCCAGTTCCCCTACGCCATTTCCCAGTTCACAGGCTCAACGCGCCGCACCAGGAGCGCAAACGACAGCGCTCCCAAAAGCGCCACTCCGCCGGTAACGACGAACGCCAGCCGCGCGCTTCCTCGCGTCTGAACAATCAATCCCGCGAGCCACGGCGCCGCAATGCCGGCGAAATTTGCCACGCCATTTTGCAGGCTCGACCATCGACCAGCCATCGTGGGGCCAGCTAGCGTTTGGGCAATCGCCCAGTGGTTGGAAGCATATCCGCCATGACCAATGCATGCGATCGCCAGCAATCCCAGCGCGATCAGCGGACGTCCGTGTACCAAGGTCAGCCCCAGCAAGCTCGAAGCCATAATCTGGCCGCCCACAACAACCGTCAGCCGCACGGCGGTGGACGAAACTCCGTGTGCAATGAACCGGTCTGAGATCCATCCGGCAAGAAGCGTTGTGCAGGCAATCAACAGAAAAATCCCCGCAGTCAGCTTTGACATGCTTCCAATCGAAAGATGTTCTTCCTGCACCAGGTATGTTGGCAGCCACGCCAGCAGAAAATAGTAGAAGTAGTTCCCGCTGAAGTGCCCAATCGTCGTTCCCCAGGCGCATCGCAGCCGAATCATCTTCGCAATCGAGCCGCTCGAGCCAGAAGCAGGCGTCGCGGCATTGCGCTCCTGCGTCGTTCGGCGGCTCCGCTGCCTCTCTTCTCTGCGCGGCATCGCAAAATACCATGGCAGCATCCACACCAGTGCGCCCACTCCAAAAACCATGAACAGCATGCGCCATCCCCAGTGCATCAGGACCATTCCGCCCACAAACGCGCCCGCTGCCGGCCCGAGTTTCGTCCCCGCATCAATGAATGCGTTCGCCCGCCCGCGATGCTCCTGCGGCATTGCGGCAAAGATCCGCGAATAGCATGGATACGCGACGGACTCTCCCAGCCCGAGCACAAGTTGAAGCGCGAGTAAACCTCCATAACTCGTTATGAGTCCCATGAATGCGGTGGCAGTTGACCACAACAGGTACCCAAGCATCAGAACCCAGCCAACAGGGAAACGGTCGGTCAGCTCACCGGCCAGCCCGAAAAGCTGGACAAGTGCGTAGGTCCAGAAGAATGCCGACAGCAACTGGCCGGCGCTCAGCGAGGAAAAACCAAACTGCCGCTCCAGCAGCGGCATCGCCAGACCCAGGTTGCTGCGATCGATGTAATTGATCACGACCGAAAGAACCAGCAGGAGGATAACGATCCATTCGCGGCGCGAAATCCTGATATGAATCGGAGCAGCGTCCTCCATCAACTCCTCGCAGTCTTCGCAAATCCTACCACGCGTCTTCGCTCAGCCTGCATGCAATCTCCCCCGCCGCCGCTGCTATCGCCCAAACACCGGGTCCATCCTTGTTTCGCATCCTTATCTTTGGGAATGCTCAACTGGCACGCCCGCCTCGAGCCGCAAAATGCTGAATCGCGGGAGTCGCCGGATTCGGACTTCGCATTTTGCTCAAAACCGGTAATCAGGCTTTAGTTCGCATTGGTAGACAGTCGATTTCTCCTGATGGGGACTGGTTCTGACAGAGCAGATTGCCCAGTTCAGGTACAAGTCGGGCCCAAGGGGAAAGACCGTGTCAATCCCATCCAATTCTGCTTCGAGACTCACGCCCTCAGCGCTCCCTGGAAGGGTAAAACTGAGCGATCGCCCAAAAACCACGGGGTACGATTCGCGCACTTTGGAAACGACCGCCATATGAAAAACCTCAGCTTCCAGCAGAAAGGTCGCGGTATCGGACCAGTCCAGCGCCGAGGCTTTAATCGTGCGGCCGCCGTTGGCAAAGCCGCTCGCGTCAATCTGGGTAAACGGGCACGGGCCCGCGATACAGGATGCTCTTGCATCCTGGAACTCGTTTCCCTCTCCGGCATCCAACTCGATCGACCCTCTGGTCGCTTTCCAATAACCATCGGGAGAGCACGGACTCTCATGGCGACATGGGACGTTTCCACGATTCACGACTTGAAAGGTCTGCACGGCGCTCCCAATGTTCTCCTCATTTTGAGCGTTGACCGTGTACCTCACCCTGATGTTGGAAACAACAGACCGCGGGCGCTCCAAATGGGCTGTGCTTTGCGGGGCAACCGGTTCCATCGCCGCAATCAATAGTTGCCGAAACGACGAACGAAATCGAATCGTGTCTTGAAGTTCCAGCGGCTTGAAACCGTCTTGTTGAAAGCTCAGCATGACCGTCTGCCCAGGCAGTACCGTACCGGGAAACGCAATCCTGAAGTATCCGGATGCATCCGATTCCGTGCTAAGCTGCAGGCTTCCAGCCGAGGCAGTAACCGAAACGCCCGCAATGGGCGACTGTTTGCGTGTGTCGGTATCGCGCCGAATCACAGCCCCTTGGATGATCGACCAACGCGGCCGCCAATGGCGAACGCCAACCCCAATAAGCACGGCAGCTACGCCTGCCGAGATGGCTATCCAAATTACAATGGACTTTCGGGACATCGATTGCCTTCTCTCCGCTTCAGGGTACGCGATGCCTCCGCGTGTCGAATCTCTTCCATGATTACCTTCAGACCCTTACGCGCATCCAATGGATAGCTCTCCGGGACGATCTTTGCCCATCGGGAATAATCGCTCCGAGCCTCGCAATCTGCTGCATCGAAATCGAAACGATGAAACAGGCAGCAATCAAAAAGGCCATCGCTCTCGAAGGATGCTTAAACTCTCGCCGGAGATTGCTGCGCCAATTGTCGTCGATCTCGCTCGGACTCCCACTATCGCGCGTCGCCGCCTTAGCGTCTCCGGGCCAGCAGGCCGTCCAACACCAGATCCAACAGCAAGATAGGCACTTTGCACCGGCGCTGCCCCCAAGCCCCATCTCCGCGGCGGACGATCAGTTTCTTGATCAGCTTGAGCACGCTAACTTCCTCTTCTTCTGGGAACAGGCAAATCCTCAAACGGGCCTGATAAAGGATCGATGCAACATCCGGGCCAATGACAAGAGCCTCAGCGCCAGCATCGCCTCCACGGGGTTTGGTCTTACTGCCATCTGCATCGGCGAAAAGCGCGGTTTCATAAGTTATCCCATGGCACGGCTACGAGTCCTGCAGACGCTATCGTTCCTGTGGCATAAGCTTCCGACCCACCGTGGCTTTTTCTTTCACTTCGCGAATATGAATACAGGCGAGCGCATCTGGGATTCGGAAGTTTCTTCAGTCGACACTGCCATCCTGCTTTGCGGTGTGCTCACCTGCCGCCAATATTTTCAAGACAAGGATATCGGCGATCTCGCACAAGCCGTATTCGATCGCGTGCAGTGGAACTGGCTTTCTGAAGATACCAGCCTTCTGTCCATGGGGTGGACGCCGGAATTGGGATTCATCCCTTCGCGCTGGGACCTCTACAGCGAGTTGATGATGATGTATCTCCTCGGCATGGGCTCTCAGTCTTATGCCCTGGAAAGCGACGCTTGGCTCGCGTGGAAACGCACCATATTTGAGTACGATGGCCTGCGCTACATCGGCTCTTTCGCCCCGCTCTTCGTGCATCAGTACTCCCAAGCATGGTTCGATTTTCGTAACAAACGTGACCACTTCGCCGACTACTTCGAAAACTCTGTTATAGCGACAGAAGTGCATCGACGTTTTTGCACGGAGCTTCACTCGCAATACTCCGACTACAGCAACGATCTTTGGGGCATCACAGCATCCGATTCTCCGCAGGGTTATGTGGTGTGGGGTGGTCCACCGGCAATGGGCCCGATCGACGGCACCGTAGTACCGGCCGCTACCGGCGGTTCATTGCCGTTTCTGCCCGTCTCAACCATGCGGGTTCTTCGCAGCATGCACGACCGGTATCCGAAAGCCTGGTGCCGATACGGCTTCGTTGACGCTTTCAATCCTTTGACAGGCTGGTATGACACTGACGTGATTGGCATCGATACGGGAATCACCATGCTGATGGCCGAGAACCTGCGTTCGGATTTTATCTGGGACACTTTCATGAAAAACCCGGAGGCGCAGCGGGGCATGGAGAAAGCCGGATTCAAGACCTACCAGCCAGGACCGATGCCGTTCCAATGAAGATGGCAGGCGCGCCGCGCCTTGCCGCGACGCGCGGGCGAATACGGGAAATAATCTAACCCCTCCAGATGTGCGCAGAAACAACGCCTGATAGAATTACGGCATCCAAGTGGCTAAAGAAAAGTGTGACACCGCCCAGGGGCGGTCAGTCAGAAGACTCTATTGCCGCCAGCACCTTGGTTCACGATCAGTACGTATCTTCCGCCTGTGGCCAATGTCCGCGTCAGGCTGTGACACCAAGATGAGTACGATGCCCGCAAAACAAAGATTCGACAAAACAGCGGGCGGGTCTCCATCACTCCCAGACGGCCCGCCGCAAACAAACCATGGAGCATGGGCAGATCGCGTCGCAGCGCTCAAGAACATTCCGCCTGTCCTTCACTTTGTTTGGGAATCCGGCCCGTCGGTTGTTTTCTGGAACATTGCCATCCGCATCGTTGTGGCGTTCCTGCCGGTCGGCATCGGGATCATTGTCCGCTACATCATCGACGGGGTAAACCGTATCCGCCTTCATCAGCCGCTGCCGCACGATTTTTGGTGGCTCGTAGCCGCGGAAATGGGGCTGGCCGTCCTCATGGGTGTACTGTCCCGGGCCGTCGATTACTTTGACAATCTGCTCGCCGACCGGTACACGCACCATGTCAGCGTTGAAGTCATGCGCAAAGCCGCTGCCCTGGACGTTACGGTGTACGAGGATCCTGTATTCTACGACCGCCTTGAGCGCGCGCGCGTACAAGCCACTGACAGGCTGGCGATGATCCAGCAGATGGGCCGGCTGATTCAGCAGACCGTAACCGCAGTCGCCTTTTCGGCAGTGCTTATTTTTTATTCTCCCTTTTTGCTGCTCTTGCTCGTTGTCGGGATCGTTCCTGCCTTTCTTGGCGAGAGCCACTTTGCCTTCCTCACCTATGCCAAGAACTTCCGTCAGACGCCCGTTCGCCGCCAGATGGACTACCTGCGCCAGGTTGGGGGCAGCAAAGAGGCAGCCAAGGAGCTCAAGCTCTTCAATCTGAGCGGATATTTAACAGACCGGTTCACCGCGCTTTCGCAAGAAATCTACGACGAGAATGTGAGCTTGAATCGCCGCCGGCTATTCTGGGGCGGCCTGCTTTCCCTCCTGGGCCAGGTCGGCTACTACGCGGCCTACGCGTACAGCATTTTGCGCACCATTCAGGGTTACTACACCGTCGGCGACCTCACCCTGATCACCGCGGCAATCATGCAAGCCATGAGCAATATTCAGCAAGCATTTTCGACTGCTTCCGGTGTGGCCGACCAGGCCCTCTTTCTCACTGATCTCCTCGCGTTCTTCGCCATGGAGCCTGCTGTGAAGTCGCCGGCCGGCGGACTTCCTACACCTCGCCCAGTAATGCTTGGCTTTGAGTTTCAGAACGTGTCCTTCGCCTATCCCGGAACAACTCGCCACGTGCTTGATCGCTTCAATTTCACGCTCCGGCCCGGAGAGCGGGTAGCCCTGATCGGCGAAAACGGTCAGGGGAAGACGACCATCGTTAAGCTGATCACCAGGCTCTACGATCCCACCGAAGGCCGCATCCTGCTCGACGGCGTCGACCTGCGCGAGTATGACCTCGCCGACCTCCACTCTGAGATTGGCGTAATCTTCCAGGACTTCATGCGTTACGAAATGACAGCCCGCGAGAACATCGCTGTCGGCCGGGTCGAACTCGGGCATGCAAATGAAGAGATCGATTACGCTGCCGAGAAAAGTCTGGCCAACGAGGTCGTCGCAAAGCTCCCCGGTGGCTACGATCAAATGCTCGGCCGTCGCTTCGAGGGTGGGGTAGATCTCTCCGGCGGCGAATGGCAAAAGTTCGCGCTGGCGCGCGCCTACCTGCGCGATGCGCAACTTCTCATTCTCGATGAGCCCACTGCTTCGCTCGATGCGCGCAGTGAGCTAGAGGTTTTCGAGCGCTTCGCCGAGCTCACCCGCGGCAAAATGGCTCTCCTCATTTCTCATCGTTTTTCAACCGTCCGCATGGCCGACCGTATCGTCGTCCTCGAAGCGGGCCGTCTGGTCGAAGAAGGCAGCCACGCGCAGCTACTGGCGCTCGGCAGTCGTTACGCCAACATGTTTGAGATGCAAGCCGCAAGTTACCGTTAATCGCAATTCTTTCCTTGAGGACTTCGATGAGCAAGATAGCTTCCATTTCCGGCCAGCAGGAGCTGCTCGACAGCGACACCCTCGACAAAGAGAGCTTGGACCGCCTGCGCGGCAAGGCCGACCAGGTTGCTGCGTGGGAAGTCATTCCTCGGCCACGCTCGGATGGTTCGCTGCAAAGGCGTGTACTGTTCGCTCGTCGAAAGCTTGCGCAGCTGGAATCCAAACTAGCTCATCAGTCGTTAGCCCACGTCCCGGTCGATCCCCAGTTGGCAGCGCTACGGCCCGCGCTACTAGAGCTTGCCGCGGGGCATCGCATGTTCCGATCGGCGATAAGTGACGTCGCCGATAGACGTAGGGAAATGGCCCGCCTCCCTCGGCTTGTACTCGGTCCACGAACCGACGAACCTCGCGTAGCCGCTGTCGCTCGGCTGTACCTTGAGGCGGTTGACGGAGTTTTCTCTGCGTCCACCCTCCACACCTTCATGCAAGCCGTTCAGGCTCATGAACCATTGAACGTCGACGAATTGTGGAGCGTCGGCACCTTCCTCAAGTTCACCTTGCTGGAATTGATCCTGGAAGAGGGTCAGAACGTGCTTCGTTTGCACGGCACGACCTCCATTCCTCGGTTGATGGCTCAAATTAAAAGCCTGCAGTCCATCAGCAACGCTGACTGGATCTATCTCATCGAGCCGCTCATCGTCATCGACGCATTCCTACGCCAGGACCCCGCAAATGTTTTCGGCCGGATGGATTTTGAAACGCGCGAGCTTTACCGGAAGCGCATTGCGCTTGTTGCCCGCCGGTCCGATTGTAGTGAATCGGATGTGGCACAGGTGGCGGTCGAGCTCGCTCGCGAGGGGAGCGACGCAGAGTCTGCCGATCCTCGTGTTCATCTTCGTTACGCACACGTTGGCTATTACCTTATTGGCGGTGGATTTCAGCAGCTTGCTTCCCGCGTCCGCTTTCATCCGTGTTTTGCGTGGCGCGCTCGCGCTTTTGTGCGAGATAACGGCGAGGATTTTTTCCTCAGCGGTATTCAGATCTCAACATTGCTTTTCATTGCTGCTCTTTTATTCCCTGTTCTGCCGGCTGTCTCGGGGTTCCTGGGTTTGGCGTCGATTATTCTTTTTCTCCTGCTTCCGGCAACCCAGGATGCCGTGGACCTCGTCAACAGCGCCATCACGGCCATCTTCGATCCCGAACCGCTCCCGAAACTTGACCTCAGTGAGGGTGTCCCGCGTGACGTCGCCACTCTTGTGGCGATTCCCAGTCTGCTTCTCAACGATAAACAGGTGCGCAAGCTCGCCAATGATCTCGAAGTGCGCTTTTTGGCCAATCGCGATCCTAACCTTCACTTCGCGCTTCTCACTGACCTGCCCGATTCCGTGAGCAATCCTCACGAGAAGGATTCTCATCCGCTCGTTGATCTGGCATCGCAGCTCATAATCGAACTGAATGAGAAATACCAATCGCCCCGCGATGGAGCTTTCCTTCTCCTCCATCGGCATCGCGTTTACAACACGCGGCAGGGCGTGTGGATGGGTTGGGAACGGAAACGCGGAAAGCTCCTTGACCTCAATAAGCTTCTCGCGGGCGAATTCGACGCGTTTCCAATCAAGATCGGCCCGATCGAGGCACTTCGCGGAATTCGTTACGTCCTCACCCTCGACAGCGACACGCAACTTCCTCGCGGCACGGCAGCACGCCTGATTGGTGCCATTGCCCATCCGCTGAATCAGGCCGTTGTCGATCCTCACCGCCGTATCGTCACTGCCGGCTTTGGAATCCTGCAGCCTCGTATCGCGGTCTCCGTCCAAGCCACAATGCGCTCAAGGCTCGCCGCAGTCAATTCCGGCCAGGGCGGGCTCGATATTTATACCCGCGCCATCTCCGACGCATACCAGGATCTCTTCGGCGAGGGCATTTTCACGGGCAAAGGGATTTACGAGGTCGAAACGCTCCACGCAGTGCTCGATCGGCGTTTTCCCCGCAACGCGCTCCTCAGCCACGACCTGATTGAGGGCGCCTATGCACGAGCCGGCCTGGCCACCGACATCGAGATGGTTGAAGATTACCCCTCGCAGTCGAGCGCTTATATGCGCCGTAAACACCGGTGGGTCCGTGGCGATTGGCAAATTACCCAGTGGATGTTCTCTCGCGTGCCGGAAGAATCGGGCAAATGGGTCCCCAATCCGATATCCGGCATTTCACGCTGGAAAATCTTTGATAACCTGCGCCGTTCTTTGGTAGAACCATCCATCTTCGCGCTATTTATCGCGGGCTGGCTTCGCCTGCCGGGCGGACCCTTGTACTGGACCGTCGCCACCCTGTTGCTAATGATCTTTCCCGCTATTGCTCAACTTGCATTCGCGGTCGGCCGCGCGTTCATCGCTGACCAGAGGGGACAGATCAGCGAGGCGATATCGGGGTTTCAGCGCGCGGCTCTCGTGGTTTTGGTCCGTCTTGTCTTTTTGCCGCACGAGACTTTGCTTGCCTTCGATGCCATCGTTCGATCTCTGGTCAGGCGATTCATCACTGGCGAGCGGCTCCTCGAATGGGAAACTGCCGCTCAAGACGAATTGCAGGCATCGACGCGTGCGCACGTTGACTGGTACCTCGCCTCTACTCCCCTTGTCGCAATGAGCCTCGGTGTGCTGATCTTTCTGTTTGCCGCCAACCACTCGGCGATTCTCTGTGCCGCGCCCGTTCTTCTCTTATGGGCTCTCGCCAATCCCATTACCATTTGGCTCAATTGCTCGCCGCGCGACCAGCCCTCCATAGACCGCAAAGACCGCGACTTTCTGCTTGCGCATGCGCTGCGCATCTGGCGCTACTTTCGGGAATTCGGTGTCGAGCGCCATAACTTCTTGATCCCTGACAATGTGATGGAGAAGGGTTTCGAGGAAGCTGCGCGTGTTTCGCCTACCAACATCGGCTTGCTGCTCAACGCGCGCCAAGTCGCTTGCGAGCTTGGCTTCCTGACCGCTCCCGAGTTTGCCGCCTTCACCGCCAGCACACTTCAAACCATCGAACGCATGGAAAAGTTCCGCGGTCACCTCTTCAACTGGTACGACACTGAGACGCTTGCCCCCCTCGACGAATCTCCATTTGTCTCCTCTGTTGACAGCGGAAATCTTGTGGCCTCGCTTTTTACTTTTCATGCTGGCACGCGAGCCCTGTCCAATAAGCCATTACTCCGCGCCGAAGTCTTCTCCGGATTGCGCGCTCACCTTTGCCTGTTGCGGAAAATAGGACATCTTCCCGATGCGCTTGAGCGGGCCAAGGCGCCTGAGGTCTCAGCAGGAATCGCGGACTGGATTGCCTGGCTACCCATAGCGCAAGCTGCGCTGGTCGAAGCAACCGCATCAGGACAAGAGCAGCATCGTGACGCGTGGTGGATTGACGAGAGCCTGAATCGCGTCAATGCAGTTCTTTCTCTGGTCCACCAATATCTCCCTTGGATGCTTCCGGAATTCGCTCCGCTGCGGTTGCGGCTCCAACTCTCCGAGACCATGAAACCGGCCGAACTCACTTTGGATGACGCCCAGCTCTTCGCCGCCCAATTGCAATCCATGTTGACCGATGCGTACGATTCGTTTCAAGTCGAACCCCTGCTTCGACAGGCGGCCGCGCGCTTGCAAGAAATGCTCTCAACTGCCCTGGAACATCTGCGAGCTCTCGCCCAGGATCTGGGCAACATTGAGCGCACAGCCGAACGGCTCGCGCAGGAAACGGAATTTGGTTTCCTCGTCGATCCCTACCGTCAGATTCTTTCGATCGGCTACGAGATGGGAAAGAAAAAGCGCCATGAAGCCTGCTACGACCTCGTCGCGTCCGAAGCCAGAATCGCCACATTTCTCGCCATTGCTCGCGGCGATCTTCTCCAACAAAGCTGGGGCAAGCTGGGCCGCGATCATACTCGCGTAAACGGCCGCTTCATTTTGCTTTCCTGGTCCGGAACCATGTTCGAATATCTCATGCCGGCACTGTGGATGCGCAGCTTCCCGGGCACCTTGATCGCACGCACGCAGGATGCGTGCGTCTACGTGCAACGCGCTTTCGGCAACTCGCGCGGTATTCCCTGGGGGATCTCGGAATCCGCATCTTCAAAAGTGAACGACCGCGGACATTACCACTATTTTGCGTACGGCTTGCCTAGCGTCTCTCTGTGGCCCGAAGCGACTGCAGGACCAGTCATCTCGCCCTATTCCACTTTTCTTGCGCTCAACGTTGATCCGGCCGAGTCTCTGCGCAATCTTCGCCGTATGGAGTCGGCAGGATGGGTTGGTCCCTACGGTTTTTATGAAGCCGGCGACTACTCCGGATCCTCGCGTAAATCAGTCGTCGTTCGAGAGTGGATGGCTCATCATCTCGGTATGTCGCTGCTGGCCATCGGCAACACGCTGCGCAAAAACATCGTCCAGCATTGGTTCCACGCGCACCCCATGATCCAGGCTACGGAGCTCTTGTTGCAGGAGATTCCAGCCAATGAAGCCATCCTCAAAGCCCGTCTAAAGAATCTGGCGCCGATTCATTTTTCCCCGGAAGCGATCGTGCCCGAAGTCTCTCGCGGTGCTACGGCTGCACTTTGATAAGTACTAGCGCATTGGTTGTCAGCTTGATCTGAAGTTTGCCCGCATTGAGGGTTTCCTCAATTGCCGGCGCGAGCGCCGTCTCGCGATTAAGCTGCTGAACCTGGTCGGGAGTTGGATCTACTGGGCTTCCCATCGCGCTGTAATCCTTCAAAACGTTTCCATGGTCGGCGTCTATTTGCTGAATGCTGACGTGCGAATTCGGCGGCATATGCCGGAAGACCAGATCCATCACCTTCTCCGATTGCGGTTGATCGGGATCAACCTGGTTCCACGCAGCCACTTCGACTTCGCCGTTCGCGCTCTCTGTTGCGATCACATCCGTTGCCGGATTCGTGAGCCGCTCGATTCCCAGTTCGTGCAACAATTCGAATGCGTAATAGCTGGGTTTATCGATACCCCCTTTGGCGCGCAACCCGAAGCCATTCACAAAAGGCTTTGGAATGGGTCCCGATTCTTCAAAGACATCGGAAAACGTCCAGAATGACATCATCGCTGTCAGGCCATCGCATTGGCGCACGGTGTTCGCAAGCGCAGGCCCCACGAAAATGCTATCGCGAGCATCCATTGTTCCCTGAATATTCCATTCAGAGATGAAAAGCGGCAGTTCCGGTGAGGTTGACGACTTGATCTCGTTGCGAACTTTCTCCACAGCACGGCAAACGCGCTCGTCCATCGGAATCTGCTCGCTCGTCCCCAGCAGATTCTCCACCGTGTCGTCCGCATAGGCGTGTGTCGATACAAAGTCAACCGGTACATGATTCGCTGCCGTGAATTTTATAAAATCGCTGACCCACGCCGCAGCCGCCGTGGCGGGGCCACCCACGCGCAACCGCGTGCTCACGCTCTTAAGATCGCGTGCCGTGTGCGCATATAGATCGAAATAAGATCCCTCACGTGGAATTCCGTTCCAGAAATCGATATTGGGTTCGTTCCAGACTTCGAAGTACCACTGCGATACTTCGTCAGTTCCGTAGCGATCGATGAGGTGTTGGGCGAAATGCCGGATGAGGTCATCCCATCGGTCCATGTTCTTCGGCGGGGAAACGTTCGGCTTATACCAGAACGGATGTAGCGCGTCCGGGTTGAATGCCAGCTTGCGCGGCATGAAGCTGATCTCGACATAAGGTCGCACGCCGTTTTTCAGCAGCCCGTCGTAGATCTGGTCGACGTATGCGAAGTTGTACACCGGGCTGCCATGATCATCCTCGTTGTAGACGCCAACTTCGTCGTGGAATATCGCGTGGAACCGCACATATTTGAAGTCCGTGACCTGCTTCACCGCGCGGATGTCGTCCCGATAACTCTCGCGTAAACTGAGAATCGCCCGCCCGGAGCCAAACATTTGTTCCCAATAATGAGGAAAGGGCGTGCGCGCTCCTTGCGCATCGATCTCGACCGTCTCCTGTGCCTCGCTCGTCAAGCCGGTCGACGCACCGGCGACCAGCACACACCACGCAAGAGCTTTGATCGTGAATCGCGGCATACAATTGTGCAACCCGTTCGCGGCTCGTAAACTCGAAAGCATCAAGCGTCTGGGTGTGGCGCCCCAGCACATTGAATTTGCGCCACTTGCCAGGCATTTCGAGACTCTATCACTTGGCTTCTCTCAGAATCCTGCAGTTCTCGGGTTTGATTCCGGTTAAGCGGACTTCTCAAGGCATTACTCGAGCCAGTCACTTCCAAAAAAATGGGGCAAGCAATCAAAACGGGTGATTCTTTTAAGCGGCGACCCTTTCACGCCAAACACCCCCGCTGGTCACCTTTCTAATGGCGGTTGGAATCTCGTCGACCGGGCACTCCGTGTGAATGACTCCTCTGGCTCCGCTTTTCAGCGCGCCATCGGCGAACCCCGGATCTCTGTGGCTTGTTACAACAATCACGTTTATCTTCGCATTTTGCGAGACAAGTTCCTTGAGCACCCCGAATTCGTCGTGCAGAAGCGTCGCATTTATAAGGAGTACGTCGGGTCGCTGATTGCGAACAGCTTCTACAAGACACTGGGGACCTGGACATTCCGCGAGAATCCGAATGTCGCGCTGATTAGCAATCGCACTCCGCATTCCAATCAACGAGAGCGGCTCAGTGTCCGCAAGAACCACATCGATACCGGCCATAGGTGCCCCTCCTGCCTCGTCAAGCCCGCTCGCGACTGGGATGACTTGTATCCAATCAAAATGAATTCCAGGACCCTGAAAATGAGGTTCCCGAATCGCCCATGCCTTCAACTGGGCTTTTCAAGCGAACGCAGTACTCTTAGGTTCGCTCACGATACCCATGTGTGCAGATGAGATTGATTTTTTGGGCGCAGCGCTTTTCTAGAACGCGAATTGCCTCCAATCAGCCACGCTGATTTCGTCCAAGCTCTTCCGGCTTTTTAGAAGCCCGCTGTCATGAATTGGTTGGTTGACGGCTCGTCCTTCGAGGTGGGCATCTCTATTGTCTTCTGCATCATCAAAATGCTTGTGTTCGCCTCGGTGCGGCTCGGATTGAAATAAAGATGAGCATAATTTGTACGCGCTCTCGGGATGCGCGGATTTAGTGTCCGGCCATCCTTCACTGAACTGAAGGGCTGAACTCAAGCCAGAGGTTTATCCCATGCGATCCATGATGCGCGATTTAACTTTCATCTCGTGCTTGCTCGTCGCGGCGCTGATGTTTGCGCTGGCTTGGCGGGGTCCGTTTGTCCAGGCAAATTCTGCTCATGCGCAGACCCTGGCACAATCGCTTAAAGCGAATCGATAGAAGTCTGCGTTTCCTGTCAGGGTTCCGAAGGCAGCCGGGTTTCTTCGGTAACATCTTGAATCTTTGCCAGCAAATCGGCCGGATGCACGGGCTTCATTAGAATCTCGAATGTGTACCCCATTTTCCCTGCCGACTCGAGGAGTTGGGCGGTCGCCGCTTGACCCGAGAAGAGGAGCACCCTGCACTCGGGGCAGCACTCTCGCAGTTGAATGGCCAGGTCGATTCCGGATAGCTCAGGCATCACCACATCGGAAATCAAAAGATCGGGAGCATCAAGTCGCACGGCCCTCAAAGCTTCCAGCGGGTCTGTGAATGATCTGGCATGAAAACCTCCTTGAAAGCGGAGGATCATCGCCAGGCTTGATGCAATGACGTCCTCATCATCGACCACAAAAACCCTGAGTGGATTGCGCATTTTGATCATCGCCCTCCATTCTTATGCACCTGTTCCGGTCATTCGGCGGTGCTTCCCGTTCAGCCTTGCAAATCACTCGCCTCATCGCCAACTGCGTCGCCAGAGGTGCCTTAAAGCATCTCGCCAAAGGGCGAACCGATGCTCGCTTCCCGAGCCTGCTCCGCTCAGCCTATAAATTACGCCAATGGATTGTGATGTTTCGACTTTCAGGGGTCAACGTGTCCTTGAAAAGGAAAGCCTTGGAGTGCACATCATATGGGTCGCCCAAGACCGGGTCAAGCGATTTAAGCCGGTTGCGACTGAAGTTTGAATGTGCCTAGAAAAGCCGCGACTCGCCGCGTACTTAACCTGCGCGTGAGTGCGAGCCCCTTCGCAGCAACATCCCATCATCCGTCGCGATTTCGATAACGACCAACCGCCGGCGGCGAGTTGCAACCACGCCTATTCCTACGGTGAAACCGTGTACGAAGAAACAGCAGGAGCATTTGATGCGCCGGCGATCTGGTTCATTGGCAGTTCCAACGCGAAAAGCGTCGAGGCTCCCTGGTCCGCATGCACCCAGATTCCATGGAATGCTCCCTGTAGTTCGGGGTGCATCTTCAAGAGCGCCCCCATCACCGCGGTCACTTGTCCGCGTGCGGCCATTGGGTCGCGCAGTAGCGCCGCTTGGGTGGGGTCGGGTGCGTAATGAACATCCAGGTCAAGCCCACCCAACTCTGTCGAGGTGTCAATCGTACTCACCGTAATCAACTGGCCCTGCGCATAGAACGTCATCGGCGTCTTTCCCGGTAAGTCGGTCGGGCGAATTTGCTCCGCCTCGCGCTGCAGTTTTTCCAGGTTCGGGCTCGACAGAAAATCCAGGGGATCAAGAAGATTTGTAGCGATCCGGTAATAAAACCACGCATTCCAGTTCATCTTTGTATGCGTGTACTTACGTGCCGTCACCCAATACCACAATCCGTCGTGCCCTCCTTCCGTCATCGGCTTATCAAACATGCCCGCCAGCAGCCAATGGCCATCGGCCGATTTAGACAAGATGAGGGAAACTTGCTGCGGATGCGGCACCCCGGTTGCGTGGACCACAGCCAGTGCATACGTGCCGGCAGGCAACGCCGGAAAACTGATCGCTACAAGAGGCGATCCGCAAAAAAAATCGACGGGGGCTGCGCTCGGCGTCCCAGCGTCTCCCGCATCGTTCTGAGCGTCCAACAGGTAAAGTTGATCCACGGTAATCGCGGAAGCTTGCACCAGAGGCTGGAGGTGGCTCACGGAACTTACAATCCCGTCGAAATTCGCAGCCAGAGAAGGAATCACATCGCTGCGAAGAGCTTGTGTGTTGTTTGTCTGGATCTGCCCAAGCAAAGTGCGTGCCGTGTTCGCCAGTTCGTCACGCTGAGCCTGCGTCATTTGCGATTGTGTGATGCAGGATGCAGCGTTCGCACGCGTCGCCTGTATTCCCGCGCAGGCCAGAATCGAGAGACCCACCAGAAATCGAATTGCGCATCGCGTCTCGATAATTCTCAGAACCATATCAAAGCTCTCATTGGAGTACGCTCTCCTCCGGATGCTGCCTTCGGGCCCGTGTGTCTTGAATCAGCTCGAGAGAAAGCACCGCCGCTCCTCTTTCCCGAATCTCCTTCTCAACTTCGCCGATCGACGATGGCGAAATCATCGTGAAACAGCCAATGAGTTCGTTCAGCTCAGAATAAGATTTGCGACTGAATTGGAGGAATTCAAGCGGATATTCCGGCTTCCGCGCTCGCGCCTCTATCGGATCTGCATCGAGCAGGAAACTGATGGCCGGTCCCGGAACAAGCCTCGCAATCGCGCGCGCGTACGCCCGCATTAGAGCATTCTCCAGTCTCAGGTTCGCTAGTTCGTCATAAATAAACCGGTCGAAGATCACGACATCGACGTTGAACTGCCGGGTTCTTTTCATCAACAGACGAGTCGAAAATGCGTCGGCCAGGTAGATGCATGGGCGGAGCGCCGTCATCGGCCATGAGCGGACATTCTTATCTCGCCGATTGATCGGTTTCGAAGGAGTCCCAACCCCCCGATCTCCCTTGAAGATCATGTAGGAAGCCCCTTCGCGAATCCTCTTGAAACACGCCACATCGTCCCAGAAACTGACCAGCGAGTAGCTGAACCCGGCTTGCTCGATCTTGGAGCAGAATCGGGCGATTTGTGTGCTCTTACCGGCGCCGTCAATCCCGGAAAAGCTTACGAACTTTGTTTGGCTGTTTCTCCGCTCCGCACACATCGTCAGTCACCGCCGAATTTCAACATCCGAACGATCCATCAGCGTGGTTCGCTGGGCGTTGCATGTGTCAGCGCCACCACAGTTCCCACGGCCACGCAAGCTGCCACAACCACGCCTATCCTGATCAGGAACGTGCGAACGCGTCTTTGCTTTGCCGGCGCAATCGCCGCTCCACTCACGCGTGAACCTGCATCTCCCGTAGCCTTCACTTCTGGCGCCGCAGCCGTACCGACAGGCTGCGCGGTTCCATTCTGTTGCTGATCCTGTGTTGGCTGCGAGCTATTCTGCTGCTGATTCTGTCCAGATTGCGTACCGGCGTCTGGTTCGGTCGCGCCAGTAGTCGACGATTGGGCAACCTCCGGCGCATCAGGAAGTGTTGCGTCAGACTGTGCGGAATCCCCAGCCGGCTTCCCGCTCTCGTTGTCGGCTTCGGCCGCCCGCGCTCCATTGGAAGGCACCCTCTGCGCCTGCCGCGCGAGAGCTGGATCTTGCCAGGGCATCGCAGCCCCTTTGGCAGTCGGCACGGCCAGGATCAACACAAGACAACCAGCGATCTGTCTCCTTAACGGCCATCCAGCTATTCTCACGATCATTGTTCGAACCAAAATTCACTTTCTGCACGAAGATAGCGACGATTGTCCTTCACGCGGCATTTTCAGAAACCTGACTATCGTCATCTTGGGAATACTCGATCGTGCCCAAGGCGCTCGAGTGCTGATGAAAGCTGTTTACCGCATCGGCATTCGAAGCGAAAATCTGAAAAAGACGGTCTGCTCCGATCAGTTTCAGCATTGCCTGGGCTGACGGCGAGACTGCTGCGAGCCTCGCGTCGCCGTTACGCTTCATCGCTTCCTCAAGGCAGGACAGAAGCAAATGAAGGACTGGCTTGTCCATATGACTGAGCCCGGAGCAGTCAAGGACGAGGCCAGGCCGTCTATCGCTCATGCGATCTTGCACTCTGCCCAGGAATTGCCGCCCTTGGTCCTCACTGGTAATCTCTGGCAGCTGCTCGATGGTTACTAATCGCTTGATTGCCATATTAGCCCTCCTACTCTATTTGACTTTCGTTTCGAACTCGCCGTTAACTTTGAACATCGTTCGACTCAGCTAGCCGCGTGAGGGAGCCTGTTGGCGCACCTCCCAACTGGGGATGTCCCACGGAATTCTGTGTCAGCTCGCTGTAATCGCCAAAGATCCGTTCAAGTTCCGCCTTGGGATCTCGAATTGCCCTAACCAGGATGTGTTTGCCGTACCGAATCAAAGTTGCTGGATTCGTCTTATACCAACAGCACTGTGTCATTCGTGGCGAGAAGCCGCACATAAATCGAAGTTTCGAAAGTCCGGCGGGCGAAGATAGCAATGCCGCCACTAACCTATGATTGCCATCCAGAATCGTAAGAGGTCCCTGCTTGTTTACGCCGAGAAGGATCACTGTGCCGAATTCACCAGTTCCCTGGGAAAGTTGCTCTCCGAGGACGGAAATCTTCGATAAGAACCGACCGTCAAGAGTGCGACGCCCGCTGCGTAAGCCCTCTGTGACCCGGACGACTGAATAATCTCCTTGCGCCAGCTTCCGCCAATGGGACCGTGGGAACATCTTGATCAGATCAAGAGCTTCCTCATTGACTGTCACTTCATACCATTCGATCTTGCCGGGGAGTTCCGCCCAGAGCGATCGGCGCTTCGCGAACAAAAGTGCATGACGCCTCGCGATTGCATCCGCGCGGTGTCGGTTGGATTCGGCCTTAAGCGCGTGCGTCTTGTAATGGTCGCGAAAGTCAGGATGGTTCAAATCGCTGTTCAGGAATTCCGTAACGACTTCACTCTCCGTCACCGGCCTCAGCAGGTTGACTGGACAGCATCTTGCTGCTGCCGGAGTGATTTTCGATGAGGCGAGGGCGTCAATGAGAAACGTGATTGCCACGACAACGAAGAGAGCCGCCAGCACTGCCAGTTGAACCAGGATCACTTGGTGCAACGAGGAGTGAAATTGATAAATTCCCGCAATCAACACGCCGCTGAAAACCAATTGGATCCAGCTTGTGTTTGCAATCCGATGGGCCATCTCGAAGGTGATGACGACTGCGCTGATTGAATAGACGACAGCCTTGAGGGCGTAGAGAGTGGAAAGGTAAGGTATGTCGTATTTTCCAGCGATCTGGAATCCGGGGCCGAGGATTGTCGTCCAGAGGCTGGCGGGCGCGACCCACATTGCGAGGGCCACCAAAGAGCCAATGCTCAGTACCAGCATCAGCGGTGTGCCAATCAAGCGCAGATCTTTTCTCTCCTCGGCCCGCGTGCCCGCCACAATAGGGAATGTGGAATTAACAACGGCTGCGGACAGGACGAAGATCACGCGGCCGACAAGTCCGACTGCCGCGTAAAGGCCGGCTTCTTGCGCGGGGAAGATATGTTTCACCACCACGAGGTCGCAGTTATTAATCACCATCTGGCCCGAGTAGAAGAGCAAGGCCTGCCAGATTTCGCGAACGCCGACCCCTAACCGAAGCGGATTCGGCGCACGTCCCGGCAACTTCGGTGTCATGGCAAAATACGAAACGGCCATTGCCACCGCATTTGCAGCCACAACTCCTTGCACACCGAAGCCGGCTACGACGAGTGCGTATGAACCTCCGAGCCGGACCGCCCCTTCGACCACAAGACTCATCGCAAGGCGATGGAATCTATAACTACCCTGGTCGTAACCGCGACGCGCTCCCAGAGGGATGTAGAAGCCCGCGGCAATCGCGAGCATTGCGATCAGGCTGGAATCGGGCAGATTGAGATAATCCGTGATTCCCTGCCGAAAAAGAAATAGCACCAGCGCAATGGAGATCCCGCATCCGATCGCGCTGCGATGGAAGCTTCGATAGATCTCCGCCTTCGCCTCAGCCGATGGTTGCTGCGCAACCATCTTCGCAGCGACAATCTGAAACGCGAACGAGACCGCGGAGAGAAGGACGAGGAGCGAATATACCACCGTGGCATGGCCAAAACTCTTAGGCCCCAGATACCAGCCGATGACGATGTTGTAGGCCAGGCTGAGGATGGTCGCAAGGCTCGAGCCACTCAGCAATACCATGGTTCCCGAAACAATTCGGGACTGTAGTGTTCTTGCCATTTAGATAGACCATTCACCGCAGTGCTAGGCGCTCCCCTACGCCGCGCCAGTGGGTGGGATCGGAGCGGGCAGGCACACCGTAATATCTAGTCCGATGCCAAAAAGCATCCGCTGGCTGCTCAACCCCGGCAAGCCGCGGATCGGCGAGCCATCGAACTTTGTGGTGCGACCACGACAACCCCTGCAATCCCGTATTGCTTCTAAACAACTGAGACCATGTTGCCTCGCATATGCGCCACATTACTGCTTCTTTTACTGCACGGGTGTCCCGATCCCGGCTCCGGCCAAACGGCGCCCCTAAGGTATCGTGCGGTCGGCCAATCGCCTGAGGTCCTCGCGGTCTACGAGGCGTGGTTTGGGCATCCCGCCCATATATCGGTGAATTACAACTCCCATGATCCGGCGGTGATCAAAAATCAGATCCGCCACGCCCAGGCAATGGGAATCTCAGGATTCGTCGTGGACTGGTATGGCGATCGCGAGCCGTTTATCGATCAAAGCTACGCCCTGATGCAGAAACTCGCCGCCAAAAACAAATTCCACATCGCCATGATGTACGACGAGTCCAATGAGGCCGTCGGAGCAACCGACGAAGCGATCGCAGATTTCAAGATGTTCCATGATGCTTATCTTTCGCCCAATTCAGCAGGTCATGAAGCTTATGTCACTTACGACGGTCGTCCTGTAATCTTCATCTTTCCAAAGGGGATGCACACCGACTGGAGCAAGGTTCGTGCGTCTGTCAGCTCCTGGAATCCTGCGCCTCTGCTTATCTATGAGGCACCCCCCGGCCCGGATGCCAACGTGTTCGATGGTTTTTATCCTTGGTTCTACATCGGTCCCAAAGGGTGGGCTGCGGATGGTGGCAATTGGGGTGAAGATTCCCTCACCAATTTTTACCAGACGATGCGCGACAAGTATCCCGACAAGATCATCGTCGGCGGGGCATGGGCCCAATTCAACGATAGTAAGGCCTCTTGGGGCCTCAATCGGCAAATTGCAGCGCGCTGCGGACAAACCTATCAGGACACTTTCAATTTCTGGCGCAGAGTATTTCCGGCTGATCAGCCAATTCCAATCATTTTGATTGAGACATGGAATGACTACGAAGAAGGATCTGCGGTCGAGCGAGGACTTCCCACCTGTACCACACCGGCCATGATCAACACCGCAAAGAATCCCAGCCCAAGCTCTTTGGGAACCGCCCAGTGAATCGCCCAACACCTAAGGGGATTTGAATTAGTTGGCGCGATGAGCGATGGGTCATTGCCGGGGCCATGACCCTATGCAGCGCAGCTCTTTCCCTTAGCCGAATAGCCCTCGCCCTGGACTGCATAGCTCCCGCTCTGTATGGAAATGGCGCCTGATTGGGCCAGAACTTCTGCGGGAGTCCGGTGAACTTGACTAATGAGCGAGAGCGGACGGGCGCGCACTTGATCAAATACACGAATTACATATTCGCCCAACACGCCTACTGTTAGGAGTACCAGACCGCCCATAAGGAATACTGCCGACTCGATACCGAGAGCTGCCCCTCTTATCGGACTTGAGGAAACCAACGCCCCCACGCCAAGTAGCAAAGCCACACAGCTCGCCAGGCCACACAGCACGAAGCTCAGCCGAATTGGCTTGTAGCTGAAGCTCATAATTGCATCGGTGGCGTACTTGATCCGGCTGATGAATGACAACTTACCTTCGCCGCCGAGCCGATCCTGGCGGTCATAGTAAACGATGGTATTGCGATACCCGACCCATGCTCGCAAGCCTGGCAAGTATGGGTTCATTTCGCCCATTTCCAGAATGGAGTCTACCGCTCTCCGATCCATAAGCCCAAACAGGCCGGCATTGAGGGACATCGGATAATCGGAGATGGTTCCAAATACCCTATAAAAAAGAGGAAAGAGCAGGGCCAAAATCTTTCGCCTTTCCTGCCGGCTTCTGCGAACGGCCACAACAACCTCGGCTCCGCTTCGCCACGCATCGATGAGCTGCGGCATCACCTCTGGGGGGTCCTGAAAGTCGGCATCCATGAGGATCACGGCTCGCCCATTCGCGGTCCGGAGGCCGGCGAAGATCGCTCCGACTTGTCCCCAATTCCGAGAAAGCTCCACCACGACAACATGAGGATCCAGCGCCTGCAAGCTCTTCAAGAGTTCGAGAGTCGAATCGGTCGAACCATCGTTGACATACACAACCTCCCAGCCCTCAGCCGTACCCCGCATGACGCTGGAAACAGTCTCGTGAAACTGGACGATGAGATCCTCTTCGTTATAAACGGGAACAACGATGGAAACCATTCTTGACTCCTCAAAATCGGCCGGCCGGGGGAAAGGTCTTCTGCATCCCCCGAACTGGTTTCAGACGATCATTTTCAATTGCGCTGCTGCGATCATCGATCTTTTAACTTGCGTTCTATTTGGAATCTGCCTGCATGACCCTCACCTTCCATCGAACTTCGGCGGGAGTTAAAACGACAATGTAGCGCGCGCTGGCCGGCACGGATGCTATCGGTTTGTCATGATCGAGAACCTGCACGTCATACTGGGCGTCATCGATCAACTCGATGGATAGCCCTTCCGGCGAGTAAAGGAGAAACTGGATATGGTGGACTCGATCCTGATAACGCGTGCGGACTCCCGCCTTTGCCTGCTCGTCGATCGCATCCGTCAGCTTGTCCAAAGCCGTACCAATAAAGTCCTCGCCCAGGGTGTTTGGCTGGCCTCGCTCAAACGCCTCGTTCATTCCCTGCCAGGACTCAAGATAATCGCGGATCGCAGCAGCTTTGGTCTGATCTTCCAAAGGCCGCGGCCCCTTAAGTTGAGAGGTGTCGACACTGACATCGGGCTGCGCGGCGGCCATCCCAGAGGCCAGAACGAGGCTCACAAAAACCACTGCAGCATGCCTCAGCATGGTCACTTCCCCCACCGGATCTGATTGCCTAGAACCACTCCACTCGCGACGGTGAAGGTTGCCCCATCGCGGGTCGGCATCTTAACTTCTGCAATGTCGCGCTTGAGAGGTACATCCACTGTGGATTGCCCGCCCGGGTAGGTCTCAGTGAACGTAACAATCGTTCCATCCGGCACCGCGTTTCCGCTGCAGTCCAGCACCGGAGCGGTTTGGAGATCAAGCTCCTGCCCCGAAGCCTGTGCGCTCACCTTTAGGTCGCAGGGGTCGCCCGGAACTTGGCGAATGATGCTCGTGCTCGATACATCACCGGCTCGTGCAATGAACTTGCTGCTGCCTTGTCGGCTCGTCGAGTCCATCTCTGTCCAGGCTGCTCCGGCACGGGTAGTAACCGACTG
>CAZHOO010000042.1:0-26472 GCA_964533905.1 uncultured Occallatibacter sp. | reverse complement strand
GTCCTCTACGCCGCCTTCTCGCGCCGCGAAGTCTCCATCTCTCTGCTCGACGCCCGCGCCGGCTCGCCGCCTACCGCCGCCGAGCTCCTGCGACGCCACTCCTTCGACGGCGCCGCCCAATCTCTGTCCACCCTTCTTATTGAGTGGGAACGCTGGTCCGCCGAGCTGCTCGAGAGCCACATCTCCTATCCGCTGCTCTGCTACTACCGCTCCCAGCACAACAGCCAGAGCTGGCTCAGCGCCCTCACCGCCATTCTCGATACCTCGTCGCTCCTCATCGCGGGCGTTCGCGGCCTCGAGGCACGCCAAGCTCAGCTCACCTTCGCCATGGCTCGCCACTCCCTCGTCGACCTCTCGCAGATCTTCAATCTCCGTCCCGTCACCGACGCGCCCGACCGCCTGCCCCCCGCGCGCTGTCATGAGCTCTACGACATGCTCACCGCCAGCGGCATCGAGCTTTGCTATGACGACTCCTCCCGCGAGCGTCTCCGCCAGATGCGCGCTCTCTACGAGCCCTACGCGGAGACTCTCAGCCGCTTTCTCCTCATGCCGCTCCCGCAATGGTTTTCCGATCAGCCGCGCAAGGACAACTGGCAAACCGTCGCGCGCCTCCGCTCCCAAACTGAAGCCACAGTTTCCGCCAGTCCCACCTCAACGCCGATCTCCGCCGGTCCAACCGTCGCCGCCTCCACCCTCCACGAACATCCTCACGACTTCTGAAGCCCGCCGGAGGCTTTCTTTCTGTTCTCTGAATTGTCATCCTGAGCAGAGCGGGTCGCACTTCTCAAGCGGCCTGCGAAGTCGAAGGATCCGGGTTTTCGAACTTTAGGACGAGTAGGACAGCCCGCTGATCAACGGCCCGACCGACGCGAGATATGGGTTTCTCGTCTAACGGCCGTTCAACCCCTTGCCGGAAGCTCGCACTGCTTCGTGAGATTCGCTTTCAATCGCAGCTCGGTCCCGGGTATGTTGCCGGCAAGCTTGATCTTTTCTCCCTCCACGACTCCCGACAGATCGAGATCGAACTCGTCGCGGCCCATCGTGTTCATCAGTCCCGGCGCAATCTGCTTCGCGTGGAGCTGAACCGTCACGGCATTGCCCTGCCGATCGTATGTGCCCGTAAACATCATGGCGCTGTCGCCGCCAAATACGTGGCCCGCGATGTAGACCACAACCCCCGTGCCCCAGCCTTGCGCGCCGATGAATTGAACCGTATAGAAACCTTCCATGCTGTGCCTCAGCTTTCCCTCGCCCAACCGCGAGTCTGCGCTTACCGGAATCTGCCTTGAGTGTGAATGCCGAAGACCGGCCCTCATTCTCAACGATCAAACCCTGCATTGAAAAGGATTCTGGGGGGAATGAGCGAGACCGGCCCCGCCCTTCCGTATGGTCAGCCCGGCCGCCCTTGCAGCCTACTATATCGCCTTCATTTGCAAAGTGGAGGAAGGCACAGGCAATTTTTAACCAACATTCGCGGCGCTCACGGTCGTGGCGCTCGACTTAATGACGCTGCAACTGTGGGCGCAGTCTTGGCTGCTATGGCGGTCGGAGCCGATCCAACCGTCAAAAGCACTTTCGGCTGGTTCATGGGGGGCGTGCAATACCAGTTCTCGGTATCGATATCGGGGCAGCCGGCCGCCACGGGGCCTTTTCTCAAAACCGCGAACCCGCCAATTCGATAACCAGCGGAACTGCCCGCCGCGCTAACACCGGTGGTTCCGCTGCGTCACTGAACTACACTCGTTTCAAAGGCCATCGCCGCTCAAAGGAATCTGCTCCCTTGAAATCTGCTTTCTTCGCACTCACCGCCGCCTCCGCCTTCTTAGCATCGATTTCCGCCCTTCCCGCGCAGACCCCGTCTGCTGCCCAGCCCGTTTCCTCCTCGCTTGCCGACCACCGCCAGGCGCTCAACGAGCTCTTCCACGACTACTGGGAAGACCGGCTCAAGCATGATCCCGAGTTCGCCTCCGCCATCGGCGACCTTCGCTATAACGACCAGATCAGCGACTACTCGGTCGCCGCTTATAACGATGAACTGGCCCGCGAGCAGAGGTTCGAGCTTCGCCTCGCCGCCATCGACCCTACCGGATTCACAGACCAGGAAAAAATCAGCCAGGAGCTTCTGCTCCGCGAATTCGACATGGACGAGGAGGCCGCCGAGTTCAAAGAGTGGGAGATGCCGCTGACGCAAATGGACGGCATCTATGCCGCCTACCCGCGCCTCGTGGCCGAGCTCAGCTTCACCACCGTCAAAGACTACGACGACTGGATCGCTCGGCTGCACGCGATTCCCCACGCCTTCGATCAGGTAACGACCAATATGTCGATCGGCATGGACGACCACCGCGTGCCGCCCAAATACATTCTCCAGTTGGCCCTCGTCCAGGTGAAGCAGCTCGCCAATCAGAAGCCCGAAGATTCGCCCCTCGCACTTCCTCTCAAAAACTTTCCGGCGGCGATTTCGGCCACGGAGCAGGCCCGGATCAAGAGCGAAATGCTCGATGCCATCTCAAAGGAGGTGTTGCCGGCCTATCAGCGCTTCGCACGCTTCCTTGAACTCAGCTACGTGCCCGCCGGGCGCGATAAGCCCGGCATTGACGCCCTGCCCGACGGTGCCCGGTACTATCAGTTCCTCATCAAGCGCACCACCACGACCAACCTGACCGCTGCCCAGATCCACCAGATCGGCCTCGACGAAGTGGGCAAAGACGAGGCCGAAATGCTGGCCATCGCCCAGAAGCTTGGCTTCAAGGATCTGGCCAGCTTCCGCGCAAGCTTGAAAACAGATCCCAATCAGCATCCGGCCACGGCCGAAGCCCTCATCGCGGCCTACAAAGGCTATCTCGGTCCCATGCAGGCCCGGCTGCCGCAGCTCTTTGGCACATTGCCGAAGGCGCCGTTTGAGGTCACCACGGTCCCTGACTACCTGGCCAAGACCTCCGCGCCCGCCTACTACGAGTCAGGCTCGCCTGACGGCTCGCGTCCGGGTCGCTTATTCATCGACACCTACGACGCCACCCACCGCAATCTCTACAGCGTCGAATCGATCGCCTATCACGAGGGCATTCCCGGCCATCACCTCCAGATCTCGATCGCGCAGGAGATGACCGGTATCCCCGAGTTCCGCAAATTCGAGGGCTACACCGCATACGTCGAGGGTTGGGCGTTCTATTCAGAGCACCTGGGCAAGGATGTCGGCCTTTACCAGGACCCCTACTCCGACTATGGACGCCTCGAAAACGAAGTCTGGCGCGCCATTCGTCTCGTCGTCGACACCGGCGTCCACTCCCAGGGTTGGACCCGAGATCAGATGGTCCAATACTTCCGCGACCACTCGTATATTGACGAGCCGAGCATTCAGGCTGAGGTCGATCGTTACGTCGCTTGGCCCAGCCAGGCCCTGGCTTACAAAATCGGGCAGTTGAAGATATTGGAACTGCGCGACCGGGCGAAGAAGGCGCTCGGCGACAAGTTTGACATTCGCGCTTTCCACGACCAGGTGATCGATTCGGGGGCTCTGCCTCTCGACGTTCTCGACGCTCGCATCGACGCCTGGATTGCATCGCAAAAATGAGCCGCTGATCGTGCAAGTCGCGCTCCAAATGCAGGCTTATGGGCTGGCATTTGCGCCGAAAAACGACCAAGTCGCAGAAATGTCCTTTTGTAAGCCGACATTTTTGGTGAATGGCCCACATCCGGCCAGACAATCAAATAGCGCCTCTCCCACTCACGGAGAAAGAGAGCGCCAGCGTGATATTCTTTCGAGTTCGCGCATAAGGCAATTTGCGGCGCGATCAATATTCAATCGCCGTTGCGGATGGCAGCGGGTGGAGAGCTTCAATGAGAAGGGTCTTGATTCTGGCTTCGATAATTTTGGGATTTGGTTCAACCTTGTACGGGCAGGCCGCGGCCCCGGTGGACGTGAAGGTTTGTGACGTGGTGAAGAATCCGCAAGCATTCAACGGGCAAACAGTCCGCATCAAGGGCACGGTGATGGCCGGATTTGACGAGTTTGCGATCAAGGACGCGACCGATCCGAATTGCGGATACCCGGTGAACGTGATCTGGCTCGACTATCCGGCGGGGACGAAGGGCAAGGCGGGCCCGGCGGCCGTGCTCGTGATCCAACCCGCGCGGAACTTCGCGGGCAAGTTCACAGCGCCAACGCGAGCCGCAGTGACTTTGGACAAGAGCAAGGACTTCAAGCAATTCGATTCGCTGCTGGCGCAGAGGCACGAGAAGGGCGCGGATATTTGCCTGGGCTGCACTCGTTACGAGGTAACAGCAACGCTGGTCGGCAGACTGGACAGTGTGGCCGATACGACTCTCGCGCGCGACGCCTCGGGCAAGATTGTAGGATTTGGCGGCTTTGGGAACATGAACGCCTATCCGGCGCGACTGGTGCTGGAATCCGTATCGGACGTGACGCCAAAGGAGATCGACTACTCAAAAAACGACAATGAGACCAAGGGCGATCCGGTCGGCGATCCAATCGGCGCGAGCTTCGACCTTTGGGCAGCCGTTTCAGCCGCGCAAGGGGGCGCCGGCAGGCTCGCCCCAGGACCGCCGAGGGACGCGGCAACCAAGGCGACTACTGTGTTTGGAAAGCAGGGTGAACATGCCACCGGCGTCTTTCTCGACTATGGCCCTGGAGACGAGGCTTCGCCGAAGGACGAGGAGTTGGGGACGAAAGACTCCCCGGACGGCGTCGCCTTTAATTGCACGTTCAACTCGGATCGGCTGCAGGGAGATTCGCTGACGAAAGCCGTACTACACATGGGCGAGCACATCGCCGAAATCCGCAACCCAGCGCCCGGAAATGAAACAGCGCCAGCCTACATCTTGGAATCGGACGCATGGGTGGTTACAACGGTTGCTGCGGCAACGGGTCGCCAGAGGTTTTTTTCGTTGCCGGGCGGTTACGTGATCTGGGATTACAATTGGCCGGTTGCCGACCGAAACGCCAAGATGGCATCAGTGCTGAAGGATTTCCTGCTGAACGAGGCGTTGCTGAGCCAGTAAGCGAGGACGCCCCACAATTGAACGCCGCGGTTGAGGCCGCAATTGCCAGGAAACCACAACCTGGCAATGCGGTGGCGCCGCCGCGGGAATTCGGCGCTTGCAGCGATGGGGCGAGGATTCGCGCCTGACGCGAGTATTCTTGAGAAATGCAGGCGGCGCTGTGCGCCGAAAGCGCAAAAAACGCCGTGAATTCTCAATAGGAAGGGAAACAAAGCAATGGCAGAGATCGCCGTCGAGGCTCCGCAAACCCCTGCGCAGTTGCCCCAGGTCCGCGTAGCTGTTCTGGGCGCAGGAAAGATGGGTGGCATCCTGCTGCAGGCGTTTCTGAAGGAGAATCTGTTTGCCGCCGACCGGATTCGCGCCACGGTGGGCCACGCCGAGCGGGCGCTCGCGCTGAGTACCCAGTGGGGCGTCGACGTAAGCACGAACAACCTCGAAGCCGTGCGGCAATCGGACCTGATTCTGGTGGGAGTGAAGCCGTTCCAGGTCCCGGAGCTTATAGCGGAGATCAAACCGGCGTTGACGAAAGGGAAACTGCTGGTATCTTTCGCGGCATCAGTGAAGACGCGCGCGATAGAGGAAGCGGCGGGGATCGAGATTGCGGTGGTTCGCGCGATGCCGAATACACCCTCGGCTCTTGGCGCCGGCGCTGCTGCCCTGTGCCGCGGTCGATTCGTGAGTGATGCGCAGATGGGGTTGGCCCAGCGGTTGTTTGAGACTGTGGGCCGCACGGTGCTGGTGGACGAGAAGCACATGGACGCAGTGACCGGCCTCTCAGGTTCCGGCCCTGCGTATCTCTACATCATTATTGAGGCGTTGGCCGAGGCGGGCGTGAAGGTGGGCCTGCCACGCGACATCGCGACGCAACTGGCTGCGCAGACAGCATACGGCGCTGCCAAAATGGTGCTCGAGACCGGTTACCACCCGGCCCTGCTGAAGGACGCCGTGACCACGCCCGCAGGATGCACGATCGACGGCATTCTGGAGTTGGAAGAGGGCGGGTTGCGCGTGACGCTGATCAAAGCGGTAATGCGGGCAACGGAGCGGGCGCGGCAGCTGGCAGCAGGATGAAGTTGAGCTGAATCGGTGACCATCCGGCAAACGACATTGGCTTTGCAGCGCCCAACCTGGCTTCCCACCTATCTGCCGGAGCTCGATGGGATACGCGGCGTGGCGATTCTTGCCGTGGTGCTCTATCACTGCCATCCGCGCCTCGTCGGAACGCCTATCTACAACGCCAGCCTGTGGGGATGGGCGGGCGTCATCCTCTTTTTTACTCTCAGCGGTTTCCTGATCACATGCATTCTGCTGGAGACGCGGAACAAGCCACATTACTTCCATCATTTTCATGCGCGCAGGGCGCTGCGCGTGTGGCCTGTGTATCTGCTGGTGCTGGCGGTCGTGTATCTGAATGCGCCGTGGTTCGTGGGCGGCAGCGTGGGTCATGCGATCGCCACCGCGCCGTGGCTGGCTTACATTTTCTGCGTGCAGAATTTATTTCACATTACGCTGCCACCGGCGCTTGGCCCCTCCTGGGCTTTGGCCATCGAGGAGCAGTACTACTTCGTTTGGGCGCCGGTTGTACGCTGGTTGCGCAGGCCGTGGATGCTGGCATCGGTACTGGGGGCCGCGCTTGTGGCCTCGCCCCTGATTCGGCGCGCGAATCTGCACTGGATAACCCCAACGCATACGCTGATTCACTTGGATGGAATCGCGTTAGGCAGTCTCCTTGCCATTGCGTTTTATACAGTCAAACTGAGCCGCCGCGCATGGCTGGCAATCGGCCTTGCCGGGCTGGTAGTGGGAATCGCCGCGGCGGCGACGATCGCGGGCGGAACGGCATTTCTGGATTCGGCGCTGGCTGTCGGCTTTGCCGGTGCGATGGTCGCGGCGATCGCATCCACCGGAGCGCGCAATCCGCTCAATGCACTGCTGCGGCGAGGACCGCTGGCCTTTTACGGGCGAATCAGCTACGGCCTCTATATGACTCATATCTCAGTCTTCATTTACTTCGGCTGGTTCGATCGAGCAATGGATGCTTATGGAATCGCTGGGAATCTGGCGGTGGTCGGATTCCGTCTGGTGATGTGCACACTGGTGGCGACAGCGCTCTGGTACGGAATCGAGTCGCAGATTCTGAAGCTGAAGCGCTTCTTTTAGGGCTCGAATCCGGAGCCACGCCTTTGGCTTCAGAGATGCGTGCTCGGTGGACGGACCGATTTTTAAATTCGCACAGTCGCGACTTCCGTGCGTGTGACTGAAGTCACGCATTCGCTGACGAATGGACTGCTACGCTTGATCTCAGGCGCTCTTTCGAGCTTTGCGGCGATCTCGCTGCATCCTTCTTTGAAAGGTTCTTAAACCATGTCTTCCTTGCCGATTTTGGTGTTGAATAGCGGCTCTTCTTCGATCAAGTTTTCGTTATACGAGGCTTCGGGCGACGAGCGGAAGCGGCTCGTTGAAGGCGCAGTCGATGGAATTGGCACCGACTTGGGCAAATTCTGGATTAAAGACGCAGCGGGAAAGAAGCTCGTGGATCAGACGCCAGCGCTGCCTAACCGCTCGGTCGCATTCAAGCTGGTGGTTGATGCGCTCAACTCCGGCGAAATTCCTGCGCCGGCTGCAATCGGACATCGCGTGGTTTGCGGAGGACCCACGGTGCGCGAAAACCAGCGGATCACGCCCGCTCTGATCGACGAAATTGAAAGTTATGCGGCTCTGGCGCCGTTGCACACGCCGATCGCCGTCTACATCATGCGCGAGGCGATGCGGCTGTTTCCGGGCATTCCAAATTTCGCCGTGCTCGATACATATTTTCATCGCACATTGCCTGAGGTTGCGGTGCGGATGCCCATCCCCGAGGAGTACGTGGCGATGGGAGTGCGGCGCTACGGGTATCACGGCATCTCCTACGAATCGATCATTTATCAGCTACAGCCGAATGTTCCGGAAAAGCTGATCGTGGCCCATCTGGGCAACGGCGCATCCATTTCGGCGATTCGCAACGGGGAGTGCCTTGACACTTCGATGGGCCTGACGCCATCCGGCGGAATCATAAGCGGATCGCGGACCGGCGACATCGATCCCGGCGTGTTGATTTTTATCCTGAAGAAGATTGCGGAGACGACTCCGAACACAGCGGAAGCCGCCGACAAGCTCGAGACTGTTGTGAGCAAGAAGTCGGGATTGCTGGGAATGAGCGAGTCATCAAACGATATGCGCGATCTGCGCGAAGCAATCGCGTCCGGAGACGCGAAGGCACGGCTGGCAGTGGACAAATTCTGCTGGACGATCGCGCGATGGATTGGCAGCTACGTGGCGGAGCTGGACGGCCTCGACATGCTGGTTTTCACCGGCGGCATCGGCGAAAACGATATTGCCTCGCGAGCAGAGATCTGCGCTGGGCTGGCGGCGCTCGGAATTGTAATCGATGACAAGCGCAACAACGTGCGTGGGCCAGCGATGATCTCAGCCGAGAATTCACGGGTGATGGTGCGGGTGATTCCGCCCCTCGAAGACCTGATGATTGTGAATCATGTGGTGCGGCTACTGGGCGAGTAGGACTCTCCCGCGACCCTTTTTGGCGCAGCGAAGAATCGCAGCCTCACGAGGCTCCCGCAAAACTGTTCTACACTGGTGAGTTCGTACCGGAGTCTTCCATGCCCGTGGCGGCATCACCTGCACAGACCCATCATCTTCCCTCGCTCGCACTGCGGCGATTCGCGTGGGGCGTACTGGCCTATTTCATCGCGGTCATTTTGTGGGGGGCAGTCACGCGCGCCACCGGCGCAGGCGACGGGTGCGGCAACCATTGGCCACTGTGCAACGGCACCGTCGTTCAACATTCGCCGAGCCTGGATACGCTGATCGAATTCACGCATCGCATCACGAGCGGAATCTCGTTTTTTTCGGTCGTGGGCCTGATGGTGTGGACCTTCAGGACGACTGCTCGCGGACATTTGGCGCGGGCAACGAGCGTGGCCTCGGTTGCATTCACTTTGGTAGAAGCGGTGCTGGGCGCGTTTCTGGTGAAGCTGGGACTGACGGCGCAGAGCCAGTCGCCGCTGCGCGCGCCATACCTCGCGCTGCATTTCACCAACACACTGCTGTTGGTGGCCGCGCTGACGCTGACGGCACACTTGCTGAGCCGGACGAAGGGTTACGTGCGCAGCGAAGTTCGCTTTGCCGCTCCGTTTGCGGTGGCTGCAGCGGTGGTTTTGCTCCTCATTGTCGGCGTCACAGGATCGTTGGCGGCGTTGGGCGACACGCTTTATCCGGCAATGAGCTTGAGCGCCGCGCTGCGGCAGGATTTCTGCGCAACCAGCGAGTGGCTGGTGCGTTGGCGCTGGACGCACCCGATTGCCGCGTGCGCTGCATGCGTTTTTCTCATCTGGCTGGTGATCAGGGCCGCAAAGCGAAGTACGCTTTGGGATAATCGTGGACTTGCAATCGGCGTGCTGGTGCTGTTGGCGGCACAGTATGTGCTGGGGATTCTCGATGTATTGCTGCTTGCGCCGCTGTGGCTGCAGGTGCTCCATCTGCTCGGCGCCGAGGTGCTGTGGGTGGCGCTGGTGGTCCTTGCGGCGCGCGTCACGCTTGAGCCAGTGGAGCAGCGTGGCTGGCGAAAGACAGCCGAGTTAGTGGATTAAAACAAAGGCCCCTTGCGGGGCCTTTTCGTTCGTCGGTGCATCTTAACTGTGCTATGTCTACCGGCGGGATCTTTCCCGGTCCCCAAATACGAGGGACCGGGGGCACCCAATTAGTCTTCGAGCTCGGGGTGATAATGGCTCTCCCAGCCGAGGTAGCGCGCAGCTTCGTGGATGGACTTTGACACGTCGCTGAAGTTTGCGGCCACGTGATGCTCGAATCCTTCGCGGCAGATGTACTTGAGGAGCTTTTGCAATTGCGGAATTTCCGCCACGCCCGCTCCGCCGAAAGTTTCGAGGGGATCGTCGGTGAAGCGGCCCGCGCCCGTGTAGCCGCGGATCACACCCCGCCGGTCGTCGGTGGAGTAACGTGCAAAGCTCATGGCGCCGGGCTTGATGACGCCTTCGCATGTGCCGTAAGTATTTTCCTTGCCCACCGTGCCGGCAATGATCTGCTGGAAGTCCATCCGGACTTCCTTGAAGAAATGCTTGGGCAGATTGGAGCAGTGGAAGCAGACACACTTGTTCGGATCGCTGCCGTAGTTGTTATTCCAGTCAAGCAGCGCCGAGGGCGTCTGGCTGGCGAGAGCGAGCATGTACATCGAAAGTGTGCCAGGCACGTCGACCTCGCATGCCGACGGAATGAGCTCATTCGACATCATGCTCATGACGGTGCAGGGCACGACGCCGAAGAACTCTTCCATCGAGGTCCAGCACTGGACGGCGCTGATGGAGCAGTTGGTCTGTTTCATCCAGCCTTCGACAACCGCGCCGAGCTTTGCCATCTTCATCAAGGCGGCCTCGGGAATGCCGCCGGTTGTGACGTATTTCTTGATCGCCGCGAGCTTGGCCTGCGCCGCGTCGTCGTTATCCTTCATGCGATTAATGCGCCCGAAGATCTCAGAGAGATCGATTGGCTCGATCGAGATGCCGCTGGTTTCGAGAATGCGCTCGGAATAGCGGACGGTATTGAAGGCCGCGGGGCGCGCGCCGATGGCGCCGATTTTCAAATTCTTCAGGCCCTTGACGATGCGGCAAACCTGCGAGAACCACTCGAGATCGGCCTTGAATTCGGGCGAATTCACGGTCTCGGTGTGCAGAGTGGTGAGCGAGTACTGAATGCCATACTGCATCATGTTGTTGCAGGCGCTCATCTTTCCGCAGAAGCTGTCGCGGCGCACTGCGATGGTCATGTTGTCAGAGCGGTCGGGCGTGGCCTGGACGAGAACGGGAACCTTCAGGCCCGAAAGGCGGATGGCATCGACGATGCCGCGCTCTTCGCCGAAGTTGGGCAGGGTGACGATGATGCCGTCGATCTCATCCGCATGCTTCTTGAAAAGCTCCGCGCAGCGCTGCGACTCGGCGTAGGTCTCGACGGCGCCGTGCCGTGACTCCTCTGGGCTGAGCACGATGGCCTTTGCTCCCACAGCCTCCAAAACGGCGATAATTTCTTCCCGGCCGGTCTTGGCCAAATGGCCCGGGAAAAAGCCGCGATTCCCCACCACGACTCCAAATGTCATCTTGCGTTGCACTGCCATTTTCTTGCTCCTTGAATCCGCAAAACCTGCTTAACCGTTGCGGCCCGGGCGAAATCGAATTCCATAGAAAAGGCCGAGAATCAACAACAGGCCACCCCACCATACCGGTGCATGCAGGTTGGCCAGAACCACTGTGGGGACAACACCCGTGGCGAGGTCGAAGACGCCATCGCCAAAGATCATTGCGCCGTAAACCGTCAACAGTACCCCGATAAAGAACCAGATTGAAATGTGTCCGGATTGCATGCGCAGTCTCCTACCAGAAGTAGACATTGAGGCCAAGGAAGAGGACGATCGCGATCCCTGTCCAGAGCCACTCGTTCTTGTAGATGGGCACCGGATCTTCCTTCGGCAATTTGGTCGCGCCGTAGACTACGCCGGCCAACTCCGAAAGCGGCTTGGGCTCAGTGAACAGGCTCACTACAACAGTGACCAGCATGGACGTAATCACTGACCAGAGGGCGCGATACATATCCTCAGCCATGGTCTTGGCGTCCGCAGAGAGGGCTACGTATCGCAATGCCGCTGGGTTCACGTATACCCATGCCCAAAGACCAATGGAGGTCAACGTGCCGATCAGAAGTCCCCAGAAGCCACCGGCCTTGGTTGCGCGTTTCCAGAACATGCCCATCAGCACTACGCCCAGCAAAGGCGAAATGAAGAAACTGAAGAGCGCTTGCACGTAGTCCATAATGCCCGCAGCATTCATCACCATGTACGCGGTTCCGATGGAGATGATGACTCCGAGGATGGTGGCCCAGCGGCCGACGGTCACGTAGTGCTCGTCTTTGGCATTCTTCTTGATCAGGGGCTGGTAGATGTCGTAGGTCCAGACGGCCGAAAACGCGCTCACATTTCCGGCCATGCCGCTCATGAATCCGGCGATGAGGGCGGTGATGCCGAGACCCAGCAAGCCGGGAGCAAGGTAACGGACCATCATGAGAGGAAGCACTTCGTTATAGCTGTGCATTCCCGATCCCGGAGTCGCCATGTTCTGACCGACAAGGTGCATCAGGCTTCCGTCGGGATTCTGGAGCACAACCAGTCCAAGCAAACCGGGGAGAATGACGATGAAGGGAACCGCCATTTTGAAGAACGATCCGATGACCGGCGCCATGCGAGCGGAGCGAAGGTTGTTCGCCGCGAGCACCCGCTGCACCACAAGGAAATCCGTGGTCCAGTAGCCGAAGCTGATAGCGAAACCAAGGCCAAAGACGATACCGGTCCAGTGAATGCCCATGGGGTTATCGGCAAAGTGTCCCATGCTGCGCCACATATGCGTGTAGTCGCCGTTTGCGACAGCGCCAGCTGCCATATCGCGCGCGAGCTTGGCCTTAAATCCGGTCCATCCGCCGGCCTCCACGAGACCCATAATCGGCACCAGCAACGCGCCGCCCCAGATGAGGACAAACTGGAGAACTTCATTGAAGATGGCGGAACGCAAGCCGCCAAGCGCCACATACGCAGCGACGGCCAGCGAGGAAACGATGATGGAAAAATTCAGGTCCCAGCCAAGGACCACCCTCATCACCTCAGCCATCGCAAACATGTTCACGCCGCTCATGAGCACGGTCATAAAGGCAAACGAGAACGCGGAGACGATGCTCGCGCCCGGCCCATAGCGAAGCTTGAGGTAGCCTGGCACAGAGTGGGTTTTGCAGACGTAATAGAAGGGCATCATGACCATGCCCAGAAAGAGCATGGCGGGAATGGCGCCGACCCAATACCAGTGCGCGGCGAGAATTCCGTACTGATACGCTGAGCCCGCCCAGCCCATCAACTCCAACGAGCCCAAATTGGCGGAGACAAAACTCAAGCCGGCGATCCAGGCGGTCATCTCGCGCCCGGCCATGAAGAATTCTTCGCTGGTGTTGGCCTGCTTCTTAAGGTAGAAGCCGATCCAGATCACCATGACGAAGTAGATGGCGATGACGGCGATATCGAGCGGGCTCAGGCGGGCCAGTGGGCCAACGCTGAAGGCAAGCAAGGACGGTAAAGAGCCGACAGATCCTCCGGTGACGGAGGCTGGGACGAACCCAATCATGGACATCACCTGAAACGGCGAAAATGCGTCAACAAAGGCTGTTAGACGTTCGCACCTTAGTAAATTGCTTTACTGGAACACTTGTCAAGCTGGGTGCGCCGTTCGAAGGATCCCTGTTCGTCCGGAGTACTCCCGCGCGGATGGGTCATCCTGAATAATCCCGTTGCGCGAGTTGAGTAAGCGTTTCCAACAGGGAGTTTAGCATGCCGTCAAGGCTCCGGGCTCAGGGAGCGGAAGACGATCGTTAATCGTTACCGACGGCGATCTCGTGAAGCCAGCCTGGAGCTTTAAGCAGCTCGCGGGGACGCGGGCCGTCGGCAGCGCCCACCAGGCCGTCGCGTTCCATCAGATCGATGAGATGCGCGGCGCGGCCATACCCGATACGGAGGCGGCGTTGCAACAGGGACGTGGAAGCCTTGCCGAATTCGAAGACCAGGCGAACCGCGTCGTCAAACATGGGATCGTCTTCGTTTGCATCGCCGTTTTCGCCGTCCATGGATTTGTGCTCATCCTTGGGCGACTCGAGGAAGCCCTCGACATATTCCGCTGTGCCCTGCGACTTCCAGAAGTCGACTACGGCCGCAGTCTCTTTCTCACTGACGTAAGGCGCATGCAGGCGCATCAGGCGGCTCGTTCCTGGAGGCAGGAAAAGCATGTCGCCCCGGCCCAGCAGAGCTTCGGCGCCATTCGTGTCGAGAATGGTGCGCGAATCCACCTTCGTGGCCAGGCGAAAACTGATACGAGTGGGAACATTGGCCTTGATGAGACCGGTGATGACGTCGACGCTGGGACGCTGCGTAGCGAGGATAAGATGTATGCCCACGGCGCGCGCCATTTGCGCGAGACGGGTGATGGATTCCTCGACGTTGGCTCGATCGAGCATCATCAAGTCGGCCAGCTCGTCGATGATGATGACGATGTAAGGAAGCGGCTCCTCCTGCTCGCCCTGGTCGAAGAGTGAAGGCATTGAGGCCTCAAAGAGCTTGTTGTACTGGTCGATGTGGCGGACGCTCCGGCTGGCGAGCAGCTTCAGGCGCCGCTCCATTTCCCGCACTGCATTGCGCAAGGCGTTCGCGGCCAGCTTGGGCTCGGTGATGATCGGTGTGAAGAGATGCGGAATCCCTTCATACATCCCAAGCTCGACGCGCTTGGGGTCCACAAGAATGAGCCGTACCTGGTGAGGCGTGGTGCGATAGAGCAGGCTCATGATCATGGCGTTGATCGCCACTGATTTACCTGAGCCTGTCGAGCCTGCGATAAGAATGTGCGGCATGGAGGCCAGATCGGCGGTGACAATGCGACCGTTGATATCCTTGCCCATCGAAAGAGTCAAGCGCGAACGGGCCTTGATGAAAGTTTCGCTTTCAATCACGTCGCGCAGATGAATGGTTTCGCGCTCGTGATTTGGCACTTGAATCCCGACAGTGCTCTTGCCCGCCATACGCTCGATGAGGATGCTCTCGGCGCGCATTGCCAGGCATAGGTCGTCGGCCAAGCCTGTGACGCGGGAATACTTGACGCCGGCTTCCGGCTTGAATTCGAAGGTGGTGACCATGGGGCCGGGATTGATCTGCACAACCTGACCACGCACATCGAATTCGGCGCACTTCTCAACGAGAACTTTGGCCTCTTCACGAAGCTCGTCTTCGCGCACGGACTGCGGGGCCTCGCCCGAACTTAGCAGTGTGCTCGATGGCAGCTTGAATCCGCTCACGTTCTTGGGAGCAATGGTGACCGTACGCAGTTCGGCGTCGGCGCGATTGTGAATGGCAATCTCATCGGAATGCGGTTGAGTCGATGCCTGAACGGGCTCGGGTTTCGCGGCTGGCCATGGGTTCGGCGGCCGCACAGCGTTCGGCTGAGCTTGCTGAGCCGGGACCTGAACAGGAGCCGGAACGACCGCGGGAGCTGTCACGGCAGCTGCGGCAGCGGATTCCGGTTGGATGCGCTCCCAGATGCTCGGTCTGCGCGGCGTAATTGGAATTGCGGCTTCGGCAACTTCTTCCTTTTCCTGCGGCAGATCTTTGCGCTGGTAGGCAGGGATCTCATCGAGCGGATCTTGCTGCGGCGCGCGCCGGCGCGTGAAAAACGAGAGGAAGCGATTCGGCCTGCGGACAGGAGGCTCTGAATCCTCTTCCGGACCGTCCGCAGTGACAAGCTTGGGGAACGGCACGGGTTCTTTCCGCTCGACGCGCAGAGGTTCGCGTTCAGCGCGCATTTCTGCCCGCGCCTCGCGGCGCTCGCGCCAACGGTCGCGCAACGAACAGAACTGAGCCCAGCGCTCCCGAAAGCTTTCGCGGATAACCCAGAAGCTGATCGCCGATGAGAAGTAAAGGCCGCAGGCGGCCAGCGCAGCCGCAACAAGCCACGCGCCCTGGATGTTCAAATAAACCACCAGCAGCCCGGCCACCATCCGTCCGGCGACGCCTTCGACGGGAACGACGTGCAGCCAGCGCCAATGCCAGGGCAGCAATCCGAAGACCGCGGGCAGGAAGACCAATGCGAACACTGTTCCCGCCCAGCGCAGGACCGGCGAGCCGCCCGGACGCGATCTCATCCATGTCCAGCCGACGCCGCCCAGCCACAAGGGCAGCAAAAAGGACGTCAGGCCGAGCGATTGCAACAACACATCGCTTAAATACGCGCCAAAAAGCCCGACCCAATTCCGGGCCGAAGCGGAATCCGCGGCCGTGCTCAGCGAGGGGTCAGAGGCGTGATACGTAGCGAGGGCGAGGAATAGGAGGAGCGAGACCAGCAACAGAACCATCCCCAGGAACATGTTCACGGGGCGGCTGCGCGTCGGCGACAGAACAATGCGGATGGGCTTCATGACGAGGGCGGTTCCATCCTCCTGCTGCCGTTTAAGTTTTATCGGCAGGCCTAAGGAAGCAGGCAATTCGTCCCAGAGCAACCTCTATTATCGATGCCCCGAGGCGTGAATCCGGGCACAAGACCGGAAGGGGGAACCTTGGGCATTAACCTTTCGGTTCCACCGCTGTTTCGCTGGCGCTCTTAAGATTTTGGGGAAACTAATGCCCGATCAACCGCGCGCCCCAGATGAGGAGCGCGCCGCCCAGGAGAATCCGATAGATAGCGAACATCGTGAAGCCGTGCTTGCGGACCCAGTGAAGGAACCACTCTACGACTCCCAGAGCCACGATGAAGGAAACCACGGTGCCGATGATCAAAACCACCCATCGTTGAGAATTCATGGCCACATGGGCGGCGGCTGCGGCAGCGCCGGCGGACTTGCTGGGATGGACCTCTTTGATCAGATCCCAACCAGTTGCGGCGATCATTGTGGGGATGGAGAGCAAAAAGCTGAATTCAAGAGCCGCCGGGCGGTCGAGGCCTACGACCTGACCGGCCGCAATGGTGGACATGGAACGCGACGTGCCGGGGAAAACGGCGGAAAGCGTCTGACAAAGGCCAATCCAGACAGCTTGGGGCAGGGTCATTTCTTCGACGTGTGTGGTGCTTGCGTCGTGGCGCCCGCTCCAGGCGTCAATCACCCACATCACAATGCCGCCCACGAGCAGAGCGATTGCGATGGCATTGAGGTTGTCGAGGTTTTTTTCGCTCCATTTGTGCAAAAGAAGAGCGGGAACCGAGGTGCACGCGAAAGCAATAAGCGTGAGGGAAATGGGGTGGTTGAACCAGGTGCGGTCGCCGCTTTCGCCACGCGGAAAGGTGCGGAGGAAGTTGATGATCCTTTCCAGGAAAAGCAGGCACAGCGCCATGATTGCGCCCACCTGGATCACAACGGTGTACATGTTCCAGTAGGCGACATCCTGAAGGCAGCTTGCGTTGCCGGCGGAACAGGCTGACTCGCCCAGCGGGATCCTCATCAATGCTTCGGCAATGCGGAGGTGCGCTGTCGAACTAACCGGTAAAAACTCGGTCAAGCCTTCCACAATTCCCAAAAGAATGGACTGAATATACGGGCTCAAGGAGCCTCCTGGCTTTCTGTCTGGTGCGTCTCGCGGCTCGCCCGGGAGGCCGTATGCGGCTCAATTCCGTTCGATACCGTAGACTGGAACCCCTTCATCCAATTTGTACACCAGTTCACCGGCTCGCAAGGAATAGTCCGAGTCCGCAAACCGGGCCTTCAATTGCGCGGCTATGGTGTGCGCCTGGTTGTGGGCGTTTTCGCTTTTCTTGTCGTCGCCATTGGCGTCGTACATATCCTTGAGGACGGCAAAGCGATAAACGGCATCGTACAGTGCCTGCGCGGTGCGCGGGCCGTCGGGATATTCGTCGGCGTATTTGAGGTAGAGGTCGGCTTCCTTCTCGGGGCACTCTGTTGATCCTTCCCAGTCGCCGCAGAGCTTGTTGTCGATCAGGTCAAAGGCCGCAAATGCTGCCCAGCGCGAGCGGGGATAGTACTTGATCACCTTCCGCAAAGGGTCTTCGTTCATCGTTTGGCGGTATACCGGGTCCCGCTCCTTTGCCGAGGGCAAGGTTGCTTCGTCGGATTTCTCGACTTGCCACTGAATGTCCGCTGCGCGCCAGGCGGCTTCCGGTGCGAGAGGTGAGTTTGGGAACATTTCGGCGACGCGGCGATACAGCAAGCGTGCGCTTTCGGCGGCATTTGCCGGGCCGCGAGGATTTGATGCCAGGGCTTCCTGATTGGCGGCCGCGCCCATCAGGATCTGATCGCCGTTTGGCGTCGTCTCTTCGACGACTCCCTTGGCTTCCATCCACCCGGTGATCGGCGGGGGAGCCTGGTCTTCGCCGACCATGGGGGTGTCCTTCTCGCTGTGTTGCTCCTCAATGTCGGTATTGATGAATACCTTCAGCCAGGAGCCACTCTTTTCGACAACCACCATCTCGCGACCAATTTCGACCTTTGTGACCCTCTCCGCACCGTTGTCGGGCGAGATGTAGAGCCCAGTGATGCGTAGTGCAGTTGCGCGGGGGCCGGCCACCGGTTTCACATCCTGCTGGGGCTTTTTGTCGGCATGCGCGGCCGAGGCGGCAGAGCAGAGCGCGACCGCAAATGCGAGAGCGCGAAACACATGAATCCGCGGGTTCATCGTAGTCAAAATCATAGTTGAACGACGCTACGCAGAGACTTCGGTGAGCACTTCGGCCAGCATCGTGGGATCGACATTACCGCCGCTGACCACGGCGACAGCCTTGCGATAGTTGGGCAACTGGTCACCGTGAAAAAGTAGCGCGGCGGTCGAAACGGCGCCGCTGGGTTCGGGAACCAGTCGTGTTGCGGCGACGATAGCGCGCATCGCTGCACGGATTTCGGCCTCCGTCACAGGAATGATGCCGTCGACAAACGCCTGAATGTGGGCAAAGTTGCGAACGCCGACGCTTTGCGTGCGCAAACCGTCCGCGATAGTCCGGCTGGTGAGCTCGGCCGGCCAGGTGACGATTTCACCCGAGCGAAAGCTCTCCGCAGCGTCGCCCGCCAGCTCCGGTTCAATGCCAAAAACTTTGGCCTTGGGGCTGAGTTGCTTCACCGCGCCGGCTACGCCGCTAAGCAGGCCACCGCCGGAGACTGGCGAAAGAACGAGGTCGACTTCGGGCAACGCCTGCACAATTTCCAGTCCGCAAGTTCCCTGCCCTGCGATGATCTGCTCGTCGTCGTAGGGCGGAATCACGACGTAGCCGTGCTTGCGAACCAGTTCTTCCGCAACGGCCAGTCGCTCGCTTGAGGCCAGGCCGACGTCGACGACCTCGGCGCCGAGGGCCAGCGTGGCGGCGCGCTTGATGGCCGGTGCGTTCGACGGCATCACGATCACCGCCTTCGCGCCGACTTCACGCGCCGCGTAGGCCACACCCTGAGCATGGTTGCCACTCGAATAGGTAATGACTCCGCGGGAGATCTGCTCAGGAGTGAGCTGAAGGATCTTGTTCGAAGCGCCACGGATTTTGAAGGCTCCGATTGGCTGCAGGCTCTCCGCCTTGAGCCAGATTTCCCTTCCGGCACCATGGCCGGAAAGGCCCGGGAACGCTGCGCGCACCAGCGGCGTCTTCATCGCAATCGGCGCAATCCGGAGCGCGGCGGCGCGAATCGCGTCTAGCGTGACGAGTTGCGAGGCAGACTCAGACATCTGTTACCGCTGTGCGAGCTTACTCGTAGGCCAGCGCTTCGATCGGGTCCTTGCGGGCGGCCATCCAGGCGGGATAGAGCGCGCCGCAGATAGAACCCGCAAAAGCTATCGCAGCCGCCGTAAGAATCCAGGCAGTCGTGATCTCAAAATGTTGGGTTGGGAAAAAGTGGGCCAACAGGATGCGGACTCCGAAAGTCCCTGCGACGCCCAGGCCGACACCTGTCAGCGCCAATACCGCGCACTCGCGCAAGACGACGCTGACAATCGTCAGTTTTGATGCGCCCATTGACTTGAGAATGCCGATTTCGCGAGTGCGCTCGAGTACGGCCGTATACATGGACTGGAAGATGACAAGAAAACCGATGATAACTGCGATGCCAGTGACGATTCCCAACGCCTGGTTGAAGCCAGGAAGCTTCTCGGGTGTCATTTGCGAGAGCCATTCCTCCATGGTTTGAACGGGAAAACCTTCAAGGCCGCGCGTGGCATGAATCTCCTGAATAATTGTCTGCTCATTCGTTGGGTTGTCGCTCTTGAGGTAGAACAATGACGCTCTGCCCTCGGCTCCCATCAGGTCGCCCATTGTGTCGATGGGAATCATTTTGCGGCCGCCTTTGCCCGCCTCAACAATGCCGCAGATGCGGAAGGGGTGATCCATGGTGGTGATCGTGTCGCCCACGGCATATGTTTTGCCCGTCGATGGGTTGCGGCCGCTGGCAAAGACGTCGTCAACGATCACGTCGTTCGGCCCATTGAAGGGACCGCCAGAAACAAAGACAAAAGGACGGAGAGCATTGAAGGAGGGGTAATCGACGCCGTAGACCACGCCGAAATCATCGGCGGCGGTGCGAAACTGCGTAATGACCGGAGCAGCCACTGCCACGTGAGGCAACCGCCGGATCACTTCGATGTCCTTGGTCGGGATCGGCGCACCGCTGATGCCGTTCATGATGCTGGCGTTGCTGGGCCGCAGGATCAGGTCGGCGCCGATGCCGTTGGTGCGGTCCTTTTGGTCGTTGAGCATACCATTGAAGATGCCCACCACCGACAGGATCATGATGACTTCAATCGCTACCGCGAGGACACTGATGATGGAGCGCAACGGGCGGTGCAAAAGGTTGGCAAAGATGAGTTTATTCATGTTGTTACGGGGTTCTGGCCTGATTTGGGCGCCGTGAACCCTTCGTCAACAAGGGTAACAGCCCCGGGGACGTCCATGCGGAGGGGCGCTAGACGGGCTAATTCCCATTTTGTCGCTATTACAAAAGTGTGTTCAAACCCGTAAAAATAGAGGACTTTGGCGACGATTGGTTTTGACCCTGCATGAATCCGGGTTTATCGTGAAGATAAATTTCTGCTCGGGGTCGATGACCCCCGCTCGGTCGCCGATGGGAAGTTTTGGAGAAGACCTGCGCAAGGAACGCTTAGCACGCGGCGTTGCGCTGGAAGACATTTCGACGGTCACCAAGATCAGCCAACGACACCTGGTTGCGCTGGAGCAGGAGAGGTTTCGTCAGCTCCCCGGGGGCATTCTGAGCAAGGGGATCGTGCGCGGATACGCAAGCGCGATCGGTCTCGATCCACAGGACTGGACGAATCGGTTTCTTCAGGCCTTCAACACATCGGGGCATCTATCAGACGAAGACAGCGGTTGGACAGCATTCGCCTCGAATGTAGGCAAGGCGCGATTGCTGCGCCGGGAGGCGGTTGAGGTTCGATTGCGCTGGATTGGCGCGATCGTCTTGCTCCTCGCAGTGGCCGGAGCTGCATTTCTGACCGTGCGCTACTATGGTGTTCGCGTAGGCTGGTGGCGATCGTTTCTGCCGATTCACGGAGCATCCCTCGGATTTCGCGGCGCCCTTTCCTCCACCCGTGGTGCGGTCAATCGCCTCTTCTCAAAGATCTAGGAAACGGCAACGTCCAGGATTCCGGCTTAGGGGCTTCAATCCGCAGTTTGAGGCCCATTGCATGCCATACGCTGTATCTCTTTGCCCCCAAGTGCCCGCCGGAATTACCATAGATGGGTGCGACATCCGGCTTGGACCTGTCCAGTCAGCCGGTCCGAATCGATGGGCCGCCCAACCTCGGGAGATGAGGTCCGTCGATGAGACGTGAGGACATGATTTCAAAATACCTGGCCATGCGCGCCGAAACGTAAAATCCCGTCAAGGGAAGGAGCTTTAAAGTTGAGCGACCGTTTCTTATTTACCTCTGAATCCGTTACCGAAGGCCACCCGGACAAAATTGCCGACCAGGTCTCCGACGCCATTCTCGATGCCTGCCTGGAGCAGGATCCTTACAGTCGTGTAGCTGCGGAAACCCTGACGGCAACCGGCCTCGTGGTCATAGCCGGCGAGATCACAACCAAGGCCTACGTGGATTTCCAAAGCCTGGTCCGCGGAGTGATCGCTTCTATCGGGTATGACAACGCGCTCTATGGCTTCGATTCCAACACCTGTGCGGTGATCTCAAGCATCAACAAGCAATCTGGCGATATCGCGCAGGGCGTTGATACGGGCGGCGCGGGCGACCAGGGCATGATGTTCGGCTACGCCTCCGATGAGACCCCGGAACTGATGCCGGCGGCCATCTCGCTGGCGCACAAACTCTGCCGGCAATTGAGCGCCGTGCGCAAGAACGGCAAGCTGCCGTATCTTCGCCCCGACGGCAAGAGCCAAGTGACAGTGGAGTACGGCGAAGATGGAAAGCCGGCGCGGATCGATGCAGTGGTTATCAGCAGCCAGCACTCCGAATCCGTAAGTAACGATGAGCTGCATTCGGACATTCTCAAGCACGTGATTCAGTCGGTTCTGCCCGCGAAATGGCTGGACGAGCACACCAAATACCACATCAATCCGACGGGACGCTTTGTGATTGGCGGACCCATGGGCGACACCGGCCTGACTGGACGCAAGATTATCGTGGACACCTACGGCGGAATGGGCCGGCACGGCGGCGGCGCTTTCAGCGGCAAGGATCCGACGAAGGTCGATCGTTCGGCGGCGTATATGGCTCGCCATATCGCGAAGAACATTGTTGCTGCCGGATTGGCAAGCCGCGCTGAGGTGCAACTGGCCTACGCGATCGGCGTAGCGGAGCCCGTGAGCGTGCTGGTGCAGACCTTTGGCACCGGCAAGCTGAGCGAGGCGAAGCTGACTGAACTGATCCGCAAGAACTTCTCGCTCACGCCGAAAGCCATTATCGAAACTCTTAACCTGCGCCGGCCGATCTACCAGAAGACCGCGGCGTATGGTCACTTTGGCCGCACCGAGCCCGAGTTCACCTGGGAAGCCACACCGAAGGCCGCCCAACTGGCCGAGCAAGCTGGAATCGGCGCAACGGCGAAGGCACGCTGAAGGCAGCTTGACTTCGGTTTTTCGATTCGTTCAACGATGGGATCCGCTGCTCGCGGGTCCCATTGTTTTTTAGCGGCCTCGTCGATGGCATAGAATTCTTCGGGGTGACTGAACTTCCTTTTGAGCGGAGATATCCATGCGTCCTTCTTTCCTTGTCGCTTTCGTGTTTGCTTTTGCAACCTTCTCAGCCGCACAAAACGGAGCGAATTGGACATATGAAGGCAAAACCGGCCCGCTCATGTGGGGCAAGCTCGATCCTTCCTATACAGCCTGCTCGAAAGGCCACGAGCAGTCGCCCATCGACATCCATGGCGCGCGCCTGAACAAATCGCTTGAACCTCTCGAGTTCCACTTCATCGCCGGACCCGTAACGCTTGAGAACACGGGTCGCGGCATTGTCGCGCATGTGGACCCGGGAAGCACCATGACCGCCGACGGGGTTCGCTACAATCTCGACGAACTCGACTTCCATCACCCCAGCGAGCACCCGGTAAAAGGCAAGCTCAGCGACATGGAAGTGGACATGGTGTATCGGAGCGACGACGGCAAAACGGCGGTCGTTGCCGTTCGCCTCAATCAGGATAGGGATTATCCGAACGCGTTGCTGGCCACGTTATGGGAACATTTGCCAGCCAGGCCGGGCACGAGCACAAAGGTCACCGATATGGTGAGCGCTGGAGGTCTTTTACCAACAGACCGCGGTTATTGGACCTACCGGGGATCGGAACTCACTCCGCCGTGCACCGAGGGAGTGCGTTGGTTTGTCTTCGAGGAAGACTTGAGCATGAGCCGCAACCAGATGCGTGCCTTTGCCTCTCTCTTCAAGATGAACACTCGTCCCGTTCAGGATGAGCATGGCCGAAAGATCGAAGCGAACGAATAGAACAGCCTTTAGCCGTCAGCTTTTCCCTGCTGGTCCAGCGAGTGGACTGAACTTTAACAGGATCTGGCCGGCCGCGAATTCGACCCGAACGCCGGTGAGGTCGCGCACCAGGTAGTGCGCTACATCCAGCGCCTCGGCCGGATGCGAAAAGGTGGTCGCCACCACGGTGCATCCTGCGTCCCGGCCTGCCCTGGCTCCCGACGAAGAGTCTTCGAAGACAACACACTCGGCGGGGTCCACGCCTAGCGACGCGGCTCCGACGAGGAACGGCTCGGGGTGAGGCTTGCCTCGCATGACCTGGTCCGCAGTCACCAGTTTCTCCGGAACAGGTATGCCTCCCGCCGCCAAACGAAGCCGCGCCAGCCGCTCCGTTGCGCTGGTGACCACGGTCCATCGATTCGCAGGGAGCGCAGCAAGCAAATTAAGCACGCCCGGAAGGATCGCTAGCCCTTCATTGTCGGCGACTTCAAGGTCCTCAATGACCGTCAACTCCGCATCGCTATCGAGATCGGGGCGAAGCCTGGCGATCGTCTCCACGGCTCGCCGCCCGTGAGCAGTGGCACGCGCCAGCGCGGGATCGACGCCGCGCAGGATGGCCCATTTGGTCCAGCTCCGCTCAACAGAGCCAATGGACGCAATGAGAATTCCGTCCATGTCAAAGAGAATCGCTTCGCAGGAAATGCTGACTGGGGAAGGGGCCGATGGAACCATAATCCGATCTTAGTTTGAAGCAGGTTCTACTTGTGTTTCTCGGCGCGGACCAACTTCTGCGGCGGAAAGGTAAGCCGCGGTGGGTCGCCGAAGGTAACCGTGGCATCGACAGGACGCTTGGCCGAGCCGGCAACAGCGGTGTTTGCTCCCAGTTGAAGAGAGCCGTTTGCGATGGCCGCGTCGGCTGTCCAACGATCGAAGCGCGCCAGAACCGCAGGAATCGGCGCTGAGTTCGCTGTGCCGCCGGCAACCGCGGATTTTGCGTTTGAGATGTTTCCCGGCCCGCACTCGAAATGCAAATCGCCTTTGGCCGACGAAGTGAAATCTGCCCCTGTGTAGCCCGACAGCTCAATGTTGCCCGTGCCGCTCAGTGCACCGCCCGTCCAGCGCAACCCGAGCAGGCGGCCCAAGTCCGAAACATTGACCGCTTGAAAATCTCCATCGAGCACGTAGTCTGGCTTGTCCTGGTCGTTCGCAGGTTTTGTGAGCGCCCCCGCTAAATGTACTTTGCCACCCAAAAAATCCGCATCGACGCTTTTGATTTCTGCGCCGGTGGGTACGACCTCCACGGAAGCCTCGATATTCTCGAGCGTGACCGGCCCAAGAATAAGTGAGCCGGCCGAAACGGTTCCCTCAAGCTGCGGCCAAGGCGGCGCCAAGGAGGGATGGATGCGCTCGATCAAGTCAGAGAGAAGGGTTCCTTTTACCCTCGCCCCCAATAGCGCGCTTTCAAATGCCGACGCATCCAGATCGGCAAACTGCATCTCGAATTGGGCGCGGCACGGTTGCTGCGGAGTTTGTGAAGGTAAACAGTCTGCCGGAAGCGTCAGGCTCGCTGTTCCTTTCAGCGGCCCATATGTGAATTCCACGGGATCCCAACGAAGGTCGCGATTCGCGATATGGAGCGTGGCCGCATCGATGACAACGTGGCCGGCTAAGTAATCGGCCTGCCAATTGGCATTGTGCACGGTCACGGTTCCGGAGAGAGTGTCGCCAATGCCCCTTTCGGCAGAGTCATCCGTGAGATTTTCTGGGGAAGTCTCCGTAGTGTTCACAGTTGCAGGACTGGCCGGTGAAGCGACGGGTGCTATCTCTTCGGCGCGCATCCAAGGCCCTTCCGCGGTCAGGTCCACTGCGAGGGGTTCGCCGGCGAACGAATTCAGCGCGTCCGTCCCCGGGATGCCTGTTACCCGAGCGAGTTCTCTGGCGCGCGCGAAACTGGCCTGGCCGCGCGCCCCAATCTGGTATCCAGAGATCGAAAATCGCAAATTGAGAACGAGCGGAACGGCTCCGCCTGCGGGAATGGGAACGGAGCCGGCCAAGGCCTGAGCCGGATTCTCCGTTGCTGTTTGACCAGTTTGAGCCCCCGGCGCAGGATTCACGGATTCGACAGCCACAGGTTCCAGGGTGAACTTTGGCGCCTGGATAGGCTGGCTGAGATTGTCGCCGCTCAGGATGAGGCCCTCGACCGTCAGGCTGCCTGTGAGGGGGCCGGAGTCTCCTGTGGCGGCTTTTGCTTTATGGTTTTGATGCAACTTATCTTTCGGTCCTGGCTGAGGGAGGACGGCGTTTGTCTGAGCGCGTTCATCGTAGACAATCTTGCCGCTGACCGTGCCTCTTGCTTCAAGATCGGGAGCGAGGTCGCTGCGGAGCGTGCGCAGTGCATCGAGACCGGCAGTAACGGGAATGCGATCGAGCTCAACAGAAAAGCGCGGCGGGGAATCCTGGCCTGGCTTTTCGCCGGTGACATGCACATGCCCATCGCCAAGGGGTGAATCGCAGGCCAAATTCTCCATACTCCGCTCCGCGTAGTGGTAAAGAAGTCCGCAACGAGCATCGAAGTCCAAGGGCGCTACCGGCGTAAACTCTGCGCGATGCACGCCGGAAGCCCGCAATCGCAGCGCGATCTGCGCAGCATCGGCGGTGCCGTCAAGGTGCAGCTCGCCGGTGAGGTCGCCGCGCCATCCTGGGTCGGATCCGGTGACAAGGCGAGCGAGCTGTCCAAGTTGAGCCTCCTGCCAGTCAAGGTCCAGATGGAGCGGCATTTGGCGCAACGCATCCGCGCGCCGGATACTCGCTTCCATACGCACCACGCCAGTCTCCTCGAGGTGAAGGCTAACGTCAGTCCGTGCGGGTTGGCCACGCAAGCGGATGCGCCACTCGCCGGGATTTTCCTGCCACAGCGAGAGATCGGCGTCGACCAG
>CAZHOO010000041.1:0-27501 GCA_964533905.1 uncultured Occallatibacter sp. | reverse complement strand
GCCGGTTTTCAAGACCGGAGCCATCAACCGCTCGGCCACCTCTCCGCAGTCTGCCGGCCCTTTCTAGATTGTACGTCGACCAAGGCGATTCCAAGCTAATTGCGGGAGAGGCGCCGATGCTGCTCAGCGTATCCACAAAAAAGCGGGAGTACACGGCTCCCGCTCTCATCAATCGCCTGGATCTACTGCTTGCCCTCGAGTTCATCGGCCAGTGCGCCCGCTCCATAAATCTTGCGCAGCGTCTCGATCATTCCCGCGGAGTGAACCGCAACGCCGCGATTCTTTGCGCCGTCGTAAACGAAATCTCCCGCCAGCGACTCAATATTTCCGTCAAAAACGAGACCTACTAACTCACCGTCGCGATCCACGACCGGGGAGCCGGAGTTGCCGCCGATGATGTCGTTGGTGGTGACAAAATCGACCGGTGTAGCCAAGTCGAGCTTGTCGCGCGCCGCTTCTTCCTTCGGCGTTAGATTCCACGGGGCCTTGTCGCTGAAGCTCGCCGCTCGATCGTACAGTCCGTAAAAGGTCGTAAACGGCGGAGCGATCGTTCCGTTGTACGGGAATCCATCGACCGTGCCATAGCTCAACCGCAGCGTAAATGTCGCGTCGGGATACGCGTTCTTGCCATAGACCGCGAAGCGCGCTTTGCCCAGTTTCTCGCCTCCGGCGTCGAACACGCTTGAGACTTTGTCGCGCATGTACACGTAGTTGGCGCGCCAAACGGGGTCTGCACGGCGCGCGGCTGCGATCATGGGATCGTTTGAAGCTGCGACCGCAGCCTCGCCTCCATCGAGCAGGCTCTTCCGGAATGCTGGATCGGCAAGTTTGGTCCCATCCACAAGCGCGTCTACCGACTTATCGATGTCGCCGCCCTGCACGATCGCTTGCAAGTACGCATCATCTGCCCCGAGCTGCTCTTTCGCCAGGTTCAGGGCATTCTTCATAAACATTTTTTCCACGGAAGGATAGACAGGCGCAGGAGACAGCAGCTGGTATCGGAGGGAATCCAGCCCCGCCTCGTGGTACTGCGGCAGCCGTTCGCCGTCGGGCTTCTTCACTTCAGTTACATACTGCACGATCTCCATGGCGAGCGTGAAAAGCTGGCTGTCGCCGCGGCGGAAGAGTTGCTTCTTGAATTCGGGCTTGGCAAGGTCCACGGCCTTTGCGATTTCGTCCCACGCGTCTCCATATTCCTTTTCCAACTCTGGATTCGCATTGACTTTGGCACGCAGATCGTCTTCCTCAGCCTGCTTCTTGGCCAAGATAGCCTTATCCGACAGCGCCTCCTGGCGGCCCACGTAGACTTTCAGGCTATTCTGCAGAAAGAAAATTGTGCTTTCAACCTTCTCCTTCTTGTCCGCACTCTGCTTCGCGAATTCCTGCGCTGCGTCAATGCGTCGCTGAAGGTATTCAACAATTGCCGGTCCGCGGACTTCGCGTTCCAACGTCAATTCGGCCGCGGTGTCGTCACGCGATGTCGAACCAGGATGGCCTGAGACGAAAACCAGATCGCCCGGAGCCGCACCCTTCGGGTTCCACTTTAAATAGTTCTCTGTGTGCAGCGGTTTGCCGTTTTCGTACACCCGGTATAACGCCATGTCCAGGTCGTACCGCGGATAGGTGAAGTTATCCGGATCGCCGCCAAAAAATGCAGCCTGCTCCTCGGGCGCGAACACCAGGCGTACGTCGGTGTACGCCTTATATTGATACAGCCAATACTCGCCCCCGTTGTAGAGAGTCACCACGTCGGATCGCAAGCCCGTCTTGTCTTTGCTCTCCTTCTCGATCGCAGCAATCTCAGCATCGCGCGCCTTCAACGCCGCAGTGTCATCCGCGGCGCCCTCGGCTGCGCCCTGCACTCGAGCTGTCACGTCCTGCATAGCTACCAGAACATTGATCTCAAGATCGGGAGTCTTCATCTCCTGGTCCTCGGTCGTGGCGTAGAACCCGTCGCGCAGATAATCGTGTTCTGCCGTGGAGTTCTTCTGTAGCTGGACTCGCGCCACATGGTGATTCGTCAGCAACAGGCCATCCGGGCTTACGAACGATCCTGAGCCGCCGTCGTTGAGCCGCACGCTCGAGAGCCGCAGATGATCGAGCCATTCCTGCGTTGGATGAAAGTTGTACTTCTCCGCCAGGGCTTTAAGCGGCGGGTTGTCGAACGTCCACATGCCCTCTTCAGCGCACATCGGCGGCACCGTCGCCAATAGCAATGCTGAAATCAAAAAAGCTGATCGAACTCGAACATTCATTGTGTCCTCACGATTCGAGAGCGCCCTTTGGCGCACTGTGTTTATGGTTGCGGCTGCACCAGCACCACCACGCCCGAGGCTGCGTCCTTCTGATGAAACACCTGCTCGGTGGCCTTCTGAAAGTCTTCCGGCCTGGCGTAGGGGATGTCGGTAAAAGTTTGTGGATTGCGATCAGTGAGCGGAAACCACGAGCTCTGCACCTGAATCATGATGCGATGACCGCGGCGGAATGTGTGATAAAGATCGGGCATGGTGAAGTCGATGTCGGTTTCCTTGCCTGGTACCAGCGGCTCCGGCTTCTCCCAATTCCCCCGGAATTTGGCACGGAATGGTTCGCCGCGAAGCAACTCCTCGTAGCCGCCCATGTGCACCGGCGCCTCGTCGATCACGCGCTTATTCGGCATTGAGGTGTCGCCAGGGTCTTCATCGGGATAAACATCGATGAGCTTCACGTCAAAATCTGAATCCGTGCCGGAGCTCGCCACCTTCAGATGCGGCGAAATCGGCCCGGCGATCGTTACATCTTCTGTCAGCGGATCGGTCTCGTACGTCAGCACGTCGGGCCGGTAGCCGGCAAAGCGCTGGTCGTCGACCATGTAGCGCTGCGGAACCGTGTCTGTGGTGTAACCGACAAAGGGCACGGGATGGCCGGGATCGCTCACGTATTCGTCGACGCTCGCTGTCTCGACGGGCGGATCGAAGCTGAGCTTACCGCCGGCACGGAAATAAAGCGTCTTCGTAACTGTGTTCTTTGGCGGCCATTCATCGTAGCGGCGCCACACGTTGGTTCCGGTTTCAAAAACAATCGCGGCGGGCAGCGTCTTGCCGCCGCGCTTCAAGTAGTGCTCGAAAAACGGAAATTGTATATTCGCGCGGAAGTAAAGCGAAGTCTTGGCGTTAAACTCGACATCACCCAGGTGGTCGCCGTCGTTGCGTGCCCAGCCTCCATGCACCCATGGCCCTTCGACCAGCGTAACCGGCGTATCGGGATTGAATTTACGGATCGCATAGAAAGTCCGATAAGGCCCCTCGAGATCTTCCGCGTCGTACCATCCACCCACGACAAGAACCGCGCACTTCACGTTCTTCATGTGCCGCGACAAATCGCGCGACTGCCAATAATCGTCGTACGTGTCGTGTTTGAACTGGTCGTCCCACATCCAGCTCGCGCCATCCAGGTACTTATCCAGGCTGGCCACATTGCCGGCATTCAAGAAGAATTTGTAACTGTCCGGCGTGCCGAAGTCAAAGGGCGCTTCCGTTTTTGGCAGCACCGGATTCTGCTGCGGATGAAAAAAGGGCGCATAAAACTCGAATCCCGCCGCGAGCATGAACGCTCCTCCGTGATACGAGTCATCGCCGAGAAAAAGATCGGTCATAGGCGCTTGCGGACTGGCAGCGACAATCGCCGGATGCGAGTCAATGATTGACGCCGACGTGTAGAACCCCGGATACGAGATTCCCCAGATGCCCACTTTGCCGTTGTTGTTGGGGACGTTTTTCAGCAAGAAATCGACGGTGTCATAAGTGTCCGAAGAATCGTCCACATCCTGCGGCGATTTCTTTTGGTCGATATGGGGCCGCATCTCCACAAACGTGCCCTCGCTCATCCAGCGTCCACGCACATCCTGATGGACGAAGATGTAACCCGACTTCTCAAACTCGTCTGACGGCCCAAGCGTTGCGGGATAGCGGTCCTCGCCGTACGGTTCCACGTTGTAAGGCGTCCGGTCCATGAGGAACGGATACGGCCCCGGATCGTTGGGAAACGCCGAGCTCTTGGGAACATACACCGCGGTAAACAGCCGCACGCCGTCTCGCATGGGAATCCGGTATTCATATTTTGTGTAATGTGCGCGAACGAAATCCTCTCCGGGAGCCTGCTGCACAGACTGCTGCGAGTACAGTCCAGGCAGGGCAATCATCTGCGCAGCCAGAAAGCCGAATGCGACGCGTCTCGGAATGTGCATCGTGACCCGGAACCCCTGATCTTCCAGACTAACGCAGCCGACGGCACTTCGGTCCCAGCCTGACACGAGGACTCCGCGAACCGCCTCTGGGCTGTGACGAACGGATGGAAAAGCTGGTTGAGTCAATACCGCTCTCATATTCTTCATAGCCTGGATGCTTCGCAAAAATGCGCACAACGACAACGCTCTTAGCTCTTCCATTCACTGATTTCAATGCTCTGGTTCAGCAACCAACTGCCTTCCACAGAATTTCTGCATTTCCTTATGCCATCCTTATGCGATTCGCGTTTCGCCAGTTTAATCTGAGCTTGATCCCTTAATTGGCCGCAGGCGCAATCTCCGCCGGGGCTGTCCTACCATTCCCAACTCATGAGGAGACCTATGTCAAAGTACAAATTGGAGTACATCTGGCTCGACGGCAAGAAGCCCGTTCCGGGTCTGCGCGGCAAGAGTCTGATCAAGTCCTTTGAGAAGCCACCCACCCTTGCTGACTTACCTCTTTGGGGTTTTGACGGCAGTTCAACGATGCAGGCCGAAGGGAGCAAGTCCGACTGCGTGCTAAAGCCTGTGGCTCTCTATCCCGACGGAGCCAAAAAGGATGGTTATCTGGTTCTGAGCGAAGTCATGCACCCCGATGGCACTCCGCATTCCACAAATATGCGCGCCACAGCCCCCGATGACCCCGATATCTGGTTCGGATTTGAGCAGGAATACTTCCTATATAAAGATGGCCGGCCGCTCGGCTTCCCCAAAGACGGGCACCCCAGCATCCCTCAATTCCCCTACTACTGCGGCGTCGGCTACAAGTACATGGGCAGCATCGCACGCACCATCGTTGAGGAACACCTCGACCTCTGTCTCCATGCGGGCATTAACCACGAAGGCATCAACGCCGAAGTGGCCAAGGGCCAGTGGGAGTTCCAGATCTTCGGCAAAGGCTCGCATAAGGCAGCGGACGACGTGTGGATGGCCCGCTATCTAATGTCGCGCCTCTGCGAGAAGTACGAAGTCGATGTCGAGCTCTATTGCAAGCCGATCAAGGGCGACTGGAACGGCTCCGGCATGCACTCCAACTTCTCCACCAAGTACCTTCGCGAAGTGGGCGGAAAGGAGTACCTCGAAGCGCTGATGAAGGCCTTCGAGAACAATATCGCCGCGCACATCGCGGTCTATGGCCCGGATAACCACTTGCGCCTTACCGGCCTTCACGAAACCCAGGCCATCGATAAATTCAGCTACGGCCTCTCGGACCGCGGTGCCTCGGTTCGTCTGCCGGTAAACTTTATCAAGAACGGTTACAAGGGCTACCTCGAAGATCGCCGTCCGAACTCCGAGGCGGATCCTTACCAGATCGTTGCACAGATTGTGAAAACAATCAGCACCGTGCCAACCAAGTAGCCCAGGCTGCGCTGCGGAATTTTCACGCGGCCAGCAGCAGCGAGAAACACTCGGCGCAGGCCATGAACGGCTGCGCCGATTTCTTTCATCGGCGCCTCACGCGGTTCGCCATTTCTAATGGCTCCTTTATAGCCGACGTGTTAGAAACAAGAGAACAGAACGGGCGCGGCTCGGCTCTGAAATCGGCGAGATTCGATGGGCATATTCGCCTGAATCTCCCGGTTTAGCCGCCCACGTTTTGAATCCGCTGCCAGGAAAGTTTGCCAAAAAGATTATGACAGCAGGCCATCCAGTCGAGTTGGAACCGCTTTTCGGAGACTACCCGCTCGACCAGGCCTACGACGAGATGCGCGAGCCCGCCGGAGAAGTGCGGGAGCAGTACCGCGCGCTGGCCGAGACCCTTGCCGCTCTGCCCGCCGACGAGCTTCGCCGTCGCAAGCAATCGGTCGATCTGGCGTTCCTCACCCAGGGCATCACCTTCACCGTCTACGGCCGCGAAGAAGGCACTGAACGCATTTTCCCTTACGATTTGCTTCCTCGCCTGATCACCGCCCGCGAATGGGAGTGCATTGAGCGCGGCCTCACCCAGCGCATCACCGCCCTCAACCTCTTTCTCCGCGACGTCTACTCCGACGCCAAAATCCTCAACGATAAGGTCGTGCCGCGCGACCTGGTCTACAGTTGTAAACATTACCGGCGTCAGATGCGCGGGCTTCAGGTACCGCGCAACGTCTATATCGCGGTCGTCGGCTCCGACCTGCTCCGTCTCAATACCGGCGAATTCGTCGTGCTCGAAGACAATCTCCGCGTGCCTTCGGGCGTGAGTTACATGCTCACCAACCGCCGCGTCATGAAGCGCACCTTTCCGCAACTGTTTTCGAGCTATGGCGTTCGCCCCATCGAGCATTACCCGCAGCTGCTTCTCTCCACCCTGCGCTCGCTCGCGCCGGAGGGACGTCCCGAGCCCAACATTGTGCTCCTCACTCCCGGCGTCTTCAACTCTGCCTACTTCGAACACACTTACCTCGCCCGCCAGATGGGCATTGATCTTGTTGAAGGCCGCGACCTCGTCACGCACGACAACATTGTCTACATGCGCACCACTGACGGCCTCAAGCGCGTCGACGTCATCTATCGCCGCGTCGACGACGACTTCAGTGATCCGCTCGTCTTCCGCTCCGACTCCGCTCTCGGCTGCCCCGGCTTGTTCAACGCCTACCGCGCCGGCAACGTTACCGTATCCAACGCCTTCGGCACCGGCCTCGCCGACGACAAAGCCGTCTACGCCTACGTTCCGAAGATGATCCGCTATTACCTCAATGAAGATCCAATCCTCCCCAACGTCGAGACGTTTTTGCTCAGCGAGGAAAAGGATCGGCAACACGTGCTGGCCAATCTGGACAAGCTCGTGATCAAAGCTGTGGGCGAAAGCGGCGGCTACGGCATGCTCATCGGTCCCAAGTCGACAGCCCGTCAGCGCGAGGACTTTGCCCGCCAGATCGAGGCCAACCCGCGCAACTATATTGCGCAGCCTACGCTCGATTTTTCGCGCGCGCCTTGCCTGGTCGAGGACCGGCTCGAGCCGCGCCATGTCGATCTGCGCCCTTACGTACTTTTTGGTGACAAAATCAACATCGTGCCCGGCGGACTGACGCGCGTGGCGCTTGAAAAAGGATCGCTCGTAGTCAACTCTTCACAGGGCGGCGGAAGCAAGGACACATGGGTTCTGGAATAAGTCTGATCCGGGAACGTCGGTCCGGAGGTGAAAGAAGCACGATGCTATCGCGCGTCGCCGACAGCCTCTACTGGATGAGCCGCTATCTTGAGCGGGCCGAGAACACTTCGCGTTTGCTCGACGTGACCATGGGCCTCATGCTCGATCCCGGCGGAGCCAATGCCGAGCAGCGCTGGCAAAGGATGGCCGCTGCCCTCGGCGGGACCAAGGGAATCGAGTGGAACGGCTCGCTGGAGGACATGTCCCACAAGCTTGTCTTCGATCATCTCGATCCCTCGTCCGTCACCTATTGCATCAACGGCGCACGCGAAAATGCTCGCCAGGTTCGCGAAGAAATCTCCTCCGAGCAATGGCAGCGCCTGAATCGCCTCTTTCATCACATTCACTCGCCCAATGCGCAAGCTCAGTTCCAGTCCAGCGTCAGCGAAATGCTGGCTTCGGTTGTGGATGGCATCTACCTCTTCAAGGGAACCACCGACACCACCATGATTCATGGCCAGGGCTGGCAGTTCATTCGCCTTGGACGCTATCTGGAACGTGCCTATGCCACCGCGACGCTGCTTGAGGTCTTCCAGCCGGACTTGCTCCAGCCGTCAGCTGAAGAACGAACAGGTCCTCTCTATCTCGAATTGGTGGGACTGCTGCGCTGCTGCACTTCCTTTGAGGCCTATTGCCAGGTGTACACGGCGGATGTGTCGACCGATCGCATTCTCGAGTTTCTCCTCTTCAACCGGGATTTTCCCCACGCCATTTGCTACTGCATCGAAGGCGCGCGCCAAGCCATTGAAGCCATTCAGGCTTCCGGCGGACGCCGGGCGCCGGAAGAATTGATCGCCGGCATCGGCAAGCTCCATTCCTTGCTCATCTTCACCACGATTGGCGAGACTCTCGCTGGCGATTCGGCGGCTTTTCTTCACAATATCCGGGCCCAGTGCCTGCGCATTCACGAACTCATTTACCGGTACTATGTGCAATATTCCATCCAGTCCGCATTGGCAGTGTGAAAGCACGTCGGGAATCGAGGGCGTTTATGAAAGTGCAAGACTTCAGTCGTGCCGAAGAATCATCTCAGAAATGCGGGGCTTTAGCTCCTGAGGGAATGCCGGAATCATGAATTTCTACTCCATCCGCCACCTTACGCGCTTCCGCTATTCGCAGCCCATTAGCGAGAGCATTATGGAGACGCGCATGCATCCGCGCTCCGACTCCAGCCAGCACTGCCTCACCTTCACACTTTCCGTCAGCCCGCGCTGCCGCGTCTTCAGCTACCGCGACCACCTCGGCAACAACGTCCAGCACTTCGATATTCCCGGCGAGCATAACCAGCTTGTCATCGTAGCCGAATCGGTGGTCGAGCAACAGCCGCTACCCGACGTTCCGCATTTTCTTTCGCCTGACGCGTGGCAGGAGCTCGACGAGCTGGTTGAATCCGGCGACTACTCCGAGATGCTTTTGCCCAGCACCTTTGCCGCGGAAACGCCGGCTCTTGTCGAGCTTGCGAAGAAAATGGGAGTAATGCGGCGCGACGATCCGCTTCATCTCGTGCTCGAGCTGAACCAGCGTCTCTTCCACTACTTCGATTACGTGCCCCGCTCCACGCGCGTCGACTCGCCCATTGACGAGGCCATCCTCAATGGCGCAGGCGTCTGCCAGGATTTTGCCCACACCATGATCGCGCTGCTGCGGCACGTTCGCATTCCGGCCCGCTACGTGTCGGGTTACTTATATCGGGGCAGCAACGATCACGACCGCTCCACTCCCGACGCCACTCACGCATGGGTTGAAGCGCTGCTTCCGCACCTGGGCTGGGTCGGCCTCGATCCCACCAACAATCTGATTGCCCATCATCGCCATATCCGCACCGCTGTCGGACGCGATTACTCCGACGTACCACCCACCCATGGCATCTTCCGCGGCAAGACCGCGAGCGAGCTTTACGTCGCCGTAAAAGTTGAAGCCAGCGATCAGCCGCCCGCACTCGACCGCCAGCTTCCCATCCCCGAGGACTGGAGCGTCCTCGTCGAGCGCGCGCAGCTACCGCCCGATCCCGTCGTCCCCTTCATTGACATGCAGCAGATGCAGCAGCAACAGTGATCTTTGGCTCCGCAGTTTATTGCGTGCCCCGGCTCAGCAGCAGTCTATATCGGAAACACGAGTCAATTGAAGGGCGAAACTGAAGGCTTCGTCCAGCGAACCTTTTGCCCTAGTGTTGATGTCGCCGACGTGAAAACAATTAGGGCGCGCGTGCAGTCGCCGACTGCGCGATGTGTGTCAACGCCCGAGAGATTCCCCATTTTTGCGAGGTCCGAAAGCCGGTAGCTCGGAAGTCCTGGCCAAGCCCGCCGCGCGCGCTTCAAAGCACACGTGTATGAATTAGAAAAAGACAATCCCGATCTTTCCGCTGCATTGTGGAGAAATGCCATATCGAACTCGGCATTGAACGTCACAAACGGAAGTTCGCCAACAAACTCTTTGAATTGACAAAGCGCATCTTTCAGCGACGCTCCATCTTTATCCACCATTTCCTGTGTAATGCCGTTAATCTTCGTGATCTTCGCGGGGATCTTTCTGATCGGCTTGACAAGCGTCTGAAACGCTAAATGATCGGTAGAATCAAGAGTTACACGAATTGCCCCAATCTCGATGATTTCGTCCCTTGCTGGATTTAGGCCTGTGGTTTCGAGGTCCAGAACGACAAAGTGGGCGGGCAAGAGTCCAGAGAGATTTCCGGGGGCGCGCGGAATCGGAGTGAGAGTCCCGGGCACCGTGGCGTCTGCTATGTGGTTTTGTTCGACTGTCCCGAAATTCTGCGGGCTTCGCAGCCGCGCAGCGATAAATCCGATTGCAATGACCGCGATGACCGCAAGCAACATTACTAGAGTCGAATCGTCCATATCGATTACCAGCTATTTCCTATTAGCTTCCTGCTCCGCCCCCATTACCGTCAGCCGCATCTGCGCCAGCCGCCACGTCGATGTGGGAACGGCGAGAATTTCCTTCGGCTTTTTGAGCTTCTGGTAGTCGGCGATGGCGATTTCGTGCTCTCCGTACTGCTCCGCGATGCGGCCCAGCACATACCAAACCTCGTCGTTGGGCTCATCCAGATTCCAAATATCCATGGCGCGCAACAACAGATCGTGCGCTTCCTTCGTCTTGCCGACCTCCGCGTAAAGACACGCGAGCGTGTGCAGAATGTCCGGTGCATCTTTTTGGAGTTGCGTCGCCTTCACTGCCGTCGCAACGTCGTCGTCGGTCACTTTGCCGGTGAAGAGCGCGTCCCATGCCAGTCCATTCAGCAATTCGGAATTCTCCTGGCCGAGTGCCAGTTGTTTTTCTCCCCACATGTGCGCCGCGGCAAAGTCGCCGCGATTGGCTTCGATCTCCATCTTCGCGGCGTAGGCGTCGCTGTCGTTGTCGAGGAGTTTGAGCCTGGCATCGGCCAGCGCCAGCGCATCATCGAAGCGGCTCAGTCCCATCAGCGCTTCAAGGTTGAATTCGAACGCCTGCTTCGATTCCGGCTCATCCTTGACGAGCGCTGAAGCCACTTCGAGCAGCCGGCTAAAATTGTCCTCGACCGAGTAGCCCTCGGCCAGCCCGAGCTCGATGTTGGTCCGCTCGCGATCGCCGGACGCATCCTTGAGTCCCGCTTCGAGGATCGCCACGCCTTCAGCGACCGTGGGCTTGGTCGCGACCATGATGGCCGCGGCGGCCAGCTTCATCTTGCGCGCGTCTGCCGCTTCTCCCTTGGTCCAGAAGCGCGGAAACACCGGCCCGCCCAGCGGATCGTCTCCGCCCTCCAGGTGCTGATCTTCTCGCATCCAATCGAGCAGTGCCTTCGCTCCCTTCAAATCGCCTGCATCGATGCGATCCACCATCTCAAGTGCAATCGAGTTTGGTTTGTCCATCGTATCCAGCAGCTTGTATTGCCCGTCTTCCTTCACCACAAAAACCGTCATCGTCGTGCCGCCCAGCATCTCCACTTTCTCGCGGTACCCTGTGGCATCGTCGCCCTCGCCCTTGGGATCGAGCATCTTGAGCAGAACGTCCTCCGTCACATCAAGCGAGCTGTCTTCGCGAGCCAATTGACTGTTCATGTGTTTGCCCGCACTCAGTTCGTCCTTCAACTCATCGGCATCCATCGCGTTCAGCACTCTAAGGCCGTTGCGACTGAGCATGGCAGCAAATTTTTCCTTTGTCATGTCCGCGTCAAACGGAACCAGAGCAAAGTGCTTCACCACATCTTCGGGCGTGTTGGCAAATTTCGCATCCTCGTGGTGGATCGCGCCGCGCAGCATGTTCGCCAGGCCCAGCGTGCGCGCTGCGTCGTCGCCCGCCGCGCCGGCTTGCAGAAAGTCGGCGGCCTGCGGATACTCCCTTCTGTTCATGAGCATCTCGCCTGCCGTGCCGGCGGTGTCTTTGAACGACGCATCGTCGGTAGACCGCTTGTTGGCTTCAGCCAGCCCTGCTTTGCTATCCGCGATCATCGCCATACTTGCAGAAAGCAGCTGTTCCGGCTCCGGATTGAGGGTCTGCCCGGCTTTGTACGCTTCCGCATAGTTGCCGCCATAGAAAAGCGCGAACGCCAGGTTGTTGCCGATGCCGAGATCGGCCAGCTTGTCTTCGCCCAGCGCCTCATACTCGGCGATGGCCTCTTTCATGTGCGATTGGCCGCTGTACCTCCGGCCCACGGAATCGTATTCAAGAAGAATTGCCAGGTCGCCCTGCGCCGAGTGATCGTCTGGATCGAGCTTGATGGCCGCGCGATACGCCTCCGCCGCGCCGGCCATGTCGCTGCCCGCTCGCAAACTCCGTCCTACCAGGTCGTGCTTCAGGATCTCGGCAAGCGTCCGCTCGGCAATCGCCGACTTGGGATCGAGTTTCACGGCAAGCCGCGCCTCGTCACGCGCAGCTTCCCCCATCCCCGCCTCAAGCAGCACATTGGCCACCTGCAAGTGATGCACCGCTGAGTTCGGATTCTGCGCAATCAGCGCGCGATAGCTCGCGAGCGCCTCCTTCACCTTCCCGTCGCGTAAGAGCGCAGCTCCTTGTGGTTCAAAGTTGACCATGATCGCGGGCCCGTTGATGAGGTCCGCGATCTCGTTGCGGAGCGCCGTGGCTTCGTCCACCGTATAGCGCCGCTTCACCGTGTCGAAGACAAGATGCGCCAGCACAACCCCATTCTCGCCGACAGAAAAACTCTCCGTGAGAACCGCCGGCCCAATCTGCAGCGTGGCGTCCTTCGGCAGTTCCTTGGGAACAAACCCGGAAGGCGGGATGAGACGGTAATTCCACTCCATGTTGTAGGGAGCGTCGAGCCACCAATCATCCGTGCGTGGGGTTTTCGGCTTATCGGTCCCCGCGTCCTTTTTCTCCTCGCTGTCGTCCTTGCGCTTCAGCTCGTCGGGCAGCATCAGGAACATCCTGTCGACGCGAATGGCGACCTGCGCATCCTCGAGGTTCGTGGACCCACGCTTGGCCTTATCGCACGCGATGGTCAGCTCGAACGGACTCGAAAGATCGGCAGGATCGGTGCGGTCCACCTTCGTCAGATCGTCCGAAACATATTCCCCCTGCACATATCCGCGCAGGCCTTCGCGCGTATCTTCGTCAGGCTTGTCCGCGTAGTAGCCGCGGTAGCCCGACTCGTAGATGCCGGAAGGTTCTGTAATCTCCACCACACTGGCGGGGCCGTTGTCCGCCAGCGTGAATGTGCGCGTCTCTTTCAGACCGTTGTCCTTCGATGTTGACTCTGGAGTCTTTACGAGCGCGGTCGTCGTTGCGTCCGTAATCAGCGCAAGCCGACCCTGGTCGCCCATCGGAATCTGTCCCAGTTGCGCGTAGCGATCGGTGGCATCAATCCAGATCGGATTTTTACCCGGGACATAGACGATGGCGTGGTCGAACATTCCCATGCCCGCCAGATCGGCCGGCACGTCAACCCGCGACTCAACGCTGAGCAGCGCCACATTCGCTGGAACTCCCGCGGCACGCAGCATCACAACAAGCAAGGTCGCCTTGTCTTTGCAATCGCCGTACTTCTTTTTGAGGGTTTCCGCCGGGTCGTGCGGCACAATCGCCGCTTCACCGAACTCAATGCCCGTGTACCGCACTTCGCGGTCAAGATAGTCCACGATCGCCGCTTCCTTTTCGGCGACTGTCTTTTTCCCGGCTATCAGTGGATCCACCACGGCCTTCACCGCCGCGGAGCCGGAAAAATCATCGACAATCTTTCCGTATGCGGTCGCGATGCTCTGCCAGGTTGAGCCGGTCGCGAAGGAGATGATGGGGAAATGCACCACATCTGGCGGCAGATAGGCTTCGCGCGAGTTAACGCCTTCGATCGGCCCCACATCGAAAGTCAGCGTCACGCGACCGCTGGCTTCCGCGCGCACCGGCTTCACATCCGGCAGCAGCATCAGTTCTGTGTGGAACGGTAGCGACGCGGGCGCATCGAATACCACCCGGCTATGCGCCACCAGAACGTCCTCCTGGCCAAGCTCGACGCGTCCCACGCGGCCCTGCGCAAACAAGGGTTCGGTTTCAGTCTCGGTGTACTCCTCCTCAACCACAACGCCCGGCTCAATGGCCGGAAATGGCGCGTGCAGCCGTTTCCCGTCGCTGTAAGTTTTGTAGTCGCCCCCGCGCGCCGGCGCTTCGGTCACCGTGTTTGGGTCGAGCTCGTGTACCGTGAAATCCGGCGCGATTACTCGCGCGCGAATTTGTGGCCGCGCCTCGTGCCAGGGCTCCCAGCTTACTGATAGAGAGTCCCACTCCTCGGCGCCCTTCTGCGTCAGCACCTTATAGATGATGCGGCCTACATGATTCATCCGCCCGGAATCATCGAAGGTGTAGGTTTCATCTTCAACGAGCTCGACGACATTTGCGCCGTCAGGCACTGGCACAGCCGACGCGGCCTCGTAAAGCGCCCTGGGATCGACAGAAAAATCGGGCTCGGCCCAAGGTTCGAGAGCGGCCGTTGGCGCCGCACCCGGAGCCGGTGCTTCCGGCAATTGTGCATCTGCCGCGGCGATTACTGCGCACGTTAGGAAGGAGAAGAAAAACCTGCGGAAGAAGGTTCGCACACAGAAACGGAACACGGGGCACCCGGAAGAATGGATCGTGAACACAACGGTAAATTGCCCGGGGCCGGAGCGCAAGCAGGCGCGAGTCGCCGCGCGATTTGTCCGCGTACAGGCCATGCCGTTCGTCGTTCCAACCCTGGGCTATACTGATCCCGGAGTTGGCGATGGACAACCAAAGCGGCAGCCCTCAAAACCGATTCTGCGCAAATTGTGGCGCGCCCCTCGTCGCAAACGCGGCCTTTTGCGGTGCGTGTGGCCAGCATGTCGAGCCGCTGGGTGCGCAGGCCGCATCCACTGCGCCCCCGCCGCCGGTTCCTCAAAGCCCTCCCGCTCAGCCCGTCAACGTGGCCGGATTCGCCCAGCAAGGCTTGAAATGTCCTCGTTGCGGTTCCACTCAAGTCCAGACCGCGAAGCGAGGCTGGAAGTGGACAACGGGCATGATTGGGAGCGGCAACATGATCGCGACCTGCCTGCAATGCGGCAACAAGTTCGACCTCAATTAGGTCGTCCAGTCACGCCTTTCGCGTTTCAGCCGCAATCTTTCTCAGCTCCGGCAAAATCTTTCCCAAGGCGACGGGAGGGGCTTCGCGCGTTCCCAGCGCAAAGTACACATCGCGATAGAGCCCGTAGAGCTGTTCGTAGACCGCCGCTGATTTCTTGTCCGGCTCAACCGTCCGCAACGGCAGGCAAACCGCAGCCTGCGCCTCCTCGATGGTTTTGTATTCCCCGGCGGCGATCAAAGCGAAGATCCCGGATCCCAGGCTCGTCGGAATTCCCGCCGGCACCAGCACCGGCTTGTTCAGCACATTCGCGTAGACGTGGTTCAACACTTCGTTCTTCTGTGGAATGCCGCCCGCATTGATCACGCGCTCGATTCGTACTCCATGCTCCGCCATCCGCTCCAGAATGATGCGCGTGTGAAACGCGGTCCCTTCGATGGCGGCGAACAGTTCGTCCTGCGCGGTATGCACCAGGTTCCAGCCCAGCGTCACTCCGCCGAGCTCCGGATTCACGAGTACCGTTCGGTCGCCATTGTCCCAGCTCAACCGCAGCAAGCCGGTTTGTCCGGCTCTATATTGATCGAGTCCTTCGCTTAACGCCGCCACCGTGGTGCCGGCGCGCCTGGCGATGGCGTCAAAAATGTCGCCCACCGCCGAAAGCCCCGCTTCGATGCCAGTGTATTGGGGATGCACGCTTCCCGGCACTACGCCGCATACGCCCGGAACCAGCTCAGCCTGCCGCGCCATTGCGATGATGCACGTCGAGGTGCCGACCACGTTGACCGCATCGCCCTCGCGAATGTTCGAGCCGATCGCGTCCCAGTGCGCGTCGAACGCTCCGACGGGAATCGGAATTCCGGCTCGCAGGCCAAGTTCCGCCGCCCACTTCGCCGAAAGATTCCCCGCCAGGTGATCGCTGGTCAGATACTCGCCGCCTAGCTTCGCGCGCACTCCCGCAAACAGCGGATCCACTGCGACCAAAAAACTCTCCGGAGGCAATCCACCCCACTTCGGATTCCACATCCACTTGTGGCCCATCGCGCACACGCTGCGCTTCAGCTTTTCGGAATCCGTCACGCCGCACAGCGTCGCCGCTACCATGTCGCAGTGTTCGAGTGCTGTAACCAGGCGCCCCCGCTTCTCCGGACTGTGCCGCAGCCAGTGCAGCAGCTTCGCAAATCCCCACTCGTGCGAGTAGACGCCGCCGCACCACTCGATCCCCTCAAACCCCAACTCGTGCGCCTTGCGCGTAATCTCCTCAGCTTCGGCAAACGCGCGATGGTCGCACCAGAGGTAGTACTCATCGAGCGGCTCCAGCCCTTCGCCCACGGGAATCACGCTTGATCCCGTCGTATCGAGAGCGATCGCGGCCACTTGTGCGCCATCGATGGCGGTCGATTTCAGCGCATCCTTCGTCGCCGCAGCCAGCGCAGCCATCTGGTCAGCATGAGACTGCGTTGCATAGTTCGGATCGTCGCGCCGGCGGTTCAGCGGATAGCCGGCCGAGGCGGTTCCGATCGGCCCCTTCTTGCTGTCGACCAACGTGACGCGAACACTGAGTGTGCCGAAATCGACTCCGGCAACGATGGCCATTGGAGATTCTCCTTGAGTAAACGCTTCCTGACTCGCACCTCAGATTACACCATTGACTCGTGTTGCCGGTTGCTCGCGCACGGCACACTTATTTCTTTGAGCCATGCATCATCGAGGTCAGCTTGCCCATGATGCCGGACCTCTCCGCGGGCTGCGCGGGAGATGGCTTGGCCGGCGCTGGAGAAGAAGCTGGCGCACTCTGAGGCTTGGGCGCCGCAGGCGTTGCAGCAGCGGCGGGAGCGGCCGCATTTGAACCTCCACCGACAATCGCAGCATGCGCCAACTGCGGCGGCGGTGCATTGTCCTGGTTCTTCACAAGAATGGTGATCCGCCGGTTCGAAGGATCGTAGGGGTTGTTCTTCACTCGCAGCATCTGGTCCGCAAACCCGCGTACCTGTGTCACCTGGTCCGATCGCACGCCATCCTGCTGCAACAGCCTCCTTGCAGAGTTCGCGCGGTCGGCTGAAAGCTCCCAGTTGCTGTAGTTCGCGTCAGTCGAATACTGCGCCGCGTCCGTGTGTCCTTCAATGAGCAACTGATTGGGCAGCGTCTTCAACTCAGCCGCCAGCAGCGCCAGCAATTCCTGACCACTGGGGCTTAGTTGCGCGCTCCCGCTCTGGTAAAAGGTTCCGTTCTTGTCCTCGATCAACTCAATGCGCAGTCCTTCGGGCGTTATCGTGATCTCAATCTGCTTGCTCAGCTTCTCCAATTCCTTTTTAGCCTTGATCTCTTGTTCGAGCTTCTGCTTCAACTCCTCCAGCCGCTTCGTGTTCTGGTCGTTCTGCGTCACGGCCACGCCGTTTCCTGCCATCGTCGTTCCCAGCAGGTTCGCGGTTCCCCTCGGATCGTTGAAGTATCCAGCCACTGCTTTTTTCACTGGATCGTTCTGGGCCATCAGCCACAACACGATGAACAAAGCCATCATTGCGGTCACAAAATCGGCGTACGCCACTTTCCAGGCGCCGCCGTGATGGCCGCCATGGCCGCCCCTTTTCTTGATCACGATGATGGGTTGCGCCTTTGCCGCCATTCGGCCCTCAGTCTTTGCTCTCTCGCTCCCCTGGTTCCTCGACCCTTGCTTTTTAAGCCGCCGCAGCTGCCGGAGGCTCGGCCGCTGCTTCCGGCGTCTTGTTCTTGCAGGTTTTCTCCATCTCGTCAAAGTCCGGACGCGCATAGCCTGGAATCGCGCGCCGTCCCAGCTCAATCGCAATCATCGGCGCCGAGCCCTTCAGAAACGCCAGCAGCAACACGCGCAAAACATGCAGGTAATCGTTGTGCTCGTCCGCCAGCTTCTTCATGCTCGCGGCTAACGGCCCTACCAGGCCGTAACAGAGCAGAATCCCGAGAAAAGTTCCTACCAGCGCCGCGGCCACGTGCTTGCCGATCTCTTCCGGCGGGCCGCCCAACGAGCCCATTGTGATGACCACTCCGAGCACGGCGGCCACAATGCCCAGCCCGGGAAGCGAATCCGCCACCGTGGTCAGCGAGTCGGCCGGCTGCACCGCCGATTGGTGGTGCACTTCCATGTCCAGCTCCATCATCTGGTCCATATCGAACGGTTCCACTCCGCCTGTGATCGCGGTGCGCAGCGTATCGCAGACAAAGTCTCGCGCGTGGTGGTCGTTCAGGAACTCCGGATAGTTCTTGAAGATCGCGCTCTCGCCAGGCTTCTCCACGTCCATCTCAACCGCTAGCAGACCCTCTTTGCGCACCTTGTTCAGGAACTGGTACATCATCTTCAGGGTGCTCAGATAGCGCGCTTTGGTAAACGGCGAGCCTTTCAGCGACGCCAGCAACCCCGCCACAATGTCTTTGAGGATACGCAACGGATTTGCCACCAGCAGTGTGCCCGCGGCAGCGCCGCCAATAATCAGCAGCTCGGCCGGTTGCATCAAGACAAGGATGTGCCCTTTTTCCATCAGGAAGCCCGCAACGATCGCGACAAACACCACAACGATGCCTATGATGGCAAACATGTCCGCTCCTCCGCCGAGTCTGGTGTCGGGCCACTCTTCGCTGCAAGAGTTGCCCGGTTGCCTCCCGTCCGGCTGCTCGTCTCCATCGCCTTCCGCGCGCGCCCCAGCAGTTGTGCAAGCGTTTCTGTGCCGTCGCCCTCAGCCTGCGCCGCGCCAATACTTACCGTGAGCGAGACGCGATCGCCCCACCAGCGAAAATCCGCCGTCCGCGCCAAGCCCGCCAACCTATGCGCGTGCGATGCCAGCATCTCATCGCTGCGCTCGTGCGCCACGATCAGAAACTCGTCGTCGCCCCACCGGCCCATCTCCTCGGCCGGACGTAGCCCGTGGAGTAACGCGTGCCTCACCTTTTCGAGCATCGTTGTGCAGGCGCCGGCGCCATGAGTCTTGCGCAAATCCTCCGCCTCGTCCACTGCAATCCACAAAACGCCAAATGGCGGCCCGCCGCGCTTGAAATCGTCGAACTCCGTCTGCAGCCGTTCTTCAAACTCTTCCCGGGCTTCGTCGGTACTCGCACCATTGCTGTTCTCTCCGTGCGGCAGGGCGTCCAGGCTTTCGGCAGGATGAAAGAGCGCCGCGCCGCCGATCCGTTCACCCAGCGCGTCGCGCAACACCAGATATCGTGCGATCACGGGCGTCGTATGGCCGAGCTTGTGGCGTGCGCGGACCAGCGCGCGCCGAATGCCTCCCGCGTCTCCTTCCCTGGACTCGTCGAGCAAAAGGGGTTCAAGCTCTTCCGGCAGCGGGCGCCCCAGCACGTCGATTGCCGCGTATCCCGTGATGCCCTGCGCCGCCTGATTCCACAGCGCCACTTTGCCTTCCGTGCACACCAGGGCAACGCCCTCTGGGACGGCGTCAAACGCGGCTTCAAGCAGCTCGTTGCAGTGGGCCATCAGAGTTTGTCTCCCGCCCTATTCACGTTCCATGCCAGCTCGGCTTCAGCCATCCTGGCCGCCCCGGCGCACACGCCTCCGTGGCTGACTACTTCCTTTAAATCGGCGCAATTCCGCCCAACTTCAAGGAGCCATTTCGCATTAAGAGGATCTAAGTGTCGAAAAGGAAGGGAATCGTTGGACGCGATGCGGCGCAGCATCCAAGACGACGCTAACTTGCTGATCTACCGACTCGCTGATGTGCTGGCTCGCGGACCTGCCGACTTGCTCACTCGCCGACCGGCCGCCTCGCGGCTACTCGTAGCTCCGCACCCATTCCAGAATCGATCGGACAGCGATCCCGCTCGGCCCTTTGGCGATGAACGGCCGCGAGTCCTCAACCCACGCCGTTCCCGCGATATCCAAATGAATCCACGGAGTGTCTTCGGCGAAGACGTGCAGGAACTCAGCAGCGATACTGGCTCCGCCCGATCGTCCGCCAGTGTTCTTAATGTCGCTGATGTCAGACTTGATCAAGTCCGCGTACGCATCGCCCAATGGCAGGCGCCAGAACTTTTCTCCAGAAACCGCTAGCGCCGACTCGAATTTGCCGTACGCCGCGTCGTCGTTCGAAAATGCGCCGGCATTGATCTTGCCCAATGCAACCGAGATGGCCCCGGTCAGCGTGGCCGCGTCAATCAAATGCGTCGCTCCCAGTTGCCGCGCGTACGTCAAACCGTCGGCCAGCACCAGTCGCCCCTCGGCGTCAGTGTTGATGATCTCGATGGTCTTGCCCGGCCGATCCGGGGTGATCGGCATCGCCGTCTGCACGTCGCCCGGCTTTTGCGCCGTGCCTGAGGGCATATTCTCTGCCGCGCAAATAACTGCGATCACTCGCACCTTCGGCTTCAGCAGCGCGATCGCGCGCATCGCCCCGATCATCGCCGCTCCACCGGCCATGTCGTATTTCATTCTTTCCATGTTGTCGGCGGGTTTGATCGAGATGCCGCCTGTATCGAACGTAATTCCCTTGCCCACGAGCCCAAGGACTGGGCCATCCTTTACGCCCTCCGGCTCATAGCGCAACACGATCAGCGCCGGGGGCTCCGGCGAGCCCTGCGATACGCTCCAGAACGCGCCCATCTTCAATTCGTGCAGTTTTTCGGTGGAATGGACTTCCCACCCCAGACCAACCTCCTGCGCCATCAGTGCAGCCCGCTGTCCCAGGATGGTCGGCGTCAGCTTGTTGCCCGGCTCGTTCACCAGCGCGCGCGCAAAATTCTGGCTCTCACCCACGATCGCGCCCTCGGCGAACGCCGGCTCAACCGCTGCGTGGTCCGTCTCGCCCGCAACCGCAAGCGTGAAGGTCTGAATGCTCAGGTCCTTGCGGTCGCTGCGATACGTATCCGCGTCAAAGTCCCCTACGAATGCGCCCTCAACCGCCGCTCGCGTGCCGGCTACCGATGACAGACCCTCGTAAAAGGGCAGCGCCAGCGCCACCTCCCGAATCCCGCGCGGTTTCGCATAGCGTACGGCCGTTCCCGCGGCGTCGCGCACAGAATGAACCGTAACTTTTGCCGACTTTCCCAACCCCACAATAAGCAGCCGCTTGGCAGCGACCCCCGCCGGTGCATGTAGCAGCACCGTTTCGTTTGCGCCCGCTTTGTACTCGCCGGTCGAGAGCACCGCGGCCGCGGCGGCCTGGACAGCCGGATCGGTAGTCAGCAGCGTGGGTTGGGGTTTTGCGTCAGGGCCTTTGGCGGTTTGGGTGTCGGCGGCTAAAACAGCCAGAAGTTCTGTTTGGATCCCCGCAACCGGGGCATAAGAAAGCTCAGTTCGCATAGTGCCTATTCTTTACGGCACATCGGCATGGTGGCAAGTTTTTCCACCCCCTATGCGCGGCGGCGGCCCAATCCGAATCTCCAGAGTGATATCGCTTGACATCCGCGGGCGGCCATGTCTACATTGTAAGCATGGCAGCGTTGCTCGGTATGTTCGAACAGATTGTCCTGCTCGCCGTGCTCTCTGGGGGCGATCAGGCCTATGGCCGGGCGGTGCTCCGCGCCGTCGAATCCAATCTGGGCCCTGAACGCAGCGTCTCCGCGGGATCGGTGTACGCCACGCTGGACAGGCTTGAAGCGCAGAATCTCGTCGCCTCGCGCCTCGAGCGCGGCACAGCCGCTCGCCGCGGGCGCGCGCGACGCTTCTATCGCCTCACCACACAAGGCGCAAGCGCCTTGACCGAAGCGCGCAGCAGCCTCGACAGGATGTGGCGAGGAGTCCGCTGGCCATTGGAGGCATCGGCATGAAGAAAATCGAGCCGCCTCGCTGGATGGAGCGCACTTTAAGGTTCCTGCTTCACCCGCGGGATCGGGAAGCCATTTGCGGTGATTTGTATGAGGAATTCTGCGAAGAGAAGGTCAGACTGCTTGGCCCTGCTCGTGCGGAGGTTTGGTATATGCGCCAGGTTTTGAGCTTTGTTCCCCAGAAGTTTGGCTTCGTCTTGACCGCGTTCTGTCTCTTCACAATGGCTTCAGGCGGATGGCTGGGCGCGATGGACATCATCCTGCATCACCCCGGCTATGCGCAGCGCGAATGGATTGCAGGGTTGATCGTCGGCCAGGCCGCGTTGACGCTGGCGGCCTTGCACTTCCGGAGTTTGCCGTGGCTTCGTCCTCTGGCGCTTGTCGGGTGCGCGGCCATTGTCTGGCTCGCGGCGCGTTCGCTCTGGCTTGCCATTACAGGAGCAAACTTTGAAGGGTACATCCTTCTCATATGCCTTGGGCTTCTCATGCAGGCTGCGCTTACGCTGCTGATTCTTCCCGGGCTCAGCCCTCGCCTGCCCCGGCGAGCATGAAGGGCTCGCCCTCCCCTGAGCATGGAGCTCCTGGCTAGCGGCTGCCCTTGTGCTTGTTCGCCTTGATCGCAGACCGCGCTTCGCGGTCGGCTTCGCGCCGCCGTTCGGTCTCCCGCTTGTCCCAATCCTGTTTGCCCTTGGCCACCGCCAGCTCGCACTTCACCCTCCCATTGCGGAAATACAGCCTCGTCGGAATGAGCGTATGCCCCTTGATCTGCGTCTTGGAGAGTAGCTTGCGGACCTCTTCGCGGTGCAGAAGCAGCTTCCGTGTGCGCGTTTCTTCGTGGTTGGCGATGTTGCCGTGGGAGTATGGCCCGATATGCAAATTCAAAAGGAACGCTTCGCCATCCTTGATCAACCCGTAGGAGTCCTTCAGATTGGCCTTGCCCTGGCGAATGGATTTGACTTCCGTCCCACGCAGCGCCACGCCGGCCTCGAATTTCTCCAGCAGGAAGTAGTTGTGGCTGGCTGCGCGGTTGTGCGCCGCATCGCGTTGGCCGCTGGCTACGGGATCGCGGGGTTTCGCCGGGTTTTTGGCCGCCGGAGTGCCCTTCGCGGCAATAACATGACTGGTTTGGCGGGCCATGGGCGGGCGTCCTTGAATTCTCATCGTAGCATCGGTGCGCCCCTCAGCCGGCCGAGACTGGTTGCAACGGAGCTTTGCTAGAATGAGGGAGCGATTTTTAAGAGAAGTTCGGCAAAATCAATCGCATCCGAATCCCCGCTGCGGCCCGCAATCGCCGGCCACCGCGCGTGAAACAGGGTCACCGAGCTTGTCCCCTTTGCCGCGTTCTCCATTACCGAGCCCCATTTGGACTTGTTCCGCTTTGCCGTTTTTTGGAGCCATATGAACCATCGCAGCCTTCGCCAAGCCGCTGTTCGAAACCTGGTCTCGCGATGGTCACTTGTCTTCGCGCTTCTTTTAGCTGGGGCAGGTGTTGGCGTCTTTGCGGTTCGCCTGTACGCGGAATCTGCCAACTCTGACTTCAAGCAGGCACAGGCTGCCGAGGCCCGCGAAGATTACGACACAGCCTTCGAGCTTTACCAGAAGGCCTACAATCGTGACCCGAAAGACGCGCGTTTCAAAATCGCCCTTGCCCGGATTCGCACCACCGACTCTTCGGTGCACGTCACCAAGGGCCGCAAGCTGGTGCAATCGGGCGACGCGCAAGGAGGTCTCTCCGAGTTCCTTCATGCGGCCGAGATCGACCCCGGCAACGAGGCGGCGCAGCAGGAGATTGCCCGCATCCGCCAGCGGCAGGGTACCAGCGCCCCCGCTCCCGAAGTCGGCCTGCCCCAACCTTCTGGCGAAGAGCAGGAACTGGGCGAGGTTGAAGCACCGCCGGAGCTCCGCCCCATGACCAACGAGCCGCTCTCGCTGCACATGGCGGAGGACGCCAAGGTTGTCTATCAGGCGATCGCCAAGGCAGCCGGCGTCAACGTGCTCTTCGATCCCGATTTCAACTCCAAGCGCATCCAGGTTGACCTCAATAACGTTTCTCTCCTCGATGCTCTGCGCATCGTCGGCGTCATGTCCGACACCTTCTGGCGCCCGGTCACCGCAAACACCATCTTCGTCGCCCAGAACTCCCGCACCAAGCGCCAGGAGCTGGATGAACAGGCGGTGCAAACCTTCTACCTGACCAACGCCTGGCAGCAGAACGACCTCAACGACGTGCAGACCGCGCTGCGCAACGTGATGCCCAACGCCAAGGTTTACGGCGTGCAGAGCCAGAACGCCATCGTCATGCGCGCCACGCCTGACGAGCTCCTTCTGGCGCAGCAGCTCATTGACGACCTCGACAAGGCCCGCGGCGAAGTTGTGGTCGACATCGCCGTCCTTGAAGTGAGCAAGAATTGGGAGCGAAATCTGGGCATGTCGTGGCCCAGCAGCTTCGGCGTCTCACTGCAGCCTAATTGCGCGGCGACGAATTCCTGCAGTTCGAGCACCAGTTCGACAACTTCCACCTCCACCACCAGCAGCAGCACCGTCAGCCCTACTCTCTACAATCTCGCCCACCTCAACTCCACCGACTTCGCGGTCAGCGTCGGCTCGGCCACGCTGAATCTGCTGCTCACCGACAACAACACCAAGGTATTGCAGAGCCCGCGCATTCGCGCCACCGACGATCAAAAAGCCACCATGAAGATCGGTTCGCGCATCCCAATCGCCACCGGCTCTTACCAAACAGGCGCCGCTACTGCGCTGGTCAGCTCGCTGGTCAATACTCAATTCCAGTATCAGGACGTTGGCGTCAACATTGAGATGACGCCCAGCATCCACTACGACCACGACGTCACCCTCAAGATCAAGATCGAAGTCTCCGCTGAGAGCGGCACCGAGACCATTAGCGGGGTCACCGAGCCCATCATCTCGCAGCGCGTAGTCGACCAGACCATCCGTCTGCGCGAGGGCGAAGCCAGCATCCTGGGCGGCATCCAGAACAATCAGGAACAGAACAACTGGAATGGCATTCCGGGCCTGAGCGCTATCCCTGTTCTTAAGTACCTCTTTGGCTCCAGAGACCGCATCATCCAGGATGACGATATCGTCTTCGTGATCGTGCCGCACATCGTCCGCTCGCAAGAACTGGATCAGGCCAATCTGCGAGAGATCGACACTGGCTCTGGCCAATCCATTGACCTGCGCTATACCGGCGCCGGAGCCCCAGCGACCTCCACCGCTCAGCCGGCCGCGCCCGCCGCAATGAATCGGCCTCCGGTTGGTTCGATTCCCTCCGAAAGCGCAGTCGAGGCCGCCCCGGCCATGCTGGCGCAATTGCGCTCCGACATGAACGCCGCTGGAGGACCCAACTCTGCCGCGCAGTCTTCGGCCGCGGCGCCTAATTCCGCGTCGCAAGCAGCTTCACAGGTTGTCGCTCCCACGCCCGCTCTCCCACCAGCAGCCTCGGCGCAACCTCCGGGATCCGCCTCGCCCGCTTCTGCGGGGCCAACAAGCTCCGCTGCGTCACCTGCGGCCACTGGGCCGCCTGTGTCTCCCGCGGGCGCTGCTTTCGCGCTCAATCCGCCCGTCTCTCCCCCAACGTCCGGCACACCCTTCCAGGTTCCCGTCTTGCTGAACGGCGCCACGGACGTTGCTTCGGTCGCGCTCCAATTTCATTACGATCCGGCAAAACTTCAGCTCGTCAACGTCTCTCCCGGAGACTTCCTCAGCCGCGATGGTCAGGCCGCGCCTCCCATTCATGCAGACGAGCCCGCCGGAAATCTGGTCGTCGGCATCTCCCGGCCGCCGGGAACACACGGCATCTCCGGCGCCGGTGTGGTGTGTATTCTCACCTTCCAGGCCAAGGCTTCGGGCCCCAGCGATCTGGCCATCACCCGCGCCTCCGTCGTTAACGGCGCACAACAGCAGCTGCCGGTCGCAAGCGCGCAAACCAGCATCGTCGTCAAGTAGGAAACAGCGCCGATGAGCCTTAGCTCCCAAATCGTAGCGCCGGTCTCCAAACCGGCTGTCGTGCGGGCGTCCTCGCCCGCACTGCCCTGGAGTCGTCCCGTCCATCACTCCGAGCGCGGCCTCACGCTCGTCGAGTTGATTGTCACCGTTTTTATCCTCACCATTCTCTCGACGGCCGCGCTGCCGCTGGTCCGTTTCCAGGTCAAGCGGCAAAAGGAGCGCGAGCTCCGCTTCGATCTATGGGAGATGCGCGACGCCATCGACAAATACAAGGACGCAGCCGACAAAGGCGCATTCCAGACAAAGGTTGAAAGCCAGAACTATCCTCCCGATCTCGATACGCTGGTCAACGGGATTGACGTGCAAGGCAAGAAGCTCAAGTTTCTGCGCAAGATCCCGGTCGACCCGATGACCGGCAATACCGATTGGGGAATGCGCTCCATGCAGGATGATCCTGACTCCGACTCCTGGGGCGGCCAGAGCGTCTTCGACGTCCATACAAAATCCCAAGGCACCGGCCTCGACGGCACGAAGTACTCAACGTGGTGAGATCTGCGAGCTGTTAGCTATTAGCTCTCAGCCGTTAGCTTGACGGCAAAGTAAATGAATACACTGGGCGGAAGGCACGAGCACAATGGAGCTAAGGGCTAATGGCCAAAGGCTAAAGGCTCAAGAAAGAACATGCGCAACCGACGCACTCAATCCGGCTTCACGCTCATCGAGCTGATCATCGTCATGACGATCATCGCCATTCTGGCCACGCTCGCTGTTCCCTACTTCGCCGCCGCCATCAAGCACGCGCGCGAAGCGGTCCTGCGTGAAGACCTGCAAACCATGCGCATGGCGATCGATTCCTACACCATGGACAAGCAAAAGGCCCCGCAGTCGCTTGACAATCTCGTCCAGGAAGGCTACCTCAGGGCCATCCCTGAAGACCCCATGACCCACAGCAAAGATACCTGGGTCACCGACACCAGCGACGCTATGTACTCCATTGATCAGACCGAGCCGGGAATCAACGATGTTCACTCTGGTTCCGATGAGCAAGGTTCCGACGACCAGCCTTACTCCGCTTGGTAAATTCTGAATAGAATGCTGGATCGAAAGCTGTCATCCTGAGCGAGTCCGCGGCAGCGGACGAGCCGAAGGATCTGCATTTGCCTTTCGCTTGAGGAGCCACCGCCATGACGGCATTTCGCAATTTCGCGATTCTTTGCCTCATCTTGCTAGCCGCCTCGGTTCACGCGCAGTCCACGGCGTCCATCTCCATCCGCTTGCTCGATGGAAAGACTGGCCTGCCCGTCAAGGCTTCAAACTTTATCGTGCGTGTCGATCACAATGAAACGCCGCACCCCGAATGGGTCCAGATCAGCGATGACGGCTCCGTGACCGTCACCCTTCCTGGCGACGCAAAGGAAATCTCTGTCAAGGCCACCTATGACATGGGTATGGACACCTACGTCAACTGCGACGCCGCCAAAGAGAGCGATAAGGAGCGGAATATCTGGTATTCGGTCGCGACCATCCTCAGTACGGGGATCGTCGCGCCCGACGAGTGCGCAAGAGCCGCCTTCAAACCTAAGCCTGGCGAATTCCTCTTCTTTGTCCGCAAACGTGCCTGGCACGACAACCTCGAACAGTAGATTTGCAGGATCATTCCCGCTGCTTCGCGGTCAATTCGCCCGCGGCCACAAGGGAAAAACGTAGCTGCTCCGCTCTCGTTCACCTGGCACAAACCTGGGGTGCCCCAGGTCTCGATTTTGAGACCTGGGATAGCAAGGTGCTACTCGCTGACTCGCCAACTCGCTAACTCGCCAACTCGCTGAAATGCTCACTCGCTCGCTAAGA